>DUSS01000037.1 GCA_012842495.1 Candidatus Fermentithermobacillaceae bacterium
CAGTTTATGGCGCGTCTGGCGTAAACCACTTGAATGTCGAACCCGGAATATAGCTGCCGTATGAAAGGTGTATCCGAATTGCTCAACATCACGAGACAACCCCTTCTGTCGAGCTCCCTAAACACACCTGCCAGACGTTCCTGGTCCCTCGCCCCGAAAGCATCCGCAGTGTAACCCGTGAAATTGGCCGTATCCGACAGGGGGTAATAAGGAGGATCTAGGTAGACAAATGTACCTGCTCGAGCGAAGTCGAGCACGCGGCTAAAATCGTCACAAAGCACCTCCGCTGTCCTCAGAGCCTCCGAGACTAACCTGAGGTTAAGCTCGTCGACGATCTTCGGGTTTTTATATCTTCCGAAAGGCACATTGTGTTTGCCCTGGCTGTTAACTCTCCACAAGCCGTTATACGCTGTTTTGTTGAGATACAGGAATCTAGAAGCCCTCTCTACTGGCGATAACGCCTGCGGATCTAGTGCCCGAATGGAATAATAATGTTCTTTTGTGTTTTTGTGTTTTTTCAGGTCAGCTAACAGCTCTTCCAGGTTGTCGCGAACTACCAGATAGAAATTGATAAGCTCTTCGTTGCTGTCGATGAGTATCGATTTCGGAGGTAACAAGTGGAAGAAGACAGCACCGCCCCCTACGAAGGGTTCCGCGTAAAGGGTGAATTCTATCTTGGGGAACAGCGGCTCGAATTGGGGAATGAGACCGGTCTTGCCTCCTGCCCATTTCACAGGCGGCTTGGGATTCGCTTTTCGCGCAGATGCCCCGCATCTATCTAGCACCGACCTTCACCCCGGGCTAAGTCCTCACTGAGCTACGTATTCGGTTGGCGATTGCCCTTGATGATTGCCCTTGATAGTCAACACGGCTCGGATTCCCTCTTATTCACCACCGAGGGCAAGTCGCAGACACTCCCGCAGCACTGTGTCGTACTCCACGTTGGGTCCTTCGCCCAAAGAAACTCCTCTGGTCAGAGCTTCAGCAAACCGTACCACAGCTTCGGGATCGGGCTCGACAAGGACATCCGGAGTCGTATGGGTTTCCTCGTTTGCCGTGAAATCAGGATTGAGCCCCATCGTGCTGGGGAAAAATACCGCCATCCTGCTATTAGGCAACACCGTTATCACAGGGGTTGACCCGTCACCGCCTCCCCCCGTGGGTCCTCCGACGACGGTCGCCCAGCCTGAGCCTTTGCAAAAGGATGCAAACCCTTCCGCAGAGGAGTACACACTTCTATCAACGAGTAAAAAGATTCGGCCGTTATACGGGAACTCACCGGACGGGCTCATGACCCCGGCGGACTTGACGATATCCCCAAAGGAACCGGTGAGAGTCTCGGGGGGCAGGTTTGCGATCTGAAGCGGTGTGAGGTCTCGTGACAGAGCAGTTTTGTCCACGATGACCTCTTCTCCGGAGACGCCTTCGATTGTCCCGGCAAATTCGTCGTTTGCTTTCAAGAATGGAACCATGTAACTGCCGGACCGCGCCACGCGCCCGCCGGACCAACAGAGCGGCCTAGTTGCAAGCGGTCTCACTATATTGAGCAACCAGAAACGGTCGTCTCCGCCACCATTTCCCCGAATATCTATGATGAGCGAAGGCACGTCCTTGATCTCGGAAAAGAACTTGTTCAAGGCCGCCTTGTCGTCTTCGGAAGCCTCGTACTGAATCATCTGGCTTATGTGAATGTAGGCCACCTTACCGCCTGCCAGGTATCCGGTGTAGAGGTTAGATTTCTTCTGCCGGAGGTTTGTCGGAAAGACCGGATTCACGAAGTTCCCCGGTGGTCGGACCAGGCCGACTCTCGCTTGAGTACGAGCCCCATCCCGGCTCTCGAGAACAACATCATACGTCCCGGACAAATCGGTGACCACGAGCTGGTCTACATAAACTCGCCTGTGGCCCGGGTCATAGGATAGCTGGATACTTCCCCTGAGACCAGCGACAAACTCATGGACGGGTGTGCCGTTGATGCTCACCACCTTCTGCCCCGGACATATCCCTTTGGCCTTTGCCTCCTCTGCAACGCTTATCACGTAATACTCGCCCCGGGTATAGATGGCCTGGAACGGCAGGACCTTTGTCGGCGTGAGTCCACTTACGAAGAGGTCGAACCATTTCTTCACAGTCTGGGCATCCGTCTTGGCGGCTTCGTCCAGCCAGGGCTTCATTTGCTTTGGCAAGGAGACTATCATGTCGTACAGCCGCGGACTAACAATGGTGGTATGTCCATTGTTTATGAGAAGTAGAGTTCTACCGATTTCTTTAGCGAACTCCGCATCTGTCTTCGTCCGGCAGATGGCGTCCTCGAATTCCCGCTCGTGAGCCAGCCAGTCATATCCCTCGACCCTAGCTTTCAGGGCGAGATACGGATGGTTTTCCCGCAGGACGTTGAACAGGTACCGGAAATCCTCGAGTTTTTGTTCGGGCGTGAGTTGCCTGCCGGAGCATCCCGAGAGGCTGAAAGCACATGCAATGGTCAGTACTATGGCCAAACCCGCTACCGGCAAGGACCTGAAATGGCGGAGAGCCCTACGATTCATGTACATCACCCCTAAGCCGCATACTGCCAAGCACACGTGCTCGGGCCCTACCGAGCTCCAGTCTCTGCTGGCACGCCGAGCTCCCAATCTTTGATTGTCTACGACCCCTTCGCACCAAATCCTTCTGGAGCAACCTTGGGCTGCGCTGGTGAACGTTGCGGACCCGATTGGCAGGATAGACTCCTTCGTCTGATGGAGTTCACGCTAGGTGGCCTAACAAAGAGCGGACCGTTCTTTCATATCAGGATCCCAGTTCAGGACCCCAGTTTCCCTGCTTAACCACAAGCCTGCTTTTCCCCGTCTTCTCGTCCACCTTCAGTTCATCGACTACTTCGACATCGAACTCGACATTTTGCAGGTCCTTTCTTGCCAAAAAGCTGGCTACCTGCTTCTTGGTTTCTTCCCGGAGCTGTTCCGGCGAAGTACCCTTCCCGGCCACAATGGATACCGTGAACCTAGTTTCGCCCGTCTGCAAAAACTGGTACTCCGTCACGCCTGGTACTTCCAGCTCATCGATGAAAAGGGGATGCAGAAAATCCCATTCTCCTTTAGCGTTCCGGAACCACATGATTTCTTCCGAACGACCGACGATTCTATCTACGTGCGTGTAGGGCAAGGGGCCCGCATAGCTGCGGGAAAATCCGGCCATCACGTCGTTGAGCCGGTAGCGTATCAACGGGAAGACGTCGTTGTACAGCGGAGTGATCAAAAGACGTCCTGCAGCGTCGATTTCAACGTAATTCATATCATCGAAAAGGTACATGCCTTCATACCAGCTGGCTCCTGCTCCTATAAAGAGAGATTCGCTGGATGCATAGTAGTCAATGATGTCAGCTCCGAAGGCGTTTAGTAACAGCGCCTTCGTTTCGGCCGTCAGGGGTTCACCGCCAGTTATGATTTTCTTTGGTCTAATGCGAATCTTCCTTGCTTGCTGGAGTTCTGCTATCAGGCGCAAGCAGGAAGGGTACCCGGCCATATATGTTGGCTGGAATGCCTGTATCTTTTCAGCCCAACGTCGGTACGGGTCTCTGATGTTCAATATAAGACTTCTGGAACGGTATTCTCTGAGCCCTGAGAGAGCCAGAGCTAAGCTGGCGTAACCTTCTCCCACAGAGGCAACGAAGAGAGTACGCACGGGGAAATCGCTTAGTCTGATAGAGTTATTTCCGCCAAGGCTCAGCCTGATGAAGTTTGAAATCACTGTGGTGATTGCATTCTTGCTGTAGAGGAAATTCGCGGGCCTTCCAGTGCTACCTGAGCTGTGGATTACGAACAAGTCGTCACCAGACATGCTAAGCGAGCTATGTTCTAATGACAATCTGGATCGCAGCTGACCCCACGCGCCGCATAGACGGCCCCGATTTCCCGCGCGTTCGGCCTTCTCAGCGTCGCTCCCGTCCTGTGGAGCCGTAATCCGGGATGCAGCACGACTCCTCGCTACAAAGCCTTGGAAATTCGCCCGCACTATGTCTTTATCGATCGGAGGGATATCCTCAGGCCTGAGGGCCGTCAAGTCGGCTTCGCGGATTCCACTGGCCTTGTAGTATTCGCGATAAAAGGGGCAATGCGCATATGCGTACCTGACCTGCCGGCGGAAGCAAGCCTCGCTGTATGCCATTATCCTCTCTCTAGGCCACCTGTTGTGGTGGTAGAGCTGTATGCCACGGTAGACAAGGTCGAACATACCCATAACGCCGTCGACTGACATTCTGCAAAAAGACCAGGGTGGCCCCATCCTCGACGCACTGTACCGGTTCAGATCGTGCGACACACCGGCCTATACCGAGTGTCTCCAAGCGTCGGGCAGGCTGATACACCCCCCGGTTTTGGTTTGCCGTAGTTGATTATATAGCTCGGTTGTCTTATGCCTGCCTCCAGCTACAGCAGCCCCTGTCACGCCTTTCCAAATCCCGTCGCGCTCTGACTGACATGTCCTGTTTCCGCCTGGAGCGGTCCGCGCGGCGAAAGCGTGGGGAATGCAACTTCACTCTTGGCTACCCTCGCCCACTTGAACATGCACAAAGCGGCTGTGGTCAGTTCCACCACTAACACGATTGGGTGTACAAAGCGAGGCCGTCATCCTACTGAGCTGATAAGTCGAGTGTCCACCCGGACGTGCTAGAATAGCTGGCGAGCTTAGACCAAAGTTTTTGAACGAGTTCCGGCCAGCGCCTGCCATTCTGACTGCAGGCAGTCTAGAAGCCAGGACAAGAGGGAGGCACTATGCGAGTAAAGGGAGTTCTCTTCGACCTCGACGGTACGCTTTGGTTTAAAGGGAAGGTGATCGAGGGAGCCAACGAGTGCCTGGATTGGGCCAGAAAACGCGGGCTGAAAGTAAGGATTCTCACCAACACGGACACAGGCACCGGCGAGATGCTTAGAGAGCGACTCATTGACGACGGGCTCGATGTAAGACCCGGTGAGATCTACACGCCGGCAGACGCAGCGCTGACTCTCGTCAGGCAGAACCCGGGAAAGAGATTTCACTTTCTTGTGTCGCGCAGATTGACATCCTTCTTCGAGCCGTTTTCCGTCGCCAGCCCCCCTTCTGATTTTGTCGTGGTTGGAGACTTCCGCGACAATTTCTCATATGAGCGCCTCAACACGGCATTCCGCCACTTGCGCGAGGGAGCACAGCTCGTCGGGTTGCAAAAGGGCAAGTATCTCGTGAGGGCGGATGGGTGTTACATAGATACCGGAGCGTTCGTCGCAGCTCTGGAGTACGCGTCGGACAAAACCGCTCGAATACTGGGTAAACCCGAGAAGGAGTTTTTCTCGGGATGTCTAGCCGAAATGGGGCTGTGCGCGGACGAGGTTGTGATGGTCGGTGACAGCGTTACGACCGACATCGAGGGTGCGGTCAGGATAGGAGCCGCGGGTATACTTGTGAAAACGGGAAAGTATGAGCCTGGCGATGAGGCAAGGCTGGCCACCCTGCCGCGCTGGTTCGAGGTCACCGAATCGGTTAAACAGGTACCCCCCGTCGTCGAGCGGGGTATGAGAGCTGGAGTGTAACCAACAGCTGTTCTTTTTGGTCCATGAGGCTCGCCTCCGCGCTGCATTTTTCACCTGCCACTATTTCGGTCTCCCGCCTTGCCGGACCTCTTTCCAGGGCCATGCCCGAACCGAGGGTTGAGCCCGCATTGTACCGTTCGGGAACCAGACAAAGCAGATGCTCCTCAAAAAGGGGTTCCGAAGCACACGGGTGACAGGGAACCTGCCAAAAATAGGATTTGAAGAGTACGAGTGCGTACCGCAACCGAACAGGTGTCTGGTACAGCTGAGCAATAACCGTCCATCGGCTGGATGGGGGCGAAGTTATGTATAATGTGTATGTGCTGCAGCTCAGTAAGTGGGAACTAAGTACACTGTGCTAACGTCCAAGCAGAGAACTCCGGCAGTCGCCGGATGCTCAACTGACTGATATCTGTTGTACCGGGGGGCATCGCAGATGAAATTGAGAGCTCTTCGCGTCACACTAATAGGCTTTGTGACACTGAGTCTCCTCGCCAACGCGTATCTTCTGTTCACCTATCGCCAAATGGCGCTGGATCGCGGGAACATGCTGGCGAGGTTGGCTGACTACATCCCGGTCTATCTCGGATACGCAGAGAGCACCATCCAGTCGGCGGTCGCCGGCAATATCAAGGACTACGTCCTCCTCTCACAAGCCGATCCCTACCTCAGAGCAGCTGCCGACTCCATCAGGCACTTGAAGTATCTGGACCCTGAGCGCTGGCAAGCGTGGGAAGACATGGCGACGGCTCTAGACGAGACCAGGTACGCGATGTCTTTCGACCGCCTTGGCGTCACTCCGGAGTGGGATTCGATTCCGCCCGAGGCAGCCCAAAAACTCGAGGCCATCCGCCAGCTCCTTGCGGACCTGCAGATGGCGTTTCCCGGGAAAATCAGCTACGGGCAGCACCCTGAGGTGGCCTTCGATTCTGAACGAGTAGAGGCTGCCCGTGCTTCGGCTTTAGATTACTTGCAGAGGACTGCCCGGTAGTCCTTCACACTTTGCGTACCTCTGGAAGGCGGGTAAGACAGGGAAAATGAAGGTGGAGCAACAATGGCTGTCCGCATCGTAGGGTTGTCCGGTAACGACCTTGAGCTTGTTAATGGGTTGTGCCTGCACCCGGCTGATCCGGCGAAAATGCCCGGAGTCGGAAGCACCAAACACCGGCCTTACTCACGGCCGAATGAGGCTCTGCTGGTAGTCGTAAACCAGGCGGGAAATCTGCCCGATCTTCTCAAAACCGGCCTCGACGTCCTCATGTCCCCGGGACATAACTGAAAGTATGTACGGAAAATCGCTGAAGACTATGCCCACATCGTCGGCGACGCCTGTTATGTCTCCTTCCTTATGGGCCACCGGTACCTCAGTGATATACCGGTTCAGTCCGGTGTTCCACACCGTGTGTGCCAGGTCAAATATGAGTTTCTGCCCCTCCGGGCTTTGCCGGGCGAAGTTCAGTGCCGCTTCCATGTAAGTCGCGTTGTCTTTCGGCGTGGAGATGTTCTGACCTCCGGGATAGACTACCGTTCCTCCGATCCTCCTCATGAACTCTATGATATTCTGCTTGCCTAACCTGCGCTCCAGCATCTTCCAGGCAACATTATCACTGTCTCTTATGGCCTTCTCCGCCAGTTCTCTTATGGAGAATGTGTCCCCGTCTTTGGCCGTGAACTGCAGCGTGCCTGCTCCGCTCCGCCAGTCTCGCTCAGACGAATATATGAGACGTTCGTTCCAGGACAGTTTGCCTTCGTGCACGAGTTGGCTCGCGTAGAGCACCACCGCCACCTTGACCGTGCTGGCCGCGGGTATCTGGACGTTTTCATTTATTCCGAACGTGTCCCCGGAAACCAGGTCTTTGAAGTAAACGCCCCACTCCTCCGGCTGCGCCGAGAGGAATTCCCTGAGTCGGGCTTCGAGAGGTGCGTAATCGGGGTTCCACGGCTTGTTCCTTGCGGCATCGAGATTAGCCAGGGTCTCCGTGACGAACTCGGTGTACTCCGAACGCTGCTTGGATATCTTCCAGATCACCCCCGTGCCGGACACAGCCTCTCGCGAGTCGCCCGCGACCTCGACCACGCCGAAATCGATCACGTAGAGACACCCATCCGGCCCGAACTTGACGTCCACGGGGTGATTCAGCCTGAGTTCGTCCCTGCCAGAGATTCTGTCCTTCCTGGTGTAGGCGAAGGACTCGACCTTGCCGGTGGAGGGGTCGAGAACGAGCACCTGGCCGCCCGCGCTTTCACGGGCCTCCCCCAGAAGAGCCGCCAGCCGCTTTGTCCAATGCGTTCCGCCGGAGGAAGGACCCGGAAGGACCTCCACGGCCCCGAAAGCGGCTACGAACATGCGCTGTCTCTTGTCAAAGCCCGCGGGGGCAAAGTCGAACTTCATTGCTCCTGTGTCAGGCTCAAGTGTGGCCATGGGTTTCTCCACAGGGGGATGGTCTTTCAGAAGAAAGTTGATGGGCGACGCCTTTGCAGGCAACCGAAACCTGGGGTCCGTAACAGGCGTCCCGGCAGCGTAGTCCGGCCAGCCGTACCAGGAGTCTCTCTTGATGACATACACCGAGTCCGGCGCCCCGGCTATGGGCCTCGACCCCCTGTCATCGAATCCCTGGTCAATTGCGATAAGTTCACCCTGCGGGTTAAACCCGAGACCGAAGGGATTTCTGAGCCCCCAGGCATATACCTCAAGCCCGGTGCCGTCGGGCCTGACCCTCAGGATAGTTCCGCTGGCCAGGACACTTCCAGGCACTCTCTGACCGGGGTTCGTAGGAGTGCCAAACGGCACGAACCCCCCGGTGCTGACCGTTCCGGACGGTGGCGACGCGCGGTAGTCAGGCGACGAATAGTTTTCGCCGGAAAGAATCACTTCTCTCGCGGGCACGTCGCTCCAATCGGGGTGTTCCCTAGCCCAGCCTATCTTGAAGTTGTCCTCCCCCACCACGCCGGAGTTTGTGACGGTGCCGTTTCCCACGTATATCCATCCGTCGCCGTCGAAGGCGATTTCGCCCGTAGAATAGTCGCCCGCTGGAAGACCCGATATCAGGTCAGTCCTCACTCCATTCCGAAACACCGAGAGCGTTCCCCTGTGGGACACGTACAGGTCACCGTCGATGAACTTCGCGCCGGTGGCGGGAGGGTTCAGACCGTCGACCACGACCTCCGCCTTTCCTCCCGATACGCGGACTACCTTGCCCCGCTCGCCTCCGGCACCTCCGTACGGATCGCCCGCCAGGGCCACATACATGTTGCCCTGCGAGTCCCATGTTATGGACGTGGGGCAGGTGAGTCCCGTGGCCACGGGTTCTATGCGATACCCTCCTGGAAGGAAGATGTTGCTGAATTCGCCTGCTTCTGTGGTCCTCGCGGTAGACATAAGAGCGGAGCCAGCGATCAGTGCTCCCATGAGGACGAGTAGCACGACTCCAAAGCGGCGGTTATCTTTGAAAAGCGACACCATACCGGGCCGGTCTCCTGTCTGAGTCTTGAATGCCTCTGTGCTCAGTTTGTAGTATGTCGAGGAGTGCGGTGGAGGATGCGGTCCCACCACCCGGCTCCCCATCCGGTC
>DUSS01000038.1 GCA_012842495.1 Candidatus Fermentithermobacillaceae bacterium
CGAGTCCACCAACTCGCGGTCGGCGATGTCCCCCATGACGAACGAGTAACGGGGATCCCCTTCAACATCGCGCAAGTTTTCAAGATTCCCCGCGTATGTCAGCTTATCGAGGTTAGTTACATGCCAGGCGGAACGGTTGCGGAGAACATATCTTATGAAATTGCTCCCTATGAACCCGGCTCCGCCGGTGACGAGAATCCTCACTGAAGCATCCCTGCCCTTTTCCGTCGAGACCGGTATTTGCTTGCCACTTATTCCAGCCTGTTCCGAGCACTGGGGTTAACGGCCTCCTTTACACCAGCTGCCTGCTCATCAAGGCGTTTCGGAGGTCCCGGGCATTCGGCCGGCAAACCGTTAACCCACACGCCCTGGCTTCTTCGGCATATCTGTTAAAGACACCTGCCGGAGCCGTATCGATAAAGGCGTGAGCTGTACGGTAGACCGCTGCACCACCACGCGGCGGTACGATATCGTTCACTACCAGAATGAGACGCCCCTGCTCGTCCAGGTCTATCTTCTCACGCGCCGCCCAAGTTCTGAGACGCTCGAGGATCGAGCTGATGTCGGGGAACAGGAGTGGATCTATACGGAGCAACAACCCAACATCCTCTGAAGCGTCAAAAGCTTCATAAAACGCCCTTATCGCTTCAGCCCAGCGTTCGCCCACACGCTCCCAATCCGGAGCGATCATGAAGTGATATGTCCTCTTTTCTTGCAAAGACACGGGGCTGTAGTCTTCCCGTGCCAGGTGTTGCGGCGTAAAAGGGCAGAAGTGCCAGTCCTTTGAGAAGCTCTGGGCCAACATCTGTTCGTAGGGGATTCCGTTCTCTATTTGACTTTCCGGCGCAATCCGCCACTTTAGCTTCAGAAGCTCAAAGTTGCGCCGCATGAGTCCCGTGTAATCGATGCCCCCGTTCCGGAAGGAAACGCTTCCGAAATGGTGAACGAAAGCATCATCTGCTATCCAGATCTTGAAACCAGCCAGCTGGGCACGCGCACAAAAATCGTCGTCCTCAAAATTGCCGATACCGAAACGCGGGTCAAATCCACCGATGGCTTCAATTACGGAGCGTTTGACCAGCATGCAAAAGCCGACGGCGCGGACGACAAAGGAACCCTGGTAAGCGTTTTTGCGTGCCAGGGTCTGTGCAAAGCCTTCCATTAGATCCAGGTTGCTTCCGTAGGAAGTAGCAATGCACTGGCTTCCTGATACGTTATTGGCGCGCGGCCCTACGATACCCACCTGTGGAGCCTGGGCTGGGCGCAGGAGTAAACGCAGCCAATTTGGCGGAACCACTATGTCATTGTTCATGATCACCACATAATCACCAGTAGCAGCGGCCAAGCCCTGGTTACACGCGTACCCGTAGCCTGTATTGAGAGGATTGCTTATTACCACCACGTTGTTATGTTGTTCCTGTAAGCTCTCGAAATACTCAGCAGAGCCGTCTGTAGAGCCGTTGTCGATCAGTATGAGCTCAAATGGTTCCTCCGTGTTGCGGAAGATACTATCCACACAAAGCCGGGTGTACTCGACATTGTTCCAGCAGGGGATGACAATCGAGACAAACGATTCTTTCCGGGCGTGATCCCTCGAACCGAACAGGCCGAGATTCTTGTTTGTACCGTATACCAGGGGGCGCAGGGTCTCGCGGAGCTGAAACGTCACAGTCCTGGGGCTGTAGTGTTGCGCCGCGTGCTCAAGACCGTTCTTACGCAGCGTCTCCCAAGCGGCCGCATCCGAGTATAATTCCACAACTCTCCGGGCAAAAGCTTGAGCCCCTTCGGCCTCCCAAACATTGACACGGTCTGCCAACCCCATCCCTTGCGTTGCGGTGGGAGTCGCTACGACCGGAAGACCGGCAGCCAGCGCCTCCTCGACTTTCCCTTTGATCACCCCGAACCTCAGGGGGGCTATCGAGAGGCGCGCCGAGTTCAGCAAAGGCCGTAAGGTTGGAACGCGGCCCATTATCTGGATTTGTCCGCCGCAGCGCATAGCACCGGCTACGGCTTCCTTGAGTGCGTCCGGTACGGGATCGCCGGCAATATACAGGCAGATGCCGGGGATTTCCCGCACAATTGCCGGCCAACAATCCTGCAAGAACCACACCATCCCGTCGAGATGGGAGGGCTGCCGGAAATCCCCGGCGAACAACAGTCCGTTTCGTTCGCCAAAAGGATTCGGTGTGGGGTCGGGCACGTGGACGTGGGGCACGACGCGGATCATCTTCGAAGGAAGCTCCTGCATCAGGATCTCCTTTTCTTTTTCGGTGGTGGTTATGACCGCGTCGGATTGCTTGTATATCGCCAGCTCCTTCGCGTCCGTCTCCGGTGTGCCCTGCGGCTCTGCCATGCGCTCCTCGTGCGGAAACCGGAGATCCACGGCGCCGGTGATGAGATGGGCGTTTGGAGCAACCGACCGGACCGTCTCGGCAATGACGGCTGCCGTCTGGTAACCTTCCGCCCACACGATGTGAGGTTGGTAGGAAGCTAGAAGCACTGCCAACCTGGTTTTGGTGTTCTCAATGACGGCCTGCAACGTACTATCTCGAACATCGTTTCCCGCACCCGAAACGACGCAGACACCGGTGGATTGGAGGGTTTTCACGTATTCCTGGAATCCGTGCTCAAAGAGGGTGAAAAGGCAGACCGTGTGTCCTTCCGTTTTCAACAATTGCATGATCTGAAACATGCGCTGCCCTTCAGAGTCGCGATCGAATAGAGGCGGGATCTGGTCAACGACCAGAATCCGGAGAGGAGGAACCCTGTGCGCCGCGCTCTCCAGGAAGGCTCCGCCTACCGGGTAATATTGCTGCAACTCGTCGGCCCACTTCGAACGGAACCTGGTCTGGGCCTGGTTGGCGGCTTCGTGCGACTTCATGACCTGATCAAGGCTCTTTCTAGCCGTTTCTCCTCCAAGGCGTACGACTACCGCTTGCGGCTGATAGACCACACGCCATCCGTGTTTGCGGAGGGAAAAGCAAAGGTCTGTGTCTTCGTAGTAAGCCGGTGCGTACGAAGGATCAAATCCTCCGGCGGTCCAGAACGCACGCGCTTTTACCAGCAACGCTGCTGCACTGCAGTAATCGACATCGCGCGGGTAGAGGAAGCGAGGATCGTCTTTGTCTTGCCCTTGCCCGTAGCTCCAGCGTGAGCCGTCCGCGAAGATGACGCCCCCTGCTTCTTGAAGTTCGCCACCAGGGTGTACAAGACGCGCTCCGACTGCTCCTACATTCTCAGCTGAAGCAGCCGCGACGAGGGCGTCGAGCCAGCCCTCTTGCACTTCGGTGTCGTTGTTGAGAAAGACGAGGTACCTGCCCCGGGCGGCAGCGGCCCCTTGGTTTGCCGCCAGAGTAAACCCCACATTGCGGCCGTTGAAGACACATCTCACGTCTTGCTGTTTTTTCAGGAACTCTCTGGAGCCATCAGTGGAGCCGTTGTCGACCACGATTATCTCATAAGCGGAGGAAGGGCCGGAGTTCTTGCGGATGGCTTGAAGGCAGCGGCTTATAAGCTCCGGGTGGTTATAATGAGGGATGATAATGGAAACATCCAATTCCGCCGGTATTCGCTGGTTCTCACGCGGGCCGGCGACAAACAGCATCTGGTAGGCCGTCAGCTCATGGAATTCCCGCTCCGATACCTTGCGGGAGAGTCTCAGTCCGGGCAACTGTATTTCTTCTGGCAGGTAGAGCTCGCGCCGGGCTACGCGTACCCTGGGATCAGCCACGAAACGAGTCGAATATATCTCCAATCCCGCATTTTCGATCATCTCTCTGGCGCTATCTAAAGTGAAGAAGCGCAGGTGAGTTCTGTCGAAAATGCCGGCTTCCGCATAACTCCAAGATCCGGAAAGGAGAGAACTGATTTCGACGATGTTTCTGAAGTTGGGCAGGCTGATGACTATCTGACCACGGCTGTTGAGAAGGCGGGTGAGCTGCTTTAAAGTCTCCCACGGATTGACCAGGTGTTCCAAAACATCTGCACAAACGATCACATCGAAGCCGCCGTCAGGGGATTCTATTTGTCCCCGCCTCAGCAGGTCTTCAACATCGCCCAGCCACACTCTGTCTAAAACCCGCTTTGCTTCGCTCACCGCCGGAGGGAAGATGTCGACCCCCGCCACATAACATGCCGGGTTGCGCTTCTTGAGGGCGGCCCCGAGAGCTCCCGTCCCGCATCCGATGTCGAGCATTGAAGTGATCCAGTAGGGTATGCGCTCGAGGATTTCTTCGCGCACCAAGCCGTAGTAGCTAGTGAGGCGTGACATCGTGAACTCCCCCGTTTCTCCGCTTCTCCTCATCTTGCCATAAGATTTATCGACAAAGTGGGTTCTCGGGTGAAGGTGATCAAGTAATTCGTTAAAAAATGGCCTCCGGTAGAGGCACAAACCTCTCAACGGAGGCCGGGCCCGCCGGCCTCTGTCGATGTGCCTCGTCACTACCCCACCGAATACCTGGCGTAGCCCTCTTCACGGTGGTGAAGTCCCGCTGTCTCCGCCGGCGCCGAGATCCGCGAGCGGTGGGGAGACCCTTACCGCGCCGAAGCGGTCCTGGCCCACCTCAGTGGCGGAACGGGCAGGACGAGTGGGGTAGGTTTTCTAAGGGTGCTGTCCGACGGTGAGGTCACAGCGTACATATGCGAATTGGCTGTTGAAGAAAGCTTGCGGGCTCATCGAAAGGTTTCCGGCAGCGGTATGCAGCTTTCGGCTGCGCGCACGACGGTTTCCGCGTCATCCATTGCCTTTCGGGCGTCCTCCGGTGTGTATTCCAGCGTGGGAATGAGATCGACCTCGCCATAGAAGGCGAATTCCCGCTCTTTACGCAGCCAGTGTGAGATCTCCTTGAGCGTATGGGCATCCTTCCGAACCGACTCCGGGAACATATCGCTGTATTCCACGATAAGGTCCCCGACATCGTGCACTTTCGGGGGTTCCACCCCGATTTGTCTGAGCATACCCTTGAGAGCTAGCTCGACAATCTCTTGCGCCTCCCTTACCACGTCGGAAAAGGCGTTCTCGTCGTATAACACGCTGAGGACTTTAAGCCTCGTTTTCGCCTTTATCAGGTAGCTCTGTGCGAGGGTCAGGTTCTTCATATATCAAACACCTCACCGGGTTTCAAGTCGGGTTTCAG
Organism: Candidatus Fermentithermobacillaceae bacterium; assembly: GCA_012842495.1. Taxonomy (GTDB): domain Bacteria; phylum Bacillota; class Sulfobacillia; order Fermentithermobacillales; family DUSS01; genus DUSS01. Next base: position 5,136 of record DUSS01000038.1, read on the forward strand.
CACCCAGTGCCAATTGCTGCCGCGGCGCACCCTTATTGCTCCCATGGATACCAGTTTTTCGCGGAGCGATGCGATATACCTTTCGAAGAAACCACCTCTGTCTACGAGGATCTTCGAGTCCTCTACCATGTCAAGGAAGATTAACCCACCCAGCTCCATCTCGGATTCGGTGCGAAACAAGGGCGAGAGCCTCGTATGAATGCCGAAACCCGTGACTTCCAGGAGGTCCTCCGACATACGCTTCTCCACTTCCTGGAACTGGCGGATTCTCGCCATGCGTCCGTGTGGTAGCTCCTTTGCCACCAGGAGAATATCGATGTCTGACTCGTGCGTCGGGGTTCCTCTCCCGACGGAGCCGAAGACGACGAGACTGGTCAGATTGGAGCCGTAGACCCGGAGGCATTCGTCTCGAAGGCGACGGCACAGCTCGTCGAAAGCCTTGAGCAGCATGCCCCCCGAGTGCCCGGAACGCACCGCACATCCCTCGCTCTGCGACAGCCATGAGATCTCGCTGCATCATGTTACCATACCCGGACGCCGGACGAAACGCCCGTCCCTCGAACCACAGTCTCTCAGCTGCATGGCCTCCCTGGAGCACGGGTCCGAAAAAGGGCGCCCTGCTTGAGGGCGACCACTTGTGTCGACGGGAACACCGCGGCATAGTTCCAGCAGTGCGGACAGCTTTCTGAGTGCCGGGCAGAGGCCGCCAAGAGGAACTTGGAATGTGGACCACGAATCGTAGATTGGTATGTTTCTCGTCTGGACCCATTGTAGGAAGGGGGAGCCAAGAATGGAGAAGCCCTTTATCCAGCTATTTCGCACCCCAAACGGCTGCTACTTTCTGGATGTCAATAGAATGAATTCGTACCCATCAGCGGGCCGTCCTTCCAATACTTGCGCGAGGTTATGTCAGGCAAGCGCGTTTTCGCTGATTCGGCGCCGCGAGAGTTGAAGAAACTCAAAGCGCAGGCTGTTTCAGGGCGTGGGTGCCACTAACGGCCACAACGGCCTAGAGGCGACTATGAACTACCGCGACGAGAACTACAGTCCGTTGCGGGACTATGAACATGCTGCCCACGCCAGCTAAGGTATCCCGATAGGGGCAGTCGCGTTGTTGTCGCGGTAGTCGTAGTCTTGGATCAGTTAGAGCAGCGCGGTATTTCGCAACGCGGTGGCACCGGGTGCTAACTCAGGTGCCACCGGTTTGTCAGCATCAAACAGGAGTGACGCGTAGATGAGAAAGAACGTGTGTCTGAAATCTGCCCTGCGGCAGCCCGCCCGCACACTGGTTCTGGTACTCCTTATTGGTCTAATATCCTTCGCGTTTGTCTCCAAAGTGGCGGAATACCTGGTGGTGAACCGGGAGACGGACCGGCTGGCGGGGTATTATCGCTCCATCGGAAC
>DUSS01000039.1 GCA_012842495.1 Candidatus Fermentithermobacillaceae bacterium
CATCACATAGCCAGGCGGATGAAACGGAGAGGTGCAAGCTGGAGCGAAGAAGGAGTAGACAGGATGGCGAGAGCTCAACGCTACTGAGCTGGACGCCAAGGCAGAAGAAATCGGAGCGTGGCTTCGAGCGAGGGTGCCGGCACTTTCCGGTCCCTGCCAGAGTAGCCTATTTGTGAAACACGTCCTGCGTGAGATCGTGTTTGGGTCGAAGGAAGAAATCGGGGTCACAGCCGGAAGAAAGGTCGCCTATTAACTCTTGACACGGACACTGATCACATTTGATTTGACAGCTTGCGCACCTCAGTCTATACTTACTGATGCAAGATGCCTCCTGGTGTCGGGATGGCGGAATTGGCAGACGCGTACGTTTGAGGGGCGTATGGCGACAGCCGTGCGGGTTCAAGTCCCGCTCCCGACACCACCACACCCGAAAATCAGCACAACCTCGCACCGGTCGTGGTAAGGAATGATGTGGCTTACGTACCGGTCGAGGGTTTTTGTATTTCATCGCCACCTTCCTCCCGGGGGAAGAGGTCGACAGAATTAGTGGAGTGTTTGGGGCGAGCGCGTGGTCTGGGCACACGATACGGCGGTGAGGCATAGGACCTCACCGCCATGCGTCGCTGGTCCGAAAGATTAGTAGCTGTTATTGCTTACAAGGTGGAACCAGGAGCTTTTCTTGCTTGACGGCCAGGACGGTTAGCTCGCCACCGGCCTTTCCCGCAAGGCCGGCTTTGCTGTAACTTATTCAGCTGCTCTTCCGATAGGATGCTGCGCATCTGGTCTCGGAGTTCCTGCATTATATCGTGCATCTGCTGACGAAGCTGACGCAGTTCCTCCCACTTGGCAGAAATGGCGTTCTTGTCGGGGTTTTTCTGCCACAGCAAGGTCCTGAGCTCTTGCTGCTTTTTCCACATGGTTTCCTGTATAGTCTGGAGTTTCTCATATGCATCTTGCTGGAGCGACTGTATCTTCGCTACCTGGTCATCGCTCAACCCCAACCCCGCGATGACTTCAGCTAACGCAGCAGGATCCCTTGCGAAGAAGCCACCGCAAAAAGCACCCCCTCCAAAGCCTTTGGCCAGAACAGGTCCGGCAAGCCCCAATGCAAGGAGCACCGCCAGCGCCACTATGGCTGCCCTTTTCATAAACATCCTCCTCCTCAATTCTTGACTGCCCGCACGAGCAACCGACCCGCGCGAGACTTGGATGACCGTGCTTTCCTACCAGGAAGTATACGTAGAAAGTGTCAAGATACTTTCAAGATATCTTGGAAATACTGTGGAGAGGCCGTGAAAGTATTGTGGAAAGGCCGTCAAGATACTATGGCCTGATGAGGCCTTCTTTGCAAATCGACACATAACGTCCGAGGCAGTGGGCTTCTTAAGAGCAAGCTCTATCCCATATATGTCATATCTGCGGTGTAACTCAAGAAAACTTCTTCAAGATTCTGATCCAGAACCTGTATGCCAGCGATAAAAGGAAGTCTCGTCAGGCTTTCTCTCACTTCATGAACGTTACTGCTCACGTGGATGAGCAAAGAAGATCCCTCGCGGCACACCCGGCGAACGCCGCGTATGGACGATATTCGGGACACAGACACATCATCGAATTGACCCGTCACTCGTATGCGTTTTTCGTTGTCTATGATTTCGTCGACTCTGCCGGACAGGATCACCTTGCCGTCTTTCAGGATCGCCATGCGGTCGGCTATACGTTCTACGTGGCTTATCTCATGGGTTGAGAGGATCACCGTTCTCCCATTCTCGACCGCATCTTCAAGAAGAGCTTGTAGATACTTGCGCCGGTTTTCCGGGTCAAGCCCCCTGGTGGGTTCGTCCAGAACCAAAAGGTCTGGCTCCGAACTCATTGCAAGTGTTAGAGCAAGCTGCGACTTCTGGCCAGCAGATAAGCGCTTGACCATCGAGTTCATCGGTAACCTAAACAGGTGGATGTAACGGTCGACCACCTCGACCTTAATGTGGGGATTCAGTTCCGCACAAAATTTGACCAGATCCTTCCCGGTCATGTTTTCCCAAAGCGAAAAGCGCTCCGGTACATAGCCGATGCGTTGCATCAGCGAAACGGGCGGATATCCGCGCTGTCCCAAAGCAACACCCAGGACGCGACCAGAACCGGCATCTGGTCTCACAAGTCCCATTATTATTCGAAGCGTAGTCGTTTTGCCCGCTCCGTTTGGACCAAGCAGCGCAAACACTGAACCCACAGGCACCTCGAGGTCAACCCCTGCCAAAGCCGGGGTGCCCTTAAATCGTTTGACAATCCCTGAAAGTAAAACAGCTGCCTCACTCATACGGCAGCAAACCTCCTCGCTCCCTGAGTTTATCTCTGACGAGCTCCAACAGTTCGTTTTCACCGATCCCCAGCAGGTATGCCTCTGCCACCAGCCTATCCAGGATCGGAGCTATTCTCCGGACCTTTTCGTCAGGTGCAACCTCGGCTGCGCGGCAGGACACAAACACTCCTCTACCCCTGGCTGTCTCGATCAACCCGTCTTTCTCTAATTCCTGGTAGGCTCTAACCACAGTATTGGGATTGATCGTCAGGTAAACGGCAAGATCGCGGACCGAAGGCAGGCGGTCACCGGGACGCAAAATCCCTCCTGCCACCGCCTGCCTTATCTGGTCAGCGATTTGACGGTACATAGGCGTTCCGCTGGAAGGATCGATATGCAGCCACATCAAATGTTAAGCAGCTATCTCCTTTCTCTCGAACGCAAAAACAGTCATGCTCAGTAGCGCCAGCGACATGATGGCGAGGATCGCCATATCAGAACCGGGCGTTTTTCCTTGCCTGATAACTCTGTCAACGTCCAAGTGAGAAAAGGGAATGAGGAATCTGGTCCAGGATCCTGCTTTGTACCGTTCGGCCAAAGCCGCATTAGCAAAAAACAGCCCGATACCAAGGGTTACGCTGGCACCAACGG
>DUSS01000040.1 GCA_012842495.1 Candidatus Fermentithermobacillaceae bacterium
AAAACCTTCCGTACGGACTCAACCTGGTTCGGTATGTCGCCCCAGTAACGTGCGGGTTCTCGCCCTGAGTCCGCCACAGCGACAGCAATCTTTTCTTTAGACACATCTAAACCAACGTACTTCGTGACATTATTCATCTACCGGCTCCCCTTTCGTTTGTAGCTCTGCACCGGAGTGCAGGTCACACCCAGTGTAACCTACGCCTAACGACTGCGGGAGCCGGCCTCGTTCATTATGACTAGTACAAAGACTTGACACGGACCAGCAGCCTAGGAATTAATAGGATAAGAGGAGAGAAGTGTGGTTTTCTTGAAGGGAAAGGGGGCATTTGTCATGTGGCGTAGGCAGCTAGCTGGTATTCTGGTAATAGTAGCGTCGGGTATCATATTGTGTCTTGTCAGAGGAGTGTGTCTGGCTCAAGACATCGGATGGGCCGAGTGGTACGTTTGCTACGAAAACGAGGCCCAATTGGATTCAACAGGCGCTCAAGGTTCAGCCAGGACAACCTGCTATCATTACAGCTTTTTCAAGGATCCACTCTATCTGGCGGCTGAAGCTTGGCTGTACCACGGACTGGATTTGGAAGACCACGACGGTGGCTGGCGACCCGGGGACTACAACGAGGTTCGCGCAGAGGTCTTTGGTGAAGGGCCGCAAGATGACTTATGGTGGTTTTGCGCCTATCACGGCTGTCAACCAACAAATGAATTGTACGATGAGTGGTACGTTGACTATGCCGTACCTGACTCGCGCGTGAAGTATGGGCCGACAGACCCTGCGAAGGTTGGCTCGGCATTAACGGGGCTCGATCTGCAAGCATCGCTTTACTACTTGGCGCTCGTAGGGGATAGGCTCGCCATTACGTCTGAGCCTGCGCGCATCTGCAGCGTTCTGAGTGGGCGGTATGCTTTTCTGGGGGAGCAAGAAAGAAAGGCGTTACTGCGTTTGTACGTGGATGAACTTGCTCCTGCCTACCACAACAAGCCTGGAGACATAATGCCCGGCTTCTTCAGCATTGGGGGTTCCTATGCAATCATCTTCCCGCACAAAGCCGGAGATTACGAAATAGTTACGCTGGATTGGAGCAACGGTCGATGGGTAATACGCGAGGTATACCATGGTGAGACATCCGACGTCACACTCAGACCTGGTTTGGAATAATTCATTGCAGTACTCGCTTCATTGACGGCGTGTCGTGCAAGTACCGGGATGTCACGGAGGGGTGATCGGCAGTGCCGAGGCTCAGTACACTGGCGATTCTTGCGGTTGTTCTAGCATTGCTAATATTGAGTGCCTCTTACCTTGGTTGCACACCCAAAGTAGAACCTGTTCCGGTCGAGGAGAGCCTCGTTCCAGAGGGCATCAAGAAACATATTCAAGAGGAGCTCGAACGCTCGTTCTTCTGGTTCAAGGACCTTAAGTGGTATGTCCTGGAGGAATGCGAAGGCGGGGTCCTTGCTATTGCGGCGTTTCAAGGGGCGACACGCTCCCGCCGGATTCCCGAGCCAGGCCGGAGTTGGTATGTGTGGGGCTACTTCCAACAAGTGCCTGAAGGAAGCGAGACCAAGTGGGTCCGTGTAACCATTACGAGCGATCCATTGGCTCCTGAAGGCCGGGTATTCGGAGGCGGGTGGCGTTCAGTCGGCCAAAACCAGTACTGCGCTGCTGGATGGGTCCTCGATTCCCGGGCGGCTAGAGCAGTCCTAGCGCGGACGACACCCGACGGTAAAACAGAGGAGTTCCCTTGCACGGTGAAGAACGGATTTTGGTGGACTGGACCTCACGCGTGGGGGAGCTACTGGCCCGACAGGGCCATCGTGTACAGCGATTCGGGCAAGATTTTGTACGATGGAAAGTGGGAATAATCTTCGAGGCTACGGCGCTCGGGAACGCGGCTGACAAACTCCGCGTGGCTTATCCCTGGATGAGTGCGAGGATAACGAACGTAAAGCACAAAACTCCATTAGAGAATGTGCGGGGCGGGCTGGCCGTCGTCAGCACATGTCCTAACGTTATTGTCGCGGGCTTTGTCTGCGCGTCTGTCCCTGCTCGAACATGGCCCACAGGGTATCGGCGAGCTGGTTTAGGGTGTTGGTATGATTGACGTGAACGCAGCCCCCGTCGACCAGTGGCAGAGGTTCGTGCGAAAGACGTCCGAATGTGCCGTCGGCATGGGCACAGTCACCAGTGGGGCACGGAGGGTGTACGGCGCTTCTTGCGCGAAAGATCGATGTAACCCTCGGTCTGCCCGCTCCCACGGCGATACCCACTCGGCTCCGGACTAACCAATTCGGTAAGGATGGTCAATCACCCGTCGGTGGAGATGTTCCTCACCGAGACGGCGATACAAATCAGCGCGTTGTTGTAAATTCGGAAAGTGTGCTCCTCTTAATGAGGGGGATACAGTTCCCTTTCTAAGGACGACCCAGAGGCGGCACGGGGTACGTTTTCGCAATGCAATGTGCCGTTGAATTGCGAGATCCCCCGGTCAAGACCCGTTTTTGACCCTCGGAAGGCCCCCTTTTAAGCGTCAAATAGCCCCACCTGGCCTTGCGCTGCTGAGTGAAAGATAATCTCCCCGAACCTACGTAAATCGGGGAGGCTCACTGCGATGACCAAGACTCAGCAGCAGAGGTGGCAACAGTGGCAGCAG
>DUSS01000004.1 GCA_012842495.1 Candidatus Fermentithermobacillaceae bacterium
CTGTCCAGTAATTTCATGGTACTGGCAACCCAGAATCCGGTCGAACTTAGCGGCACTTTTCCTTTGCCAGAAGCCCAGATGGACAGGTTTCTCATGAGGATCCGGATGGGGTACCCTTCGAAAGAGGAGGAGCAGGAGATAGTTTTGAGGTTTGAAAAAGGTACGCATGTTCTGCCGGAAGTAAGCCCGCTCAGTACCGAAGGAATTGCCAGGCTGAAAACCAAGGCTAAAGAGGTTTATCTCTCTCGAGAACTAGTGGATTACCTTTCTGAAATCTCAAGGCGAACCCGGAGTCTAAGGGGCATCGAAATGGGAGTAAGTCCCAGGGCGACCCTTGCCTTAGCCAGAGCCTGCAAAAGTTATGCCCTTATTCGGGGCAGATCTTATGTTATCCCCGACGACATAAAAGATCTTGCAGTCCCGGTTCTCGCTCACAGGCTGGTGGTATCTCAGGATATGTTCTACCGCGGTAAAACACAGGATGATGTCGTCCGAGAGGTCCTAGAATCCGTCAGAGTCCCTGTAGGGGACCGGGAGGAAGGAACAGCATGACGACACGGACCGTCGCAGCGCTGGGTTCTGTAATGCTTGCCGTAGGAGTCATGGTCAGGCTGCGCCACGCATCTATAGGAGGTGCCTATCTCCTCGCTGCGAGCATCATAGGTTGGTGGTATTCCCGTGCCTGCCTGAAGCATCTTTGTTATATGCGTGACTTCGAAAGAACGAGAGCTTTCGTAGGCGATTCGATCAGGCTTAAGGTCTCAATAGAAAACCGCAAACCTTTACCCGTCATTGCCCTCCGTTGCGAGGACGAAGTCCCGGATAAAAACAGTCTTGGCTCGCTGCCCGTGGTCTCACACTACAAACCCGCACGGGCCATCTTGCAAAACGATGTTTACATTGGATGTTTCCAGCGTGTCGAAAGGGAGTTCAAGTTCGATTGCATGTCCAGAGGTGTTTTTCAGTTCGGGCCTGTGTCGTTGAGAGCTACGGACCCCATGGGCATGGAGGAAGCTCGAGTGACCCTGGATACTGTTGACACGTTGGTGGTATATCCCCGGCTCTTGGCCCTGGTAGGCTTGGATTTGCCCCCAAGAAACCCGTCCGGTGGGACACCTGACCGCGGATGGACAAACCCAGATCCCCTCGAGATAATCGGCATCAGACCCTATTTCCCCGGAACACCGCTTAACCAGGTGGCCTGGAAAGCAACAGCAAAGACATCTTCTCTTAAAGCCAAAATGACCTTGCCCAGTTTTCAGTCTCAAGTAATTGTCGCTCTTAACTTGAACACCAGCGAACATGTGTGGGACGGCATAGACAAAGAGCGCCTCGAGTGTGCGGTATGCATATGCGCCTCGGTTTGCAACGAACTTCTTTGCCGGGAGATCCCCTTTGGTTTTGCCTCAAATTGTCCTGGCAAGAACGCACGCCAACATCTCTTCGTAGCCCCTGGGCTTTCGAACCAGCACTTACGGGCAATCCTAGACTACCTGGCAAGAGTCTTTATGCCGTGGGGGCAGTTCGGCGAAACCTTGTGTGAGATAGCGGAGAAGACGCCGGCAAGTACCGAAATACTTGCAATTATGCCATATCCCTCTTTGGAAGACTGGGTTCAACTTAAAAGGCTTCAGTCCCACGGATATACGACGTCGGTAATCGTGTTGAAAGCGTCTCCCGACCATGGTGAGTTCTACCGTTCCATACCGGTTTATAGGCCCGTGAACCCAGTTGACTGGCGTTCAGGAGAGGTGATCGACTTTGAAAGATTGGGTCCAGAGCGTGCTTCTGTCTTTGTCTGAAGCCCTCTTATGGGGACGAGTGGCATCGCTTCTGAGCTCTCGCTTGAACCCCGGGTTTACGTGGGTGAATGCCTTCACAGTGATCCTTTTCAGCCACCTTTTGGGACAAGGGACTGCGGCGGGTGCAGTGAGACGAGGTGGAGATGGCCGGAGGGGATCTTTGCTTTTGGCGTGGGCCGGTGTGTTGACAGGGCTGTCTGGTTGTCTAGGAATTATCTGGTGGAGCACAGGTTATTCTAGATCGTGGTTCTACACCGCCATTGCGGTATCAGTCTTGTCGTCAGCCGCAGGGATAAACACGGTTACTAAGACTCCTAACTCCGAGGAAGCCAGAAAAAAGCTGGTCATTGGAAGTATTGTGTTCTTCTTTATTTCACTAACACGACTTTTACCCGAGACCCTGGTCTTGCGCGATACAATTTTGTATCTTTTAGCTTCGTCGATGTTTCTTATCCGGCTAAGACGCCATGAGATGAATGGACCAAGCTTGACCTCAAAAAAGGTCCAATGGAGCGTGGGTTCGTTAATAGTAGTATCAGTTGCGATGTTTCTTGCCTTCGGTTTTTCTGTGGGCTCATCTGCAGGCAGGGAGGTGGTACTGGAATTATTCCGGAAGCTTGGGTTGGTCTTTGAAACCATCCTGAACTTTGTTCTTATCCCCGTGGGTTATCTTGTTCAGTGGCTTGTGACGCTTCTCCAGAGATTTGTCAGGCCAGCCGGTTTCACTTTTTCCCACGGGGCCGATTCGTATCTTGAAGACTTGCTCAAACTTTACGGCGACAGAAGCAGTTCCTGGACGCTGCCGGTTTGGTTGAGGTGGCTTCTGACCGGGTCTCTAATTGTTGCGTGCCTTGTACTTTTGTGGCTTTTCGTATCCCGGGTATTGCAACAGGCAGAACAACACCCCGTCAACGAATCCCGGATGAGCTTGGCATCGAGTGGCGCAGTGAAAGAGTGGCTTGACCTTACCCTCAAAGAACGCAAACAAAACTTAAGGAGGTCTTTACAGCGCCTGCGCCGGCTAATCCCTCTCACAGGTCCGAATACTCTTGAAGAACTCTACGCCCGTACCACCGAATTTATGTCGAGAAGGGGGTTTCCGAGACATCCTGCGCTTACTCCTTTCGAATATCTCCGCCTTATCGAGACCCAAATAAAATCAAGTGAGGTCTCAACCTGCCTGAGGACAATAACAGTTATTTTCTCTCAGTGCTATTACGCAAACAGGAAACCTGAAGAGGCGGAATGGACGTCGTTGCTTTCTGCTTATCACGGCTTACTGAAATACAAAGAATGGCCGACTGGTAACGAGGAGGTTGCGAAGTAATGGACGCTCCCGGTGTAGCCAGCATAGGGCAGGTCAATGAGTACCTTGAATCTCTGGCTGAATTCATGGGTGACCAAGATCCGCGCCGCGGCTTCATCGTGGAACGGATCCAGAGGCTGAGATCGAGGCTATTTAACCTTGTGGTCATGGGTCTTTTTAAGCGGGGAAAATCCACGACCATCAATGCAATTGTAGGGGCCGAGGTACTTCCGACGGGGGTCTTGCCTGTCACAGCTATCGGCACAATCTTAACCTACGGGGAAACGCCTCTAGCTATCGTTCGGTTTTTGAACGGAACCACCAAGGAAGTACCCGTTGAGCAGATAGCCGACTACGTTACCGAGCGGGAGAACCCGCGTAACGCAAAAGCGGTGGAATCAGTCGAAGTGCACATACCGTCGGCTTTTCTCAGGCAAGGTGTAAGGATAATTGATACCCCCGGTACCGGCTCAACATTTGAGCACAACTCTGCGGTGGCACGTGAGTGGATCCCACGCGCCGATGCCATAGTTTTTGTCTTGTCAGTGGATCCCCCAATCTGCCAAGAAGAGGTCCACTTTTTAAAGGAAATCCGGCAACATGCGGCCAAAGTCTTCTTTATACTGAACAAAATCGATTACTTCGATCCAAAGCAAATTGAAGAGGCAGTAACGTTCACCAGGCGCATTCTCACCGAACAAGCCTGCATCGAAAATCCTTCTGTCTTTCCGGTTTCCGTAAGAAACGCCCTTTCCGCCCAGATATCGAGAGATGAGGAACTTCTAAGCAAAAGCGGCTTCACCTCGTTGAAAAGGGCGCTAGAAAGGTTTCTTTCCAAAGATACTGAAAGGGTGATGGTTGGTTCGGCGGCCCGGATGGCTTTGACGTTGATAGGTGGACTCGACTTTGAACTCAGGGTGTTGATAAAGGCTCTCGACTCTTCCGAAGAAGACCTTGCCAAGAAAACGGCTCTCTTCAAAAAGCGAGCCGAGTCCATGAGGAGGAGGAAGTCTGAGCTCCTGTATCTTTTGAAAGCTGAGGCGCAGGAACTGACCGGTGAAATCGAGTCTCATCTGGCGGAACTTGTGTCTACAAACATTCCTCGAGTCAGAGAAAAAGTCGAGGAAGAAGCCAACCGCCGAAAACATCTTCCGGTGGGTACCCTGGAAGAGTTCCTCAAAGGAATGATCGAGAGCGACATTCGAGAGGTATTCGAAGAATTCCGACACCGGGAAGAGGAATGGATAGAGGCAAGATTGTCCGAGTTAAGGCGCCGTTTTTCCGACGAGACCAACGATGTCATACGAGAGATCAGGAGCGTTGCGTCGGAGATTTTTAATGTACCTGTTGAAAATCAATATGAAGTGCTGGAGCTTCCAGAACGTCTTGACTTCTATTACAAATTCCGGAGCCACCTGGACTTCTTTCGTCTCTGGCTCTAGGACTGGAGAGGTTCCTACCGAGGCCGTTGGCCCGAAAGAGAGTCATTGAGCGTATGCAGTTTTACGCCGTTGAGATGTTTGACAGGCAACGGGGTAGGGTGCGTCACGACTTTGCTGCCAGGACTGAAGACCTCTTAGATCAAATCCGTTCCACTCTGGAAAGCAAGATAGACGCGACTATCCGGGCACTGGAAGGGTCATTAGATTCGGCCATTGAGGCACGAAACTCGCGGTTGGCTAGCAAAAAACATGGGGAAGCCGAGGAGCGGTTAAAGCGTCTCCAGGAACTGAGGGAAAAGTTTCAAAATCTCTGCGATGCCACCACCGTGCGCTAGAGACGACGCTTACTTCGCCAATGTGTTAGAGAATGAAAGGCTTCTATCCGGCCGATGTTGAATGGATAAGCGGTTAACAATGCATGCCTCGGTCGGGGTGAACGAAGATGCTGACAGCAATAGACCTCAACAGCGACGTCGGAGAGAGTTTTGGAAGATGGCGTCTGGGCGATGAGGAGATCCTCCCCTTCGTAACATCGGTCAACGTAGCTTGCGGGATGCACGCGGGAGACCCCGTCCACATGGACGAGATCGTAGGGAAAGCTCACGAACTGAAGCTGGCTATCGGGGCCCATCCCGGACTTCCGGACCTGCAGGGCTTCGGGCGGAGGGAAATAAACCTCACTCCCCGGGAAATCGAAACGTATGTCTTATACCAGGTCTCTGCGTTGAACGGGTTTGCCGTTTCCAGGGGGAGCTCCCTCACCCACGTAAAACCCCACGGCGCACTGTACAATATGGCGGTGATAGACAACAGAGTCGCTCGGGCCGTGGCCCGCGGCGTCGCCAGAGCTGGTGGGCATCTCATTTTGGTGGGGCTTCCGGGATCGTGCCTGCTCCAGGCAGCAGATACCCTGGGTCTCCCTGCAGCAGCCGAAGCTTTCGCAGACCGCGCTTACAATTCCGATGGCACACTGGTAAAACGAGGGCTACCCGGTTCAATCATAGAAGACCCGGATGAAGCCGCCCGAAGAGCTCTTGACATCGCCCTGCGGGGCACGATAAAGAGCATTGACGGGAAGGAAATCTCGATTCCGGCGAAGACCATATGTGTGCACGGCGATACGCCGGGCGCGGTCGAGATGGCAAGGACGATACGCCGGAGATTGGAAAGCGCCGGCGTCACGCTCCGGCCTCTTGGCGAGCTTGCCGGGCGCGCGAAGTGACCAGCAAAGCTTTACCGGTCCCATCCGGGCCCATGATCTCGGTCGCGGCACACGGAGGAATACGGAATGACCTGGGATGCTTTCACGGAAGATGCTCCGCTGAGAGAATACCCCCTGGGTGACAGGACGATTGTCCTGGAACTCGCGGAAGAGATCTCGGTCGCGGCGACTGTCCGGGTGACCGCCTTCGCTGAAGCGTTCCAAACTCTGTCGAATGGTACCCGCGGTATTGAAGAGGTCCAGCCTACGTACACGGGCGTCGCCGTTCACTTCGACCCCCGTCTCGTCTCACCCTCGTATCTCCGGGGGCTCTTATACAAAGCTCTAGACCTCCTGGGTCGAGATGGAAGCGGAAGTCTCCTGGGCAGGCGGACAGAGCCGGGGGAGCAGTCTGTGATGGAGGTGCCGGTGCTTTACGGGGGCGACGCCGGTCCCGACCTCGCAGATTCGGCCCGAAGGCTCGGACTGAGCCCCGAGGAGCTCATCCGTCGCCATTGCGCCCGAGAGTATCTGGTGCACATGATCGGCTTCACGCCCGGGTTCCCCTATCTGGGAACTCTCGATCCATCCATATCGTTGCCGCGCCTGGAGACACCCAGGACCAGCGTGCCTCAGGGTTCTGTAGGGATAGCCCGGGAGCAAACGGGCATTTACTCCATTCCAGCTCCCGGGGGTTGGCGGATAATAGGAAGAACGCCGTTAAAGGTTTTCTCGCCCGACCGGGACAAGCCGTTCTTATTCGAGCCGGGTATGCGCGTGAAGTTCCGGCCCATAACCCGACAGGAGTTCGCCCGCCTTGCGGAGCAAGACCGGGCGCAACTTTGGGAGAACGACCGCCAGCACGATCGCGAGCATGAACGGGAAAAAGAACGGAAACAGGATGGGAGGCGAGCATGGGACCGAACGGGGAATACGGTTCTTTCCCGACCAACCGGGCAACGGAACATTCCCGCGGAAAACGCCGTGCCGGCGCTGGTGGTCCAGTCACCCGGCTTTTTCTCAACAGTTCAGGACCTCGGACGGAAGGGTTTCAGAAAGTACGGCGTTCCCCTTTCGGGTGCAGCGGATCCCGTATCCCTTATCCGCGGGAATCTCCTGGTAGGAAACCCTCCCGGGGCAGCGGGGATCGAGATGACGTACTCAGGGGCGGCGTTCTTGGCGTTGCTCGATGTGCCGGTGGCAGTGACGGGGGCACCTGCCGAGGTGACCATAGACGGACACCCGGTGGACATGTGGAAGCCTCTCGTCCTGCGGAAATCCTCGATCCTGGAGATAGGAGCTTTATCCAAGGGAGCGAGAACTTACCTCGCCGTGGCCGGAGGTATCCAGACTCCTATCTCACTCGGGAGCAGGTCAACGTATGTTCGAGCTTCGCTCGGCGGCATTCACGGCCGGCCGCTCCGAGAAGGCGATGTATTGGAAGTCGGTCCTCACCCGGCCTTGCCGTGGCTTGGTTCGAAAGACATCGACTGCCACGCTCTTTTCCCCGGCGCTGGCGAAGAAGTCTGGGTGAGGGTCATCCCCGGTCCAGAACCCGCAGTTCCTGGAACCGGCGGAGCTACGGCTGTGGGACCTGAGGCAACAAACGTACGGGGTGAGGAGCTTCAAACTCCACCGCCTGGCGCCCGGCGGGACCCAGAAATCCTCGAGAACCTCACATCTTCGGCCTACCGCGTCAGTTCTTCTTCGGACAGGATGGGTTTGAGGCTGGAAGGTCCGGCGCTGGTCAGCGGGGAAACCGACATAATCTCGGGCACGGTGGTACCGGGCGTCGTGCAGGTGGGCTCCGATGGTCTGCCCATGGTACTCCTGGCCGATGGGCAAACCACCGGAGGGTACTGGAGAATAGCGTCGGTGATTTCGGCGGATCTACCCGTGCTCGGTCAAGTTCGACCCGGGACCATCGTGCGGTTCCGCGTGGTAGACTACGACGTCGCCCTTCAGTCGCTCTCCCAGTTTCTTCTTTAACCGGGCCCGAACGCTACGGGTATTTCTGAGCAGGCCTTAACGGAATCACCTGCGGCCACTGTCCTTCCGGGTGACGGAAGACATAGCACTCGGCGCCGTAAACCTCCCGGATGGTTTCCGCGGTCACAGTTTCCGCAGGGGGACCGCTCTTGCAAACCCGCCCTTCCCGTACAAAGTAGAGGGAAGAAGCGAATCTCGCAGCCAGGTTCAGGTCGTGAAGGATGACGACCACAGCTGCCTTTCTCTCCTGCGCCGTGCGGCAGAGCACCTCCATAACCCACATCTCATAGGCCATATCCAGGTGAGCTGTGGGCTCGTCGAGGAGAAGGATGGACGTCTCCTGACAAAGAGCTCGCGCCAGGTATACCCTCTGCCGTTCGCCCGAACTCAAGCCGGTGATCGGCCTTTGCGCCAGGTCGTCCAGGTGGAGGAGGCTCATGGCCCGTCGAGCGGCGGCGACGTCGTCCGGGCCCTCCTTACGCAACGCTCCTATGTGAGGAAATCGCCCGAGAAGCACCGTTTCCTCAACGGTAAAACCGAAGACCGGCTCGAGCTCGGCACCCATGAAGGTGAGGAGCTTCCCCCTTTCCCGAGCGGGCATCGCGGCGACATTCCGGCCCAGGACTCGCGATGAGCCCTTTCCCGGTCTCAGGAAACCCGAAGCGATCTTCAAAAGGGTGGATTTGCCGGCGCCGTTAGGCCCCACTATCGCAGTGATTTCGCCGGGTGCGGCGGCAAACGTCACGTCCTGGATGACCCAGCGGCGTCCGTAAGAAAACCAGACACCATCCAGTCGCACGAGAGCTTCTTTTGTGTCTCTCATTTCCCGATCATCCCTCGTTCCACGAATACGCTGACGGCCGGCGCTTGAGGGCTACGGTGCAGACTTCTTCCCGGGTCATCCGTTGCTCCACGAATACCCGGCCCGCCCTCTTGGGGCCTAAAGGCGATTGCCCCTGCTCTGAAAAAACCAGACCCTCGTTGACTTCTAGCTCTCCGTTCCCCGCCCGCGTTTTCTTTGCTGGAACAGCAGGTACAAAAAGAATGGCGCGCCTCCCATCGCGGTGATCACTCCCACCGGGATTTCCGCCGGAGGAACCAGCGTCCTGGCCAGAAGGTCCGACAGCACGAGCAGAGAAGCTCCCGCCAATCCTGAGCAGGGGACCAGCCAGCGATGGGCCGGACCAATGATGAGCCGCACCGCGTGGGGAACGACGAGGCCAACGAAACCGATAGGACCTGTAAAAGCCACAGATTGAGCCGTTATCAGCGAAGCGCCGAAGAGCGCCAGGCGCTTGGATCTCTCGACATCCAGCCCGAGATGAAAGGCCGTTTCTTCACCAAAGGCGAGCACGTCCAGAGGACGCGATAGCAACCATATGAGAGTCCCGAGGACCAGTACGTACGGAAGAGAAACCCTGACCGAACTCCAGGAAGATCTGGCCAGTCCCCCCATGGTCCAAAATACGATCTCTTCCGTCCTTTGCCTGAACAGCACCATTATCAAAGCTACCCCCGACGAGATCATGCTGGACAGCGCGATTCCCGAAAGAAGCAGAGTCAACAGTTCAGTCCTTCCATGCCAGGTAGCCAGCGAGTAGACCACCACCATCGCGCAGAACGCGCCGAGAAAAGCGGGAAGCGGGAGAGCCCACGCTCCGAGAGCTCTCCCGACTCCAAACACGATACCGAGCACGGCGCCTAAAGACGCGCCTGACGACACGCCCAGAATATACGGATCGGCCATGGGGTTCCTAAAGAGCCCCTGCATTACGGCGCCGGCGATTCCGAGGAAAAACCCGACCAGTAAACCCATGAGAACCCTGGGAAGCCTCAACCGCCACAGGATTTCCCATCGGACCTGGCTCTCGGGATCTCCGGGAACCGGTCCCTTGAAAAGGAGAGTGAAGACCTCCCGGGGAGGAACGCGGACGGCCCCCAGCCCCACCCCAAGGAAAATCACAGCTGCCAGGCAAGCAACGAGCCCCGCCGTCACCCAGCCTTTTTTAATAGTCCCTCCAGTCCTTCCCCCGGAAAGAAGCCCGGTCATTTGCCGCCCATAGCCTCCGGATAGAGCGCCCTCGCCACTGCCTCTACGGCCTTAACGATCTCGGGCCCGGGACGGGAAATCAGGTCCGGGTCGATGAAGAAAACCCTGCCGTTCTTTACCGCTTCTAGCGATGACCATCCGGTCCTGGATTCCAAAAGATGATACGACTCTTTCGGAAACGCAATCAGGATGGCGTCGGGTGAGCGCTCAAGCAAAGTCTCCATGCTCACCTGAAGATACGGCTGGGCCGCGTCGGCCACCACGTTTAGCGCCCCCGCCCGGGTAATTACGTCGTGCACGAAAGACCCGGGCCCTACGGTCCAGAGCTCGGGGTCAATCGCGACGAAGACCGAAGCTCTTTTGGCACCAGGCGACTGCACCTCGGAGGTTATCTCGCTGAGGGAGGACCTCATGGAGTCGACGAGCCGCCGGGCTTCCCTGGACTTGCCCGTGACCTCGCCGATTCTTTCAATAAGGGAGAGCACATCATCAATCGTAGCCGGGCTTGAGACGAACACCGGGTAACCAAGCTTTTCGATTTCCTTCACGTAAGCGGACTCGCTTGTCCCGGTCACGAACACCAGGTCCGGCTTGAGGGACACGATCTTCTCGAGGTTGAGGTTAAAGGCATCCCCCACCTTCTCTTTGCTCTTAGCTTCTTCGGGCTTATTGCAGAAATTCGTAACCCCTACTACTCTGTCGCCGAGGCCGAGCGCAAACAGGATCTCCGTATAGGCCGGAGCCAGCGAGATTATTCGTTGGGGAGTCGAAGGCAGGGTCAATGTACGACCTGCCATATCCTGGAACGTTTTTGGACCCCCACAACCCGAAAGAGCTATCGTTGACACCGAAAGCTCCAGGAGTAAAGCCAGTACCACCAACAAACCCGCAGCTTGGCCCGGTCTTATACGAGACCGCGATGATCTTCCAGACGAAGGATTCCCTGTCATGTTTTCTACATCTCCTTTGATGGTGTGTCGTTTGATCGTCTTTCCTCAAACTCACCTGCAGCTCAGCCCGCCAGCGCAAACCCACCGGTTGCCTCTTATCGGGGCCGCCCTTCACCCGAACTCGCCGGCAGCTTGCCACCGGGGCTCAGATTAAACCGTTGATTATGGTCCCAGCACGAAAAAGCCCCGGCGAAGTGCCGGGGCGTACCTGTCCGTCACAAGCCAACCCCCCTTTCGCTCGAAGGTAAGCCAGCTGGCCAGGTCAAGGCAGGTCTCCTGGCTGCCAGGTCATCGCGCCTCGCCCCTTCCCGCCTTGCGGCAGTGGGACCTGCGAGGAACTCGCTGGTCACAGTGGCGGCACCGCGCCGGCTGGACACACAGGGTGTCTCCCGGACTTCCCTATTCTCCCTTAGCGGGCACCTTGACCCCGTATTCAGTTTTTCCCAGGTGTAGGAAACCCTCCTCCTTGGAATACTCCCATTGAAGCCAGGACTGGAGGCATCAATATGGCCACGGTCAGACCCGACAAGGAGCTCGGATGGGTGATTCTTTCGTCATCGTTTCTGATATTCCTTCTCGCCTCGGTCGTGATAGCCTGCTACCCGCCGTACCCCGGCGATCTCCCGTTGCCGGTTACCCTCGCTCGCCCATACGTGGGAAGGGCGGTTTTCAGGGCGATCCTCACCTTCACCAAGTATACCTCCATCGCCGGCATGGGAGTAGGCCTCTACGGCGTCATCGCGTGGCCCTCGAACCAGAACCTCCGTCCGTCCTAGCTTTGTGACGGAGCAAACCAGACCCCTGGCCTCACCGGCATCGCTCACAGGTATCGCTGCAATCCCTCCGATGGAGTCAGACCGGGTATCCTTCCTCGTTTAGCAACCGGTCTCCCCTCGATTTCCTTGATATCCATGGTCATGTCTATGGGTTTGGCTGCAGAAATGTAGCTCCCGACCCCGAAAGCGGATGCACCTGCTTCCGCAAGAAGCGCCATCCTCTCGGGAGTGAGCCCGCCGGAAACGAATATGTTCACGTGCGAGAACCCTGCCTGGTCTAGCCTGGCTCTCACTTCCCGCACGAGATCCGGCGTGACTCCCCCTCTTTCCTTAGGCGTATCCAATCTCACCCCGGCGATCTTATCCTTGAGTACTTCAGCTACGCGCAAAGCCTCTTCGGCTTCGTCATGAAAAGTATCCACCAGGATGATCCTGGGCGCGTCCGGGGGCATGTGGGTATCGTAAGCAAGGGCTGTTTTCACGGTGTCTCCCATGATCAACACGAGCGCATGGGGGATCGTTCCTACGGGTTTCTTTCCCATGAATTTCGCTGCCAGTATACAAGCGGCACCGGCCGCCCCTCCCACCATCGCTGCCCTTTCCAGCACCGGGGCGACCGCGGGGTGGACGTGCCTTGCTCCAAAGCAATAGAAAGGACGACCGGCAGCAGCTGAAAAACACTCTCTCGCCCGGGTCGCCCATGCGGACGAACTGGCCAAAATCCCTAAAAGCGCCGTTTCGTAAATCCCAAAAGCGCAATACGGCCCGGTAATCCTCATGATGGCCTGTTTCTCGCGGAAGGGTTCGCCTTCGGGTAGCGCCCAGACTTGGACGGGGAGATCGCGCAACAACCGGATACATTCGGGGATGCCAGCCATGATGCCGTCTCTCTCAGGGAAAATCTCCGCCGTAACAACGGTACCCGCCTTGCCCTCGCGCAAGAGGATCTCTCGGGTCCGAACGAAGTAGACGTCGCTGGTAGCTCCGCTCAGAATCTCTTCGTGAGTTGCCGAGAATAGTCGTTCCTGTTCCACCTGATAGTCTTCAACTTCCTTTATCGTGCCCAGAATCTTTCGACCGTCTTTTCCTATCGTTGATTGCATCTCTTTCCTCCCCTTCAAGTCCCGCAGCTTGCCGCAGCGCCCGGACCTCCCGCTGGGTGAGTCGCCTCCACCGTCCGGGGGGAAGCCTACCGATTTTCAGAGGACCGATGGCGACGCGCACCAGCTTGAGGGGCTCGTACCCCACCGCCCGGCATATGTTCTTCACGACGTGCTTTTGTCCTTCGTGAAGCTCTATTTCAATCTTCGTACGCGCGGGCCTTCCTCGTCCGCGCGCCGGGACGAACCGCGCGGAATCAACCCGTACGACCTTGTCACCGATCTCTACACCCGCCAGCATCATCTCGAGTTTTTCCTGGTCAGGCGGCCCGTCCACTTCGACGATATAGCGTTTCCGCACCTCAAAAGCAGGGTGCATCAGGCGGAAAGCCAGTTCACCGTCGTTTGTCATTAGCATAAGGCCCATCGCATCGAAATCGAGCCTGCCGACAGGATACACCCTGGCTCCAACACCGTCCAGGAGCTCCATCACCGTTTTTCTACCCAGTGGATCTCTTACCGTGGAGAGATAACCCGGTGGCTTGTTCAAAGCTATGTAGGTCTTCGGGCCCGAGGGCACCCTCACTTCCCTGTGATCTACCCGGACTCTGTCGCTTTCCGGGTCAATCCTCTGACCGATATGGGCGCGGACGCCGTTCACCGTCACTCTGCCCTGGGCGATGAGGAGCTCGCACGCCCTCCGCGATGCGACTCCAGCGTCAGCCAGAAACCTCTGAAGCTTCTGCTCCAAAAACCTTTCCTCCCGGTAACGAGTATAAAGCAGGGATGTCGAGCTTGCCAGCACGAAAACCGAACCTTCCCAGGATCGGCGAGGCTTGAGCTTGCCCCGTTCCGTCCCGCCCTGGTCAGGTACGGTGGTGTTCAGTCTCGAGGGTCACCGCGGATATCCAAGATTCGAGCAGCGAAGGCCCTTCCAGGATTATGTCGGTGACGGGAAATCCGGTACGGCTCCTTACCTCCCTTAAGAACCGGGCGGCGTCGACCTGCTCCGCCCGGTACCTCCCGGACGATTCCTGAAAAGCGGGCTTGAACGGGTTTAGGGTAAAACCCAGAAGGGTAGTAGATTTAAGCACTGCCATTTCATGTCCCCACCCGACCAACCGGGCGATGGTCTGCGGCCAGGAAGAAGCCTGTCCGCTGACAAGGAGATTGACCGGATGATCGAAGACGAACTTAATCCGCAGCGCCGGTGACTCGTTCTCTAGAAGCCGAACGAATTCCTCGAGAGCGGAAGGGTTTACAGGACCCGGCACGCGAACAGTGAGGAGGCCTTCTGTCGCAATCCGCCGCAACAAAGCTACGCCGGTAGGAACAGAACTCCGGGTCATGAGAGCTGTCCCGAGCTCCACTTCCCAGGGGCCTTTCTGCCCCGGGACTGCTTGCACCCGTGTCCCAAAAGACCAAGCTGCCAGGCTGGAATCTCCAGAATGAGTCCGGGCCGCCCCGGAATCTAAAGGGGGCAGCGACATAACGGTTCCAATACCCGTGACCTCAGCGGCAAGAGTGGACACATCGTCGCTCCTTGCGGCGCCCGTGGCAACGATGAGATGGGTCGCCAGGCACATCGGCGCCATTCGGGAAAACGCGCCGTCTACCACAACGAGTTCGACCCCGGTCGCCTCCTGCAGAAACCGGACTACCTTGCCCAGGCCGCGCGTGGTCACCGGCCCTGCCAGGACGACACGGCCGGCCTTTTTAACGCGTCCGGCGACCACCCGCCCCAGGGCGCACGTTACTCCCGTGTCGCGGACGTCGGAAAACTCGGCCCCGGTCACCCGGAATAATGGCTGAGCTGTAGCCACCACCGAACCTTCGGGCAGGAAAACCCTCGGCTTGCCGAGCCCGGTTACCGTATCGAAGTCCTCACCATCAAAACCTATGCTTGTAACGGCAAAAATCCGTTTCTCATCGCCCAAACGACGAATGACCTGGTTGAGAGCAGTCGTTTTTCCGGTGTTCTTGGCTGTACCAGCTACGCCCAGTACGACGATGGGGGCGTTGCCCCTGTCGCCCCGGTTCGGGGGCATAAACTTCTCGCTCACCGGCGCGGCCACGGGGTCCTTCCTTTTCATGACCTCTTGGTCACAGTTCCCCGCCCTGCACGCCCGGGGTAAGCTCCGTCCTCTCTCGAACCGAATACTCCCGCGTACAGAGCACCAACGAAGCTACCCGCGGCGACGGCCGACTTGAGGGTATTCAAAATATCCTCCCGGAGCTTTTTTCCAAGGGAGGCGGCACGTGGTGACGGGGTTATCTTCGTCTTTCCCAAAAACCGCAGAGCCGCGGCCACACTCTTGAGACTGTCCACCCTGGAAGCACCGGTGATCGGCCCTCCCGCATACGCTTCGTCGGATGAGGCGATCGTCACAGCTCGGGCGCCGAGACCTAGCGCGAGCGCGGCGTGAAGAGCGGTCATCGTAGAAGACTGCACCCTGTCCTGGCTTTGAGTGAGGAATCCCACGGGCGCTCCAGGCCAGATGGGAGCGTCCACGATATCTGCCAGGACCATCATCTTCGCGGCATTGAAGTCCACGTAATCTTCATCCATGATCCCGCCGATCATGGCCTCGGGCGAATGGGCGAAAAGCGGTTGAAGGATGGGCCGTCCCCCCAGAAGGACGCCGGCGGTCATCACCACCAGCATCCCGGCGAAAGCTTTGGCCGCGGGCACTCCAGCAAGTTCTTCGTTGGTGACGACATCGTAGGGCAGACCAAACCGGGCGGCCAGCTCAAGGCACTTTACCCCATCCACGCACAGCCTCTCCGGGTCCGTCCCCGCCGCGAGGCTCCCGTAAACCATGTTCACCTTGGTCAAATCAGCTCCGGCCAGCGCAGCCAGGACCACCGTTTCGGGAGTGTTAAGACCGCGATGGGCTCTCACCTGCCAAAGAGTCCAGGGGAGGATGGACTTCTTTATCAGGTTGAGATTCTCCAGAGTTATTACGGTACCGTCGTGCTGGTGGCTCCACGCCCCCTCGAGGAGTCCTTCTTGCCTTGCACCCCAAGAAGGATCGAAATGAACTACCCCTCTCGCTCCCCAGGACTGGGAAAGCAGGATGTGGTAGCTGTCCATCAGCGGGCAGCCGGTGCCATACTGAACGAAAACCACGCGCTCTGCCATGACATCCGCGGACGCGGGACGCACCAGGTCTTCTCCATCCCCCGCCCTTTTCTCCAGGTCAAAAAAGGTCCTCGCTTTCGATGCAGTTAGGGGCCGGGTATGCGAAACGGGCGTCCCTTCCCGGTAAAACCGGAGGATCTCGTCTCCTGTCAATCGGGCGTATTCGTCACGAAGTCTCGAAACTTCAGCCAGACGCCCCTCTGTACGCGCCTTTTCCATCTGCTCCCGGATTTCCGCTCTCAAAACGCCCGGGCTGGTCCTTTCTTTGGCCCAGTTCAAAAGCTCCCGGGCTATCTCATCGCACAGGCGACCGATCTCTTCGTCCTTGAACCTGTAGGAAAACCCCTCGGTGAGGTCGGGCTTGGAGAGTTTTCGGCGGGCTCGAGTGCTTTGAAACTCCAGGTTTTCGACAAAGGCCACCGCGTCATCCACGGTGGTATCCGGGCCGAATCCGGCGTCGAAGCCCATCTCCTGAGCGAGCTCAGGCCTTATCGACATCCCGCCCACCGCAACCTTCATCTTGTCCCTGAGACCCGCCGTGTCCAGAAGATCGAGGAAACGGGCGAGCAGCTCCGCGGTGCCGTAACTTATCGTCCTGGATACAAGCAGGCAGTCCGGGCGGATTTCCGCCGCCTTTTGTACTACCTCCTCCGGTGGGAGATCTGGCGGGAGAAGCACGACTTGGTGCCCCCGTTCGGAAAGGGCGCGCCTGATGAGCTTGAGCCCTACGTCGTGAACGGGATCGAGGGGAACCATCATCACCTTCTTCGGCCCGCAAGGTCGCGCGCTCGTCGACCCATCACCCTGAACAGGTACCCCACCGACTTTTTCAGTCACCGGTTTTCGCCTCCCCGGCATCGTGCTGCCCGGTCCACGGATAATCCGAGCCCGGCCTGGAAAGATACGCCCTGAGCCTTATCCTCACGCCGGGCCCGCCTTGCTCGCAAAAGACCACATCCACATCGTCAAACCCCAGCTCTTTCATGAGCTTTAGCCCGAGCTCCACTCCTTCCTCCCTCGTGTCACATAAAAAGAACGTTTCCACGTCTAACGCGTCGAGAACACGGTCAAGAGCTTTGGGCACCCGAATTCCCCCTGCCTTTTTCCGCATCATCCCAGTACGTCTCCACATCCCTGACCACGTTGTCTATGTGTCTCGTCATAGCTTTCCGTGCCCCTTCAGGGTCTCCGCGCTCCACGTAATCGAGAAGCTTCCTGTGGTCCTCCACCATGCGAGAGCCTATTTTCCTGCGGATGTACTCGAGAGCCATGCCGATGTCAGGATCGTTGTATATAACATCCAGGGCCGCAGCGAGAACCGGGTTCTTGGAAGCTCTCGCCAGGGCTCTGTGAAATGCAACGTCCTTTTCCACGCCGGACGAGCCTTCCTCCAGGAGTTTTTCGTGCGCCTCTACGATTCCCTTAAGGATCTCCAGATCCTCGGGAGTCCTCCTGGATGCAGCCAGAGCGGCGGTCTCCGACTCCACGGCCCGGCGAGCCACCAGGACGTCTACTAGCTCTTCGCGTCTCGTAAACTTCAAACTGGATATGAACTCCTGGTGAGAGCGGACCTGAAGGAGGCGCCTGTCCCAATCCTCCAGAACCCTAACCCCTTCCTGAGTGATGGCCCGACCGTCTCTTCCCCTCCGTACCACGTGTCCGCGGGCTTCCATATCCCACAACATCCGACCCACCGTCGCCTGGGAAACATCCACCCCACGCTGTCTTAAGAGGGCCGCCAGCCTCCAGGCACCCATCGGTGCGCCCGCATCCCTCAGAACCCGCAAGCCTTCGTAATATACAGCTTCTCTCGACGAACCAGGCTCCACCTGGTCACCTCCTCGTCACTGCGCCCCCGAGCGGGTATCACGGCGCGAACCATCGCCTATCACGACGGCAACTCCCCTATGGCATAGAGAAGTTGATGTGCCGGGGGACACTTCACCGCCACTACCATCTCTACTTCTACCGGGGCCCCCAGAGGGAGTTCGGCCACACCCACGGCTGACCGGGCGTGCGCTCCCGCCGGACCGAAAGCCTCCCCGAGAAGCTCCGATGCACCGTTGATGACTTTAGGTTGGTCCCGGAACCCGGGCGCCGAGGCAACAAAGCCTGTCACTTTGATGATTTTCTTTACATTGTCCAGGTCCTCAATGACGCTCTTCAATGCCGCCAGGCAATTGATGGCGCAAATCCTGGCTGCATCGTACCCTTGTTCGAGAGTAAGTTCAGCTCCGAGTCTTCCGACGTAGCGGAGTTTTCCGTCCACGAGAGGTATTTGCCCCGAGGTAAATACCAGGAGTCCCCATTGGACCGCCGGAACGTAAGCTGCTACCGGCTTGGGGGGTTCTTTAAGCTCGATTCCCATCGCCGCCAGCTTTTCTTCCACTTTCACGTGTCACGCCTCCCCGAGGTTAAATTGGGGTTGCATCTGGTGAGTATGTACTCATCACTGAGGAGCAACCACGATCAATGATAAACCCTGCCGGAGAGCCTGTCCAGTTGCTCAATCCGCTGGTGCCTTTTAACTTTGTAAAAGGCGATGCCCGTCAGCGGAACATCACCCTCCAGACCAGGTAGCCGGTGCAAAAGCCGGCGAGATCACCGGCAAGACACGCCACCAGGGCATGCCTGCCCCGCTTTATCCCCACAGACCCAAGGTACAGGGTGACCACGTAAAAGGTGGTATCGGTTGACCCCTGGAGTATGGAAGCCAGGATGCCCACGGGCGAGTCGGGTCCTCGCGCTTTCATGATCTCGGCGGTGATCGCCAGGGCGCCCGAACCCGATATGGGTCTTGTGACCAGAAGGGGAACCACGTCGGGCGGAAACCCCAGAGGCGCGAGGATTGCTTCGAGGCAACGGGACAAAAGAGACATCGCTCCTGAAGAACGGAAGCAGCTTAGCGCCACGAATATAGCTACCAGGTACGGCAACGTGACGAAAACCACTCTGAGTCCTTCCTCGGCGCCTCTGATGAAAGCTTCGTACACCTTAACGCCTTTGACCCATCCGTAAACGGGAATGGCCACGATGATGACGGGAAAGACGTATACCCCCAGGAGTTCAATAACCTTCACTTCTGGCGCCCCCTTCGGAGGGCTATATCCACCGTGAGCCCGGCAGCGGTGGCCGCAAGCCCCGCAATGGCGGTAGGACCTGCGATTATGGCGGGATTGGCGGACCCCAGGGCAGCTCTTATCGCCACGACGGAGGAGGGAAAAATGCAAAAACCCGCAGCGTTTATGACGATCAAGGTGATCATGGGATCGATCGCCTCCTCCGCACCCGGGGGCATCAGGTTCTTCATCTCCTTCATAGCTTTGAGGCCCAGTGGCGTGCCAGAACTTAATCCAAGGACGTTCGAGATAATCGAAGCTGCTACGGCCGAAAGCGGCCGGGGACGGTCCTTTAGAGACGGAAAAACGGGCCTGAGCATAGGACCCACAAACCTCGCCAGAGTATCCACCAGTCCGGACTCATCGGCAATCTTTTCCATGCCCATCCAAAGGCAGTAGATGCCAGCCAGTTCGATCATGAGAGCTACAGCGCCTGTCGCACCACCCAGAACGGAATCGACCATGGTGCCGACGTTTCCCGTAAAAAACGCTACGACAGCGCTGCCCACTAAAAGTCCCATCCATAGCGAGTTCACGGACCATCATCTCCTCCCCTTGTATCTATGAAGGGGAGGCGTCCTTTATGGACGCGGAAAGCAGAAGAGGGCGGGCGAAAGGGCCCGCTACAAGCCACTTTCGCCCTGCTACCGCATATGGGCTTCGGCGAACTGGATCATCCTCCTGACCATCTGGCCTCCCAGGTGACCGCCGAGGCGACCGCCGATCATACCGCACTCCCGGGAGGTCATGTTCGGCCAACCGATAGTAGCTATTTTATCGGCAAGGCCGAGTTCCTGAGCAACCTCGAACTTGCGCCGATCGAGGTTCTGCCGGAATTCCTCTTCACCGCCGCCCCCGGTGAGACCAAGCTCTTGGGCGACTTCGTACTTCAGCGCGTCCAGCGCTCCCTGAGCTTCAGGCAGCACCGGACGGTTCCGACGTCTTCCCAAAGAACCCCCTCCTTTTTTGCGGTAGCGTTAATTAGGGTTCCCTGAAAAGACATTATGTAAAACGTCCCGGCGCTCAGGAAAATAATCACTGGGACAGTAACCGGTCGATCTTTTGCTTTTGATACAAACACGGCTCGAACAGATCTCCCTTTTCTTCCAGTCTTTCTGGCGCCGTTTTTATGTTCCAGCAGTCGGGTTTCACGGAATCGAGTTCGTCCCAGGAGATGGGCATGGAAACGGGGGCGCCCGGACGGGCTCTTACGCTGTATACCGCGACAATGGTCTGTCCCGGCGAGTTTTGGAGGTAGTCGATGTACACTTTACCGTAGCGTTCTCCAACAGGTCTTTTCAAAGTCACTTTTTCTGGCATGGCAGTCTCGATGATTTGTGCGGCTCTTTTAACGAACAGCACGATTTGCTTGTGGCTGTATTCGTTTTTTACGGGCACGTAAACGTGAAGGCCGGTAGCCCCGGAGACCTTCGGAAAGCTCCAAAGCCCCAGTTCGTCGAGGAACGCTTTGACCGCTCTAGCCACGATCTTTACATCCTCCCAGCTCGAGCCTTCGGCGGGATCGAGATCGAAGACTGCAAAGTCTGGTGCGGATAAATGCTCCCTGCGGGAGGACCACGGGTTCACTTCCACCACAGCTTGATTGGCCATCCACACCAAAGTGGCCGTGTCGTTGCATAGGATGTATCTGGTGGTCCGGGAGCTGCCGGACACCACGGGGACGGTTTTCACCCACCACGGAGTACCGGGAGGAGCATCTTTCTGGTAAAAACCCGGCGTCGAGATGCCGTCAGGGTACCGCACCAGCGATAAAGGCCTGTCCCGGAGATGCGGCAGGATGTAGCGGGAAACGCGGGCGTAGTACTGGATAAGGTCCCTTTTGGTGAAGTTGTCCTCGGGCCATAGCACTTTATCGAGGTTGGTAAGGGTTACCTCCCTCGGCCCGACTCTAACTCTCACTTGATCTTTGACCATGCCTCGCCCCTCCCGGGAAGCCATGGAAACCCCCTTCACTCTCATCCGGTGCGCTTGAGTACGCGCTTTACCAAATGCAACGAGCTGACCGTTTACCCGGCTCTCCGGTTCCCTTCTATCTGCCTGAGCACGGGATGCCGGAGCTTTCCGTCCGGCGTCATCTCGGTGAAAGACACCAGAACCCGCACGTCCGGAACGACCCAGGTGACGTCCGCATATGTCCTTTCCCGAACCGCTTTACCGTAAGGTGTGTCCTCCCGCGGTCCTCGACCCGGCTCCCGTGACGCCCGAAACTCCTGAACGGAAAGAGGGGCTTTAACCGGCCGCAACAGTTTCAAGAGTCGTTGCTCTTCCTCTTTACCTAAACCCGACGACACCGCACCCCGGACCACAAGCTCGTCTTGCATACTTTCGCCCACGATGATCGATCCCACGCGCGACCCCGAAGCTTTCCGATAGCCGAGAACCGTGAACCATTTTTCCTTGCCGTTCCGTATCTTCAGCCAGTACCGGGATCGTTCACCGGGCAGATATGGACTTTCCAGGAACTTCGCCATGATGCCCTCCAGGTCCCGTTCTTTTGCGATTTCGAACAAGTCCCGCCCTCTTCCCGCAACGCCTTCGGACAAAACGAGATTCCCCGAAAAGTCCAGGGCGCTCGCAAGACGCCGGCGGCGTTCTGAAAGCGGCGCCGGGGTGAAATTCGATCCATCGAGATGGAGGATGTCGAAAGCTATGTAACACAGAACCCCTTCGTGCCTCCGGAGCGCCCCGAAGTCGGGCCTGCCCCGGGCCAGCGCCACGATTTCGCCGTCTATCACCGCCGAGTTCCCCTTCAAGTGTTTCCATAGACCGAGGAGCTCGGGGAAGTACCTTCCCAGGTTCTTGCCGTTCCTCGAAAGGAGATATGCATCGCCCCCGGCACCGCTCCTGCAAAGGTAGAGGAGGCACCTGTAACCGTCCCATTTCACCTCGAAGAGCCAGGAACTATCATCGAAGGGCTCCCCGGCAGTTTCGGCTAGCATAGGGCGGAACGCGGGCATACCCAGGATGGACTTCACGGAGGCGCGGGGGCGCTTTCCCGAACCGTCCTACCCCGCCTCTCCTCCTTCGCTCCCGCTATACTCCGCCTGAGAGCTTCCATCAAGTCTATGACCTCCGCCGGTGCCCTTGCGGGTTCCCTCACGACCTGCCTTCCCTGAAGCTTAGCCTGGATAAGCTCATTGATATGCCGCCGGTAAGCGGAAACGTGCTTTTCCGGCTCGAACGGCTTTTTCATCATTTTAACCAGGGTCTTCGCCATTTCTTTCTCTTCGTGCGCTACCGCCACCCCTGTGGGGATCTCGAGGCTCTCGGCGCTTCGGACCTCATCAGCCCAGTACATGGTCTCAAGCGCTAGGACCTTATCCTGGTAGGGACGGACGAGGGCCAGCGTCTCCCGGGATCTCAAAGCTACCCTGGCTACGGCAACCGTGCGCAATTCCGTCATCGCCCCAAGCAAAAGAAAATACGCTCGAGCTGAACCCTCCTGAGGTTCGAGGAAGAAAGCATCCCGAAAGAAGACGGGATCGACTTCGGAGATGTCGCAAAACTCCATTATCGTGATGGAATGAGGTTCGGGTTCAGGCAGCTTGCTCAAATCTTCGTCGGTCAAGAGTACGTATTGCCCTTTTTCGTATTCGACACCCCGGACTATTTCCTCGGGCATGACCTCCCGGTTACAGGTGGGACACCACTTCAAGTAGCGGATGGGCGTGTTGCATTCGACGTGAAGCAAATGAAAAGATGGGGTCTTGTCCTCGGTTGCTTTATATATCCTCACGGGTATCACGACAAGCCCGAAACCAAGGACCCCTTTCCACAGCGGCCTCATGATGCCAGCACTCCCGATAGCCGGTACCTATTCCGCCGGCCCCGGCATATCTTGAGCCTGCTCCCACGGTTTCCGCCGGTCGCCTTTTTTCGGTTCCGTCAGGTCCGCAAGCTTCTCCAGGATGGCCGGGGCCGCGTCGAGCAACCGGTCGTAAATGGCCCTTCCGTCCACGGGCAACACTCTCACCTGTCCCCCGCCCACTACGAGAAAGGCCACCGGCTTGATGGTCACACCGGCACCGCTTCCGCCGGCAAAGGGGTATCTGGATGACCCCTGGTTCTCCGTTTCCTGCATCTCATCTTCAGGTTGCCCCTGGCGACCTTGCCCTGCGTACCGTCCCTGGCTTTGCTGGGCCGATCCTTGACCTGAAGCCACTTCTTCGGAAACCTCGTCGCCGCCCCCCGCTACGAACCCGAATGAGACTCTCGAGACAGGGACTATTACCGTTCCGTCCTCGGTCTGGACAGGCTCGCCTACGACGGTGTTCACATCCACCATCGCTTTAAGGCTCTCCATGGTCGTCTTCATTAGAGACTCAATGGGATGATCGGACATATACACCACCTCAAACCAGTTCGGATGGGCCTCACGAAGCCCCCACTTTTCGACTCGGAACTATCTTGCCCCCGAGGATGCCGGGTATTCGGGACAGCCCCGCCGCGGGAAGACGCCTCATCCTGATGAACCGGAGGAGCAGCTTTGCGGCAGCCGTGAACAAGTGGATGGTTCGGATCCGTCCTTTTACCAGGAAATGCCCGCTCAGCGTAGCCCGGTCGTACACCGGCACGATTTTGACTCCCCGGTAAAGTCGCCGGCGCCCTCCGGGAGTGACAAGAGGGAGGACGGTCCTTACGAGAGCCAGAAGCCCTCCTGCGATGAGGGCGGTCGACGCGGCATCACCGAGCCCCAGTTCCAAATGGACTTTGAGGTCGAGGACTTCGAACCGGTGCCCTAGATACCTCAACCAGCAAAGGGCTTCGCCTGCATACCGGCGAACGTCTTCCAGGCCGATCCCGGGTTTTCCCGCATGCGTCTCGGGGCGGAGCGGACACCGGGGCGCGGAATCCCGGCCCGTACCCGGCTTACGGCGTTTTTTCTCCTTCGGTGGAAACCTAAACCAGATCGGAAACGGGGAAAAAGGGGGCTTTACCCCAACCAGCACCGCCCAGTTGAAACCGGTGAAGGCCCCTGCGGACGGCGCCGGCGCGGGACCGAAAGATCCTCTGACTTCCATGTACCATGGAAGCACAAGCCCGACCACACCCAGGCCCACGAGGATACCCAGGCCGAGTCCCTTCAACTGCGAGGACAAGGGATGATCCCTCTCGCGCCAGGTTTGACCACGCAATTAGGTCATTTCCAGCATTCCCTGGAAACCGTCAACTATTCCGCAACCCGTCGTACCCTAGATCGAAGGAGCCACGTAGTGCCTGGCAACTACCAGGTGGGGCGGTGAGCCGCTTTAACTCCGGCGCGAAAGGGTTGGAAACAGAGTTCCGCCGCTTCCGGGCTCGTCCGGGCCGGGTTCGGGCATGGAAGACTCAAGAGGAGGAAGGTCTTTCAGCGACGATAACCCGAGAGCTTTTAAAAACTCGTCAGTGGTTCCGTAGAGGATAGGCCTGCCAAGAGCTTTTTTCCTTCCGACTTCTTCTATGAGACCCTTTTCGAGCAGGACATCGAGGCTTGCCTGACAGTTAACTCCCCTCAGGGCCTCAATCTCCGACCTGGTTACCGGCTGGTTATAAGCTATCACCGCAAGCGTCTCCAGTGCTCCTCTGGAAAGCGTGAGTCTTTTACCCGAAATGACCCTGGAGACGACCGTCGCGTACTCCGGCTTCGTGAAGAGCTGGTATCCCCCGGCCACCTGTTTCAATACGACGCCGCTCCCCGCCTCGTATCTCGCCTGGAGTTCCTGGATGGCTTGAAGCACCACATCCTCAGGCACCGCCAAGGCCAGTGCCAGGCGCCTGGCACTGACCGGCTCAGGTGAGGCGAACAGCACCGCTTCGATTTGCCATTTCAGCTGGACCGACGGAAGGACTCTCCCGCCGTCGCCCTGTTTTCTTTCAGCCAATCGTCTTCTTCCTCCCGGGATTTGACGTAAGGGCCTTTGTAAGTTTCCCTGGCCGCAAACTCGATTTCTCCCAAGTCCCCTTCCTGCCAGACCCAAACCCTGCCCCGTTTGACCAGCTCGAGCAAGGCCAAAAAGTCCATAACCTTCATCCACTTCGGGTGCTCAGCTGTGAACACCGAAAACTTCACCCGGACGCCCTTTTTCGCAGCTGTCAGTACCGCCCGCCATATCCGGCGGAGATGGGCGATGAAACTTAGTTTGGGAACGGCGACAATCCTCGTCCTGGCATCCGCCCGCGACTTTAATGAAAACCACATCCTGGCAAGCTCCACCGGGGATACCCCGAGGTCGACCGGGAGTTGTGGCACCGGGGACGACCCCTCGCCGACAGCTTCTTCTCCAGCGTCCGTTTCCGCTGCCACGGCCCGGTGGCCCTGAAGACCCCGAGGATATAACGCCGAAGCTTTATCGATCGACTCCTCAATGCGGCGGGTAGCCTCGACAACGAATTTCCGGGCTTCGGGCCCGATTTCGAAGAGTCCCAGGGTGGCAGACGCCTGCCGGGTCGCAACTTCTACGGGGTCTTCCTCGGGCTCCGGGGTTCTCGCCGGCAACAAGCTGCGAATTCTCGCCAACAGGATCGCGGACATTCTCGAGAGAAACTCGAAAGCTTCCTCGAGCTCAGCTTTTCCCTCTTCCATCTTCCGCCGGAAACTGACGCACGAGGCGTAGATGTCTTCCCCGGAGGTTCCTTCTCCGATGACTCCCAAGCTTCGTGCCAACCTCTTCCCATCCCCTCTCCCTGTCCCGTCACCGGGGACTTACTTCGACGAGGACATAGTTCAATACGGAAGGGGTTTGAAAAGGAACGAGAGGTACAGACCGGCCAGACGACAGAGGTTCATGTAGCCCGCCACCAGCGGACCGATGATAAAGCTAACGATCCTGAAAATCACGAGGAACAGAAGGATTACAAAACCGTAGCGCTCGAGAAACTCGGAAACCGCGTAAGCACTATTGGGTATGTACAGCTCAAGGATGCGCCAGCCGTCCAGCGGCGGGATGGGGATTAGATTGAAGAAAGCCAGGGACGCGTTCACGCCGGCCGCCGTATCCAGTATCTCCGGGAGGTATACCCAGTACGTCCCTCGCAGGCGGACGAAGGAAAAGATGAGAATCGTCACTACCTGAAGGAAAAAGGCGACCACCAGGTTGGCAAAGGGGCCGGCGAAGGCCACCTTGGCCATGTCTCTGCGAGGGCTCCTTAACCTGAAGGGATCGACCGGGACCGGCCTCGCCCATCCAAACCCCAGAAAGATGAGCATGAGCGCTCCGATGGGATCGATGTGCGCCCACGGTTCAAGGGTCATCCTGCCGACCCTGTCGGCGGTATCATCTCCCAGTGCGTAAGCCATCCTGGCGTGGGCATACTCGTGAACGCTGATGGCAAGAAGAAAACCGGGTATTGTCAGAATGAATGGCAAAAGCCGCGACTCGGGCATCTTACGGACCCGCCTCCTCAAGCCGTCCGTTCTTCACCGTCCTACGGAACAAGGTCCGACCGATGGGCACGGAGGCAAAATCGGTTCCTTTCCTTCTACGGCTTGAGCCTGGAATCCTGCCTTTAGCCCCTGGCACTGCAAAAGCCAGCCGGTACCTGCAATCCCGGTCCTCGAGCTCGACACCGACGTTTAGGTCTACCCTTTCGGGTTGAAAAGGACGGCCATCAGATAGCCGAAGACCACTGCACCCGTGAGCGCGGCGCTGGAAGCTCGAAACCCCCCGGTAAAGAGCCCGAACCAGCCTTCCCTGGCAACATCCTCCATCATACCCTGGACCAGAGTGTGACCGAAACCGAAAAGGGGGACGGCGGCACCTGCCCCGGCGTAGCTCACCAGCGCTCCGTAGAGACCCAGGCCGGAGAGGATAGCTCCGGTGCAAGCTGCAGAGACCATAATAACCGCGGGGTTCAGCTTAGTCGAGTCCAAAACCACCTGAGCGAGGGCGCATAAAGTGCCTCCCACGACGAACGCCCTTATGTATATCACGATTTCACCTCCTCGTTCCTCCAGACGAGGGAGACGGCGTGGGCAATTGACGGTATCGACTCACCTTGCTGGCACGTGGTAGGACTGTGAAGGGCACCGGTAGCTACGAAAAGGACCCTTTTCAGTTCGCCGCGCCGCATAGAGGGAACCACCATCGCCGAAAAGACCGCGGCCGAGCACGCGCATCCCGAACCGCCGGCTCCGATCTCCGGGCGATCCTCGTAAATCAGAAGACCTGCGTCCCGGTGGCGGTCTTCTATATCCACGCCCTTCTTCCGGAGGAGCTCCCTCGCCAGGCGACATCCTATTTTCCCTAAATCTCCGGAAAGAATCAGGTCGTAATCGCCCGGTTCCCTGGACAGGTCCTGGAGATGCCTCCACACGGTGTCGGCGAAGGCCGGCGCCATCGCGGAACCCATGTCGTTGGCATCGGTGACCCCGTTATCTTGAACTCTTCCTGCGGTAACCGCTTCTATCCACGGCCCGTTTCCCATTACACCGATCACCGTCGAGCAAGCTGCGGTAACCGTCCACTGACTGGTGGGAGTCCTCATGTAAGCGAACTCCGTAGGGTACCTGTACTGTCTCTCAGCGGTGTCGTGGTGGCTCGACACGGCCAAGGCCGCGTTTCGTGCGAAACCTCCGGCCACCAGCATGGAGGCGATGATGAGACCCTCCGCCATTGTGGAACATGCTCCGTACAGGCCGATGAAGGGTACATCGAACTCCCTGGCCATGAAGTTGGCGGATATGATCTGGTTTAACAGGTCCCCGGCTAAAAGGAAGTCAATCTGGGTCTCATCCAGTCCTGCCTTGGCGAGGGCGATGTCCAGAGATTGGCGGAGCATCAATGATTCCGCCTTTTCCCAGCTGGTTCGACCGGCCAGGGTATCTTCGTGGATGAGATCAAAGCCCTCCCGCAGCGGGCCTTTTCCCTCCATGGGTCCGACCACGCAAGCTGAGGAACGGACCACGGGCATGACTGGAAAAACGACGGTCGAGTTTCCTTGACGAGAGAATTTCAACTTCGAGAGGACCTCCAGTCATTTTGTCAGGATGAGCACGGCTGAGCTCACCAGTAACGAGGCGATGAACGAGTAGACTATCACCGGACCGGCCACCTGGAACATCCGGGCGGATACTCCCAATATGAACCCCTCCCGCTTGAACTCCATGGCGGGAGAGACGATGGAATTGGCAAATCCGGTTATGGGGATGGCCGCCCCCATCCCTGCAACCCCGCCCAGTTTGTCATAAAGACCGAGACCGGTGAAGAAGGCCCCTAAAAAGACCATGATCGTCTGGGTGCGGGAAAGGGCCTGGACACGTCCGATCCCCGTGGATGATACCCAGCCGAGGACGATCTGCCCCACCAGGCATATGGCGCCACCGACAAGGAAAGCTACCACCGCGTTCCTGAGGATAGGCCGGGGCGGAGAAGCTTTTATGCTGAGCTTTCTATAAGCTTCCTTTTCTCTCGTATTTGCCCTGGGCATTTACTCCGCCACCCCGGCACCCTGATCGAGGTAAGCTACCTTTACGTTGGCCTTATATTCAACTATCTGACCGTCCTTCACGTTAGCTGTCCAGTTCAGCACCTCGACGCCGCTGATGTTGGGGACCTTCCTCGAAGCTTCCATGACGGCCTGCTGAGCTGCATCCTGCCAGTCACGGCGCGACTGACCTACGAGTTCCAGCACTTTGACCACAGGCATCCAAACATCACCCCCGTAAATCCATTATCTCCAGGGGGACTTCACTGTACGCACCGGCTGGCAAACGCTCACGAATCCTCTCGGGCTGCAACCGGGCAGCACACAGATGGATGATGAACGGTGGAGGTGGTGAAGAACGAGACCGGTTGCTGGTGAAAGCTACCCGCATGTAGATGACGATGAAGGGGCGTAAACGATTACGGACTTCCCCCGGCCAGATGCCTTAGCTGGAAGAGAGCTTCACGCTCGAGCCGGGATACCTGGGCCTGGGAAAGCCCCAGGTCACGAGCTACCTCCACCTGGGTCTTCCCCTGGAAATGCCTTAAGACGAGGATGGTTTGAAGGCGCGGTGGCAGGCGTTCGAGAGCTATTTTTAAATCGAGGTACTCGGTGCCCCCTAAATCCGCCGTCGCCGGATACCTCGGATCTCCGATTGTGTCCCTGCCCTCTTCCTCCCTGATCCCGTCGAGTTCCAGGGGAGCTCTTACCGACTCGAGAGCTTCTACGAGCTCGGACAGCTCGATACCCATGGCATCGGCTACTTCCTTTGCGGAAGGTTCCCTGCCTCTGGAAACGCAGAGTTCCGCTTCGGTCTTTCTCGCCTTCAAGGCGAGCTCCCGGAACTCCCTGGGAATCCGCAAAGGCAAGTTGTCCCTGAGATACCTTCGGATTTCCCCGAGTATCACGGGAACCGCATAAGTTGAGAACTCGACGCCGTAGGAAGGATCGAACCTGTCGATAGCTTTGAGGAGGCCTATGGCGCCCTGCTGGAAAAGGTCGTCCAACTCTCCAAGGCCGCGGTAACGGAGGGCGCAGGCCCTGATGAGACCGGCGTTTTGTTCAAAGATCTTATCCCTAGACGCCTTGTCTCCCTCTTTGGCACGCTCGAGAAGTTCCAGGTCTATGGGCATCTCTTCTTCAACATCCTGACGGTGGTGCCGCGACCGGGGGAGGATTCCACCCACAGGCTGTCCATGAAAGCTTCCATGAAACTGAATCCCAGACCCATGTGTTCTTCGAGAGTGGAGAATCCGGGTTCTCTGGCCCGCTTGAGGTCGTCAATGCCTTTCCCGTTGTCCCTTACTATGACGGTTAAATCGCCCCGGCCGTCCAGGGTAGCTTCCACCTCGACCTCGCCCGTACCGTTCCCGTAGGCGTGTAGGACGGCATTGGATACCGCTTCCTGCACCGCTATTTTTATGTCCTCGACGTCTCCCAATGTGAACTCGCCCGAAGCGGCGAAGGTTGCCACGGCGACCCTCGCTACCTGGACATTCTCGGCTTTAGCTGGAAACTTCAAAAACAATCTATTAGTCAACGGGCCTCACCTCCCCCGTTTTCTCCCCCATCTTCTCCCCCAGGCCCATCGCGGCGAGGGCTTCCTCAAGGTCTCTGAACCTCGGAATGAGAGAACCCATGCCGGCCAGGTCGAGCATAGCCGAAATGCGTTCAGGAACGTCGATCAGCACCATCTTGCCGCCCAGGGCGGAGACGTTCTTGTACCGGCCCAAAATGGCCGCTATCCCGGTGCTGTCGATGAAGCCCACACCCTTCAGGTTCAGTATCAGGTTTAAAAGTCCGGTCTTGCGGATTTCCGAATCTACTTTCTCCTTAAACTCCCCGGCTGTCGAGAGGTCGAGATCCCCGGTGACCCTGGCCCCCAGGAACCAGGGGGTTTTGTGAAAAGTCAGGTGCATGACGCGGCACCACCTTTTCCCGGTTTTAGCGTGTGGGAGAGATTCTACGAAGAGGAAGAGAATTCCTTTTTTCTCCTTTCAATCTTCCTGTGGCTGCCACTCTACCCCGGACCGGGCGCTGCGAGAAGCTTCCCGCTGTCTATTTGGCCGATCTTCCGGTTACCAGCACCTTCACATACCTCAGGAAGTGATGGAAGAAGTAAGCTTTAGGCACCGAGTCACCGGCCAGGAGCTTTACCGTCAGGGTGTGTTTTCCGTCAACGAAGATATCCATTTCCCCGGCGGCAGCTCCTTTCTGCACCGGCGCCGTCAGGGGAGATACCCGAATCTTCCTGGATACCTCTCCCCTTTCTCTTTTTAAGACCGTAACTCCGACGTCGCCAGGCGCAATGAGCGGCACCTCATCTTTCGTGCCTCTCAGCACCCTTGCGCTGCAAACGACCTCACCCCGGGAAACCAGCTTGACGGACCGGAAGTTGGCAAACGCCCAATCCAGGAGCTTCCAGGTTTCGTTCATGCGCTGGTCCGGACTAGCGGCTCCCATCAGGACGACGATAAACCGGGACCCTTCTCGTTTCGCCGTGGCGACTATGCAGTAGCCGGACTTAGCGGTATACCCGGTCTTAAGCCCGTCGCAGCCGTCATACAGATAGACCAGCTTGTTAAAGTTGGTGAGCAGGTTGCGGCCTCCTCTGAACTCTTGCTGGTAGATACCGGTGTAGTCGAGGAGGTGAGGGACACCCACCGCGTGGCGGGAGAGGACCGCCATATCCATGGCGGTGGTGTAATGCCCTTCTTCGTCAAGTCCGTGTGCGTTTTTGAAATTAGTATCGGTCATCCCAAGGGCTTTCGCTTTCTCGTTCATCATGGAGACGAACGCCCTTTCGTCGCCAGCGAGAAACTCGGCCACGACTACGCTGGCATCATTAGCTGAGCCTACGGCGATGGCTTTCAGCCATTCGTCCAGGGTCATAGTTTCGCCCGGTTCGGCCCATACCTCAGTGCCCCCCATTTCCCAGGCGTTCTCTGAGGTGACAGCTTCGTCCGTGAGCTTCGCCCGTCCTTCGGCGATAGCTTCCAGCGCCAGTACCAGGGTCATGATCTTGGTGAGACTTGCAGGAGCTCTCCTCTCCCTAGCATTTTTCTCCATCAGGATCTCACCGGAAACCGCATCCATCACTACCACCGAGGGAGATTCCACCTTTGGCGGCTCCGGCCTGTCCCCCGGCGAAAGGGCCATGACAGCCGTTCCGGTCGAAGCTCGGACGGGTGGTTTGGTGACGGCAAGGAATATGGAAAGCACCGTTCCGGTGAGGAGGAATAAAGCCAGGAGCGACCTGAACCCCAGCGAGACGGAACGGGAAGTCACCGCCCGGCGGGCAGAGGATTTAGACCAGTAGAGCTTCACCACAGAACATCCCCCCAGAAACATTGATATCTAGGGGGACGCTCCGATATGAATCAGGCTCTCGGGTGCGTCCTGGAGTACACGTCCTTCAGCCTGGACTTGGTTATGTGAGTGTAAATCTGAGTGGTCGATATGTCGGCATGGCCCAGCATCTCCTGGACAGCTCTCAAATCGGCGCCGTTTTCCAGAAGGTGGGTGGCAAACGAGTGCCTGAGCGTATGCGGGGTGATTTCTTTCCTGATACCCGCCTGGGCCGCGTACTTCTTGACGATCTTCCAGAAACCCTGCCTGGTCAGTCTCGAACCGTGGTGGTTTACGAACAGAGCTTTCTCTTTTGGATCCTGGATTATCTTGGGACGACCCTGGGAGAGATAAGCCGAAAGGGCGTTTATGGCCATGGTTCCCATGGGAACCAGCCGTTCTTTGGAGCCCTTTCCCCTACACCTGACCACCGCTTCCTGCAAATCCACATCCCCAATATTGAGGGACGTGAGCTCCGATACCCTGATGCCCGTTGCGTAGAGGAGTTCGAGCATAGCTTTATCCCTGAGCCCATGAGGGCTCTTCGTATCGGGCTGGGCCAGAAGCAGGTCGACCTCTTCCACGGTGAGTACCTTGGGGAGCTTGCGCTCCAGCTTCGGAGAAGCCAGGGCGTCGGTAGGGTCCCTATCCACTACGTTTTCCTTTATGAGGAAATGGTAAAAAGCTTTTAAGGCGGCAAGCCGCCTTGCTATGGTGGCGGTGGCTTTCCCCTGCTTCCTCAGGTACATGAGGTAAGCTACTATGGTGCTCTGGGACGCGCTTACCAGAGTCTCAGAGCCTCCCTTCTCCAAAAACTCCTGATACTGCTTCAGGTCTCTCGAATAGGACTCGAGAGTGTTGAGAGCAAGTCCTCTCTCATTCCCCAGGTACCCTATGAACTGGTCTATGAGGGTCGCCATGGAAACACCCTCCCCCTTCGACTTAAGGCCGGTTTCCGGCGAAGAAATGTGGAGTTCAACCCGAACTCGAGCCCCGCTTTTGGCCTTCACAGAAGATCCTTTGCTTTCATTATTTTTCCCCACGGTCGCCGGCTTATCCTGTATGACCACATCGTGCCTGACCCGGTTTTTCCTTTAAACTCATATGAGGGTGACAGTAAAACTATTCATTCAAAGGTGATTGCCTCATCCATAGCCTCCAGCAAAGAAGCCCCCGCCCTGAACGGACGGGGGCAGAGTTCGACCTGCTTTTTAAGCTTCCCCCAATCAAACCGGGGGTTCCCTAGAATCCCAGCACCTCTTCGAGGGGCGTATAGGGAAGCCCGTGAGCTTCCGCCACCGCTTTGTAAGTGATCTTGCCCCTGGTGACGTTCACGCCCTTGGCCAGCGCTGCGTTTTCCCGCACCGCTCTCGCAAAGCCTTTATTGGCCAGTTCGAGAGCGTACGGCAGGGTGGCGTTGGTCAGGGCGAAGGTGGACGTCCGGGGTACCGCACCGGGAATGTTCGGTACCGAATAATGAACCACCCCGTGCTTGACGAAAACGGGGTCCGAATGGCTCGTGATCCGGTCCATCGTCTCTACGCAGCCGCCCTGGTCTATCGCGACGTCCACTATCACCGAGCCGGGCTTCATCTTCTTGACCATCTCTTCGGTAACCAGTCTGGGTGCCCTGGCGCCGGGTATCAAAACCGCGCCCACGACCAGGTCAGCTTCTTCGACCGCTTGGGCTATGTTAAAGGCGTTGGAAGCCACGGTATGAATCCTTCCGCCGAAGATATCGTCGAGATAACGCAGCCTGTCGAGGTTGATATCGAGGATCGTCACGTGAGCTCCCATACCCACGGCGATTTTAGCCGCGTTGGTTCCGACGGTTCCTCCTCCGATTATCACGACGTTAGCCGGGGGAACACCCGGTACTCCACCAAGGAGGACTCCCCTTCCTCCGTGCCTCTTTTCGAGGAAGTGAGCTCCGATCTGAACCGACATTCTACCGGCGATCTCGCTCATCGGCGTCAAAAGAGGCAAGGTCCTGTCCCGGGTTTCGACGGTCTCATAAGCTACGGCGTCCACCTTCCTGTTCGCAAGGACCCGCGTGAGTTCGGGCTCCGGAGCGAGGTGGAGATAGGTGAAAAGAATCTGCCCCTCCCTCATCAGGTCGTACTCGGGAGGCAGGGGCTCCTTGACCTTAATGATCATGTCCGCCTGCTCATATACCTCTCGAGGTCCGGGCAGTATTGTCGCGCCCGCTCTGCGGTAATCCTCGTCGGTAAATCCGGAACCGACCCCGGCGGAAGCTTCCACGAGCACCTGATGACCGGCTTTCGTGAAAGCTACCACCCCCGCGGGAGTCACCGATACCCGGTTTTCGTCGGGCTTAATCTCCTTGGGTACTCCGATCTTCACAAGGTCATCCCCTCTCGTACGTCTTTTGGGTCCAATGACACCTCGGACTTTTTTCGACATACGGAGCCCAAGTCCTGCCTCTCAGAGAGCACCAGCGAAAAGATCGTTCTAAAAATCACTATCCCTGCATAAGCCGATGTTCTTTCGTGCCCAGAACCTCAGTGCCGGGACAAAAGCCCGATCAGGAAGGGGGAGAGATGAGATTCGAGGACCGCCGCCAGGAGGAAGAGTCCACATAGACGCGCCCAGTAAGCTGTGTACTTAAACACCTGGTTCCACAGCTGCGATGATGAGAGGTAGGCCCGTTCCCGAATCAGCGCAAAAGAAAAGGAGACAGCGTAAGACACCATGAAGATCAGAGCAGGTACCGCCAGGAGGTTGTGAGGAACCAGCCCGAAGAGCACCAGAAGAGGTCCTTGTGGTCCTTCCGATACCAGGAAACTTGCGCTGAACGCCAGGGCAAACCCACGCACGAAGACGACGGCGCAGGCTACCGGAATCCCGATGATCGTCAGGCCGAGCGCCCAGACTAAAAGCGCTGTCTTGAGGTTTTGCAACAAAGCTATCTTTAAAACCGAGAGCGAGTCGATCCCGGGGTTGTTGAGGCTGGTTAAAAAGACCTCGACGTACGAAAGGAGCTCCGCTTTCTCCATTGGGTCCAGCGCTTTAACAGCTATAACCCCGAGAACCGCACCTAAAATGAAAAAGGCGAGGGAAACCACAAGGGGAGAAGAAACCCTGAATGCCATACCGGCCCTCACCCATCGTCATATCTACCAGAGCATATGCCCGGAGGGCCGGGAGTATGTCTACCTCTCTTTGATGCTTGCTTCTTCCTTGGCCCCTTCTTTCCGTTTCTCTCCAGCAGGAGACTCCGCTACGCCGGCTTTTCCGTCCTCCATCTCTGCTTGTTCTTCCTCCGCCTCGTCAGGTTCTTCCGTCCCGGTTTCGTCTTCCGGCACGTCGATCATCCTTCCGGCGCGGAACAAACTACCCCTGGGGGGCAAAGATTCAAGACGCCTGTTGATAGCGTCCAGAGCAGCTCTCACGGTGGCCTCGAGAGGTTCGTGCCTGACCAGCGCGGCTCCAAGGAGATCCTCATGTCTTCCCGGGGTAATGAGACTCACCAGGACCAGGATGACTGTCTTGTCCCTGATCCTGGTGCTGACCACATCCTCCACGGTGAAGAAATTATCCGGCTCGATGGTGAGGTTCGCCGCTTTCACGCAAGCTTTCGCTGCCGCCAGGAGCATCCCGGTTTCGTGCATCTCGGCCTCGGATTTAGCAGAGTAAGTAACGGTCCTGTCGTCCTCGACTTTTTGCAGCTTAACCGAAACCTGAGCTTGTCTTGACAGCTGGTCCGTCACGATCTCCAATCCCGCAAGGATGAGACGGACGGACAGGTGTAGATCACCCACCTGAACCTGAGCAACGGAAACCTTTTTCCTGTCGAGAGTGATATTCCACTGAGCCTTGAGGGCGCTCAGGATGTCCCTCACTATTTGTTTGGGGCTTCGCCCGAGGCCCGTCAGGACGTGCACCTCTTCTATGGCGCCCCAATCGTTTACAACGACCCTTACACGCTGAACACCCGGAAGGCAGGCTAAGAGGGATTCGATTTCTTCCACGGTCACTTTCTTCCTGACATCCACAGCGCCCAACACCTCCGCAACCCACCACGCCTTTCGGGCCGCATCTCATTCTACACGCCGGCCCGGACCAAAGATGCCCCTTTTCTAAGCGCCTCTTCGTTCATGGGCAAGAGGTCGTGGTGCCTCTCGTGAATCACGTCTTTTAGGGATCTTATCACGGATTCCAGGGGAACACAGGAAATAGCTTCTACAAGCGCTCCCAAGCAGACCATGTTGGCCACCTTTTCAGAGCCGATTTCCCGGGCCACTTCGTTGGCGGGGATCTTCAGTACGCGAATGTCTCCCCTGTAATCATCGACTTTCACGAGGGACGAGTTTAGTACCAGGAGGCCTCCCGGGACCACGGCTTTGTGGAACTTGACAAAAGAAGGACCGTTCATAACGATGCACGAGGTAGGCTCCGTGACGACCGGAGAAGCTATCTCTTCGTCAGATACCACTACCGCGCAGTTGGCTGTTCCCCCTCGCATTTCAGGACCGTACGAGGGAAGCCACG
This sequence comes from Candidatus Fermentithermobacillaceae bacterium, assembly GCA_012842495.1. Lineage (GTDB taxonomy): Bacteria > Bacillota > Sulfobacillia > Fermentithermobacillales > DUSS01 > DUSS01. Next base: position 36,161 of record DUSS01000004.1, read on the forward strand.
AAACCTTCTTGCCTTCTTTCATACCCGCATAGGTGAGAAGCGTTCCGATGAGCATTATCCCCTGACCGCCGAAACCGGCCATGATTATCTCGTGAGTCACCTCACCTCGCCCTCCTTTACCTTGAACTCTCCCAGCGGGAAGACGGGGATCATCTTCTCTTCGATCCACTTGAGGGCCTCCTGAGGAGAAAGTCCCCAGTTTGTCGGGCAGGAAGAAAGCAACTCCACGAAGGAGAATCCTTTCTTCTGGATCTGGGTTTCAAAGGCCTTCTTCAGTGAAGCCTTAGCTTTGGCGATGTTCGCCGCATTGTGGAGCGAACACCTGGCGATGTAAGCTGCTCCCTCCACGGTGGACAGGAGCTCGGAGACACGCAGAGGGTAACCCTGAGAAGCAGGCTGGCGTCCCAGAGGCGTGGTGGTGGTCCGCATCCCCTCAAGCGTGGTGGGGGCCATCTGCCCGCCCGTCATGCCGTATATGGCATTATTAATGAATATCACGGTGATGTTTTCGCCGCGCGCCGCAGCGTGCAGTATCTCAGCGGCACCGATGGATGCGAGATCGCCATCCCCCTGATAGGTGAAGACTATCGTCTCGGGCAGCACTCTCTTGATGCCGGTGGCCACCGCCGGAGCGCGCCCGTGAGCCGCTTGCTGGAAATCCACGTCGATGTAGTTGTAGGCGAAGACCGAACATCCCACGGATGCCACACCGACGGTGTTCCCCTGGATACCGAGTTCGTCTATGACTTCGGCCAGGATTCGATGGGCGATACCGTGAGTACAACCCGGACAGTAGTGGGTCACCACATCCTTCAGTGCGCGGGGTCTTTCGTATATGGCCTTCACTTAAGCTCACCCCCTGCCACCCTGTCATAGTAGTCTGTGATCGAAGGAGTCTTCCCCGATACCATGTCCTTGATCCTCTTCAAAACCCCTTTGGGAGCCGGGACAGCGCCGCCGGTTCTCCCGTAGAAATATACGGGCGCCTTGCCTTCGACCGAAAGTTTGACGTCCTCCACCATCTGACCGGTGGACATTTCCACGCACAAAAAGCCCTTGGCGTGAGGCAACACAGCTTCGAAAGCTTGCTTCGGGAAAGGCCAAAGGGTAATTGGTCTTAACAGTCCCACTTTGATCCCCTCGCGCCTTGCCATAGCCATGGCAGCTCGACATACCCTGGCCATAGTCCCGTAAGCTACGAGGAACCACTCGGCGTCGCCGGCCTTTTCCAGGTCCCACATGACCTCCTCCTCTTGGGCCCGCCGGTACTTCTCCTGAAGTTTCCAGTTATGTGCATCTAGTCCCTCCGGATCCAGAATGATGGAGCTCAAAAGCCTGGATTTTCCGCCCCGGTTACCGGTGGTAGCCCAAGGTTTGGAACGTGGATCCGGCGGAGGGGTTTCGCCGGGGAACGACACGGGCTCCATCATCTGCCCGAGCATTCCATCGCCCAGTATCATTACGGGGTTCCGGTACTTTTCGGCGACAGAAAACGCCCGGAACATGATGTCCACCATTTCCTGGATTGACGAGGGGCCGTACACTATAAGCCTGTAATCGCCGTGTCCGCCACCTTTGGTTGCCTGGAAATAGTCGGACTGAGACGGCTGAATTCCGCCGAGACCCGGTCCCCCCCTCATCATGTTGACGATGACGCACGGGATTTCCGAGCCGCACAAATACGAGATGCCTTCCTGCATCAAACTGATGCCTGGACTGGACGAGGAGATGAGCACCCTTCCGCCCGCACCGCCTGCTCCGTAAACCATGTTGATGGCGGCCACTTCGCTTTCGGCCTGGACGTAGACGCCCCCCACCTCCGGAAGCCTTTTCGCCATATACTCGGGGATCTCGTTTTGAGGCGTGATAGGATAGCCGAAGAAGTAACGACACCCCGCTCTTATGGCAGCTTCGCCTACAGCTTCGTTGCCTTTCATGAGAACTACTTCGGCCAAGATTTTCACCTCCGGATTTGTCGTATGCTTTATCGTCGAGATCTTCACCGGTAAACCTCTATGACGGCGTCCGGGCACATTCTCGCGCAGAGAGCGCAACTCGTGCACTTCGCCTGGTCCTCATCGGAAACGGTGGCGGGGTGATACCCGAGATCGTTCAGACGGTCCGATATCGTAATGATCTTTCTGGGGCATACAGCTACACACAGCGCACAGCTCTTACAGTACTTCTCGTAAAAGCGAACCCGTTTCTCCAATCTCTTACCCCCCCTTTCCCTATTTGCCTCACCTGCTCTCGAGAGAGAACCGTCAAAAGCAGAGATCCTCCGTCTCCGGTCACCGCTCGTTCGGAGACGGAGGCACTTTTCTCCGTAAATTCCAGACTCCATGACGGGATTCCTGCCCGCTTTCGAAACGAGATCTCGGCGGAAATCTTCCCTCTGGCCATTTCGCTTCGCCAGAGAGCTCTCAAGCGCGGCTTGCACCAAAGTGGGGTACCAGCCGGGAACCTGATCAGCTTTCTCCTTCGACCTTACGAAGTCCCTCACGAAGCAGAACCGGTATCACGAGTTCACCGCCGACCACGAGAACCGGGGCCCACTTACCCACCCTCGACCCGACGAAATTCACCACCTCGTTCAGGGAAAACGCAGGCCCCGCCAGGATGATGAAGTCGACCCTGCCCGACAGGGTAGCCACGGCTCTGCCTATCTCTTTGGAAATCTGATAAGCCATGCCACACAGAGCCCGGAGAGCCTTTTCGTCCCCATTCTCTACGAGGCGCTCCAGTTCTTCCTCGTCCGCCGTTTCGGCGTAAGCGAGAACACCCGACCCGCATGAAAGGACTTCCTCCGGTTTATCTCCCAGGACGTTCTCAAAAAAGGCATCTACCAGCGCGGTGGCGGGAAGGGTGCCGGCGGCCTGGAAACCGAAAGGACCTTCACCCGCCAGAGGGTCGGTGCATTCTACGACGGCGCCTCGGGCGTAGCAGGCGACGGACGTTTCTTCTCCCGAGTAGACGAGGATCAGGTTTTTTCCCCGGAGGTCGGACCTGTTGATCTCCCCCGCAGCTCGAATGGCCGCCCGGTGTTCCAGGGCGTGGTAGACCGCCCGGCGGGAATATCCAGGCAATCCCGAAAACTGAGCCTCACCGGCGAGGGGTGCTCCCCTCATCGTCCCCACGGCAAACGCTTTGCATCCTGTTCTCACCGAGTACTCCCAGGCCATTTGAGCGAGAACGTTCCGGGGATACCACGAATCTTCGGACTCTCGAGCTAGTCTGGCTACCGTTTCGTCCACCGGAAAGACTTCGGGAAAGGAATCCGGCCCGGTCAGGCCGTCCGGGGGGCGGTACGAGCCACCCGGTATCATCAGGATGCCGGGGGGCGAACCCATTAGAGCAGCAGCTTGTTCCAGGAAATCCGGACCCGCCAGGATTTTCTTTTGAATCATCTCTCCGCTCCCGCCGAAGAACCCGACCTTCCCGTGTCTCCTGCCGAGGTCAACGGCGAGAACCCTGTGCCGGACAGAGTTCACCGGTACCCCTCCCATTTCCCCACCGCCATCGCGCTTATTCCCTCATGTACATCTTCTTCTGGCGCAGGGCTTTATTGATTCTCTCCTCTGCCATGTAATCGGCAGCTTCGTAAGTCTCCATACCCTTTTCCTTGGCGGTCTGGAATACCCGGAGAAGGATGTCGTATATCCGGGCGACGCTGGCCATGGCTCTTTCCCTGTTATAGCCGCCGGGCCTGATTTCGTCGGCGACGTTGGTGACTCCGCCGCCATTGACTATGAAATCGGGGCAGTAGAGAATGCCCCTTGCCGATAGAGCTTTTCCGTGGTGGGGTTCCAAGAGCTGGTTATTCGCACATCCGCAGACGATTTTTGCCTTGAGTCGCGGAATGGTTTCGTCGTTGATTATCCCGCCCAGGGCGCATGGGGCGAAGATATCGCAATCCTGAGAGTAAATCGCCTCAGGTGCACAGGCAGTGGCCCCTAGTTCTACGGCTTTTTCCAGCTTGTCCGGGTAGATATCGGTAGCTACGACGGTCGCGCCCGCCTCCAGGAGCCTTCTGATCAAATCCAGTCCCACGCTGCCCGTTCCCTGAACTGCGACTCTCAGTCCCTTCAAGCTGTCCAGATTCCACAGGTACTTGACAGCTGCGTGCATAGCCCGGAAAACTCCGTAGGCTGTAGCTGGCGATGGATTCCCGCTGGTCTCCCTCAGCCCCACTACCCATTTGGTCTGAGTCCGGATTATATCCATATCCTCGGTGGTGGTCCCCACGTCCTCAGCTGTGATGTACCGTCCGTTCAGGGTTTCCACGAACTTTCCGAACGCCCGGAACAACTCCTCCGACTTGTCTTTCCTGGGGTCTCCGATGATGACGGCCTTTCCGCCTCCGAGGTTGAGACCCATCGCCGCGTTCTTATAGGTCATCCCCCTGGAAAGGCGCAGGACGTCGAAAAGAGCTTCTTCCTCGGTTTTGTAAGGCCACATCCTGGTTCCACCGAGCGCCGGACCCAGAGTTGTGTCGTGAATGGCGATGATCGCCCTCAATCCCGACACGGGATCGTAGTTGAACACCACCTGTTCGTGACCGTACTTCTCCATCATCTCAAATACGGACATCTCGAACCCTCCTCTTAATTGTACTGAAACTGGTAATTCCGCCTAAACCAGACATCGGGCCACAGCCAGGGAATACAGCTTTACCCGGGCTGTGTCGGCCCGGGATATCACCACTACCGGGTGGGTCGCCCCGGTTATCACTCCTCCCATCAAGGCACCGGCAAAGTATTGCATGCTCTTGGCCACGCTGTTGCCCGTCGTTATATCCGGGGCGATGAGAATGTCCGCCTTTCCCGCCACCGGACTGTCCACCTTCTTGATGGCAGCCGACTCGGGAGAAATAGCCACATCGAGGGCGAGCGGACCGTCTACGAGGGCACCCGGGAAAGCTCCTCTTTCCGCCATTTTTGCTATGACAGCTGCATCCAGGGTTGCCGGGTACTCTGCAGTGGGAACCTCCACCGCGCACAACAGCGCGACCCTGGGTTCGGAAACGCCCAGCGCCCTCGCTACTTCAATGGCATTTTCCACGATGCTGATCTTCCGTTCGAGATCAGGGGCGATGTTCACACCCCCGTCCGCTACGAAGATGAACCGGTCGAAGCCGGGCACTTCCAGCGCAGCCGTGTGGCTCAGCACCTTTCCAGTCCTGAGACCCTTTTCCTTGTCCAGAACGGCTCTGAGAAGAACCGAAGTATGCATCTTCCCCTTCATGAGAATGGACGCTCTGCCGGTGCGGACGAGTTCCACCGCCTTCGCCGCCGATTCTTCGGGGCTTTTGGACTCCACGATGCTCACAGCCTCCGCTGGAACACTCAGGGACGAGAGAGTTTCTTCGATCTTCGCCCTGGAACCCACGAGCTCCGCACGGACGAACCCGTGTTTAGAAGCTTCGGCGATCGCTTCCAGGGCAGCGGGATCGTGGCCTTCGGCTACAGCAACAGCCACCGGACCGAGCGCGCTGACCCTTTGCAACAGTGCGTCAAACAGACGTCCCATTCTTCACACCGTCCTTCCACGCTCCGGGTACTCTCTGGCCTGCTCTTCGCCGGAAAGAACCCTGATGGCGCCCTGGGCCAGGCAAGCCATCTCGTCCTCGCCAGGGTAAACCAGGTGAGGACCGATAAAACTCGTCCTTTCCTTGACCACGTCTATGAAGGTTTGCGACCGGGCAAGCCCTCCCGTTATCACGACCGCGTCAGGCATTTCGGGAGCCACCGACGCCATGGCCCCGATTTCTCTGGCAACCTGATACGCCATGGCCCGGTACACCAGGGCCCATTTCGGGTCGGAGAGCTTTTTCTCGACCTCCCGCGCATCCTTTGTGCCGAGGTAGCCGAACATCCCGGCTTCGCTGATCAGCAAAAACCTCACCCTCCTGGGTTCCCCGATCTCCCGGCACAGCCGCAGGATCACACGGGAGGGAAGCGTCCCGGCGCGCTCGACGGTGAAAGGACCCTCCTCGTTGGAGTTGTTCGCATCGACCAGCCGTCCGTGGTAGCAGGGGCTCACGGAAAACCCGGAGCCGAGATGAGCTATAACCAGGAAGAGGTCCTCGAGATCCCGACCGAGCTCCCTCGCAGCTTTCCTGGCCGCCTGTTTCATGTTCAGGGCGTGAAGCAAGCTCTTCCGCGGTAAGCACGGCAGTCCCGATATCCGCGAGTAGTCCCAGTATTCGTCCACCGACACGGGGTCGACGACGAACGCGGGAAGCCCGTAGGGTCTCGCTACCGAGGCCGCCAGAAGACCACCCATGTTCGAAGCGTGCGACCCGCCCACTTCGTTCCGGAGATCCTCGATCATGGCGTCGTTGACCAGGTATGTTCCTGATGACAGGGGTCGCAAAAGCCCGCCTCTTCCCACCACGGCGTCAAGGTCCCTGACGTCAAACCCGTGCCGGGATAAGAACTCGAGCACCGCAGCTTTCCGGTAATCCAGCTGCGCCACCGTCTTGAGCTGGGTAACCCACGCGCCGGTATGAAGCACGTTTTCCTCGACCAGCGGACCCTCTTCGGACATGACGGCCAGCTTCGTCGAGGTGGAACCGGGGTTTATCACGAGGACCCGGAACTTCACATCTTCACACCCTTGTAAATTGATTTAAGCGCCCTGACGGCCTCGAGACGCCGCGCCACCATCCGGTTGGAGGCTTCGTAAGTGTCGATACCCTCTTCCCGGGCGATACGGAAAACGGTCTTAAGCAGGCCGGGGATAGCCTCGGTCTTGTGCTTGGCCCTCTCTGGGTTGTAACCCTCGAGCTCGTCCGCGACGCTGATGACACCGCCCGCGTTGATGATGTAATCGGGCGCATACAGGATGCCTCTTTCCTTCAACCGAAGGGCGTCCTCCGGAGTTTCCAGCTGGTTGTTCGCTCCGCCCGCCACTATCCTCGCCTTGATTCTCGGAATCGTGTTCTTGTTCAAGACGCCTCCGAGGGCGTTGGGAGATAAGACGTCCGCATCGGCGAATAGAATTTCCGAGGGGTCTACGAGCTCGGCTCCAAACTCCCTAGCTACTTCCACCGCAACGTTCGAACGGGCATCAGCTACGATGAGCTTCGTCCCCTCTTTGTGGAGGTGCCCCGCCAGCTTCCTGCCGACCTTGCCCACACCCTGAATCGCGACGGTACGCCCTTTCAACTCCGGTGAACCGAACACCTCCTCGAGGCAAACTTTGATCCCGAGGAAGACACCGTAAGCTGTGAGTATGGACGTATCTCCGCTGCCGCCGTACTCTACGGGAAGCCCTACTACGTACCTGGTCTCAGGCAAACAATACACGAAGTCAGAAGAAACCGTGCCTACGTCCGTCCCGGTGATGAACCTCCCACCGAGGCCCTGGATAAACCGGCCGTATGCCCTGAAAAGGATTTCGTCCTTCTCTTTGTCGGGGTCTCCCCAGATGACGCCCTTGCCGCCGCCGAAGTTGTTTCCGCATGCCGCCGATTTCATGGTCATACCCTGGGCCAGCCGCAGCGCGTCCTTGAGAGCTTCATCCTCGCTGGGGTAGGGATACATCCGCGTGCCCCCCAGCACGGGACCGAGCGTGGTGTCGTGAATGGCGATGATAGCTTTGAGCTTACCCAGCTTGTCCCTGCAGAAAAACACCTGCTCATGGCCGCCCTCGATCATCTGGTCGAATACGCCCAACACTATCCCTCCTTGACACGGAATTTCCGGAACGTTTTATGACTCTCCGCGAAGACTCTTCGCCTTGGATTGAACGCAATTCCCATGCCATTTGGGCGCGGCACCGGGCTGGAGAATGACCGGGGATTAGCAGGAACAGTGCAAACGACTGCCGGCAGCAGCTTGGCCGGTACCGTGAAAAGTTCTTTATACTATGAAAGCAAATTCACGAACGAGCTTTCACGGTCGCGGACAAAGACGGAGAGGGACTGTAGGGGATACCGTAGTAGTCCATCTTGTTGTACAGGGTTCTAACGCTGATTCCCAGGCTGGACGCAGCTTTCACCTTGTTGTATCCGTACCGTTCAAGTGCATCCAGCACCGCCTCTCTTTCCCATTTTTCTTTGAGGTCCTTAAGCTTCAGCGTCCCCGGGCGAAGACTCTTTCCTTCCGGCCCCGCGGGAGTGCCGTCATTTCCTAGGGAAGGCAGATGCTCCCTTTTCATGACCTCTTCCTGATACCGCATGTTGATCATGGCCCGCCCGAGGACGTTTTCCAGCTCCCGTACGTTGCCTGGCCAGTTGTAGGAAAGAAGGTATTCCATGGCACCGTCGTCCACTCCCCGAACCGACCGGCCGTACTCGGCATTGAGCTTGCGCACTAGATGCGCCACAAGTTCGGGAATGTCCTCCTTCCGCTGCCTGAGCGGAGGAATGAATATGGGGATGACGTTGAGCCTGTAATAGAGGTCTTCCCTGAACCGCCCCTCGGCCACTGCCTGCTCCAAAGAGATGTTGGTGGCCCCTATCACCCTCACGTCCACCGGAACGGGCTTTGACTCGCCCACTCTCGTTATCTCCTTTTCCTGAAGAACCCGAAGAAGGGTGGCCTGCAGATTCAAATTCATCACTCCAACCTCATCCAGAAAAAGCGTGCCCCCGTTTGCTTCCTCGAAAAGACCGCGGCGGCCCCCTTTTCGAGCTCCGGTGAAGGCTCCTTCGGCGTAGCCGAACAGTTCCGATTCCAGAAGAGCTTCGGGCAAAGCGGCGCAGTTCACCCTAACGAACGGTCCTGAATGCCGCGGGGAAGCGTTATGGATGGCGTGGGCGAACAGTTCCTTCCCGGTACCGCTTTCCCCACGGAGAAGCACGGTAACGGAAGTCTCGGCGACCCGCTTGGCCTGGTCCACTGCGGCCCTCATCAAAGAGCTTTTCGCCACTATATCGTCAAAGGTGTATTTGGCGGCCATGCGGTTCACGAGTTTCCTCATCCTCTCCAGCTCTTCGGTAAGCCTCCTTATCTCGGAAACATCGTGGATGACCCCCACGGAACCCTTTAGCTCTCCGTCCACGATCACGGGCGCTACGTTCACCACCACCTCACGCTTCATGGGACCCACCTTCATCGGGACGTTCCGTACGGGCTGTCTCTCTTGGAGGACCCGCATGTGCATGCTTTCGCCTTCCGCAATGTCCACGGTGGCGGGCTTGCCGATTACATCGGCTTCGGTGAGGCCGGTGATGCGCGTGTAAGCTTTGTTGATGAGAAGGCCGTTCCCTTGTGCGTCCACGACGGAAATGGCATCTTCGGTGGAATCGATGATCGCGGCCAGGAGACTTTGAACTTGCCTTAAGTTGGTGATTTCTTCGGCGAGCTTCTTGACCTCGGTAATGTCGCGGAAAACGGCCACCGCACCGACGATCTGGCCGCGATCGTTTTTCATCGGCACCCGGTTGGTCACTATGGTGATATCCCCGAGATCCTGCCGCTGGTTCAGCTCGGCCTCGCCGGTGGCGAGAACTTTATCCAACCTGGTGTTGGGAATGACGTCTCGGACGTTTTTGCCCAACACCTCTCGAGCGCTCCTGCCCAGGAGCCTTTCGGCAGCCGGGTTAAACACCCTCACCCGAGCGTCCGCGTCCACTGCCACTATGGCGTCGTGGGTCGAGTTAAGGACAAGTTCGAGGAGATCGGGCGCTTCCACGAAAATCGAGCTCCTTTCCCAGGAGCTCGATCATTCTAGAAAGGCAATGAACTTTCCTTCACAGTACCGTGAAATCTACTGCAGCCACCGGCTCAGCGCGGAACGGGAGCACCCACCCTCATCCGGTCAGCGATCATAGCTATGAACTCCGAATTGGTGGGTTTTCCTTTCTCTTGGTCCACCGTGTGGCCGAAAACCGCGTTGATGGTGTCCACGTTTCCCCGATCCCAGGCCACCTCTATCGCATGTCTGATGGCTCGCTCCACCCTGGAAGGGGTGGTGTTGTACTTCATCGCGATGGCGGGGTAAAGCTCTTTCGTCACTCTGGATATCAGGTCGACCTGGTCCACGACCATGAGGATGGCATCCCTCAGATACAGGTACCCTTTAATGTGTGCGGGAATGCCGAGCTCATGCATGATACGGCTGACCTCTGAATCTCTGCTTCTGTCCCGGCCTACGGGCGGCGATCCCGGTCGCGGCCGGACCCCCGCCAGTTGCCGCAACCTGTTCGTGAGGACGTCGAGGTCAAACGGTTTCAGTATGTAATAGTCCGCCCCCAGCTCCAGGGCTTTCTTGGTTATCGATTCCGGCCCGAAGGCGGTCAGCATGAGGACTCTGGGTCGCTTGGAGAGTTTCAAGGTCCCTAGCCTCTCGAGAACACCGATGCCGTCGAGGCAGGGCATTATGATGTCGAGGATCACTATGTCAGGCTCGGTTTTCTCGATGAGTTCCAGAGCTTCAGGACCGTTATGGGCAACTCCAACCACCTCCATATCGTCCTCTTTGTCCAGGTAATCCTTGAGCATTTCGGCAAATTCTTTGCTGTCATCGGCGATTAGAACCCGAAACACGTGCACATATCCCCCTCCGGTCCCAGATCTAATCCATTTATATCCTTTCCGCCGGAATTTGACAAGTATTGGAAGAAAACTTAGCGAGGCCAAACTCGGCCACTGGAAGCGAACGCTGCCTGGTACCGGCCTGTAGCCGCCCCCGACGCCAGGCCGACTTCTCCGGCGGCCTCCGCCGGACCGAGAATCCGTGCCTCCCTGGCCATCCACTCGCTGAAAGTGCCGTAACCCCTCGCGGGATCATTGACCAGGACGTGCGTAACCGCGCCTACCAGCCGTCCGTCCTGGATTACGGGGCTTCCGCTCATTCCCTGCACGATACCTCCGGTCTTGGCCAACAATTCCGGGTCCGTAATCCTGATCAAAAATCCCTTAGAGGATGGTCCGGACCCGGGGTACACATCCTCGATTTCCGCCCGGTAACGCCCGATCTCTCTTCCGTTCACGACGGCAAGGATCTCGGCAGGCCCCTTTCTTACCTGAGTCGCCATGCCCAGCGGGATGGGGTCCGGGTAGTAGGGATTCTTTACCGGCGCAAGGAGGACTCCACTTATTCCGCAGGGACCGTTTCTATCTATAGTTCCTATGACGTCGGTCTCGTCCAGGAAGGTTCCCAGCATTTCTCCAGGCTTACCCCTCCGTGACTTCTCAATGTCCACCACGCTGGCCTGGACTATCTGGCCTGACTCCATCGGTGCTGGCCTGCGGCCCGAGTCATCCGTGATGATATGTCCCAAAGCCGCGTACATTCCGCTTTCCGGGTGGTAAAAGGTGAGGGTTCCCACTCCGGCAATGGAGTCTTTGACCTGAAGACCGAGGGCAAATCCCCCGTTGCGTTTGGGTACGGGTTTGACCAGGCGCCTGTATATTGACCCGTCGGGCCTCTCCAAACTGAGCTCAAGGAAACTCCCGCGCCGCCCTGCCAGATCAGTCCAGATGGCGAGTTCGTCGCGGGAGTTTATCTCATGCCCGTCTACGGCCAGTATCACATCGCCCGGCTGGATCCCCGAGTTTTTCAGAGGCCAGATCTCCTTTCCATCAACCGTTTCGACGGATGCCAGGCCGCTTATCAAAACCCCTTTCTGCCGCAGAATCACGCCTATACAATGCCCTCCCGGTACCACCATGGGGGGCGACACGATTTTGAAAGCCACTCTTCTTAAGGGGATGAGACCGAGGAGGCGGAACTCCACGGCAACCTCGCCGGCTGTTCGGGTATCCACCGATACTCGCCGGGTGAGCCCGCCCCAAATCCCGGGCTTAGGCTCCCCCAGAGGGTGTACCGAGACCAGCGGATACCCGGTGTCCAGGGTCACATCTTGCCCGGACGACACGGTCACCGTCTGGGGGAGGGAATAGGCAAAGCGGACCGGACTGGAACAGAACGTGAGGATTACGAGGGCGCTCAGGCTGAGCCCGATGATACGCCGCGTTCGAGATGGAATCAAGAGGATACCACGCCCCCTCAAAACCCGTCCTAGACAAGGATCAAGTTTTGCCGGAGCGATGGGGTTTTATAAGGCGAGCCGGACCGACGCTCCCCAAGCTAGAAGCTCTCTGGCGTGTGCGAGAGAAGTCTCCGAGGGCTTACCGCTTAACATCCTCGCAATTTCCTTTTCCCTTTCCTCACCATCAACCCTCTTCACAAAGGCGACGGTCCTTCCTCCCTCTTCTACTTTTTCGACCACGTAGTGACCATGGGAAGCAGCGGCGATGGAAGCTAGGTGGGTTACGCAGAATACCTGATGGTACCGGCCGAGACGCGCGAGTTTCTCCGCCACGGCCTGGCCCGCACGCCCTCCTACACCCGAATCGATTTCGTCGAAAATCAAAGTGGGTACGGGGTCCCTATCGGCAAGGAAAGCTTTTAAGGCCAGAGTCAACCTGGAAAGCTCGCCCCCAGAGGCCACCTTGTTAAGAGGCCTCGGAGGCTCGCCGGGGTTGGCCGAAAACGTGATCTCTACGCGGTCTATTCCATAAGGATGGACCTTGACTCGCCCGTTTCCAAAGGGGATACCTTCCGGATCTTCGTCGGTGACCACGGACACCCCCAGAACGCCTCCGGGCATCCCCAGGGATTCCAGGTCGGCCGTTACGGTTTTCTCGAGCTCCAGCGCAGCTCCCATGCGCAGCTCGTGAAGTTCCCGGGCTTTTTTCGCCATTTCCTCCTCAATTCGCGCCAAGCTTTCTTTCAGCATAGCCAGGGTCTCCTCAGCCGATGCCAGCCTGGTCAGGTCCCGTCTGGCCCTTTCCAGATACTCGAGAATTGCCCGCTCATCCCGACCGTACTTGTCCTTTAGGCGTCCTATGAGGTCCAGGCGTTCCTCAACCTCTTTGAGCCTGTCCGGCTGGACATCCAGGGATGACTCGTACTTCCTTAGAAGGTCAAGGGCCGTTTCCAGGTAAATACCCACTTCGCTCAGAGCGGAGAAGACTCGTTCTGCGGCGGGGTCGAGGGAAGAAGCTTCCTGAAAGAGGGAGACTGCCTTGCCCAGGCTGTCGGAACAAGCCATTCCATAAGGGCTCTCGTACAGAAGCTCCCGACACTCTCCGCAGATGGTTCTCAGTCGCTCAAGAGCGGAAAGCTTTCTGTATTCTTCACGAAGCTTCGACTCCTCCCCCGGCTCGATCCTGGCCTTCTCGATTTCGTCCACCTGATACTGAAGGAGGTCTATTTGCCTCTTCCGCTCCTTTTCGTCCAGGACGAGCGACCGCATCTTCTCCATCTCGGACTGCCTTCGCGCGTACAGGACGCGAAATTCTTCCCTGAGGGCGGCGATGTCTTTATTGACCCCATCGATGAGATCCAGATACGAGGCGGGCCTCAGAAGCGACTGGTGCTCGTGCTGCCCGTGAATGTCTACGAGAGCTTGTCCCACCTTTTGAAGAATTTGAGCGGTGACGAGATGACCGTTGATCCTCGCGTATGAACGACCCTGGGATGTCATTTCCCGTTCCAGCAGGATCTCAGAAGGGTCTCCCACTATCTCTTTGGTCTCCGGGTCCATGCGGGAAAAGACCTCTTCGTCGCAGGCGAGCACCATCTGGATTACGGCCTTGTCCGCTCCGGAACGCACCATGTCGGCGGAAGCTCTTCCACCGAGGCAAACCTCGACGGCGTCCACTATCATAGACTTTCCCGCGCCGGTCTCCCCCGTAAAGCATTGAAGTCCTTCCCCAAACTCGATTTCGGCGGAAGACAGTATCCCGAAGTTCTTTATCCTGAGCGCCAGTATCATACCGGTCCCATCCCCGCCAGGTCTTTCAGTTTGGACAGGACATACCCGACCTTATCGGGGGAGCGGGCTACCACCAGGACAGTGTTGTCCCCGGCCACCGTACCCAGGATCTCCGGCATCCTCAGCTCATCCAGAGCTTCGCCTACCCCCGGAGCGGTGCCGGAGATGGTCTTCACGACGATGAGATTGCCGGAAGCGTCTATCGAAAGGCAACAATCCGCCAAGAGCCTCTTGAGCTTATCCAGGATTATCTTCCCGGGAGTCCCGGAAGGCAGACCGTACTTGGCCCTGCCGTCACCGGAGGGGACCTTTATCAGGTTGAGCTCCTTTATATCCCTGGATATCGTGGCCTGAGTCACGTTGATGCCTTCCTGCCGGAGAGCTTCCGCCAGTTCCTCCTGGGTAAACACCGGCCGTCTTGAAACTATCTCCAGAATCTTCATCTGCCTTTTGGTTTTCATGTCGCCGAAACCGCCCCTATCCCGATCCGGGGGTCACGAGGTCGGCTTCTCTCCCCCTTCCTTCATCTTCCTCCGCAACACTTCATAAAAAGACCAGCCCTCGTTTCTCACCAAGAGGGCGGGTCTCTCGTACGCCTTGATGAAAGCGCGGTCGCCGGGTTCCATCACAAATGAGATCTGACCGTCTACAGAAAGGTGCATTTTCTGGTTCTCTTCACGACTTTCCACCCTCAAAACAGTAGCCGAGGGTGAGACTACTGATCTGGAGCTCAAACTATGAGGGCAAACGGGCGTCACGATCAGAGCATCCACAGATGGGTGGAGGATCGGGCCTCCTGCCGAAAGAGAGTAAGCTGTAGACCCCGTAGGGGTGGCCACTATTATCCCGTCGGCCAAGTATGTTTCCACCAGGGAGTCCCCAGCGAAAACCGATATCACAGCAATGCGAGACAGAAGCTCCTTCAGCACACATACCTCGTTCAAGCACAACGCTTTGAAGACGCGCTCTTCCCCCCGGAGTACGACGACTTCCAGCATCAACCTGGGATCCAGTATAAAATCTCCCTGGAGGAACCTGGGGAGCTCTCGGAAAAGATCGTTCCGCTCGATTTCGGAAAGGAACCCGAAGTGACCGAAGTTCACCCCGAGGAGCGGCACCGCCTGCGGGGCAAGGGCTCTGGCCGCCGAAAGCAGAGTACCGTCACCCCCGAGGATCAGGGCGAGCCGCACCGTCTCTCCCCACCGTTCCACCGGGAAGGACAGCTTCTCAAGGCCCAGGGCACCGGCGATGGCCGGAGGCAGAACCGCTTCCTCGTTACGGTCACCAAGGTACCTCACGAGTTCGAGACAGACTTCGCTCGTGCCAGTTTTTTCAAGGTTGGGAAAGATACCGATTCGCTTCAAACACATCCCCCGTGTCTTGGATTCCCCGGTCATAACTCTCAAAAAGGCCCTTAATCAGGTGCCTTGAACTGTGGAAAGAGATTCCGCAGAAACGCTCTGGCCCAGAAACCTTAGAATTTCCCGGGCGATCCCCTGAGCAGTGAGACCACACATTTCCCGCACGACGCTTTGAGCACCGTGTTCCAGGAACCGCGAAGGCATCGCGATACGCAATACTTGACATGTGACCCCGGCTTGGGCCAGAGCTTCCAGAACAGCTCCCCCGAACCCTCCTTCGGGCACGTTCTCCTCTACCGTAACAATGGGCCCCTTCCGGGCTGCGGAGAGCAGCGTCTCGATGTCAAGGGGTTTCACGAACCTGGCGTTCACGACGCCACACGATACTCCGCTTCGTTCCAGAATCTTCGAAGCTTCCACCGAAGGGTAGACCATGGCGCCGATAGCGAAGATCGTCACATCGCCCCCTTCTACGAGAACCCGGGCCCTCCCGACGGGCACAAGCTGAGCTTCCCTCGATTTTTCACCGTACGCTTTACCCCTTGGGTAACGTATGGCCACGGGCCGGCCCATTTCCAACGCCGTGCGCAGCATGTCTTTAAGCTCCGTTTCGTCGGCGGGCGCCATAACAGTCATTCCGGGAATGTGCCGGAGGTAGCTCAAGTCGAAAGCTCCCTGGTGGGTTTCGCCGTCCTCCCCAACTACGCCTGCACGGTCCACGGCGAAAACCACCCCGAGGTTCTGAAGGCAGACGTCTTCGACTATCTGGTCGTAAGCTCGCTGCAAAAACGTGGAGTATATGGCGACCACGGGTTTCATGCCCCCGAGAGCGAGACCAGCGGCGAAGCTCACGGCGTGACCCTCGGCTATTCCCACGTCGAAAAACCGCTCGGGAAAGCGACGGGCGAACTCGGAAAGACCGGTGCCGTCCATCATAGCTGCCGTGACCGCCACCACGGCGGGGTCTTTTTCAGCCATCTCCACCATGGCCTCGCCGAACACCTCGCTCCAGGTAGGGGTGTTTCCGGAGGAGTAAAGTTCTCCCGTTTCCACATCGAAGGGACCGGGGCCGTGGAACTTCTCGGGAAAAGACTCGGCCATGGGATAGCCTTTCCCTTTCTTGGTGATGACGTGTATCAACACCGGCCGGTCCATCTCGCGGGCACGAGCAAAAACCTCCTGCATAGCCCCGATGTCGTGTCCATCAACCGGTCCGTAATACTTAAATCCCAGATCCTCAAACCAGGTCCCGGGAAACAAAAGGTACTTGATGCCGCCACGAAACCGCTTCAGGAAAGCGAGAAGACGCGGTCCAAACCTGGGTAGATCTCCTAGGATTTGTTCGAATCTGGCCTTTGCCCTGGTGTAAGTCCGGGCCATGCGGAGCCTGGTCAGATAATGAGAGATGCCCCCGACATTCCTGGAAATGGACATGGAATTGTCATTAAGCACCACGATGATTTTGGTGCCGGAACGCCCGGCGTTATTAAGCCCTTCGAAAGCTAGTCCTCCGGTGAGAGCTCCGTCTCCGATAACGGAGATGACGTTATAGTGCTCGCCGGCGCGGTCCCGAGCAATCGCCAACCCCAGGGCGACCGAGATGGAATTAGACGCATGACCCGTGTCGAAAATGTCGTGAGGACTTTCAGAACGCTTCGGAAATCCAGACAAGCCTCCAAATTTCCGCAGTGTCCCGAATCGTTCATACCTTCCGGTGACTAGCTTGTGGGCGTACGCTTGATGTCCCACGTCCCAAATGATCTTATCTCTGGGGCTGTCAAATACCGAGTGCAGCGCCAGCGTGAGCTCTACCGCACCCAGCGAGGCCCCCAGGTGACCACCGTTCCTGGACACGGTCTCTATTATGCGATCTCTTATCTCCCCGGCAAGAGAAGTAAGTTCTTGAACGGACCTACCTTTTAAATCTCCAGGAGACCTCACCTGGTCAAGACGGATCATTCCGCCGCCTCCTCCTTCGGCCGGTGTCCAGACGACCGGTCCCGGTGTCCCTCCTCAACGACCCGAGCCATGGAAAAACTCCCCGCAAGACGCTGGATATTAGTCCAACACGGTACATAATAGATTCAGCGCGCTTGAGGGCGATTCCTTTCATAAGAGCTTTTCCTCCCACGGCGAGCGCCGCAGCCAGACCCACCGCCAGAGCTGAAAGCACAGGCCGGGTCAGTCGCGTACTCCCGGCAAACCTGAAGCTCAGTCCCACCGCGAGACCGCCGGCTACGGTGGCACAGACGTCGCCCAGGAGGTCGTTGGCCAGAGACGAAACCTTGTCCGCGTTCCTGATGAACCAGAGGGACTCTCTTGCCCCTTTTATCTTTCTCGACGCCATCGACATGAGAGCTGGTTCCCGAGCCCTGGCGGAAGCGATCCCCACTACGTCCGCGGCAATACCGAGGGCTATGACGATCAGGAGAAAAGGAACACCAAAGTACGGCGATAAGCTGAAAGACACTTTATCGGAGAAGAAGTTCAGCGCAAAGCTCAGGACCAGGGCTGAAATCCCCAATAGAAAGGCAGAAACGACCCTCGAGCTCCTTTTGGCGGTGCTGTTTCCAGGCATTTTTCGGACCCGTTTTCGCTTCCCCTGCGAGGCAGCGGCGGCAGTAAATCTTGTGGCTTAAGGTCCGGCAGGCTTTCCCGGAAGCTTACCCGGGCTCGCGCTCCGGGCGGTTCCCCTTTAAAAGCTTCCCCGGCGGGTCACCCGCGCCGGCGCCGGATCACCACTTAGTCCACACCGCAATCCCGCCGCCGCCCCTATCGAGGACAGTCTAGGAGATTTCCTCAAGGGCCTCGCTCTTAGCCTCTTTTGCAGCCGGGCTTTCCGGATGAGCCTTCCCACCCGGCCACTCAAGGCAGCTATCCCGGAACACCGGGTACAAGCCCCAGGGCGCCTTGCGCCCCGCGAAGAGAGGGTCCACGCCCACATGCCGTTGTGGATCGCCCTCTCCTCCTTGCTCCTGCCAGCCGACCCGAAGCTGGGCGCATCGAGCCCGCTGGAGGCGGGAGGGCATAGCTTCGACGGATTTTTAGGCCCGCCCTCAGAGCGAATCGCCCACTAGAATACTGCACCTCGCAGGCGAATTCATGCATGAGTATAACACATCGCGCCCGTTCGCGCTGAGGCCGGATTCAGCCGGCTCTAAAGCTCACGGCTGTTTCCCGCGCCCCCGGTCCGCCCGCTCTTTCGGGCCACGCTCATCCCTTTTTTTGAGATAATGGGCAGGAAACTCTTCGACGCGGCGAGTACCACGCGAGCTATAGTTGCATCCTCCATCGTCTTCTCCCTCAGCCACGTGGGAAGTCTCCTGTACGCTGTAAGTACGCTGGAAAGAGTAGCTGCCATCGCGAACCTGCTCAGTGCCTTCATCATAGGGATATTCCTCGGGGTCGTCTACAGCAGGTCACGTAATCTCCTGAGCGTTGTGGCTTTGCACTGGTGGTTCAACCTGCAGAATCGCCTGATGCAATATCTGGCATTTCTCACGCTGTCGTAGTGAGCTTCGATCATAACCTGGAACCATGTCTTTGCGATCTGGTCCTCCAGGCTTTTGCCGGGCCGTCCCGTTGACGCCCCCCGGGGGACATGATAGAAGTCGCATTGAGACTCGTTTTTCGCCTGAAAATACCAGCGGAAGGGAGCGGATTTCTGTGAAAATCGGTCTGTCTCGCGCCGAATACGCCCGGCGCAGGCAAGCGGTGCTGGACCTGATGAAGGAAAAGGGATTCGGCGCTTTCGTGTTCTTCAACTCCACCAGCATCTTTTACCTCACCGGATTTGCTTTCATCCCCACGGAAAGGCCGGTAGCTCTCATCATCTCGGCGGATGGACGCAGGACCATTTTCGTGCCCAGACTCGAAGAGGAGCATGCTCGGGAATTCGACCAGATCGATGACGTTCAATCCTACCCGGAATACCCAGGCAAAACCCATCCCATGAACCTGCTGGCCGAAATCCTGGTCAAGATGGGGCCGGGCAAGACGACGGTGGGAGCCGATGCCGACGGATACGGCTCACCCCAGGGTTATCGCGGTCCGAAGCTATCGGAAACGCTGTCACCGGCGAAGGTGGAAGTGATTCGAGATTTCATCTCCGAACTCAGGGTAATCAAGTCCCCTGAAGAAATCGCGCTCATCCGGGAAAGCGCCAGGTGGGGCAACCTCGCCCACGCCCTGCTACAGGAATACTCTTTACCTGGCCGGACTGAAGACGAGATTTCCATGCGGGCGTCCATGGAAGCTACCATCGCGATGCTTCGGACTCTGGGTGAATCGCTCACCCCCGGGTCTTCCACCAGAACGGGTGCGCACGCTGGTTTTAGAGGGCAAGTAGGACCCAACTCAGCCCTTCCTCATGCTGTGAGCATAAACGCCGTACTCAAGACGGGCGACGTTCTGGTGACGGGGGCCGCGGCAAACGTGGCCGGGTATTCCAGCGAACTGGAGCGCACGATGTTTGTAGGAGAACCCAACGCAGTTCAGCGCAAGTTCTTTACTTTGATGAGGCAAGCTCAGGAGATAGCTTTTGAAGCTATCCGGCCGGGGCGACGTTGCTCCGAAGTGGATGATGCGGTGCGGGACTTCTTCGAGAGAGAAGAGCTGTGGGATTACTGGAGGCACCACACCGGTCACGCTCTGGGACTCCTCGGTCACGAGGCACCGTTCTTCGACACCGGAGACGACACCATCATCCGGCCGGGTATGGTATTCAGCGTGGAACCCGGGCTTTACGTGCCGGGCGTCGGAGGCTTCCGCCATTCGGACACGGTAGTCGTGACTGAGGATGGCATAGATTTCATCACCTACTACCCGCGAAAGCTTGACAAGCTCATTTGCGGGGTGAAATAACGTGCAATCTCCCGGCACCAATCTGCCAGAGGAAACATAACCTTGTCGAAAAGAGCTAGAGCTCGGGATCGTTCCGGGGGCAAGCGCGGGTCCCAAGTTCCCTGCTCTGGAGAGTGAACCGTGAAGATTTCATGCATGAAACGGAAAAACAAAGGAAGCATTCCTCTGGGGAGTGCGGCGGCGAGGTCTTCTCCCGATGCACCTCGCCGCTACCGGGCCGTATTAATTCCGGGGACCGGTGGTAAGATCGACTTCCGCCCGGTAGATGGTCCAGGATTTCCGGCACTGAAACCCGGCCCTACGCTGACGCTCGGACGGAAGACCACGAAAGATGTCGCGAAACCGGGTGAGTCCACGGGGGGAAGCCCCATTAAGTTTTCCCATTCCCGTGCACCGGGCCAGGAAGGAGCAGCCACCCCGGGAGGGATCACGGCGGTCTCAGGTGGCCACCCAGGCTTGGTCGACGAAATAGACGTGGTTGTGGAAGACATAGCTATCAGACTGTCGAGGGAACTCAAGACCACGCTTCCTCACGAGGTTGCGGTAGTTGTGCCCAGAGTGGATGTAACCAAGAGGTTTCAGGATGGAAAGCTGGTCGAAGTCAACGTGGCATACGCGGGTATCACCGTCAGCCACTCTCCCCGGTTCCCCCCGAGGAGGCCGTAAAAAGAACATTGAGACGACTTAGATAAAACCGGGAAATCTCCGAAAGAAACCAGGTCTCTCCAGGATGCTCGAACGGGGTCAGGTAGTCTAAGCTCCTCCTCAGCGCCAAAACCGCTTCTTCAGCGGCATCCTGGATGGAAGTCTCGGCAACGAGAGTATCGTCTTCCGCCGAGGACGTAGCTTCTGCGTCTTCTATGTCATCGGCGATTTGAAAAGCATAACCGAACTCCCGGCCCCATGCCCCCAATGCGTCCAGGCACTTCGCGCCGGCCTCTGCAAGAATACCCCCGATTCTCGCCGCGGACTCAAACAGCGCGCCCGTCTTCAGCAGGTAGATTCTTTTCACGGCCTCCGGACCGAGTCGCTTTCCCTTGGCCTCCATGTCGAAGACCTGCCCCGCCACCATCCCTGCCGCGCCCCTGGCAAGCTCGGCGCAAGCTCTGGCCCTCTTGCACCGGCGTTCCGGGGGTAAAGACGCATCGCCCAGCCCCACTTCGAAAGCTGCGGTCAAAAGTCCGTCCCCGGCCAGGACGGCCATGGCTTCGCCGAACTTGCGGTGGGCAGTAGGCTTTCCTCTCCGGAAATCGTCGTTATCCATGCAGGGGAGATCGTCGTGGACCAGGGAATACGCGTGCACGAGTTCGACCGCCACTGCCAGGTCAAGGGCATCTTCGTGAAGATCCGCGGTGGTACCTACCCGTTCACCCTTCCCCTGATTATGCCCTTTCATGTCGTTAGCGTTTGATACAACAGAGGGTGCCTCCGAGGCAAATGGCAAATCCCGGAAGCCTTCCTCCCCTGGCTTACATGCGGTGAACGGCAGACCAGAAGCACGTGTACACGACAGGTAACCGGAAACCGCCAGCACCACGGTCCCGCGCAGGCGTTTACCGCCTTCAGCTGAATAAATCATCATTTCCCTAAGAGGGCTTGGATAACGGGATAAGGACCTCCTCACAGCTTCGTCGATCACGGTCTTTCTTTCGTCAAGGTACCGCCGAAGGTATTCGCCGGGGTCTTCAATCGCACCGTTCACGTTCTCACCACCCGAAGCTACGTGTTCAAAACTGCATCCGGAAATACCATACGGATCGTCGACCGCAGTTACCCTGCCAGCTATGCCCCATGGATAGGAAAGTCTCAGGTTGGCCGGTTATCTTGGTGCATACGAGTTCCCTGTCTTCTTATGACTGCCAACACCTAGCCCGGCTCTCTCTCCACCGGGATGGTGTAAATCCGCCCGTCTTCGTCCCGCAAAACCTGCTCTATCCTGGTCTGAGCTCTGTCCAGGATTTCCTCGAGCTGGCGTACGAGGGCCGCGCCCTCCTCCCAAAGCTTGAGAGACTCCTCCAAGGGAACATCCTCTTTTTCCAGCGATTGCACGATCTCCTCGAGGCGTTTCAATCCCTGTTCAAAAGAGAATGCTCCTCCTGCCTCCGAACGACCTACCGCTCCGCCAGCATTGGCGCTTGCATCACCAACCCGCCTCGTGTCCGTACCCAGGCCGGCACCCTTGCCAACTTCACCCGGAGGCCGGTGCTCGCCTGGCGGTACAGGAGCTCTGTCCTCGGCTGACGGTAAAGAAGCTCCGGTTTCCAACCAGCCGGATGCGGGTTCCAAAGGGTTGGGCGCGCGACCATCCTTTTCACCTTTCACGGCGTTCCCCTCCCTTCCTGCTGTTCCCTCTCCTCCGTCGCCGGAGGAATCGTTCGATCGACCGTACATTCGACTAAGCCTCTTCTCAAGGTGATTTCTATCCGCGAGCCGGGGCGCACCTGGGAGCTGTCTTTGAGCACGACCCTGTCCGGAAGTACTCTCGCCAAGCTCCACCCCCGGGCCAGAACCTTCAAGGGACTCAAAGCATCCATCTTGAGGATGAGTTCTCTGAAGCGAGCTCTTTTTGTGTCCAGGACCTGCTCAATCGCTTCCTCCAGGCGAGTGTTTAGGGATATTAGTTTTTCCCTGTTTTCCACCAATCTCCAGTCGGGCCGTGTCAGGCATGGCCTGGAAGAAAGAGCTCCCAGGATTCTACGGTAGCCGGCCACCTTGGCGGCGAGAAGGGATTTGCCCCTTCCCAGCGCCCCTTCGAGGACCCGGCGCACTTCCCGGACGTCAGGGACGACCAACTCCGCAGCGTTGGAAGGGGTCGCCGCGCGGACGTCAGCCACGAGGTCCGCGATGGTCACGTCTCGTTCGTGCCCGACGGCGGAAACCACCGGTACCCTCGAGCAAAATATAGCCCTGGCGACGATCTCCGAGTTGAAGCACCATAGATCCTCCTGGGCGCCACCACCCCTCCCCACTATAATCACGTCCACCCCGGGCACGCCGTTCAGGAGCTCGATCCCCCGAGCTATCTCCTCCGCCGCACCATCCCCTTGAACCCGCGAGTCAGCTACTACAAAACGAACGCCCCGAAACCTTCGCCGTCCGACCGTCACGATATCCCTTATGGCCGCGCCCCGGGTAGAAGTGACTATCCCCACCTTCCGGGGCAGAAAGGGCAGGGGCCGCTTTCTCTCTTGTGAAAACAGCCCCTCCGCCTCCAGCTTCTTCTTCAGTTGTTCCAGGGCTACGTACAGGGCCCCGAGACCCGAGGGCTCCATGTAGCTCACGTACAGCTGGTAGTTTCCATCCCTTTCGAACACGGAAACGTATCCCATGGCAATTACGGACATGCCCTCTTCGGCTACAAACTTGAGTCGCGCCACGTCGTTCCGCCACATCACCGCCCGGACGCTGGCTTTCTCGTCCTTGAGAGTGAAATACATGTGCCCCCCGTACATCCGGACGTTGGCCATCTCGCCTATGACGGCAACCTGCCTCAAGAGCTCGTCTCGCCACAGGACTTCTTTGACATACGCGTTAAGCTGGCTGACGGTGAGAACGTTTTCCCTGAGAATCATCGGACTCCCTTACCCGGTCCACCCCGGGGATTACCAATCCTTCGACCCGCTTTCCAGATACCTGTGAATGTCCTGGGCTGCGGTTCTTCCAGCTCCCATCGCCAGAATGACCGTGGCCGAACCGGTCACGGCGTCTCCCCCCGCCCAAACAGCACGCCTCGTGGTCCTGCCGGTGGTCTCATCGGTGATAAGACCGCCCCAATCATGCGCTTTGAGGCCCGGTGTTATCCTGGACAAGATGGGATTCGGGGTGGTACCCAGGGCCATGATGACCGTATCCACATCGATGGTGAACTCAGATCCCTTGATCGGAATGGGCCTTCTCCTGCCCGACTTATCGGGCTCCCCGAGCTCCATCCGTATGCATTCGACCGCCTTAACCCATCCCTTGTCGTCCCCGATGATCCTCACCGGGTTCGTCAGGAAGTGGAACTCCACCCCTTCCTGTTCGGCGTTTTCCACCTCTTCAGCTCTGGCCGGCATTTCCTCTCTACCGCGCCTGTAGAGGATCATCGCTTTCTCCGCGCCCAGTCGCAGAGCGCATCTTACCGCATCCATCGCCACGTTACCCGCACCGACCACGGCCACCCGTTTCCCGGCTTTTATCGGGGTATCGAACTCGGGAAACTTGTATGCCTTCATCAGGTTGATCCTGGTGAGCCACTCGTTAGCCGAGTAAACGCCGTTCAGGTTTTCTCCTGGAATGTGCATGAACATGGGTAACCCCGCACCGGTACCGATGAAGACAGCTTCGAAGCCTCTCTCAAACAGGTCGTCGATGGTGATACTCCGGCCCACCACGACGTTGGTTTGAATGTCCACGCCCAGTTCCTTGACGTACTCTACCTCTCGCCTGACCACCGCTTTGGGCAGCCTGAACTCGGGAATTCCGTAGATTAGCACCCCGCCGGGCGCGTGCAGGGATTCGAATATCGTCACATCGTAGCCGAGCTTGGCTAAATCTGCGGCGCAGGTGAGTCCGGCTGGACCAGAACCGACGATCGCAACCTTCTTGCCTTTGGGAGGCGCCTTCTTAGTTGGGCTCCTCCCGTTTTCCGCTTCCCAGTCGGCGAGGAATCTCTCGAGCCGGCCGATGGCCACAGGCTCACCTCTCCGGCCGAGAATGCACTTTTCCTCACACTGGTGCTCTTGCGGACATACCCTGCCGCACACAGCAGGCAAACTGTTCGTTTCCTTTATTTTATCGATGGCTTCCCGGAACTTCTTTTCCTTCAACAAGCTGATGAAAGCCGGGATATTCACGGCAACCGGGCAACCGGTGACGCACTGGGGGTTCTTACAGTTAAGACACCTTGAAGCTTCAGTTAACGCCATTTCCTCCGTATATCCCAGCGCTACCTGGTCAAAATTCTTCGTTCGCTCCCTGGGATCGGCGACGGGCATCGGAGTTCTTCCCGGACGCTTAGACATGCTTCTCACCTCCGCATCCCGCGCAACGTTCTAGCGCTACTCGTTCCTCGTCCCGGTACATATTGGCCCTGCGTATCGCCTCGGCCCAATCGACCAGGTGACCGTCAAACATGGGACCGTCCACGCAGCAAAACTTCGTTTCGCCGCCCACCGTCACCCGGCAGGCCCCGCACATACCCGTTCCGTCCACCATAATCGGGTTCATGGATACCCAGGTCTTGATCCCGAAAGGCTTTGTGACTTCGCACGTAGCTCGCATCATCGGAAGCGGACCAACGGCTATGACTTCGTCGGGCTTTAGCCCACCGGTGAGAAGCTCCTTAAGTTTTTCTGAGACAAACCCGTGGAAACCCTTGGAACCGTCATCGGTGCAGATATGGAGTTCCTCGGACACTTCCCTCATTTCGTCCTCCAGGATCAAAAGGTCCTTCGAGCGCGCTCCGATGATGGAAATGACCCGTACGCCCCTTTTGGTCATTTCCTTGCATTTGGGGTAAACGGGTGCAACTCCTACCCCTCCTCCCACTGCTACCACGACCCCAGCTTCCGGTAACTGGGCCGGAATGCCGAGGGGGCCGACCAAATCGAGGATCGCGTCCCCTTCTTCCAAGAGACCCAGAAGCTTTGTCGTCAGACCTACCTCCTGAAACACGAGGGTGATCGTGCCTTCCTCCCGCGAGTAATCGGCTATGGTAAGAGGGATTCGTTCGCCCTCTTCTCTCACTCTGATGATGACGAACTGGCCCGGCTCGGCCTTTTCGGCCACATAAGGCGCTCTCACTACGACCAGTTTCGTCTGGGGAGTGAGTATTCGCTTCTTCAAGATCTGGTACACTTCGCCTGCTCCTCTCCCGTGGTATGGAAGTAAACCTGGCCAAACTGGCTAAACGGCTGGATTCCATACAAAAACTGAAGGAACCAACCAAAAGCCATTTAACCACAATGAACGTTTCGGAGCAAGGAGACGAGGAAGCATCGTCGAGGTACGGGGCAGGAAAGCCTCGTGCGCAAGACAGATTGCGGGGTTTTACTGGAAACATGCCCTTTTCTGCCACACGTGGGACAGTTCGGCACGCTTCTGGCTTCGCACCGGGCACGTACCCCACTCATGTAGAACCTCATCTACTGCTCTGGGAATAACGAGTTTCCCAGGATACGTCATCCACAGTATATCGAGCCTGGATACTGCCGAGAAAGCAACTAACACCGAGGTATCGAGGAACATGTCCACCGAATCCCGTTTCACTACCGCGCTACCTCTACTTCGGGGAATCTGCTGCAACGGCCTGTGCGCCCCGGCGAACAGCTGTTTCGTCCGCCTTTCAGTCCCCTCTACTTCGGGGAATCCGCTGCAACGGTTATGATGACGGCATTCGGGCCAGGGCGAAAGCACTTTCAGTCCCCTCTACTTCGGGGAATCCGCTGCAACGCGTTGATTGCGTCATAGCGAGACTTGATAGCATTAACTTTCAGTCCCCTCTACTTCGGGGAATCCGTTGCAACGGAAACTACCTGGGTCGGACGGCTGGGTTGATGCCCTTTCAGTCCCCTCTACTTCGGGGAATCCGTTGCAACTTCCTCGAAGCCTTCTACGTTCTGGCTTGCATAGATCTTTCAGTCCCCTCTACTTCGGGGAATCCGTTGCAACAATTACGCAGCTGCTGGGTTAGGTCTACCGTCGCCTTTCAGTCCCCTCTACTTCGGGGAATCCGTTGCAACGGCCTACGCCAAAGCCACCCGCAATACTTTGTCCCTTTCAGTCCCCTCTACTTCGGGGAATCCGTTGCAACCGAATCTGCTTCGCGAGTTTTCGCGCAGTAGCCTTGCTCTTTCAGTCCCCTCTACTTCGGGGAATCCGTTGCAACCCACGCCACCGCGCTGCTGACGCTCAAAACCATACACTTTCAGTCCCCTCTACTTCGGGGAATCCGTTGCAACTAGTGACCGCCTTAGCAGTTCTTATCTTCTGCTTACGGCTTTCAGTCCCCTCTACTTCGGGGAATCCGTTGCAACCCGGCTTTGGACTTTCACATTTGAACGTGGCGACATATCTTTCAGTCCCCTCTACTTCGGGGAATCCGTTGCAACGCGGTATTGTTCAAGTGTAATTATACCTGCTTTCCTTTCAGTCCCCTCTACTTCGGGGAATCCGTTGCAACGGGGTTTAGTCGCCCGAGCGAATGAGATTAAGCCGCCTTTCAGTCCCCTCTACTTCGGGGAATCCGTTGCAACTATCCCAGCGTACGTATCCGTGTCCGGTTCGTTTGTACCTTTCAGTCCCCTCTACTTCGGGGAATCCGTTGCAACCGTCCGGCGGCGTGGCTCGTATCGAACGGCTCGGTGACTTTCAGTCCCCTCTACTTCGGGGAATCCGTTGCAACTCGCGAGTGACATACTTCGAGTATCCATCCGCGATCTGGCTTTCAGTCCCCTCTACTTCGGGGAATCCGTTGCAACCGAGATTCTGCGACGCCTTCTGCGCCGAGACCGCCTTTCAGTCCCCTCTACTTCGGGGAATCCGTTGCAACCGCTGCGGAGTTCAAGCGTCGAATCGAACAGCTCGCTTTCAGTCCCCTCTACTTCGGGGAATCCGTTGCAACGGGCATTGACGAGGGCAAGGATTTCTACTGGAACAACTTTCAGTCCCCTCTACTTCGGGGAATCCGTTGCAACGGATTTTGCCTCCAACAGTTCCAGGTCGGGCTTCGGCTTTCAGTCCCCTCTACTTCGGGGAATCCGTTGCAACCTATAGCGGCCCTTCGGACAGGAGTACCAGGTTGCCTTTCAGTCCCCTCTACTTCGGGGAATCCGTTGCAACAGCACCTGCTTCACTACGTCGAGGACCGGCGTCACAACTTTCAGTCCCCTCTACTTCGGGGAATCCGTTGCAACACCGCACTGTGGGCAATAGCGCATGCTGTGCTCTTCTTTCAGTCCCCTCTACTTCGGGGAATCCGTTGCAACCGTATCAACACTCGTCAGTTCAATATGCCATGTTCCTCTTTCAGTCCCCTCTACTTCGGGGAATCCGTTGCAACTGGGCGGCACATTGCTGTCGGAGACGCGGGCTGTGACTTTCAGTCCCCTCTACTTCGGGGAATCCGTTGCAACGGAGATGTGACAAATGACCAGGTAGGTAGACAAAACCTTTCAGTCCCCTCTACTTCGGGGAATCCGTTGCAACTCCTCGAGGACCCGGCAGAAAGCATCGATGACTGGACTTTCAGTCCCCTCTACTTCGGGGAATCCGTTGCAACTATCTGGCAGCGGCAAAATATCGCCGATTGCCGGCAGCTTTCAGTCCCCTCTACTTCGGGGAATCCGCTGCAACGACCAGTCGTGCCGATCCAGTCCAGCGGCAGGGAGCACTTTCAGTCCCCTCTACTTCGGGGAATCCGTTGCAACGAACGAAGCCGTCAACGAGTTTGAGCTGACGCTGAAGCTTTCAGTCCCCTCTACTTCGGGGAATCCGTTGCAACGTCTGCTACGAACCCGAGCGGAGGCCGAGGACGCGGTAACTTTCAGTCCCCTCTACTTCGGGGAATCCGTTGCAACCAAGTCCAGACAGCGTTCCGGTCTTGATTACAGAACCGCTTTCAGTCCCCTCTACTTCGGGGAATCCGTTGCAACTCGCCGGCAGGATCAAGAGTGTCGGCCGTCCGAGCGCTTTCAGTCCCCTCTACTTCGGGGAATCCGTTGCAACTCTACGATCTGTTCGAACAGTGCTTCGTCGGTATAATCTTTCAGTCCCCTCTACTTCGGGGAATCCGTTGCAACAAGTGTTTTGCAATGTCAAGACGGCATTCAACGGCACCTTTCAGTCCCCTCTACTTCGGGGAATCCGTTGCAACTAGTATCGTTTACGTGCGATGTAACTGCAAAAGAACTTTCAGTCCCCTCTACTTCGGGGAATCCGTTGCAACCATCCCGAACGTCTATGAGCGAACCAACGATCCGGCCTTTCAGTCCCCTCTACTTCGGGGAATCCGTTGCAACCCGAGCTTGTGGAACGCCGGAACATAGTCGCACGCTGCTCTGATGGTCTCAGCGAACGTCTTTCCAGCGCTCGAAATTGTCGACGCAGACGATTCTGCGCCAAAACCGGAATCAGCGGCGACAAAATTCTCTCCCCCTCATAGTATCATTCCGCGCTGACCCGGAGCGCACACAACGACTCGGGTCACCCGCTAGCGTAGGGCATTCCCTTTTTGCTGCGACGCCCGTGTCCAGGCGGGCCCGTCGTGAGTTACTTGGCCAGACCCTTTGAAAACTCCTGCTTTGGGCACCTTCTTTACGAGGTCACTGCAACAGATCGGAAAGGACCTCACCGAATATCGCTGTCCACCTGCCTGCTTCGAGCAGGGTCTGGACAGGGTCACCGCAACAAAGGCGCGAGGGCGAGAAGCGTGGCGAGGTCCTCGCGGAACATTTTACCGAAAAGGACCAACCTGTTTTTGGCCACACCTCAGTCCGCGTCGCATAAGTCGGGGCAAGCCGAAGTAATTGCCGGCCGTTATTGCACTTGCATTTTAGAGACTTCCATCTGCGGCTAAACTAAAATCGGCTCGCACAAAGCGGTCGCCACTTGTGACTCCGATCAAGGCTTGAGCTTCGCCACACCTCACGAAAACACATCCGCCGAGCACCACCATCGAACCCCCTGCTCCAGGCCCGAGCGCCAAAATACGTGACCGTAATGGCAACCCCTCGCTGCATCTGCATGGTTTGCCTGATACACACGGTCCGGTATCCGCAGTACTCAGGTCACTCCTGAGCAACGCCCGGGTCGTGCTCCTCGTAGACGAGCCTCATCGTGTCGTCCCTCTCCTCGATGAACCACTGCCGCAGTTCGTCGTCGATGATAAACAGGTCCCTCCTTATCACCGGCACGGAACCCCTCGAGTCCACGTGCACTGTGCAGCCGACGTTTACGGGGAACTGCCACAGGCTTTCCATGACCATCGCGTACGCCGTGACCCCCAGCCTGTGGAAATCCCGCTTCTGCCCGAACTTCACGTCGTATAGCACAGCAGAGCCCAGAAGCGCCGAGTCGCAGCTCAAAAGCGAGCTCAAGCCCAGGAACGTTTTGTCGAACTTTTGCTCGCAGACCACGGGTATGGTCTGAGCAACGAGGGAGTCGCTCGGAGTAGGGTTGCTTGGCCACGGCCTCGGAGATACGGGTCATAAGACGCGGTACCTCGAAGTCGCAGATCCTCTGCACCCGGTACCATACGACGGAACGCTGATTGCCAGCGAGATCCCGGAAGGTTGATGGCGGGGCGGAAACCGCGGAGACTTGCCGCGATGCCATCCAGGTCGGCTGGCCCCTTCACGTATATGAGCCGATTGGCGTGTTCGACGGGCTGAGCGACCGCGCTGAGACACGCAGCACCATGTAACATCGCCGGACTTGTCTGGACTTCTACGCCCTGAACCCTCTTCAAGAACAGGTCCCAGCCCGTTGGACAGTAGACTTTGAAGTCCCCGACTCCTTCCTCAAGTCCGTACTTCGCAAATGTTCGTCTCGACCCGAGTTCCGAGAACTCTTCGTGGGACCGCAAACCCTCCTCCGTCTTCACTGTCTTCACGCGGGGCAGCGGAACGACGCAGTTGAAATAAATGAGTCGCGGGCAATACACATACTGCTTGATGTCCGACACCGTCAGTGGCTCGTTCAAAGCATGATGAAGCGGTACCGGCGAGATCTTCCGCGAAAACCGCTCTGTCCGTCATCCCGAAAAACGCGCTGTACTGAATCCGCTCGAGCCCATAATCCTTGCAAACCTCAGCGATGCGCCGCCTTACCTTCTCCTCAACGATGTCGTAGATGACGAGCGTGCTCACCATCATGGCCAAACCACTCCCGCGTTCCCCGGGAGACCTGCGTGATTTCGATTCGGCACCCGGCCTCATTGTATCGCGAGCTCACCACGTCACCGAATAGGGTTTATACTGGCCCTCGCCCCGCACGTAACCCGCCAGGCGTGATACTGCGGTCTGCGACCGGGGCCCGGAATTCCTCCACCATGTCGAGAACCAGACTTGGCTTGCTGGGTCTGTCCTTGAATTCCTCTCCCACGGCCAGCCTGCCCACTACGTCCCAGCACAGATTCGCGGCCCGGCCTTCCAGGTTCATTAGATAAGGCCTGATCCCGTCCACGTGGCTGCCCTCGATCTTGTCCGCTTCGTCCGCGAGCTTTTCCATCTCGTAGGCCACGTCTATCATTTACTGATAGGATTGAGTTCCCGTCCGGTGCTTGGCGAAATACCTGATGAGGCTAGGGCGTATGGTTTCCCGGAAGATGTAAGGAAGTTAACGGGGATCCCCAACTCGACGCAGCCTGTCAGGGCACCGATGGACACGGTCACGCCCCGGGAAGATATGGTTACCTGTTCCAGATGCCCGAGGGGGATCTCCTGTATCACTTTGCTCCTCGAGGATACGCCGGTAGGCTACCAGTGATTCCGGTTAAGTTACTCTAAGCCATATATTCCGTCCCGACCTCGGAAAGAAATTCCAGGGACGTAGCAGTAGATAATTTGTGAGAGTAGCTCCAAGAGTTTAGCGGCTTTAACTGAGGAAGACTCCTGAAAAACAGTTACACCCCATTCTTGCCTCGAAAAAATAGCGCAAAAGACACACGGGGGTCACCCCGTTTCCGATGATAAAAGGTGACGCCCCGGAGTTAGGGACGCGCCGTACGCATTTGCTCGCTGAAGCTCCCGATGCGTCGATGTGCTCCTCAGACCCTTAAAGTCCGTAGAGACCGTCGGTAAGACTCGACCAAGCAACTCGCTGGTATAGAACCCAATTCTCCCCTCTCTGACGCTGCACCAAAGGAAGAACCCACAACTCTCTGTCCTGCTTTACCTCTCGTTTTCGTTCGACGTAGGGATTAACATCGTCGAACGCAGCGCCTGCTGCTAACTCCAGCAAAGGCATTGGTAATCGCCCTTGCAGATCATCAAGAGGCCCCTTAATATCGGTAATCCGACGACACACCTCCCGGAGTGGGGGGCCCTGCTTACTCAGTTCGGCGCTACACCACGCAAGCGAATCGCTCGTTCCTAGTCTCTTGAGCAGGGTGAATAGATGGGCCAGCAAGGAAGCTTCCTTATCCGACGCTCCGAGGTAGATTTCAAGAGGGCCCCATGCATGACAATACTCGCGAATGCCGGTACTTTCTATGAATTCTACTTCGTGGTTGTCGAGCGTCGCTTTTATTCCTCTGTTCTTACTGGAGTCTCGCCTCTTCAACCGTCTAAGGAAAACGCGGACAACACTCACGTATGGAGGCGGCACTAAATACAAGGGGAGCTCCTTGATCTGGGCAAAGACTCGCCGCCCCACATCGACCGACGCTGACTCTTGGATGGCAGCATCCACCAAGGCGAGGCGCACCGCAACAGGGCTTGGGACTGGAGAAGCAACGGCGAAGCTCGACGAACTCCCGGGAACGCGATAGGAGTACAGAGAAGCAAAATAAACTTCCGCTTTCACCCACATCACGGAGACTCAACTCCTAAACGAGTAGATCTCCAGCTTGCTTGTCTCGTCGATGATATCGCAGAGCTCTGCAAGGCTGGTGAAAGGATAGACGTTCAAAAGAGAGCTCCTGCGAGCCAAATCTTCCACCTGTTTCTGATAGTCATCCCGGAGAGGACTCAATACAGGCACTGGGGTGTTTCCATGCGAAATCGCTACAACTCCCGCCATTCCCTCCACGTGAGGAAGCCGGGTCGAAACCATGGCTCCCTGCGTCTGCTGAAACATGTGTTTATACGCCTGCAGAGCCAGGTGGAACCGCTTGTTTCTGCTGGCATTGTCGATAGCATATTGATAGTCTATCTCATTGAGCCCTATGCGCCAGGGCTGGAAGAGCGACACGATGGCGTAAGTACCCGAACGCGTAGGTCGGTGATAAATCATCTGAGCCGAAACCTCTTCCTCCTGTTCTTCCTGGTCGATCGCGCTACGATCCTCTTCTTGTTGCACTCCTCGGGTCTTCCCGCGCTCCTCCCTTGCAGTGCGCTCTGCGGCCGCGTGGCGAGCATGAGTATGAATATCACGATACACTTCTGGGATTCCCACTGCCCACCCAAACTCGACTGTTGAACGGCGCGAAACCGGCGGTGTCTGTATCAAGAAACCGTGAAGGTCGCAAAGAACGCAATTCTTGATTGCCGCGGACACGGTATCAACGTTCGAAAGACCAGCAAACGTCCTCCGGTACTCCGGAAGATCCGCGCGTTGGGGCTGCAGTCGGCGACACGCGGGGCAGAAATCGCTCTCAGCAGGGTCCGCTAGCCATACACCATAGCTGTGCAAATGCTTCAGCATCTCGCCTGAGATCCCGTCCGTCTTACTACCGTCCGCTAACACCAGTGTACGTGGCTCCGTTACGTTGCCAACAATCCCCTCGTTGTTTAACGAATGTAAGTCCCACCGCACCCTGAGCATAAAGGCGACCTCAAAAACCTTCGTAGCGTCTCCCATCGCTATCCCTCCCTGTGATGCTATTTTTGGCCAGGTTCCCATAACAACGCGTAACTCTCGATAGCAGCCCGAACCATCACCGCATGGTCCTGCCCTAACCGTATCACTTCCTCGAGATGTTCGTCAGCGGGCCAGTACCAGTTCTGCTCCAAAGCCACCCGGTGGTTCCGGCGCAGGAATCGACGAAGTGCTTCGGCAAGTTTCTCGGGCGTTTCCGCGTTCTCGAGCTCTATGAGTGACGCATAGTCCTGCACATGTGGGTCACGGAGAGCTTTGCGGTAGGCGCGCCCGAACTGCTTTACTGCTGGGTTGCTGTAGATTTCGGTGAGACTCGACAATGCGGATCACCTCCTTCAAGGCGTTTTCGTTGTATAGAAGGTCTATCTTGCTGCTGCCTGCCAAGTGCCTGGCCAGTACCCGCGCATGACGCTCATAGGAAGCTAAAGACGGATGGACAAGAAGCTCAGTTACTGCGT
The DNA here is from genome assembly GCA_012842495.1 of Candidatus Fermentithermobacillaceae bacterium. Taxonomy (GTDB): domain Bacteria; phylum Bacillota; class Sulfobacillia; order Fermentithermobacillales; family DUSS01; genus DUSS01. Next base: position 70,096 of record DUSS01000004.1, read on the forward strand.
GGCCGAGTTGTTCGTGACCGCGCTGGCTCCCGATACGCAAGAGTTCCTCCCACACTCCAAACACGTTCTCGGCCTCTTTACTTCTCTTCTCGTCTGTCGCCAACTCTAACAGAGGCCACAAATTAAGACGCCCTGCATTTCCCGGTTTCCATTGGTTACCGGTCTTAAACAGGGAAAAATACATGACACGTGAATAGCGGGGGTAAGACACGCATCTTGCCACCGCCATCTTGCGCATATTCTCCGCAAGGGTTACCGAGTGATGTGCCGCTGCATGCTTCACTCCCAGGTACCTTGCGAGCCTATTGACGTGAGTAACTTCCCTAAGATGCCAAAAATCCCTCCAACTAACATGGAAGGGTACCGCATGTATGACGAAGCAGCTTCTCTGCTGGTAGATGAAGCGACCAGCTAATGCTCCTCCGAGACAGCCCAGAGCCCAGTTCAGATTGTCCACTTCAAGCTGAGGTTCTGCGTATCTGCCCCGCGTGGCGGTTCTCACGCCCTTAAAGGCGGTGGGTTCAAGACCTCCCGGTACAGCTACCTGTCCATCCTGCCAGCTAACCTCGATTAGCCCTGTCCCGCCCTCGAAGAGCCGTCCCGCCTCGTCTTCCAGCAGTGTCCTCACGAGCTCCCTCTTAGCCCGTTTCTGCTTTTCGTCAAGAATAGTGATAAAGAGCCCGTTCCACTGTGGTCCCAGAGTACCTTTATCGGCCGCTTCGAAAACCCCCAGCCAATCGGGCGACTGGCGAAGACGAGAAACCGAGGGCGCACCGTTGTTGAGCGTCACTAGGTAAGCCCATCCCGTATCGTCTATGGAAGGCGAATCTACCTGAGCCTCGTCTGCGTAGCTCAACAACGCAGACAGCCCATAGGCCCGTGCGACATCAAATGCTTCCAACCCGGTTTTCGTAATCCAAAATTGCACCTTCGCCACCTCCTGCAGCGACACGATCGGCCAGGCTTAGGCACCTGGAGACAACCGCATAAAAAGTGTAGACGCGCTCCTTGTGAAACGGGGGCATCCGATAACCCAAGACACACTTAGAGCTCTGTTGCCAGCGAATATCTTCCTTTTGGAGCTCAATTCCCGCAACGTCCTCAAGGAGTTCTCGGAATCGTTGCCACCATCCGTCGTCCAGCTCGTACCTCGGTACCTCAGCTGCTCGAACGGAGTGGTGGTGAGCGATAGCGAGAGCTGTTGCTTCCCCCCACTGACCCCACCGCCCTACCAGGACATCCCAGATAGCGTAAGCGCTCACCGTTGCGTGAGGCGGCAAAACTACTCCCCTAACCTGCTTCTCCACATAGGGGAACCGTCCAAGAAAGATGCTCGCTGCCGAGTCAAGTATCTCTCGTTCCCGATTTGTAAGGGACAAGTACCTGCGAGAATCTTGTGCTAGCCAGGCCCTGAGCGCTTCCCGTGCAGCTTTCTGCCAGAACCGGGAAGCCTTTCCCAGATCATGGCAAACTGCGCCCATTAGCAACAGCGACCGCAAACCAGGAAAACCGAGTCCACTGGTTTCTGCAATCTTTTGGAGCCCGTACTGCTCCCGCCCACAAACAAACCTACATAAGTAATCGACCGTCTGCCGAAGATGCTCTTCAAGAGTTTCGAGCCGTCTCCCGACTTCCCGTCCGAGCCGCTCGCTTCCCTCCGTCGCTCCTGCCTGCCAGTCGACTCCTGCACCATCAAAGGTTAGTCCGACTTCCGGCGAATATGAAACACCGGAGGAAATGTAGTAGCGGAAGCCAATCTTGACCTGACCTGGTTCGGATATGCGTACCAATACCGGACTCCCGCTTTCGTCGCCGCTGTCTGTAAGAGCCCAGACCGCACTCGGATTATCCCGAATGAATTTCCGGAGGCCGCGGACAGGAATCTGAACGGACGGCAGAAGACCCAAGGACCGCCCAAGCAACTGAGGCTTTGTGTGCAGAGACACATTTACGGAGTCATTGTCGCGTACGGCTGCCGCGGCTGCTTTTCGTGACCCAGTAAATGCCGCATTAGCCATTCGGCAAGCCGCAAGACCAGCCTTCCGTATGTCTAGCCAGTTGACATAGTCCTCAGAGAGGACGTCGTCCGTTAGCTTTTGTTCCAGCTCCCAGTTTAATCGTCCGTTTAGTTCGTTGAAATACCGGGTCAACACCTCTCCTGTGCGTGTGACCAGGTATTCATGGTAAGGAGCAGTTGCCAAACGACCACCATCACCAATTGGAAGTCCGAACACTCGCATCAGACCCTGTGCTTCCGCCCACCGTGCACACCTGCCTGCTCGCTGGATAAGCGAATCCGCGGGACAGAGTTCCGTTAGTAGAATATCGCAGGAAATATCAAGGCCTACCTCCACTACCTGAGTGGATATTACCAGAGCTGGTCCTTCCGTACCCTTTCCAAGCAGCCTGTTTACCAACGTGTTGCAACGCTCTCTATCTTCTTCCACGAACCGCGAGTGAATAAGAAGCCGCCGATCTGGTGGAACGCTGTCTTTGACGGATTTATACAGTGCTATCGCCCTTTCCACGGTATTGCAGACGACAAGCACCCTTTTCTTGCCCTCGGAATAGGCATCCAGCACGGCTTCGCTGGTCAGTTGCTTATCGAGTTCCAATTTTACAGAAACCTTTCGGTCTACTCGTACCCGTACGCACTCCTCTCTCGCCTCTATCACTGCGAGATCCAGCCTCCGCTGCAAAATGTCCCGTGCTTTCCGAGGAAGCGTTGCACTCATAATCACAAAGGGGACACCAACTTGCTGCAAACGGGTAGCAAGGACCACTGCTGCCTGCAATCCGCGCTCGGGATCAAGGGTATGAACCTCATCTAGAACGAGAAAACCTGTCGCTACGGCTCCAGCCGGTATGTTTCCATGCCGCGTGCCTAGGCTGAGCGGAGCACAAACGTAGGAACTGATGACTTGGTCGATCGTTGCCACAACTGCGTCTGCGTAAAAGAGCACACTTTCCGGACGACGACCGTGTTGCGCGGCTACTCTGACTGGTAGTCCCGCGCGGGACACTAGGTCCCGGAAGCGACCCGTAATTGAATCGACTAGACTTCGAGTCGGGAGCACATAGATGAGCCGTGTAGGTAAGGAGTTGCCCCGGAGGCCGATAAAGGGCACGAACGCGGCTTCTGATTTCCCTGCACCCGTTGGAGCGTGGAGAAGAACTCGTCCACCTTTCTCGAGGACGCGATACACCTCGATCTGGTGATGATACGGTTCGAACTCGCACACTTTTCGGAACAAGGCGCGTACGCAATCACCATTCGTTCGTTCTCGCTGCAGACCGCTCACTATCACTTACCCACCTTTGCCGTGCGACCCAACCAGAACCAGCTTTTTCACAAGCGAACTCTGCCGGGGGCAAATTGGCTTCCTCAGGTTGCTGGATAAACATTCCTCGATCAGATTTCTAATTCCTTCTTTGGCAACAATGTTTCCGTGTTATAAGTCCCCCTCATCTTTGTATTCCGGACTTGTAGACACTTGGCACAAGATCCGACGGACTCCCGCCAAACCACAACGGCGAACCATTACGCATGGGGCGCCCTAGTTCTTCCTTCGGAAGCCCCCCGGCCCAGGAATGTTGCCCGCTCGAAGACCCCGACAGTAATGTCCGGCACGTCGGTGCAAGAGTCGGTTTCACAAGGCGCTGCCGCGGGGAAATACACATCCACGCCTAACGGTATTGGTACGTCCGCCCCGTAATATTGAGCCCCCCGCCGAAACCTGATACTATCTTCCCGAACTACTTTGTGTTTCGAAATATGGCTGGGTGAGCGGTGTAAGATATGGCCAACTGGTGTGCGGACACTGACGGAAACTCCCGCGAGTTCGACGACCTCCAGCAGCAGGAGCACGAAAGCGACCACACTCAGGACGACTTTCTCGAGGTCCGGCCCCCGAAGCCAAACGTGCACGAAAAAGCGGAGAGCGCCCCACTAGCCGAACCGAAAGCGGACCTTCGTGCCGAGAGAAATCGCCGGGCGACCCTCGACCTCGAGGCGCACAGCATCGAAGAGAACATCCGCATCCTGGCGCTGCCTCTCATAGCCGAAAGGCTGCTTCAGTCCCTCGTCGACGCCGCAGACATGGCCATGGTAGGCCGCGTGGGCGCCGCTGCGGTTACCGCCGTGGGGCTTTCCAACCAGCTGTCCATGGTTGCAACCGGGTTCTACGACGCCATCAGGGTGGGAACCACGGCGGTCGTGGCCCGACGAGTAGGAGCAGGTCGATTCGAAGACGCAAACCAGACGCTTAGGCAATCGCTGCTCATGGCCGCGGCAGTAGGTCTCGTAGCTTTCCTCGTGATATCCGTCTTCTCCCGCGCCAGCCTCACTTTTATGGGAGCAGCTCCGGACGTCATCGTCCAGGGAGTGCCCTATTTCTGGTGGAAAGGGCTCTCACTGGTTTTCGAATACGTGACCATGACCTTCGCCGCCGCGCTTCGGGGCTCGGGCAATACCAGGCTTCCCATGTACGTGGGTACGGTCGTGAACATCCTGAACCTCGGGGGCAACTACGTCTTGATAGGCGGCAACCTCGGATTTCCGAGACTCGGGGCCCAAGGGGCGGGCGTGGCCACCGCCTTCGCCCGGTTTTGCGGAATGGTCATGATAATCGTTCTCACCGTCAGAAGTTCCAACCCGCTGCGGACTTTCTACACGTCATCGTTCCGTCCCGACATGGACACTCTTCGCAGCGTGCTCAGGGTGGGACTTCCCGCTTCCGGCGAAAGGCTCGTCCTTCGAGGCGCCCAGATTCTCTATACAAGAGCCGTCGCGGGACTCGGAACGGTGGCCTACGCAGCACATCAAATCGCTCTCCGCATCGAATCCATCTCTCTGACCATCGGCTTCAGTTTCGGAGCGGCAAGTACCACGCTTGTGGGCCAGTATCTCGGCTTCGGAGACATCACGAAGGCCGAAACGTCGGTGAAGAAGTCCCGAAACATCGCGTCGGTCGCCATGGCAATCGCCGGGCTTGCGCTGTTCGTGGGCGCTCCTCAGGTGGTGAAGCTCTTCATCCCCGACGACCCCGACGTAATTCGCCTTGGAAGCACAGCCCTGAGGATCGTAGCAATAGCCCAGCCCTTCATGGCCGTCAACCACGTGCTCGCCGGGGGCCTGAGGGGCGCCGGGGATACCGCATGGGTCATGTACATTACCGGGGCAAGCGCCTGGGGGGTCAGGGTGGTACTGACGTACGCGTTCGTGTCCCTCCTGGGACTGCATCTCCCCGGGGCCTGGTATGCCATGGTCTCCGACCTCATCATGCGCTCGGTCCTGTTCCAGCTCAGATTCCGTGCAGGTCACTGGAAACGGATTACGGTGTAGTTCTCTCGATCTCAGCCCGCTATCCTCAACCTGCACTCGTCCGGATCGATCCGAGACCATGTACAGTAAGAGGTTTAAGAAGATCAGCCAGAACTCACGACGCTCGGAGCACGAAGCATTCGTCGTTTCCCTGCTTACGATGTATGGCTTCTCTCCCTTTCTTATTTTTAGGGACCAATGAGGTTTTACTCACATGGCAAGCAGTCCCATCCTGGAGACTACGTCAGAGAAATGCTTTCTCGGAGGATTCCCATGAGCAATCCGTTGACAAAGACCGGAGTGTCTGCAGAACCGTACTCCTTGGCGAGGTTGACCGCTTCGTCCAGGACGACTTCGGTCGGGGCGTCACCGTACTTGATCTCAGCCAGCGCTAATTCGAGGATGCACCTGTCCACCACGGGCATCCTGTTCACCGTCCAACCTTCCGCCCGGGACTCGATGAGCTCATCCAGGGTCTTCAGGTTTTTAACGGCGGCGAAAAAGAGGTTCTTCGCGTAAGCGACATATGAGGATAACGACTTGCATTCGCGGGGGTACCCACCCGCCGCTTCGTTTCGCACGACCGGCGCCCCACCCGGCCCACCCTGGTGGATTCGGCAAAGCCTGGGGTAAAAACTGAGAGCGTCCTCGAACACCTGGTCCGGGGCTTCGCCGGTCAGGTGGTACGAGAACAGCGCCGAAAGGGCGATGACCCTCGAGTCGTGTCTGGAAATCTTCGTGCTCAACGGAAATCAGGCCTGCCCGGAAGCTTCTCCTCGAGGAACTCCCTGATCCCTTTCCTTTCGTCCGCCCACTTACCTACGTAATAACCGATAGAGCACATTAACGCGATAACCAGAGTCTTCCAGAACCCGACCACCACGAGACAAATCCCAAGCACCAGGCCCAGACCCGCACCAATCACCCTCTTGGGGTGGTTGCGGAGGTACTGCAGGATCTCTTCGAACACGGCCGGTCCCTCCTTAACGGGATTCATGGGCTACATCGGAAACGGTGACCCTGACGTTTTCCACCGCCACTCCCACAACATCGCGAACATAAGACGATACGGCCTTTTGAAGTTTGTCGCAAAGCTCCGGCAGGTTTACGTCCACCGCTACCCTGAGCACGAGGAGCACCTGGATTCCGTGGGTACCAGGTCTGACGTAAGCCTTGACATCCCGTACACCCGGCGTCTTCCATGCCACCCGCGCCACCAGATTCTTCACCGCGACCAGGGATATTTTGACCTGACCCATGGTGGTATCGCGCACCAGCGCCTGCGCAGGTTCCCTACGGAAACCAAAATATAAAAACCTCGCGCTCGCTAAAAAGAGCAAACTTGAAACGATGCCCAGGGTCACCCTTCCGCCGGGAAGCCTGACCCCTTGGATCAATGCATCCAGCGGACGATTCCCCCCCAAGGCCACCAATACCATAGCAAGGGACACCACCAGCAGCGCCAAGGCATACAAAGTCAATACGCTTCTGTCGAATACTCCCATTTTGACTTCCCCCAGCTCCCCGTCGTAGCCCCTTAAAAACCAAGTCTGCGAACCTAGCCGTCTCCCTTATCGCCGGAAGCTTCCTTTTCTTCACCCGGGAAGACCACGCCCCGCACGTGGATATTGACTTCGGTGACTTTGAGGTCGGTCATGCCCTCCACCGACTTCTTCACGTTTTCCTGGACCTTGAAAGCCACCTCGGGGATCCTCGCGCCGTACTTCACGTTAAGGAACAGATCCAGGGCGACTTCTCCATCAGCTCTGGACACCCGGACGCCCTTGGAAAAGCTCTTCCTGCCTATTATGGCACCGATGTCCTCGACCAGAGTCCCGGACATGCCTGCTATGCCTTCGACCTGATGAGCGGCAAGTCCTGCTATCGCCGCAATTACCTCTTCGGAGATCTTGAGCGAGTCAACGAGGTTCTCCTCCCCGGTTCCCGCCAATAGTCTCACCTCTTCCCCGCCCGGCTGGAGGGCGCCTCAAACACCGGCTTTCAAGAGCATTATATCTACTCGTCTCGAGCTGCAACAACTGCTATCTTGTCCAGCCCAAGGCCGGTGATCCTCTGCACTACATCAGCAATGACGACCACCTCATCGGAGCTGAGATTTCCGGCCCACACCGCCACCGTGCAGGAATCGGACGTGACAAAGGCCAGCGCGTCCCAACCTTTCGTCTTAAGGATACCTTCTATATCCAGTTCCTTCCCCATCGAGTCCACCAGGGCCAGATATTTGGCATGGTATGACTGCTTAACCCCGGGTTCGAGGTCAGAGCGAGCCAGCATCTCCTGGATCATGCTGATCTGCTTTTGGTAAAGTTTCTCCCTTTCCATCTTGAATTCGGCGAAATACCCGGGGGACGAAAGGTTTTTTCCGACTTCCGTCACGTCGGGGGAGGTAACTACCCGAGATACAGGCAATCTGGCCGGCCTGTGATATATAGCCACGTAGAGAGCAACGGCCAGGAGAACCAGAAAGCCGAGTACTTTCCATATCTCCGCTTCCGAGCTGGACCGTCTTCTTTCCGATCTCGCCGGTGTGATCACTTTTAGCGACCTCCTCTCATGGGAAGAACTTCGACTTTATGGGCGGGAACGTCCAGAAGGGTAGTGACGGCCCTGTAAATATTGGCCTTAACCCGAGGGTCGTTCGCACCCTCGGCGACGACAACCACTCCTGCCACCTTCGGTAAACGGGTCCGGGGGACAAAGGGAGACTCTTCGCCGGACGCCCGAACGGTCACCATCTCCTGGCTTACGCTCTCCTGAGAGGTCTGCCTCTCGTTGCCCTGGCCGTTTTCCACCGTACTCTGTCTGGAAAGCTGAGTCGACCATAGCGTTTCTTTTTCGAAGCCGGCTTCGAGTTTTACCGACACGGTGACCCTTCCCACCCCCTCGATACTCGAGACTATCCTGGCCAGCTCTTCGGCTAAACCTCGCTCATACGTTTGAAGGGAGGTGAGAAGCTCGTCTCCTTCGCCTCGAGCTCGACCCCCGGCGCCCATGAAAGAACCCACTACGACCAGGAGGACGCCAAGTGCTCCCAGCAGGACAAGGCGCAAGTTCGAGCCTTTAACCAGGTCTCCCCAGCTCATGGTTCATTTTCCTCCTTCCGCGGACTCGATTATCACCGAGGATTCGGGAACGCCTGTATACAAGCTCACGAGCTTTCTGAAAGAGTCCGGAAGGACTCCACCGGTACCGTCAGCTCCCGAGCCCCCCGCCTGCTTTGATGGGATGGCGATGGTTATGCGGGAAAGATTACCCGTCGCCGCATCCACTTCCAGTTCGAGACTGGAAACAGGAAGACCGAAGCTTTGCACCAGAGCTTCGATCTGCCGCCGGGTCTCCGCGAGGTAAAGCCTCCGGAAAGCACCCCCGTCAGTTCCCCGAGGCAGATAGGACTCGAGGACCAGGGCGGCCGGGTGAGATCGAACCAGCGATATCCACCTCCATGCGGGAGCGATAACCGCGATGAGCACGATGATCTCGAGAACGAAAGCTACATTTCTTTTCATCCTCGCCGGTGTCAGCATGAGTATCATGGAACACAGCACCGCCACAAGACAGACCGAGCGGGCCCAGTCTTTCACGACCTCCACAGATATCACCCCCGTCGCCAGGAACCCGATCTGAATATTCCTGTGCGCCTGATATCCGGACCTCGTAGCTGCGGGACTAGAAAGCTCTAACCGCCCCCGCTACCAGGGACACGCAAATTACGAAAACAAACGCGGTTACACCTACGCTCGTAGCCACGAGCCCGATGGCGGAAGATACCGCCTTCATCGATTTCCCCGCTCCGCTCGGAAGAAACGCACTGCACAAAACCGCCGCCAGCTTCCACGCCAGCAGGATCCCGAGGATTCTGACGAGAGGTAGAGACGTAACCGCAAGGACCAGGACCGATCCTGCCACTCCCAGGGCAGACCTCAGCGCCGATGAAGCTACGAAGAACATATCCATCGTGTCGGAAACCATTTTTCCGGCCACCGGCACAAAGGTGGAACTGAGGTATTTCGCAGTTCGCAGCGCGACGCCGTCCGCCACTCCGGCACTGGCACGCTGGGAAACAACGACGCCGACGAAACTCGCCATTGTGACTCCGATGAGAACGAAGGCGACCTGCCTCAAGAGTTCCGAAGCTCCGGACACCCGACCCTCCATTCCAAGACCCGCGGCAAACTCCATCGCGGTCGCGGTAAAGAGGAGGGGAAGGGCGATGTCGGTCATAACGGTCACTACCATGTATCCACTCCCGAGCACGAGGGGATGAAGGGTGGCCGCGGAAATGGGGGCACCGGATGATGCTGTGAGGCTCACCATGACAGGAACGAGCGCATACAAAAGGGTCAGGAGGTTATTCACAGCCTGCCGGGCCATGTCTGCGCATTGCTGGAAACTGGTCCAGGCCATCAGCGCAAGGACCAGGAAACACGCCCATGTGGCGATAGGCGCAGCACCGTCCCGTGTCATGGACGATGCGATGATCTCGAGAAGCCCCATGATAACGCATACGAGGATGAGCTTGCCCAGGAATGGCACAATTGTAATGACTTCCCCGAGGACCTTTCCCGATATGTACTGGCCGATCCTTTTCCAGTCCGGTCCCTTCCCCGACAGGACGTCGCCAACTAACTCCCTCCAGCTGTAAGAGGGAAGCGCTTCGAGCTCAGACTGAACTTCGTCGAGCACCGCAGAAACACCCGAATCATCCAGGGAAGTCAGCGACGGACCTGGGAGATTTCCGGAGAGCACCGGGGATTCGGTAGACCCGGGCACTCCTGCGGACGCCCCGGTTCCAGATGACCACATAAGGAGGGAGAGCCCGAGAATGAGTATGGTTTTCCCAATCAACCCGGCCCTTCTGGACGAAACGTTTCGTCCCGCCTGCCGGCAATACTGACAAGAGGTGAGAGATAGCTGTAACCTGGGGCCCAATCCTTTCACCTCCTCACGTCTCCGGCAGCCAGGTGTTTCAGGTGCATCTAGGTCAGGAGAGATAGAATGAGCTGGAATACTCCCTCAATCACAGGGAGGGCCGCCACCAAAATCAGGATCTTTCCTGCCAGCTCGACTCTGGAGGCCAGGTTCTCCTCTCCTGCATCCCGGCAAAGGTCTGCGGCAAAGTCCACCACGTAGGCGATCCCCAGAACCTTGAGGGCGACGCCAAGATAAGTGCTTCCTATCCCTGCATTCTCAGCCATGTCTTTGAATACCAGCATGACTCCTACGGCTCTCGGCGCGACCAGCATCAAGATAAAGGCACCCGCAGCCAGAGAGAGCATGACCCCCATTTCGGGCCTTTCTCTCCTGATTAAGGCGAGGATTAGACTGCAAACTAACCCCAGAACGGCCACCTGGAACACGTTCATCGGTATTTCCTCACGGTAGCTGGAACATTACCCGTATGGTAGAGAAGAAATCCCATATCAGCTTGGTAACCATGGTAAGGACCACCACGACACCGGTAAGGGTAATGAGCCAGGCGTATTCCTCTTTTCCCGCCTGTTTGATGACGGAATGGAGCACGGACACGACGATAGCTATCCCGGCGATCTTAAAGATGAGATCGACGTCCACGGTCTTCGCCTCCCCCGTTCCTACACCAGCAGCAGCACCAGCACCGCGGCCCCGAGAATCCCCAGGTGCCTGTAAAGTTTCCCGTACCTGGTGGCATCGTTGGTGGCGTTTTCCTTGAGGATCCTGATTCGCTGACGGGTCGCCTCTATTAGCGCTATTTGCTCGGACCTGCCTGAGGTTCCAAGGCCGGCTGCCATTTCCAGGATGACGTTCTGAGCTTCGAGTCCGAGCGACGCAAGGCCGGCCCCGTTCAGGACCTCTTTGAGGGCTTCGGAGGGAACCATCCCCCCGCGCCTGCCCAAAAGCGCCGAAGCTTTTGAAAAAGCACGGCCCACGAGGCCCCCTGCAACCTCGCCCGAAACGAGAAGGGCCCGGGGAAGGGGGGTGAGCCCGTAGGATATCTCGGTCTCAAGGTGCAAAAGAGCTCTATCCAGGCAGTCCAGTTCGCGGCATTTCACCGCGAGCCGGGACGAGCAAGATATCCCCAATAAAAGACCGGATACCAGAATCAGGGCCGAGCCCAGAACTTTCATGACGACGAACAACTCTTCTCATCCCCCTCTCTCATCCCCCTCAGTACGCGGTCCGACGTATTCCACCGTTCCCGGACCGTTTCTTCGGGACAACACCACGAAAACCTCAAAGTATCCTTTATCGACGAGCCAGGAGGAATAGGGTCTTCTCGCGAGGTCCTCAATGTCTCGAGCGTGCGCGCTGGCGAGGATGGCCACTCCTGCGGCGCATGCCTCCGCACAAGCTCTGGCGTCCCCGTCGCCGCCGATTTCGTCCGTGACCACCACGTCGGGGCTCATGGATCTTATGACCATCATCATCCCCATTGCCTTGGGGCAACGGTCCAGCACATCGACGCGGGGACCCAGGTCATGCTGGGGAACTCCGTCGTAGCAGGCAGCTATCTCAGACCGCTCGTCCACCACTCCCACGTGGCATGGATGAAGCTTCATCTCGGACCGGCCTTCGGAAAGAACCCGCGATAGATCCCTCAACATGGTCGTCTTTCCGGCCCGGGGCGGCGACACGATCAGGGTTGAACGAGGCTTCTTCTCGGGGCCCTCCGTGAGAATCAGGGGAAGAACCTTCTCGGAAACACCTTTGACGTGGCGGGCGATTCGGATGTTAAATCCGTAGACTTCTCGCAGCACGTGCTTCTCGCTAGAGAAGGCGGCCATCCGACCCACAAGACCTACCCGGTGGCCGCCTGGAAGGGTGACGTAACCCGTGGCGAGTTCGACTTCCATAGCGTAGGAGGAACAATCGGTAAGGAGCGCGAAAGTCCTCTGAACTTCCCCGCCATCGGGGCGAAAGCTCGCCTCCGGTTTCACCTCGGTTCCGGCGGGGGAAAGGAACACATCACCGGAAGAAAGCACGAGACAGAGAGGCAAACCTTTGCGAATGCGGATTTCCTCCAGGGTCTCCCGGCGGGAAGGTGCTGTCCGTTCCAGCCAGGCCGACACCGCTCGCGCAATCCCGGATGAAAGCAGAGGCAGCACCTGACTCTCGATTTTTGCCGGGGTTTCGCACGGTCCCTGCCCGAAAGCTCGGGCGGGCGTAGCCTCAAAAGATCCGCGAGTCACCGAGCTCACCCTGTCCACCTCTCGTTGTCATAACATATTGAGGCGGACGAGCTCTTATGACTCGACGGTTTCACTTATTCAAACTCAAAAAGGCTGGAAAAACTCAGCGTCTCCTCTTGGACCTGCTCACTTTACCTCGTACGTCTTCGTCCTCGTCACCGTCGTCTACGTCTTCCACCTCGTCCTCTTCGTCCTCTGCATCCTCTTCGTCTTCGGCCTCTCCGGCTTCCATGTCCTCATCCTCAGTTTCGGCCCACTTTATGTCCTCGAACCGGATTCTTTCCCCGCATTCGGGACACACGACTTCCACGTCCTCGTCGCTCAGGGCGTCGAGGTCAACTTCTACGAGCTCTCCGCAATGAGGGCATTCGACTTCGACGAATTCATCTCCGTAAACTTCGCTTTCCAGGTCTGACAGGTCCTCATCTACGGCGTCCAAATACTCCTCCAAACTCTCCTGTTCTTCCGCGAGATCCTCGATGACTTCCGCCATTTCCTTTACGACCTCAACCAGAGCCTTTATGGCCTTGCCTTCCTTGGTCTCCGCCGATATCTCCAATCCCTCGACCAGACCCTCTACGTACGCAGCTTTCGATTTCAAGTCATCCATGGAAATCCCTCCTCCATATGTTATCAAACCCTCTCAATGTATTGCCCGGTCCTGGTGTCAACCTTGACCACGTCACCCACGTTGACAAAGAGCGGCACCCTGATCACGGCGCCGGTCTCAAGCTTCGCCGGCTTAGACCCCCCTGTAGCAGTATCCCCCCGGACACCTGGATCCGTTTCCACCACTTTGAGTTCGACAAAGTTCGGCACCTCAACGCCGATTATGCGGCCGTCATACAGGAGGATGTAAACGGTCATGTTCTCCTTAAGGTATTTCACCCCCGATCCGACCGCATCTTCTGTGAGGGTCACCTGTTCGTACGTTTCCGCGTCCATAAACGTGTAATCCTTATCCACGCTGTACAGGAACTGTGCTTCCCGTCGCTCTATGTGGGCGCGGGGGAGCTTCTCACCTGCGTTGAAAGTCCGCTCCAAAACAGCTCCGGTTATGACGTTCTTTATTTTGGCCCGCACGAAAGCTGACCCTTTTCCCGGCTTGACGTGCTGGAATTCGACGACAACCCAGGGTTCACCGTCGATTTCGATGGTTGCTCCGGTGTGAAAGTCGTTGGTGGATATCATACCCGTGGTTCCTCGCTTTCCGTCCAAGTTTTCTCGGGTTCCGTTCTTTTTATGTTTGAAACCAGCTGAATGCGCTCCCGTTCCGCCGGAACACCGAGAACAGTTATTCTATGACTTCTTACCTTTCCAACCCTCCGAGCACCTTCAAGTCTTTTGGAAAAGAAGTGAGGACCTCTGGTCCATCGTCCCCCACTACCACCAGGTCCTCGATGCGGACGCCTCCGAAGCCGGGTATGTACACCCCCGGTTCAACGGTGACCACCATGCCCGGTTCCAGAATATCCTCGGATTTCTGACCGAGCCTTGGGGATTCATGAACCTGGAGCCCGACGCCGTGGCCGATCCCGTGCCCGAAATACTGCCCGTAGCCTGCCTCCTCGATTACTTTACGCCCAGCTGCATCTACCTCGGAAGCTTTGACACCTGCCCTCACCGCCCGTAGGCCTGCCTGCTGCGCCCTCCTCACCACTTCGTAGATTTCTCTATGCCTCTCCTCGAGGGGCTCCACCACGAAGGTCCTTGTGCAATCGGAAACGTACCCGCTCCATACCGCTCCGAAATCGACCGTAACGAAATCTCCGGGTTCGATTTTCTTATCCCCGGGCTCCCCGTGAGGCAAAGAGGACCTGGCTCCCGAGACGGCGATGATCGGAAAGGCCACTCCTTCGGACCCCATCTTCCTCATGGTAAACTCGAGTTCCAGCGCCACGTCTCGTTCGGAGACGCCCGGCCTTATCGACGATACCACCATCGAGAAAGCATCATCGGCCAGTTTCGCAGCTTTTCTTATCGCCTGGATTTCCTCAGGGGTCTTTTTCGCCCTCAGCTTCTCCACCCATCCCGAAGCCGGAACGAGCCTCGTGTCCTTGAACCGCTTGGTCATGTTTTCCCATGAGGCGAACGTCACGTGCTCGGACTCGAAGGTCAGGGACTTGATTCCGAGAGAGCTCACGGTATCGGCGACCACGTCTTTGTCCAGCTTGGTTTCGATAACCCGGAAGTCGGGGGCCTGGGACGAAGCTTGCTCCGTATACCGTCCATCGGTGAACAGTATAGCTTCGCTTCCGGTGATGAGAAGCGCTCCCGCGTCCCCCGTGAAACCCGAAAGGTACCGCATGTTGTAACGGAAGGATATGTACGCCGCATCCACTTTTTCCTCTTCGAGCTTGTGCCGTATCGCCTTTATGCGGTCTTCAAAGGGCTTCAAAGAGATCACCTCCATGCCTCTGAACGCGCTCATTCTACCATAACGCACCGAGGATTCACCATAATCTGCCGTCCGGTTCACCCGGGGCTCCGAGCGGGAAAATCGATTTGCCGCCGGGAACTCCTTCTCCGCCGGCGGTGATCAGGCGAATCCCGGTGCATCCCCAAAGGTTGAGACATCACGCTACATGGGATAAAACGGGAAGGAGGACGTGAGCTCCAGCACCTCCCCGCGGACCTTATCCAGCTTCGCCGGATCATCTTTCGAGGCGAGAGTCCTGTCGATGAGTTCGGCGATGATTTTCATCTCAGGTTCCTTCATCCCCCGGGTGGTGACGGTCGGAGTGCCTATACGGATTCCCGAGGTGATCGTGGGTTTACGTTTGTCGAAGGGAATTGCATTCTTGTTTACGGTTATACCCACGGCGTCCAATGCCCTCTCCGCTTCGAGACCGGTTATCCCCTTGGGCGTAAGATCCACGAGCATCAAATGGTTGTCGGTTCCCCCCGACACAAGCCGGTAACCCCTGGCCATGAGTTCCTCCGCCAGGCACTTGGCGTTCTTCACTATCTGCTGCTGGTATTCGCGGAAAGCCGGACTCATGGCCTCTTTTAACGCCACCGCTTTGGCGGCGATTACATGCATGAGCGGGCCTCCCTGAGTCCCGGGGAATATGGCCTTATCGATGGCTCCGGCCCAGTCTTGGGAAACCAGGATCATCCCGCCCCGCGGCCCGCGGAGAGTTTTGTGGGTGGTCGTGGTGACGAACTGGGCGTGGGGCACCGGCGAAGGGTGAATCCCCGCGGCGACGAGACCGGCGATGTGCGCCATGTCCACCATGAGCAGCGCGCCGACTTCCTCAGCTATGGAGCGGAAAGCGGCGAAGTCGATAACCCTCGGATAGGCCGAGGCTCCGGCCACGATGAGCCTGGGCCGGTGCGTCCGGGCAAGCTCCCTGACCTCGTCGTAATCGATGGTCTCCGTCTTGGGATTCACGCCATAGGCCACGAAATTGAAGTACTTCCCGGATATGTTGACGGGGCTCCCGTGGGTGAGGTGACCACCGTGGCTCAGATTCATGCCCAGCACGGTGTCTCCCGGTTTTAGACAGGCAAAGTATACGGCTGTGTTGGCCTGGGCGCCCGAGTGGGGCTGAACGTTGGCGTGGTCCGCGCCGAACAGGGCACAGGCTCGCTTTCTCGCCAGGTCCTCCACGACGTCTACGAATTCACACCCTCCGTAATAACGGTGGGCAGGATACCCTTCAGCGTACTTGTTGGTCAACACTGAACCCATAGCTTCCAGCACCGCCTCGGATACGAGGTTTTCGGAAGCTATGAGCTCTATCACCCTCATCTGTCTCTTCTTTTCGTCCTGTATCGCCTGGTATATCTCGGGGTCTTCCATCATCAGGCTTTTTCCCATAACGGGAACCTCCTCTCTGATATGGTCCTCACCTCGTCCTTTACCTGGTTAAGAGGTGTATAGGCCTGGAAACTACCCCATGACACGCCTCGAGCACAGCTTCGGGCAACGTCGGATGAGCGTGGACCATCTCGGCGATGTCCTTCGCAGAGAGCCCAGCTGCCATAGCGAGAGCTCCCTCGTGAATCAGATCGTCGGCATGAGGTCCCATGATGTGCATACCGAGGATCTTGCCGTTTTCGTCCGCTATAACCTTGACGAAGCCCTCGGTTTCTCCGATGGCCACGGCGCGACCGTTGGCGCTGAACGGGAACCTCGAAACCTTGAGGTTCGGGCAAATCCCGGAAGCTTCGGACTCCTTGAGACCCACCGAAGCGCACTCGGGTATGGAGAACACGCAGTTCGGCACCACCCTGTAATCCATCGTCCTGGGATGGCCGAATATGTTGTCCATAGCTACTATGCCTTCGAAAGAAGCTACCGGGGCAAGGTACGTCTTGCCCACTACGTCTCCTATAGCCCATATACCCTCTCTCGTCGTGGCCATCCTCGCATCCACCTGTATGCCTTTTTTCGAATAGGCGACACCGAGCGAGTCGAGGTCGAGCCCCCCGAAAGCCGGCTTTCGTCCCATGGCCACAAGGATGACATCGGCTCTTTTCTCGACCTTTTGACCGTCCTTGTCTTCGGCTACGAGCACCTTCTCCCCGTTTTCCTCCCGGATCTCCTTGACGTACAGGCCGCTGGAGACGGTGATTCCTTTGCGCTTCAAAATCATCATGAGTCTCCTGGATATCTCCTCGTCCACCGGAGGCAGTATGAGCGGGGAACGTTTGACCATCTCCACCTGGGAGCCGAAGGCGTTCCAGATGCACGCGAACTCCACGGCTACGACGCCTCCCCCGATCACCAGAAGCCGCTCGGGGATGCGGTTCAAAGACAGAGCGTCATCCGAAGATATGGTGTGGGAGATGCTCTCCGCTGAAACCGGCGGAATCTCATGGGTAGAGCCCGTCGCTATGATGATGTGACGGGTCTCGAGCATTTCGCCGGTACCGTCTTCGCCTTTAACCTCGACTTTGCCGGGACCGGGTACGGAAGCTTTACCGCGGAATATGTCCACCCCATTTCCCTTGAGGAGCTTCTCGAGGCCCGAAACCAGCGTCGTCACCGTCTTTTCCTTATGAGCCATGACCTTCTTCAGGTCGAGGCCGACGTTTTCCGCGACTATCCCGAATTCTCCCGTCCGCTTGGCCAGAAGATAAGTGGTGGCGGAATGAACGAGGGCTTTCGTGGGAATGCAACCGACGTTGAGGCATGTACCGCCGAGCTTGTCGGCTTCTACCAAAGCTATTTTCCCGCCGAGCTGCGCGCCACGAATAGCCGCGACGTATCCGCCCGGCCCGGAGCCTATTACTACGACGTCGTATTTCAATGCTATCACCTCTCACATTTGAATTTTCATCGACAGCAGGGCAAGCAACCCTCTTCCTCCTCGTCCTCTTCCATCCTTCCCCTTTCCAGGTTCCACCGGGGCGTCCCGTACTTCTCCGCAGAGAGCCGGCAGGATTCAAGGAGCTCCTGGTAGGTCATCCCGTCTTCGACGAACTCCCAGCCGAGCTCCCGTTCAAAACCCAGGCGCAAAGCTTCCTCAACATCGCAGGGTTCGACTCTGCGTCCCAATACGTCCGAGAGGGACGACGCCTTTTGCGCCAGGATGGCCTCGAGCTTCGCCCTCGATTCCTCCGAGCTCACCTTAAAGCAAGCAGCGACCCTCTTCGGCGAAAAAGTGAGAGGGATCGACCCGTGCTGAAGGATGACTCCATCCCTTCTGGCCTGAGCCGAGCCCACGATCTTACGGCCGGAGGCAACAACCTCGTACCAGGAAGGAGCCGAAAAACAAGCAGCTCTGGCGAAGCCCTGGGGTCCCCGGGTTCCCCGTTCCAGGGCCACCATTTCACATTTGACGCCGAGCAGGGAGAGCCCGCGGATAATGCCGCGGCATATTTGCCTGTATGTTTCGAGAACGCTTCCGGGGGCGTACGATTCGGGAACCGTCACGCTGTATGTCACCTCATCGTCGTGAAGGACAGCTTTTCCCCCGGTGATCCTCCTGACCATTGAAAACCCCATCCTGGAGAGCCCGTCGAAATCCACTTCTTTCTGGGCGTCCTGAAAGTAACCCACCGACAAGCAGGGAGGATTCCATCTATAAAATCTGAGGGTGGGAAGGGATTCTCCTCGTTGCAGCGAGAGCAGGAGCGCTTCGTCCACGGCCATGTTGTAGGCGCCTCTACACACTCCGGTCTTCAAGAGCCTCATCTTCACCGGCATCGACCTCCAGAACCAGACTCGTGCGCCGTCGCACAAGCCCTGAGCTGGATATGCATTCGCGCGCCTCGAGGGCGCTCATCTCCCACGGGTAGTTCATCATGACCCCACCGGGCCTTTCGTTATAATAAGGTCTGTTGCACCCGGGACAACCCGTGGTTTGAAAGGCCTTCCCGTTTAACAATTCCGCTTCGATTTTCTCGATCCTGTCGCCGCAGCGGATCTCCGCTATGCGTCCCTCGCTGAAGCGAAAGTCCTCGACGCGGAGGCCTTGCTTCAAAAGGCAAAGGGCGATTTGAAGCCGCCTGTAGGTCGAAACGGGCGGGGGCTTTTTCTTTTCCAAACCCGTTCCCTGCACAGGAGTGAAAGAAAACAGGGCCACCGTGACCCCGGCCCCTAGCGCACGAGCCATGGCCTCCACCATTTCTTCCTCAGTTTCACCGAGGCCAGCTATGAAATGGGTGCTGACCCGGCCCGGGAAAAGCTTCGCAGCATCCGTCAGGACTTCCCACGCTTTTTGTAAATCTCCCCCTTTGATCCGGGCATAAACCTGGGGATTCACCGCATCCAGCGGAAGCCCCACCCTGGATGCCCCCGCCTCCAAAAGGGAACTAACCCGCGCCGCCGAGTACGGAGAGGCCGAGACGCTAACGGGTATGCCCTTGAGAAATGTACACGAAGACCGGATCTCTTTCAGTACCTCGAGACAAGCAGGCATCGTCTCGGGAGATTCCACGAGCTGGAGGCATATCCTGGACAAGTGCCTGGCCGATTCCGAACTTGAAAGCCGCGACAAAACCTCCTTCCACGGAAAGGAAGGCCAGGTGACTCTGGATATAAGGTCCCCCCTCGCCGTCGACGATCTCGCCCTCGGACAAAAGGAACAGTCCCTAACGCAGCGTTCGCCGATGGAGAGGTAACCCGTAGTAGGGAGGCAACTGGTTTTAGCTCTGGAAAGCCCTAGCACGACGGCGGTCCCCAGGGAAACACCGACTTGCAGGTCCCGAAATAGACCCTCCGAATCGCCCCGGCGTTTTGAGGCGTTGAACCCCGGGCAACCGGCCCGGTTCTCTCCTCCCTCGTCCGGCCGGACCCGATCTCGAATCGGAGCCCCGCGTGACGTTTCCGGCGCGACCCTGCCTCTTTCTGGTCGGGTACCGCTCTCCCCGGACGCCCACGGGAAAGCGCAGCATTCTTCCTGCTCCAGCACATCCAAACCCAGCACCTCCGCCTGGTGCACGGCTTCCCTTGACGGGAAGACGATCTTATCCACCCCGGCCAGAACCGCTAGTTGATCCAGTTCCCTCCTGTACCTTCCCCCCGGACGCATGCAGCCCAGGGATAGAGTCACGTGCGGAAGCTTTTGCCTGGTCCAGGCTATGAGTTTGGCGACGTCCGTGACGGAAGGAGGGGTAAGCCCCGCCCATCTCGTACCGGGCGTCGGGATAAAGACTATGAAAGCCAGTGAAGACAGTCCTTCTCCGGCGAGCATCTCGACGGTTTCGTACTCCCGTCCTAGTTCTCCCCCGCGGATTCCGACGAGTATGTGGGGGACGAGCCTGTCCCCCGCATATTTCCGCAGGTACCGGTAACTTTCGAGGTAATCCCGGGCGCTGAACCGTCGTCCGAAAGCCATTTTTATAGCTATTTCATCCTGTATAAAATCGAACGATATCACTTGCGCGACCTGGGCGATTTGAGCCGCTCGCTCTTCTTCCACCAGTCCCGGATGGATATTTACCTTCACACCCGGAAGGATTGACTTTAACCCGTCCAGATTCTCCAGCACCGGCACCTTGCCGTCGGGATCACAGCCTCCGCTCAAGAGGATGCTGGTAGCTCCTCTCTTTTGGATGGCATCTCGAACCTCGTCGCAGGGTATCATTTTTTCCAGGTATCTCCCCCCGCAATGGGCGCATCCCAGAGAGCACCGCCTGCCGGTGACCGTAACCGGAACGGTCCTCGTGGGAGACACAGCTACGAGCAAAGCCGAGCGGTTTTCCATCTTCACTTCGAAAGCTCTTTCGAGCTCTTCACACAAGACTGCGTCGACCTGCCGGGTGATTTTCTCCAGAGCGTCCCGGGAAAACACTCTATCTTGCCGGAAACAAGATGATTCCCCCTTCTTCGAACGAGACCGAGGCTCTGAAACTTTGCTGGTTATCGTCAGGAAAGAACCGAACAGTCAGGTGCCTCCCCCGGATGACCCGGCTCACGAGAACTCGGAGCAGATAGTCATTGAGAGAGGGAGGGCCCATAAGGGTGCCCTCCCCCGGGTCCAAACCATCCAATCGACACGGAACGCCGGGCCCAGCCGAAAAGCGAGCTTACCGGGCCTGGCTTCCTTCCTTAACCCACCTCACCACGGGGTTCCTCGCTGCTCCAGCTTCGTCGAGTCTCCCCACCACCGTCGTATGGGGTGCCCCGTGCAGCTTTTCGGGGTCCTCGTAAGCTTCTTTCGCTATGGCGATGAGAGCGTCGGCGAAGTAGTCCAGCGAATCCTTGGACTCGGTCTCGGTCGGTTCTATCATCAGAGCTTCGTCGACGATGAGCGGGAAGTAGTTGGTGGGCGGGTGCACTCCGTAATCCAGAAGCCTCTTGGATATATCCATGGTGTGAATGCCCGTTTCTTTTTTGATGCGCGCCGGATTGACGACGAACTCGTGCTTGCAGTGACGGTCATAAGGCAGGTCGTAGTAACCGGCTATCCGCCTCAGGAGGTAGTTGGCATTCAGCACCGCGTCTTCCGAGACTTTCTTGAGTCCGTCAGGACCGAGCGCCCGGATATAGGCATAAGCTTTGACCATCACCAGGAAGTTCCCGTAAAAAGACTTCATCCTCCCGATGCTCTGCGGGCGGTTGTAGTCCAGGTAATACCGTTTTCCATCGAACTCCACGGTGGGAACGGGGAGGAACGGAATCAAGTGCTTCTTTACGCCCACCGGTCCCGACCCCGGCCCGCCTCCTCCGTGAGGCGTCGAGAACGTCTTGTGGAGGTTGAAGTGCATGACGTCAAAACCCATGTCGCCCGGCCGGCATATACCCATGATGGCGTTGGCGTTGGCACCGTCGTAGTACAAAAGGCCGCCTCTGGAGTGTACGATTCTCTCGATCTCCTGGATGTTCTCATCGAAAAGCCCGAGGGTGTTGGGGTTCGTCAGCATGAGCCCGGCCACGGTGTCGTCCATGAGCTTATCCAGCGAAGCAATGTCCACTCCACCCCGGGAATCCGAGGGCACTTCCACGGTGGTAAAACCGCCCAAAACACCGGAAGCCGGGTTGGTCCCGTGAGCTGAGTCGGGGATCAGTATCTTCGTCCTTCTGGTGTCGTTCCGCGACTGGTGGTACGCCCTGATGATGTTTATGCCGGTCAGTTCACCGTGAGCTCCCGCAGCCGGCTGGAGGCACATCTTGTCCATGCCCCCGATTTCCGCGAGATAGGTCTGCAAATCGTACATGAGTTTCAGGGCACCCTGGACCAGCTCCTCGGGCATGTAGGGATGAAGCTCGCTGAACCCAGGAAGGTTCGCCACCTCTTCGTTGACCTTGGGGCTGTATTTCATGGTGCACGACCCCAACGGGTAGAAACCGATGTCCACCCCATGATTGAGCTGGGAGAGCTTCGTAAAGTGACGCACCAGATCGACTTCGGAGACTTCCGGAAGGCCGGCATCGGTTTTCCTGCGGTACCCGGCGGGAATGATTTGATCGATGCTCGTGTCGGGGACATCAAGGGCCGGCAGAGAGTATGCCTTTCTCCCGGGTCTTGAGTATTCGAATATCAGGGGCTCGAGTCTCATACCAATCCCTCCAATCCCGAGACCAGGGCGTCCATTTCCTGCCTGGTCCTCTTTTCGGTGACAGCGATCAGGAGGTGGTCTTTGAGCTCCGGATAAGCTCTTCCCAGGGGATAGCCCGCGAGGATCTTGCGATCCAGAAGCGAGTTCACTATCTTCTCCGGGTCAACCGGGCACTTCACCGCGAACTCGTTCCATACCGGCGCGCTAAAGGAAATCTCGAATCCCTTGATCCCGGCAATGCGCTCTCGCAGGTACCGGGCTTTCTTAGCGCACAGAAGGGCAAGCTCCTTCAGCCCTTCTTTCCCCAGCCAGGTAAGATAAACCACAGCGGCCAGGGCGTTTAAGGCTTCGTTGGAGCATATGTTGGAAGTAGCTTTTTCCCTTCTTATGTGCTGCTCCCGTGTCTGAAGGGTGAGGACGAAACCTCGTTGTCCTCTCACATCTTTGGTCATGCCGACGAGCCTTCCCGGCATTCGCCTTAAGTACTTGTTCCGCACGGCGAGGATGCCGAGGTACGGACCACCGAAGGCCAGAGGGTTGCCGAGAGGCTGCCCCTCTCCCACCACTATTTCGGCCCCGTACTCGCCGGGAGGCTCGAGAATACCCAGGGAGAGCGGGTTCACGGAGGCGATTAGCGTCGCGCCCTGGGCCGCCGCAAGCCCGGATACCTCCCTCACCGGCTCGAGGCATCCGAAGAAATTCGGATGCTGTACCACTACGCAGGCAACATCCGGCCCCAGCATCCCCTTGAGATCCTCAACGGACGTGATCCCGCCTTTCATGGGGATCTCCCTTACATCGATTCCGTGTCCTGCGGCGTACGTCCGTATGGTTTCCCTGGTTTCCGGATGCACGGTCCGCGAGACGAGAGCGACCTTTCGCCTGGTCAGGCCAGCCGCTATCGTCACCGCTTCAGCCGCAGCTGAAGCTCCGTCGTACATGGAAGCGTTAGCTGCGTCCATCCCGGTGAGTTCACAAATCATGGTCTGGTACTCGAATATGGATTGCAAAACCGCCTGGCTGACTTCGGGCTGGTACGGGGTGTACGCTGTATAAAACTCGGAACGCGCCAGGACGTGCCTTACAACGGCGGGTACGAAATGATCGTACGCGCCCGCACCGATGAAACACGCATATTCCGTAAGGTTCTTGTTTTCCGCCGCCAGCTCGCGCATGTGCTTCTGGAGTTCCTGTTCGGACATGCCGGGCGGAAGGTTAAGCGGCCTTTTCATACGGAGGGCAGGAGGAATATCAGCAAAGAGCTCATCGATGGATTTTACCCCGATGGTCTTCAGCATCTCCTGCCTGTCCCTATCGGTATTGGGAAGGTAGTTCATCAGTGACCGCCCTCTTCCACGTGTTTGGCGTAAGCTTTCTGGTCCATGAGGTTTCCGAGCTCGGAAGGATCCTTCATTTCGATAACTGCGATCCAGCCCTCACCGTAAGGATCCTTGTTGAGGAGATCGGGGGAATCCTGGACTTTCTCATTAACCTTGACGATCTTGCCGGAAACCGGGGCGTAGCAGTCGGAGACCGCCTTCACCGACTCAACTGTGGAGAAGACCTCTCCCGCTTTGACTTCCCTGCCGATTTCGGGCAATTCCACGTAAACGATATCACCGAGCTGGTCCTGGGCGTAGTCGGTTACGCCCACAACCACCTGATTCCCTTCGACCCTGGCGTACTCGTGGGTCTTAGTGTACTTGAGATCCGCCGGAAAGTTCATTTTTTCTTACCCTCCCTGCGATAAAATGGCATCTTCACGACAACAGCGGGAACTTTCTTCCCGCGTATGTCCACGGTGAGCTTCGTTCCGATCTGGCTCGATTGCACGGGAACGAAGGCCATGGCCAGGTACTTGTCGAGAGTCGGAGCATAGGAGCCTGTGGTGACGTAGCCGAGCTCCTTTTCTCCCGTTTCATCGAAAACCTTATACCCGGTCCGGGGCACTCCCTTTTCCACCATCTCAAGACCGACGAGCTTTACCCGAAGCCCGTTTTCCCGTTCCTGCATTAGCGCCTCTTTACCGACAAACTCCTTGTCGAAACAGACGAACCTGGAAAGCCCGGCCTCGAGGGGTGTATGGTTCTCGTCGAGTTCCTGCCCGTACAAAGGCATCGAAGCTTCGAACCGCAGAGTATCTCTGCAACCCAGCCCCGCGGGAACGAGACCCTCGTCGGCACCGGCATCCATGATGATCTCGAAAAGCTCCACCCCATCTTCGGCCCTGGTGTAGATCTCGAAGCCGTCTTCCCCGGTATACCCGGTCCGCGTGACCAGGCATTTCAGGCCACCCACATCCACGTTTTCCCGCCCGTGGTAGTACTTCATCTCTTTCAGCGGGTACGAGCATACTTTCTGAAGCACTTTCTCGGAATTGGGGCCCTGGAGCGCCACTTCAGCAATGTCCGCCGAAAGGTTCTTCACATCCACCCTCCAGAAATACTTCGCCAGCCCCGATATCCATTCAAAGTCCTTCTCGATGTTACCGGCGTTGACCACCAGGAGATACCTGGAGTTTTCCAGGCAAACCACCATCATGTCGTCGACGACGCCGCCGTGGGGATAACACATGGGGCTGTATATCACTCTCCCCGGATATCCTTTGGCGATGTCGTTCACGAGCAGCATCTGTAAAAGCCCCAGCGCGCCCGGACCTTCTACCATGATTTCCCCCATGTCCGAAACATCCCACAGAGCACACGCATTTCTACAGGCATGATGCTCCTCCTTGATGCTGGAAAACTGCACGGGAAGAGCCCAGCCCTCGAAATCGATGATCCTTCCTCCGTATTTGACGTGCACCGGGTACAAGGGGGTCTTCTTGAGTTCTCCCGCCAACGGTTTCACCTCCTCAAAGATGCTTTACGCCGGAGAATTCTCGCCGGTTCCCTGGGATGGGTTGTTCGGCCGGGTACCGGGCCTTACCAAAAAACAAGGGACCGGTCTTGAATACGACTGTCCCTGTCCCTTTACCTGAGAGATTCCCCGGAAAAAACGTTCCGGGTTACCCCTTTGGCGCCGGCGAACCGGCTCTCCAGAGATGCGTCCGGCAACGGTGTTTTTGCCTGAGAGTTTCAGCTCCTCTGCTTTGCTCCTTCGGCGCCCGGTGAGCTTCCTCCTCGGGTCTCTCCCGCCGCCTTCATCCGCCGCGATATTCACTTGCCCCCTGGCTCTATCCCAAGGGATCCTGCGGCAGGTTCATTCTACGAACGGATCGAGTTTTCCTCTTTGGTTTGAGGTACTGCCGCCTCTTCTTTCATCTTGCCGGAGACGGCCGGCCGCACCATTCGGAGGAATCCCGGGGGCTTTGCGGCGGGGGCTTTTCGGGGAACCCTCTGCTCCTGGTCAAAACGTTGTCCAAGCACATTTCCATATACAAGAAGCGTCCTGCATGCCACGGTCTCCCAGGAGTACCGCTCGAGAGCTTTCTGGCGAGCAGAAGCCGCCAGGGTTCGCGCCCATGTCCTGTCCCTTAGAAGAGTCTTGATGGCCGATGAGAGCTGGGATGGATCACCCGGCATGACCCTGAGTCCGTCCTTCCCATGGTCGACGATTTCCCTGAGCCCGCCTGTATCCCCCACCACCACGGGAGTACCCGAAGCCATGGCCTCCAGAGCTACGATACCGAAAGGCTCATAGGAGCTGGGAAAACAAGCTACCCAGGCCCGCGAATAGAGGTCCCTTAGACGGGTGTCGTCCAGGTGCCCGGCAAGAGACACTACGCGTCCGAGGCCTAGTTCAAAGATCCTGTTTCTCAAAGCCGGTTCCAGCGGCCCGCTTCCGGCGAGAACCAGCGTGGCGGTGGGAAATTCCTCGAGAACCAGAGGCACGGCCTCGACCAGGGTCTCTGAGCCTTTCTCGGGGACGAGCCTGCCGGCATAAAGAATCAAGGGGTTTTCTCCCTCTTGTCTCGGCGTGGTGAACCACTCGGGTGAAATGCCGTTGGGAATGACTTCGATTTTGTCACCGGGCACGTTAAACAGCGACCGGATCTCGTCTTTCATGTAATTCGAGCAGCATATTACCTTCCAGGCCTCGTAGCACAGCCACCACTCCGTCTCGGATATGTGAGCCTGGAGCGGATTGTGTATCCCGCCGTGTCTCCCGTGTTCGGTAGCGTGGATGGTGGCGATGAGAGGGCAGTTGAGGGCGTGTTTCAACGCTCTGGCAGCGTAAGCTACGACCCAGTCGTGGGCGTGTATTAAATGGAAGTCTTCGGATCTGCCCTCCTTTATGAATACCTCCAGGAGGGCTACATTGAGCTCGACTGCCCAGGTCAAAAAATCCGGAGGGTGAAGGGAATAAGGCGAAACCCGGAAGACCCGGACATCCCCATCCCTTTCCCAACCGGTTCTATCCCCTTCGCCTCTCGTCAAGACCGTGACGTTGATGCCAAGATCCGACAGAGCTTTTGAGATGTGCCGCACATGCCTCCCGAGACCGCCGACGTGGTCGGGAGGATATTCCCATGCGAGCATCAGGACCTTCATGCGGTTCAGTCACCTCTCCGGAATTCTCTTTCGTCCACGAACGGCGACGTCCCAAAATCCAGCCCATCTCCTATTCTTGGGCATTTCCCATTTCATGATGCCCGTACCACGCTTAACGAGGGCCAACCCTCCGTTCTTCCCCGCTCGAGGCATTAGCAATTCACACCCACGTTCCGGTTTCTAGCCCGGTCCATACTCTAAGCGCTTCCGCGACGCTCCATGCCTGCGACACCGCACCTCCGGGTGAGTAAGGGGGGTCTCCGGAGGATACCTCGAAAATCGTGCCGGCACAGGGGTGCCCGTCGAGGTCCAAAGCCCGAGCGAAGATGAAACGGCAAAAGCCCTGAAGAGTCCCGCGGCCAGTACGGGGCTCACGGCACGGTGCAGGATGGGCCTCCGCACCGGAGTCACGGTGGGACCTTACGTCGGCTTTCCCGTCCAGTTTCTTCGCTACGTCTACCAGCGGTCCGAGAAGCCACGGCCAGGCCGTTCCCTGGTGGTAGGCGCCATCCCGTTCCTCGGGGCCGCCTGCATACCGCCCTGCGTAACCCGGTGCTCCCGGTTCGAGGGTTCTCAATCCGAACGGGACGAGCAGAACTCTCACCGAGGTGTCTAGAATCTCCCGGAGGGTCTCCCTTCCCACGGGGCAGCCGTCTATGGAGCCCGCTATCACGGCGTTAGGTCTTACCTCCTTCACGGGTCTTCCGTCCTTTAGGAGTCTGTCGTAAAGGCCCACGCCCGGCCAGGTGAAGCGACGGACGAATTCACGTACCGCGGTTGCCCGGAGCTTTTCCGCGTCCCTGGCGAATTCGACGTCGCCGAGCTCAGCTGCCCAGGCTGAGGCCAGCGAGAGGCATTGGAGCCACAGAGAATTCACCTCGACGGGGTAGCCGTCCCTGGGGGTGACAGGGACTCCTCTGACCTTCGCATCCATCCATGTCACCTGGGTGTCGGGAGTCCCAGCTTTCAAAAGCCCGGAGGGACCGGTTTCGATTCCGTAAATGGTGCCCTGGACGAACGCCCGGATCATCTTCCTGGCGGCGGGATAGAGTTCTTGAAGGACCTGCCGGTCGCCCGATGCGCCGGTGTACTTCCCCAGCGCCACGACAAACCACAGGGAGGCGTCAACCGAATTGTAGGCTGCCTCGTCTCCAATGAAGTTGGGGATGAGGCCGTACTTCAAAAACCGCGAAAACCGCAGAAATACGCCGCGCGCTTCCTCGTAGCGTCCGGATGCAAGAAGTAGTCCGGGAAGGGAGATGAAGGTATCCCTCCCCCATTCCCCGAACCAGTGGTATCCTGCGATAATCGAAGGTTCGCCGGTGCTGGTCTTTATGACGAACGAATCGGCTGCCAGGGAGAGTCTGCCCCTCAGGCCTCCTCCGGCCTTCTCGTGAATTCCCAGTCTTCTCGCAATCTCCTCGCGCTTCATGCGTTCGAAGACATCCCGGGTATCTCCGGAGGTACCCGCACCGGAATGGCCGCCCCGTACAGGGAGGCGGTCCAGCGGACCGGCCCAAACGTACAGGGTCTCGCCGGGATAAAGATGGGCCTGAAACTCCCCCGGACAGAAGTGGTCCTCGAGAAAATCCAGACCTCTTTCCCTCTCCTGAGGATAAACCATCGACCTGTACCACACGCATTCGTTCCGGAACGATCCTCGCGAAACCCAGATGCACATGGGCCATCCAGCTCCGTGAGGGCTCAGGACGATCCCTGAACTTCCCGATGACATGCCTTCACCCATCGGGGTCACCTCAGGAGCCCAATCACCTTCCCTGGCGAGGTGGTGATAAAACCTGGAATTCACCAGAGGTCTCAATGAGACTTCGATCTTTTCAAGTCCGGCGAGGACCTTGTAGGTAATGAACACCCCCGGCCTGCCCTTGACCATGAAAATCTCCCTCTCCAGCACAACCGGACCAGCTTTGTACAGAAAGACCGGATGGGGGCGAAGTTCCCATGCCCAGAGGAGGTCGATCCCCCTGGGATGAAGGGCGCCGGGGTAAATGTTCGAGCTGAGTTCCCACGTCCCGTCCCCGGTGGTCAACCGCTCTTCCATTTTGGATAAGAACAGCCACCGGTCCCCGGGGTTTGCGCCTGCGACGAACAACCATCCGTGATATCGACGGGTGTGAATGCCGTACGAAGTAGACGACGCAAAGCCTCCGAGGCCGTCTGTCTCAAGCCATTCCTGAAAGGACGGCTTCCGGGGGCGCCCCACCCATGAGGACCCGGGTCCGCGATCACACTCCCCGGAGTTTCCGTACCTCATCTGAAAGCACCTACCCCCGAACTCTTCCGGCTACCGGTGTGTCATGCTGCCCGTTCAGAGCAAAGGCATCGCGTACGCGCAACCGCGACTGAAACTAGGGATTCACCGGCGGCCTCATGGTCGCCGCGCACCACCAGAATCCCGGCACTGCCAGGAAAAATTCAACCAGGCCAGATGGCCGGCAAGAACCCTACTCAACGCACCTTCTTTCCAGCTTCTCATACCCTGAGGGATGGGGGGAGGAACTGTATGTCACAAATGGTCACTACCGTTTTCCGGAGACCCCCTTCCCTGCCTTGCTTCGATGCCGGCTCCGAGTTTTGCCCCTGCCCCTTGGCGGAACTGGGCCACTGCGTAGCTTGCTCCGTCCTGCGGGGCGAAAACCATTGTGACTGCGGGTGGAACGGGGCCTGCATCTACGAGGAATTCTTGCGAAACGGAAGAAAGGCCGGACCCGTAAGGCGGGAATGGGAAGCTCGAGTCACCCACAGAGAGGAAATCGTGCCCGAAAGAGAAAGCTCGGTTCGAGCTGCCTTCTGCTTCCGGGTCCGGGTGCCGGAGGAACTGACCAGGTGGTTCGTCTTGCCGGGCTCGTTTGCATTCGTCCGAAGTCGAGGAAGGCCTGAAATGTTCAACGTGCCCCTTTCCGTAATGGACCGGGAAGGGGATGTCCTGACGTTCGCCTGCGAGATCCTGGGTCCCAAAACCGAAGATCTGGGAAGGCAAACCCGGCCTGGAACCATGTTGACTCTGAAAGGTCCGTTCTGGTCCGGCGTCCAGGGACTCGGAGCGATAAAGGCGCACGCAGGGGGAAGAACCCTAATCGTAGCTAAGGGGATGGGGCAAGCACCTGCCGTGTCTCTGGCCAGGTACTTGAAAACCAGAGGCGGTACGGTCAAGGTCCTCCTCGGACCCGGAAGTTTGGGTACGATATTCGCCGAGGACATCTTAACCGGATTCGGTGTTTCCGTCGTCAAGATGCCCAAAGAACCCGACCACAACGTAAGCCGCATCATCCGGGAGATAACATCCAACGACTACGACCTCGTAATAAGCTCCAATGCCCATCACCAGCACAAAACGTTGTGGCGGGTCATCGCCGGCCTTCCTCGTAGGCCCGCTTTCGCGTGGATCTCCGATGTGACGATGAACTGCGGCGAGGGACTCTGCGGCGCGTGCCTGGGAGCGCGCGAGAGTCGCTTGTGCAAAGCCGTGTTCGACGCCGAGGAGTTTTTCGCCTGAGGGGAGGAGATCATGTGGATTATCATCATGAAGTACTGGTGGTCGGAGGCGGGTGGGCCGGCGTATCCGCAGCCCTCTCTGCGCGAAAAGCCGGCGCCGACGTGGCCATCTGCGAAAAGACCGACATGCTGCTGGGCGCAGGACTGGTCGGAGGCATTTTCAGAAACAACGGAAGGTTTGTGGCCGCTGAAGAGTGCATCGCCATGGGAGCCGGGGAGATCTTCCAGCTCCTGGACAACCTCAGCCGCCACCGCATGATCGAGTTCCCCGGCCACAGACATGCGAGTCTGTATGACGTGGTCAAGGTGGAACCGGCGGTCAGAGAGCTTTTATTCAGATTCGGAGTGACCGTCTACACTGGGGCCAGGATAGTGGCGGGGAAAACCGCTGATGACGGGAAAGCCAACGACATGAGGTTACGGGCGGTAAAATCCGAAGACGGAAGATGGTTCCGGGCAGAGTCTTTCGTGGACGCCACGGGTTCCTCCGGCCCGATGGGAATCTGCCGCATATTCGGCAACGGATGCGCCTCTTGTATACAGCGGTGTCCAGCTTTCGGCCCAAGGGTGAGCTTATCCAGGATCCTGGGTCTCCCGGAGTTCATGTCCACCAGGAGAAAGGGGTCATACGGCGCCATGTCGGGTTCGTGCAAGCTCGCCAAAGAGAGTCTCGATCCTGAGATCGTGAGGGAGCTCGACGAGAGGGGAGTGGTGGTGCGAAAGCTCCCAGAACACTTGCGCAACAAGAACAAGAACAAGCTCAACATGAAAGCTTGCCAACAATACGCCCTTCCGGAGTATGCCGATTCCCTTGTCATCTTAGATACCGGGCAGGGAAAACTTATGAGTCCGTACTTTCCGCTGGATGAGTTGAGGTCCGTGCCGGGATTCGAAAACGCCAGGTTCCTCGATCCTCTGGGCGGAGGCAAAGGAAACTCCATCAGACTGGTGGCTGCTTCCCCCAGAGACGAGACCCTTAAACTTGCGGGAGCGGACAACGTATTCGTGGCGGGAGAACGCGCCGGCATACTGGTGGGACATACCGAAGCTATCGTCACGGGGACCCTTGCCGGAAGAAACGCGCTGCTCCATGCCAGAGGCAAGCCCCTTCTAGAGATCCCCACCAGACTTGCCACCGGCGACTTCATCGCGTCCAGCACGGTGACCCCGGACGGCAAGGGGCTAGACTCTCCGTTCACCTTCGCAGGTTCCGTATACTTCCAGCGTATGGTCGATCTCGGGCTTTACGACCCAGATCCAGAGGTCATCGCGAAGCGGGTGCGAGACTGCGCGATGGACGGGGTCTTCGCGTGAACGCGATGTGAGCGGTCTGGGGAAGAATCGACGCCAGAGTGACGATACCCCACTGACGGGCACCGAGCGGTACGGTGTTGAAAAACGGAGCAAGGTAGGAGCACTGGACTACCGCCAGCAAACCGAGCCAGGAGACGAGCAGGGCAACGATCAAGTAGGTGTTTGGGAAGGTCCTGAGCTCGGTGATGTCGTAGTCCTCAGACCTAGCATCGAAAGCTGATGCCAGCTGGGCGGTGACGAGGGTGGCGAATGCCATGGTGGACGCAGTGGCGAAACCGAATGTACCGAGGGCCCAGAAGAAAATCAGGAGAGTTGCACCCCCGATGTAAAGGCCCCGCCTTGCTATGCTTCTCAGGAGCTTTGGCGAAACCAGGCTTTCCCGGGGATCTCTGGGCTTTCTCTTCATCAGGTCCTCGGCGGGCGGGTCTACACTGAGGGCCAGGGCCGG
This sequence comes from Candidatus Fermentithermobacillaceae bacterium, assembly GCA_012842495.1. Classification (GTDB taxonomy): domain Bacteria; phylum Bacillota; class Sulfobacillia; order Fermentithermobacillales; family DUSS01; genus DUSS01. Next base: position 102,331 of record DUSS01000004.1, read on the forward strand.
CAGTCCGTCGGTCACCAGGTTCATCCATAAAAGCTGAACCGGCGTCAAAGGGAGCGGTAGCTCCAGGATGAGCGCCCCCACCATGGTCAGGATCTCCCCGAGGTTACACGAGAGAAGATACCTGATGAACTTTCGTATATTGTCGTAAATCGCCCGTCCTTCTTCTATGGCCCGTACCATCGTCGAAAGGTTGTCGTCTAGTAGAATTACCGATGCCGATTCCCGGGCCACGTCGGTTCCGATGGCACCCATGGCCACCCCCACCGCGGCCTCCTTCAACGCGGGAGCATCGTTTATCCCGTCACCTGTCATAGCTACGACGTGGCCGGCCTTCTTGAGAGCCCGGACTATCCTGAGCTTGTGTGCCGGAGAGACCCTGGCGAAAACCGATGCTTTTGCGATCCTGGCCGGCAATGTGGATTCGGAGATCCCGTCGAGGTCGGCGCCGGTGAGGCCGGTCTCGTCACTTCCGGCAATTCCGGCGCTTCGGGCGACGCTCTCCGCGGTCCTCAAGTGGTCTCCCGTAACCAACACCACTCTTATACCAGCTTCCGCGCAGCGCTCGACCGTCTTGCGAGCTTCGGGTCTCGGCGGGTCCACCAGCCCGATACAACCCAGAAACGTGAGGTCCCGTTCCCATTCCTCTTCCGGCACAGTTTCGGCCGTTTCTTTGCAGGCTACCGCGAGGATCCGGATTCCCTCTGCGGCCGTTTCGTTCACCCACGCCTCCCACCGTCGCCGGTCCTCCTCCCCAAGAGTCCTCACCTCTTCTTTCCCCCGCATCCGGGAACAAAGCGGAATAACCGTATCCGGAGCTCCTTTTACGCAAATCAGCGCCCCCTTTTTGTATCTAACTTTCGTCGTCATCATGCGTCGTTCGGAGGAAAAAGGTTTCTCACCCAAGCGCGGATGAGACTCTCGCAGCGTAACGGGGTCGATCCCCATCTCCAGAACTCTTGTGACAATGGCCTTTTCCGTCGGGTCCTCTCCCAGCGGGTCCTGACCTGACGAGCTCGTTCCCGGCGGCATCCGTCGTCGCCCGCCCGTGGGTTTCTCGGCTTCCCCGGCAAGGGCATCCGATGCCAGCGTCGCGATCCTTAGTATCTCCATTTCGAGTTCTCTTGAACGATCCGTAGTGCGTGTTGTACCGGTAGGCCCTTTTCTCGCTCGACCCTCTCCGTCGTCGACCCCGGCAGGAGCGATGAGCGCTACCTCCATGCGATTTTTCGTGATGGTGCCGGTCTTATCCGTGCATATCACCGTGACAGAACCCAGGGTTTCGATAGCCTCGAGTTTCCTTACAACCGCCCCGTGCCTTGCGAGCCTTTGCACGCCCATGGCCAGGCACAAGGTGACGATGGCCGGAAGCCCTTCCGGAACCGCAGCCACCGCCAAACTTACGCTTAAAAGCAGCATGTCGTGGAAGGAGTGCCCGCGCAACAACCCGACTACACCCAGACACCCCGCAATAGCAAGGCAGATACCGAGGAGGAACTTCCCCAGCGCGTTGAGGCGTTTTTCCAGGGGGGTCTTACCGGGGTCCGCCTTACCGATGAGGGAAGCGATCCGGCCTATCTCGGTATAGTCTCCCGTGGCCGTCACCACGGCCCGACCCCCGCCGCCCACTACCAGGGTCCCGGCGTAAATCATGCTCTTCCTTTCGGCAAGGGGGGTCCCTGGGGAGCATACATGCCCAGCGTGCTTGGACACAGGAACCGATTCGCCGGTGAGGGACGACTCATCCACCCTGAGAGACTGGCACTGGAAAAGGCGCGCGTCGGCCACCGCCCGCATCCCCGCTCGCAGGATCATTACATCTCCGGGTACGACCTCATCTGCGGGAACAGTCCTCTCCACGCCGTCCCGCAGGACCAGAGCGACAGGAGGAATGAATTTCTCCAGAGCTTCGAGAGCTTTTTCTGCTTTGTACTCCTGAATAGCTCCGAGCAAAGTGTTAAGGATCACAATGAACGCGATGACGGCGGCATCGACCCCCTCTCCCATGAGGGCGGATATAACCGTGGCTGCCATCAAGGTGAGGACCATCAGGTCCTTCCATTGGTCGGCCAGGATATGGAAAAACCCTTTACGAGGCTCGCGCCGGACCGCATTGGGGCCGTACTTTTTGAGCCGACGTCGAGCTTCAGTTGAAGAAAGGCCTTCCCGAAAACTCGTATCCAAGCGCTCTTCCACTTCGTCGAGGGGTATCTCATGCGGATTCCTCAGGGATCTCGTCACCGAGCGTTAACACCCTCCGTAATACCAGTCATTTTTCTGCATACCGGTCACTCTTCTGTATGTCGGTCACCGAATCAACATTCCCATCGAGATCCCCGGACGTTCTCAAGTCGGAAAGCGGAGGTTTGGCATCGAATACACGAAGGCGGCCTGACCAGGCCTTCCGGCTTCGTGCTAGTTTACCTTGGAAAAACATACCTGTCTACCGGGATGCATAGACAGCGAATAGTGGTACATTCTAGAAACGGGTCCATCATGGCCGAGCCAAGACTGGCCAGGGCGGAGTGGTCCTGGTTGGTCGGGCAACGGTCAGAACACCCGCGTAGGTGTTCTGGCCAGCGCGAAGGTCATCCAGCTTCCCCGACCAAGTTTCTTGGTGGATCCGGAGTATCACCCAAGAGGCGATTCCGGGTCAAATAAGGAGGCTGGATGGCCGGGCAAAGACCATCCAGGCTGCCTAAAGGACGATCTCTGGTCGCAAGACCTTACATCGTTCTGATGGTAGTCTGGGTGGTCGGGCACAGGCCATCTGGCGATGGTTAGGTATCCGGTCTGGCCAGTTTACGGGTTCCGACCCGTCGCCAGATGACCGACGCGAAGGTCATGGTGGGCCGGTTTGTTCAAGCAAGACTCTGTTGCCGGATCGTTTTGCCTCCCCCGTGCTCGGGTCACCGTGGTGAGGCAATATGGGACGAGAAACTAACCTGTGCACCCTTTATCATCAGTCCTGGTATCTCAGAACTCTGAGACCGTTCAATGTCACGAGCACGGCGGTGCCCGAGTCGGCCAGAACAGCTACCCACAAGGGCAACAAGCCCAAAAACACGAGGACCATCGAAGCGAGCTTGATTCCCACCGAAAAAACGATGTTTTGAATGATGAGCGTCCGAGCCCGCCGCGCAAGTCCCACGACCCATGGGATGTGGGTCAGATCGTCTTTCATCAACACCACATCGGAAGCTTCGAGAGACACATCCGCACCTCTCGAACCCATCGCAATGCCCACATCCGCCGCCGCCAGCGACGGAGCGTCATTGACCCCATCTCCGACCATCGCCACCTTTCCGTATCCCGAGCGCAGTTCTTTGAGGGCGCTCACCTTGTCCTCGGGCAGGAGGCCCGACCGGAAGTGCTTGACGCCAGCCTCCCTGGCTACCGAACTCGCAGTAGCCTCGTCGTCGCCGGTGAGCATTACCACGGACCGAACTCCCTTTTGTTCCAGGGATCTCAAGGCTTCCCGGGCATCAGGTCTCACCGAGTCGGAAAAAGCTATCAGCCCCGCGATGCCGCTCTCGTCGCCAACGAAAACCGCCGTCTTCCCGCCGGCTTTGAAGCCATAAGCTTTCGCCTGCAGCTCTTCGGGTGCTCTTACCCCGACTTCCTCCAGGAAAAACCTCTCGTTTCCGACATAAACTATCCTTCCGTCCACCTTCGCCCGGGCACCCCTGCCTCTAACGGCGGCGAACTCCTCCCCCGGGACATACCGTATCCCCGCCCGCTGTGACTCCTCCGTCACGGCGTGCGCCAGAGGGTGTTCCGACCTGGATTCCACCGAAGCAGCCATAGCCAGGACATCGGTCGGCGTAAACCCCTCCGCGGGCACCACGTCGCTGACCCCCACTTTCCCCGTCGTCAATGTCCCGGTCTTATCGAAAGCCACCGCCTTTACAGCCCCGAGAGTCTCAAGGTACGTCCCACCCTTGATGAGTACACCCCTGCTGGCCGCACGAGCTATAGCCGATATGACGGTGGCTGGCGTAGATACGACCAGCGCGCAGGGGCATGAGACGATGAGAAGGGTAAGCCCCCGGTAGACCCAGGGTTTCCACGGCATTTCCAGTAAAAGCGGGGGCAGCACCGACACGACTAGCGCGGTGAGGAGCATCGCAGGAGTCCAGTACCGGGCAAAAGCATCCACGATGCGCTGAGAAGGAGCTTTTTGCGACGAATACTCTTCCACCAGGGAAGCTATCTTCGAAACGACCGTATGATCTGCAGGCCGAAGCACCGTAATTTCCAGTGCACCGTCCCCGTTGATGGTTCCGGCGAACACTTTATCGCCAGGTCTTTTGTCTACTGGCAGGGACTCACCGGTGATGCTGGCCTCGTTCACCGCTGAGTCCCCGGCAGAAACCTCGCCATCTGCGGGGATGCTTTCTCCCGGAAGGACCAGCACCACGTCGCCGGGCATAAGGTCCTGCGCTGGAACCTCCACCCATCCGTCTCCCGCCTTCCTCCTCGCCCTGTCCGGTACAAGCTCCAAAAGCGCCTGGATAGACCGCCTTGACCTTTCGGAAGCTCTCTCTTCCAGATACTCACCGATTCCAAACAACGTCAGGACCAGCGCAGCTTCGGCCCATTCGCCCAATACGAATGCGCCCAGGGCAGCTATAGTGGTCAGAAGATTGATGTCCGCCTGCCCAAAGCGTAAAAGCGCTCGAAACCCGGACCATCCCACCGGGATCCCGGCAACCAACATGGCCGCGGCAAAGGCCCACCTGTACCAGTTGAAGCCCGCCTCCTTGAGAACGAAGCCCAGCACAACGAGGATCACTCCGGCCAGGGGCGCGAATTTCACCAGGAGCGCGCCCTCTAAAGCTTCTTCGCCGGAGTGCCCATGTCCGTGGTAGTGAACCTCCTGTCTCTGGACATATCCGGCAAAGTGGGTATGACCGTTACGGCACTCACAGTTTTCGTGGGCTTTCGGCTGGCATGTGCAACTCTTCTCACGGTTCACTGATATCTTCTCCTTGCCTTCTCGCCGCCCCATAGTCTCCTCCCGGATACAAAACCATGGGATAACCCCCGAAACGGAGGAGTTCGTCAGTTGTGGCTTGCGTGCTTCAAAGCTTCCTCCAGCAGATGCGCCACGTGCTCGTCGTCCAGGGAGTAGCAGACCCTTTGCCCGACGCGCTTCGTCCTGACCAAACGCGCAGCTTTGAGAAGCCTGAGGTGATGCGATACATTGGACACGGACGTACTCAGTGCTGCGGCGAGGTCGTGAACGCAGAAGCTCTCCTTCGATAGAAGGTACAAGATTTTCGCCCTGGTCTCGTCCCCCATGACCTTGAAGAGCGTAACTACGTAGCTCATGTCGGGCACCGCGTCTTCGAACCGCTGGACTTTCTCGGCATCAAGCGCATGGGGCTCGCAGTTTTCGTCCACCTGAAACATGAGACGCTCCCTTCTTTTTGTCTCCTTATCCGAATTATACGACTCCCAAGCTGTTTTGTTGAGTAATTGAGCATATGTTCAAGCGCGGTTCGTACCCAACCGGCAAAACAAAAGGCTCCCCGTTATTTAACCTCTTGACGCCTGTTGGGCAGCGGGACTCAAGAGGAGCTATGAACCCTGATATGAAGCCAGCCAAGCATTGTCGTTACGTCGTATAATCCCGTTTTTTCCGCCGCGAACTCAAAAGACGTTCGATTCCGATGGCGAGCAAGACTGCTCCAAGGATGATGAAGGGTGCAAGTCGGCCTAGCGTACCGGTGCCAGTGCTCGCGGAGGATATGGCCACCATGGGTATGGCGGCAAGTTTCTTTTGGGCGATGTCGTACGCCTTCAAGAGTTTTGCCTGGCTCTTCCCTGGAGGTACCAGCATGTCTATAACATTGGGTTCGCCAAGCTGATTTGAGCCGCCGCCGAACCTCCACTGGGCACCCTGTTCAGTAACATCCCGCACTCGCCAGTTACCCTCGGAAGGAAATCCCTCCTGCCCCATGATTAGGACATTGAACTTCTCGGGCACGCCCACGATGGATATGGGCACGCGGATCACGACCACGCCCTTCGCTTCATCTACGAGCACTACCGGCTTCGCTTCGGGTATTTCTTGAAAGTCGGGTCCGAACGTTTTCTGAATCCACCCTTCGACCCAGATGGCATGGTCCCATTCGTTGCCCGGCTGGAAGAGGACGTACCTTCCGGGCAAGGCGCGGTTGTCCCGGGCAGGTTTGCCGGAGCTGCCTTTGCCGGGTTCATCCGCGCTTCTCAGGTATATGTCTATCGTCTGTACCGATATCCCGGTGGGCGAGTTCCAACCGTTGGAAATATGCCCGAGGAAGACTTTGAAACTCAGCCAGGTATCGTCCTTGTAGATTTCCACCTTCTTCAGGTCGAAATCTCCCGGTTTGAATATGGGGTCCTGAGGATAGGTGTAGGTACCAGGACCGTTGTCATCACCGGAGGGGTCGCTCATCTCGAAGACCATCTCTCCCAGGTTAAGGTCTTCGGGAATAGCTTTTTCAGCCCTGGTACCTACAATGGGTTTGTCAAGTTCCGCAGGGGGTGTCTGGGCTATGGCCCGGTACACGCCCTTTAAGTGAGCTCTGAAAAGAGCGTCAAAAGCTTCGTCGTTGGCGGAATTCTGATCGTTCCCGTACCACCAGAACCAGTCACTTCCCTCCGCCGCCAGGAGAGACGCGCGGGCAGCTTGTATTCGCCCACTGGCCTCCTGACCCGGCTCGGCGCCCTGGGCCTTAACGTAGGCGTCGAGGGCGTTTTTGGCCCGCGCCAAAGCTGACCAGGCCAGGTTCTCGTCGGGTTCGCCGATCCAGGTCTCCAGGTTGGCATCTATCCACGATCCCGTAGCCAACTTCTCTATTGTCTTCTCCGGAGGAAACTTCCGGAGAAACTCGCTCACGGTGACGGCTTTCAGGGTGTCGTCGGACTGAAGTTTCTCGTAAAAGGTGCGCAGAAACTCGATCCCGTCGTTCTCGTAATATTCCCAGCAGTTCTCACCATCCAGAGCTATGGTTACGATGTGAGGGTTTCCCGCCGCCGCGGCGCCCGCCTGCTTCAGACTCCGCTGAATAGCCTTCAACCTCCCGTACAGGTCCTCTGCGGCAGCCGTTCCCTTCATCCCCGAGTACCTGAAGCCAATGGCATCGGACAGCTCCCTGTCGCGGAACAGGATATAGAGCGGAGTACTTGCGGAATCACCCGGCGTCAAACGGTAGGCGCTGTAAAGGAGATCCGGATCCTTCACTTCCCCGGATGGTGTCCTGTTGATAGGCTTGGACAAGGACTTGGCTAGAATGCCTTCGTCCGCCACGATCCACGAGATACCCGCCCGAGCTGCGATGGGGAGGATGTGCTGACTCACCGCCATCTCCGGCGGCCACATCCCCGCAGCCTTCTTTCCGAAAACCTTCTCAGTGAACTCGATTCCGAGTTTAACCTGCCTTTCCGCTTCAGCCGGGTCCGCAAAACGCTCTTTAGGAAGCTCGAGGCCAGGAGAAGCTTCCTGGGCAAGGGCGGTATCGTAGAGCAGCGGAAGGATCGGATGGTAGAAAGGCGTGGTCGTTATCTCGATGATTCCGGCGTTCTGAAGCTCCCGGTAGAGCGGGACGATCTTACCGATGATCTCCTTTTGCTTGTCCAGTACGACCTTCTTGTCTTGTTCGGAGAATCCTCTGCCCTTTTTGACCAGGGCATCCAGCTGGGCATCTTCCCTGCGAATCCCCGGGTCGATCCAGGCCAGGTTGAAGAGGACCTGGAGGTCTCGAAAATCCTGTTCGCTGAAGTTCTTCAATGCCGCGGCGATTTTGTCGTCGCTTAAATCCCGGCCCCGAAGATTCAGGAGTTCCTCGTACCTCGGGAAGGCGGGTATCACCTTCTCCCAGTTGGCATCGAAGAATCTCCTGAGGATGAACTCCTTATCCTCCTCGGTCAGCTCGGAAGCAGCCTTTTGCGAGAGGGCGAGGTAACGGTCGGACGCGCCTCGTGAGTAGTCCTCGAGCTGCATGAGGAGGGACGGAACCATGTTGAACGTCACGTGCACACCGGGGTAGTCCTTAAGGATAGCTGCCATGTCGTAGTAGTCCTTGGTGGCATGAAGCCTCACCCACGGCAGCTCGTAAAGGCCCGTTTCCGGGTTTTTGTAGCAGGGCTGATGATTGTGCCAGATAAGGGCCACATACAATAACTCGTCTTGGGACGCGCGTGCCGTGGACACACCGAAGCCAACCGGCATCGCGGGGACAACACCCAGTATCATGCCGGCAGCCAGCACCAGTCCCGTTACCCTCAAGAGTTTCACAGAGATAGTCATTTTACCCCCCGCCTTTCCTGCTCTCCGCGGAAAGTCCGGGAGAGCCCGTAAATCTCCGCAGCTAACGACAGGAACATGGCATGGGACCAGCCCAGCGGTATGACCCATCTGGGCGCTCCCGTGTCTCTGTCTACCTGCTCAGGAAGGAAGTCAAGCTCGGTGGCGTGACGAAGCGCCCACTCCAGGCGCTCCCGCGCCCTTTTCTCTTCACCGCACCTGAGCTCGACCAGCCCGAGCCAGAGCGTCGTCACGATCCACGGATTACCACCGGCGTAACGGTCACCAGCGTACCTGAACAGGCCCCCTACCCGCGGGCAGGTCAGCTCCTCCTCGATCTTCCGCACGGTCGATAAAACCCGCTCGTCCCGGGGAGGCAAGATTCCGAACGGGTACACAACGCCGAGAATACTCGAATCGATCACCCGGTCTCGCTTGATTACGAAGACCTCCCGCCCGTCCACTCTCACTTTGCGAACCTCTCGCATGTCACCGGGGTCGAGCCGCCGGTATTCGGCCACGCTGAGCTGGTGATCGAGCGTTCGAAGGAATCTCCCGAGCTCCTCGTCCCAAAACGTTTGGGCTACCCTTTCCTTAAGGGAAGCTTCAGCATGTTTCAACGAAGACTCGAGTTCAGACTGGCCGAGGGTGCGCGCCCACCACGCCCCGGCTCCGAGGCCAGCTGCTACAGCCGCCGAAGTATACAGGTGCTTTCCGGTCCTTTCTTCCCACAGGTCTATACACGGCACGGGAAGCCCGTCATCCGGCTGGATGGACTCGAGGAGAAACCGGGATGCCTTGATAGCCACCGGCCCGAACTCCTCCACGAACTCCGGATCATCGTTCAGGACCGCGTGCCGCTGCGCCGAAAAAAGCAGGCTGGCCGTTTCGTCGATCTGCAGAAAACCCCAGGACGGCGCGAGTAGTCCGTCCGAATAGTGCCTGTGCAGAAAGCTCCCGTCTGACGACTGCGCTCTTACCGCCCATTTCAAGAACAGGTCCCGCGTCATGCCGGAAAGCCCGAGGTCGTCCAGGGCAAGGGCAATGAACGAGGCGTCTCTTCCCCAGCAGTAACCGTAGCCGCCGGACCTGGAATACGTCGGATCGAACTCGGGTGCCGCGATGAAACCGCCCCCTCGACTGTCCCTGAGCCCATCCAGAACCAGAACCGACCTCTCCAACATTCTCTGGACGTCCGGCGGAACATCACTACCTTTTGGCATCGCCGACAGGAGCGCCTGGATGTGGTCACCGGCTCTTCGCTCTATGGTACCGAGCTTTTCGCACCAGCCCGAGAGCAGAGCTTCGATCCCATCTTTCGAGCTGGAAGCGCCCATGGCCACCACGATGGAACGGGATTGACCGGTGGGAATCTCACCCAAATCCCAGGAAACCAGGGAGTATACGTTACCCTGAGAAATGGGGGTGCCCCACGCCCAGCCCGCACGAGCCGCGCAAGAGGACGGCGCACAAGCGTAGCAGGAAACGGGAATGTTCGAATTAATACCAAGGTAAACGTCCCGCCGGTACGTGATCACGCCATCGCATTCGCGATCGTAGTAAGCTGTGTTGGCCAGCGGGCTTCCGGATATCTCCAGGTGACCGTAGTGCAAAAGCGCAAACCGCCGGGTTTTGCCGCGGTTTTCAACCGTCACCTTTCTCAGCAGGAGGTCCTCGTCCCGCGCCAGGATATCCCTTACGGTGACAACGACGGCCTTTTCATGCGATTCAAGGACGGTTACCAGCGCAGGCGTTTCTTTGTCGTGATACTGGCGAGAAAACGACCGCGAAGCCCGCACCCGTCGTTGGAGACCCTGGACCGGGGATTGCGAGGACGCCGGCGAAGCCAGATCGTCCTGCCAAAAAACCTGTCCGTCGATCTCAAGACCTAGAGAGTCGAACTTAACGTGCTGGTCGTAATCAATGTGCGGCCAAAACCACCTGAGGATCCGGCCTTTGTCGTTCAAGGTGAAAAGAGTCCTGGAGTTGCTCAAAAACGCCGCAACGTCATCCGTTTCACCGGACCGGTCAAAACCGGGATACGGGTAGGACGGGAGCATAAGGGCGGGTTTCGCACGAATTGCATCTTTGTCTGGCACGGTTAGACGACCTCTTTCGTTAGCTGTTTTGTGCGACATGTCGTAGTCGTAGGTCCGGTTGTCCGGACATACCAGTATTTCGAAGCTTGTGGGCGGAAGTTCGAGGGTGATGAATCCCCCCGCGGGGGAAAATCTCTCCCCTCCCGTGAAGGACCACCAGTAAACCTTTCCTTCGTTCGGGGGCACGGTGGCCTTTACCGTTCGGGAACCGGTGTTGAAGACCGCGATGAGCTTCTCACCCGTACCTTCATCGAACCTTTTCAGCGCATATACCCCGGTTTGGTCGTCGGCGAAGAGCGTTTCGTAGCGTCCCCACGAAAGCCAGGGGTACCTCTGGCGAAGCTTCACCATAGCCCTGTAGAGCTCAAAAAGGTTCCGGTTCTGCCGGTCCGCTTCCCAAATCATCGGCCTCCGGCAATCCGGATCGGGGCCACCTACCATTCCCACTTCGTCCCCGTAGTAGACGAGGGGTATCCCCGGAAACAGGAACAAAAAGGCCACCATGAGTTCGACGAGTTTCTCGTCCTCGCCCGCCAGGGTCATTATCCTCGGGGTGTCGTGACTTCCCAGGAGGTTCACGAGGACGGCGTTGACCGGGGAAGGATACCTCATCAAAAGCGAGGTCAGCGCCATTCCAAACTCCGCCGGACTTCGTTCCTTACGAACAAAGAACGACAGGACCAGCTCCCGCCAGGGGTAGTTCAGGACGGAGTCAAACTGATCCCCCAAGAGCCACGGCAGGGAGTCATGCCATATCTCCCCAAGGATAAAAGCTTCCGGATTTGCCCTCCGCACCGTCTTCCTGAACTCCCGCCAGAAATCGTGGTCCACCTCGTTAGCTACATCCAAACGCCAGCCGTCGACACCGAACTCCCTCGTCCACCGGTAGATCACGTCGAGAAGGTAGCGCCTGACCTCTGGATTGGAGGTCCTGAGTTTCGGCATGGAGCTCACCGTTCCGAAGGTCTCGTAATTGTGCTCAGAACCTGTTTTCACCGGGAAATCCCGGATTTCAAACCAATCGCGGTAGGCCGATTTTTCGCCCTTAGCTACGACGTCCTTAAAGGCGAAGAATTCCTTCCCCGAATGGTTAAAGGGCACATCCAGCATGAGCTTCATGCCTCTATTGTGAAGCTCCCGGGAAAGCTTTTTCAGAGCTTCGTCTCCCCCGAAGCAGGGATCGACGTGCTCGTAGTCGCTCACGTCGTACTTGTGGGAGGAAGGCGCCGTGAACACGGGTGTAAGGTATACAAGCCCTGCGCCGAGCTTTTCAACGTAGTCGAGCTTCCGGACGATGCCTTCGAGATCTCCACCGTAAAACACGCTTGCCCCCGGTCCGGTCCCGAGCTCTTGATCCCAGCGTCTTACCCCGGGTGGGTCGTTGGACGGGTCTCCGTTGAAGAATCTGTCGGGGAATATCTGGTATATGGTGACTCCTCCGAGCCACGATGGAGGTAAAAGCAGGTCCGCCTCGCAGATATAGGGGAACTGAAAGGGTCTTATGCGTTCTCTGTTCTCAGATGTCCCCGATTCCCCGAACCACACAATCCCGTCAGGAAGCTCAACCCGGAAAAGGTACCTAACCCGCCGCGTATCCGAGGGAATGACGGCCCGGAAGTACTGGAAATCCGGGTCCTGTCCGGCGCACTCCATGGGCAACACGGATTCGCCCTGGGAATACCTATCTCCGTAGTGGACATAGACTCCGGTGACCGGCGCATCGTGAACCCCGAGGACGACCTCCAGATTTTGACGGTCCAGCGGGCACGCCAGCGGAGGATAGGCCGAATGGCGCAACAATAACCTCTTATGCATCCGCCTTCCTCCGTCCGTACCGTGGTTGACCGTTTTCCGTCGGGAAATGCCGTCTTCTTCCCATCGTCACACGTCACCCGGATTAACCTTTGACAGCGCCCCTTGTCAGGCCGCTTACCACGTACTTCTGCAGGAACATCCATATGATCACAACAGGAAGGGATGCCATGAGGCTCGCAGCGGAAAACAGCGTCCATCTGGCGGCGAACTGGTTCAAGATGAACCTCTGAAGTCCCAGGGCTATGGTGTAATTGTGCGGGTTCTTCAAAACGGCGCTCGAGAGCATGAACTCGCTGTAAGTCCCCATGAAACTCCACAGGAAGACTACGATCAGCATGGGCCTGGCCAGAGGCAAGATAACGTATCTGAACACCTGCCAGTGTGTGGCGCCGTCCACCATCGCAGCTTCGTCCAGCTCCTTGGGCAAGCTATCCATATACCCCTTGGTGATCCATATGTTAAACGCGCTTCCGCCGGCCATTACGAACATGAAAGCGTACAGGTTGTCTAGGAGGTTCAATCTGGCCAGCATCGTATATATGGCAACCAGCGCCATACTGGCGGGGAACATCTGCAGAAGAAGCAGCGTCATCAAACCATATTTGCGCCCCCGGAACCTGAAGCGGCTGAATCCGTAGGCAGCTGTCGCAGTCAGGAACACCTGGATCAATGCGGATCCGGTGCAAAGTATGAGACTGTTCTTGACCCAGCGGAGGAAATCCGTCTCTCGAATGACCTTCGCGTAGTTCTCGACGGTGAACTGCTTCGGGATGAGAGTGTTGGAGAAGAAAGCGTCGCCCTTCTGGAAAGAGGCCGTCACCACCCACGCGGTCGGAAACAAACTGGCCAGAACCGCGACCCACAAGATAACCCTGGTGAGCCACAAACCCACCACCTCGAAAGTCCTGAGGCGCGTCTTCCCGCGTAAAACCGCCTTTCGTCGGGTGGGCTCCTTGTCAACTCCCCTGTCCCTTAAGTCTTCCCGCCCGGGACCTTCCCGTATAATGGCGGTATCCCCTTGCGCTTGCTTGCAGCGTCCGGAATCCGTCATATCAGTCCACCTCCGCGAAGGCGTTGGTAAGCTTCATCTGTATGAGAGTGAGCGTTCCAACGATCAAGAACATCACCATACTCATCATCCCGGCCAGTCCGTAACGGTAAAACTGAAGCGTCAGCTTGTAACTGAAGGTGGCCATTATATCGGTAGTACCGGCGAAGGACGTGTCCAGGCGAGGCGGTCCTCCACCGGTAAGGAGGAACACCATCCCAAAGTTATTGAAGTTGTAGGCGAAAGTTGAGATGAGAAGAGGTATTGAAAATCTCATGAGCATTGGAAACGTAACATATTTGAACTTCTGCCAGGATGATGCGCCATCGATGTCAGCGGCCTCGTAGAGCTCGGCGCTTATCGACTGGAGTCCTCCAAGGCAAGCTGACATCATAAACGGATAGCCTAACCACAGGTTAACCAGGAGAATCGATATCTTCGCCCATAGTGGATTGGTCAACCACGGTACAGGTGTAAGCCCCATCATCTTCAAAAACGTATTCACGGGACCGAAGCTGACGTTCAGCACCCCAGTCCAGGATAGGATCGCTATGGTCCCCGGTAAGGCCCACGGAATTATCAGAATCGCTCTGTAGACGTTAGACTCTTTTAGATGCGGGTTATTAAGGAGAATAGCCAGGAAAAGCCCCAGGGCATAGTTAAGGATCGTGGTCAGGGCGGCGAAAACGACGGTCCAGGTAAATACGGGGAGGAACACTTTAGAAAACGGTCCAGCAAACAGCTCGACCAGGTTTCCAAACCCGATGAAATTGTACTTGTCGAACCGGTACAAGCTCATATCGGTGAAAGCAACATACACGGTGTAAGCAATGGGAAGAAAACTCAACACCGCCATGGAGGTCAGGGCTGGCGCCAGATACGCGTAAGGTCTTACCCGGCGGAAAAAGCGCTCCCGGTGCAAGGAATCTTCGATGCTCCCCCGCGAGGCGGATTTAGACCTCCGTTTCCAAAATAGATGGATGTTCATGATACACCGCCTCCCCGTCTTAAAGCGTCTCCGGTCGGGGCAACCGCACACCAAAACCGGTGGGCAACTGGCCATGACGACTCTCCGCGGGCCCCGGGGACGACATGGCCTTGTCGTCTCGCTTCTTGAGCCGGGGGTAGCTCCCGCCCATACGCTCAACCGGGAGCATCACCGGGTGCATTCACCGGTCTCTGCCTCCGCTATGCCGCGTAAGACCGTGCTATGTCGTGCGCAACTCCAACAGCTTTCGACCGGGAGCTACCCCGCAAAACCCTGGTCCTCGAGCTTTACTTACCCATCGTAGCTATGCCTTCTTTTATCTGCTCCACGCAGGCCTTGGCGGCATCCTCCGGCTTCTGCTCGCCCTTGGTGATCACCGTCAGGGCGTTGCCGCCCGGAGTCCACATTGCCTGGACCTCCGGAATGTTGGGCATAGGATGAGCGTTGGCCGCGGAGGCAGCGAACCCAGCCATGATGGGGTCGGATTTCACCTTCTCGTTTTCCCTGTCCACCTTGCGAGCGGGTATCCTCGGGTTGACCTCAAACAGAGCGATCCCCGACTTCTCCACAAGGTACTTCATGAGTTGCCATGCCTCATCCTTGTGCTTGGAAGCGCTGGACACGAAAGCAGCCTGCACTCCCATGAACGGGTGAGGGACCGCACCTCCCTCGAGGGTGGGAAGGGGCGCAACCCCGAAAGGCACCTGCGCATCCTTGAAACCTTTCACATCCCACGGGCCGGAAATGTACAGCGCAGTCTGGCCATTCTGGAAAAGTCCCTTCGCCGTGTCGCTGTTTATGTCAGCGGGCATGAACTTATACTTGTTCACGAAGTCTCCGATGAGGGTGAATCCCTTTATCGCGCCCTCGTTGGCAAGCCCGATGTCTTTGGGGTCGAGCTTTCCGCCTACGTCTTTGAAAACGTATCCGCCATAGGCCGAGATGAACGCGTAGCTGAAGTAGAAGTTATTGATGTCGTAGGCGAAGCCCTTGTCTTGAGCTACCTTCAGGAAGTCCTCAAATGTGGCCGGGGCTTTGTCCATCTTGTCGGTTCTGTAGAAGAGGGCATATGTCTCCATAGCGATGGGAACCGCCCACATCTTCCCCTCGTAGCTGACGGCGCTGATGGCACCCTCGGTGTACTGGCTCTTGTCGATGATGCCTTCGGGCACCGGCTCAAGAAGTCCCGCGGCCTGGAAAGTCCCGAGGTTGTCATGGGGCAACCCGTACATGATGTCGCAAGCTTTGCCGCTCTTAGCTGCCGTGGCGAACTCCTGGAAACTCGAGGTATCGGCGACCACCGTGACCTTGTTTCCGGTCTCTTTGGCCCAGGCCTGAGCGATTTCGTTGAGTTTGTTCACCTCATCCTGGGTGAGGTGGGACCAAACGATGAGTTCGGTCTTCGGACCACATCCCGCAAGCAACGAACCGGCCAAGATGAGTCCGAGGGCGATGGAGATGAACTTCCTGGTCATATCTTACCCTCCCGTTATGAGCTGAGTTTCGAAGACCCCAATCCTGTCCGACCTAGCCGACCCTGATTCCGTCACTTCACTCGGTCCCGTCCTGTCAGAGCCCACCTCCCCTCCCTGTCGCGCGGAGCTGCCGGATCATGAGGTGCCGGCTCATACCCGTGGTCCTCGATGCCGCGTTTTGCGCCATCAAGGTAATGAGCCGCGACAGCCGCGCATCAAGCCCGGTCAGACTGCCGTCAGGTCAGGTTCGCTCACGCCGAGAAAAGGCCCCGGGCAGATGAAGTCTCCCGCACGACCAACGTCCCCGGAAGGACCATCTGCCTGGGAACCGTCTCTCCGTTGCTCAACAAATCCATGAGAATCCGTGCGGCCCACACACCCAACTCGAAAACGGGGATCCGGACGGTGGACAAAGCGGGCCTCATCATCGAAGCAAGGGGATCGTCGTTAACGCCGATCACGCCGACATCCTCTGGAATACGCAACCCCGATTTCAATATCGCCCTTACCGCTCCCGAGGCCATGGTATCGTCGGCGGCAAATATGGCATCCGGTGGCTCCTCGAGGGCAAGGAGCTTGCGGCAGGCGTCTTCCCCCGATTCCCTCGTAAATCCCGCGTTGACAAGGTATTCTTTTCTGAACTCCATCCCCGCTTCCGTGATGGCTTTCTTGTATCCCTCGATTCTGTCCAGAGATACGACGTACTCGGTAGCTCCCGATATCATGGCGATTCTCCGGTACCCGGCCTCGATGAGGTGGCGCGTGGCCATATACCCTACCTTGACGTTGTCGTTGTCCACATAGCTTACGGGCAGATCGTCCAGAACCCGACCGATGAGGACAAACTTCCTTTTCTCCTCCACGAGATGGCGGAACAGCGGGTCAGACACCCTCGAGCTCGTCACAATCGCGCCGTCGACCCGTCGGGATCGTAGCGCGGCCAGGGTTTGAGCTCGCTCGACTTCGGGGTCATCCGTCATTATCAGGAGGAGGTAGTACCCGTGTTTGCTGAGAACAGATCCGATGCCCCTGATGACCTCGGGGAAGAACGAGTTGGCAAAGGCGTTCTCGGGGGAACGGCTTACTACGAGACCGATGGTGCCGGCGGTCTTGGAAGCAAGGCTGCGGGCAATGGCGTTCGGGTGAAAGTCCAGCTCTTTCATAGCTGCTCGCACCCTCTCCTTGGTAGCGGCGCTGATCCGGTCGCTCCCCGAAATCACCCTTGAGACGGTGGATACGGAAACGCCCGCCCTTTGCGCTACGTCTTTCATCGTCGGCACCGGTTCTGTCGCCTCCTTCAGATCGGAAATGCCGGCCAGGCTACGGGTTCCCTCAAAACCTTGGCGTTTGACCTGCTTCCGACCTTTACTTTCGATGTTTACTTCCGGTATTTGCTCCTCTGAGCGACTCGCTAGCGTTTGACGAGGTTCATCTCGGTTTTTGCGTCGAACAGGTGCACCTTCTCCATGTTAACGGCGACCCTCCAGGTCATACCGTCTTTTACATTGACGTGGGGACCGACGCGGGCCGTCAAAGACGCCGTTCCCGCCACGAGGTGGAGGTATACCTCGGAACCCATCGGTTCCACCACTTCCACCTGGCAATCGACGAGCCAGGAAGGATGAGCTTCCTGGAAGGCGGGCTCCCCCACCAAGTCCTCCGGCCTTACGCCCAGGACAACTTCATAGGGAAGCC
This sequence comes from Candidatus Fermentithermobacillaceae bacterium, assembly GCA_012842495.1. Taxonomy (GTDB): domain Bacteria; phylum Bacillota; class Sulfobacillia; order Fermentithermobacillales; family DUSS01; genus DUSS01. The sequence continues at coordinate 119,741 of DUSS01000004.1, forward strand.
GGGGTATGTTCGGGGAGATCATCTGTTTCAGGCGGTCCGGTACGGGAAGGGTGAGACCGCCGTCGGCAAATACCAGCCCCTGCTCCCTTTGTTCGAGCCGTCCCTCAATCATGTTCATAGCTGGCGACCCGATGAACCCGGCTACGAACATATTGACCGGGTTTCCGTACAGGACGTCGGGGGTGTCTACCTGCTGAAGCACACCATCTTTGAGCACCGCTATCCGGTCACCCATGGTCATCGCTTCGAGCTGGTCGTGAGTCACGTACACCGTCGTTGTCCTCAAACTTCTCTGGAGCTTTTGGAGTTCCGTCCTCATTTGAGCCCTGAGTTTAGCGTCGAGGTTGGAAAGGGGTTCATCCATGAGAAAGACCCTCGGCTGTCTCACTATGGCTCGTCCCAGTGCCACCCTCTGCCTCTGACCGCCGGAAAGCTCCCGTGGCCTTCTCCCGAGGAGGTCGGCTATCCCGAGCATCTGGGCGCAAGCTTTGACCCTCCGGTCTATTTCATCTCGCGGGACTTTGTTGAGTTTCAGGCCAAAGGCCATGTTTTCGTAGACGTTCATGTGGGGATACAGGGCATAGTTCTGGAAGACCATGGCGATGTCTCGACCCTTTGGCGGAATGTCGTCCACCAGTGTCCCGCCGATGAAGACGTGCCCGGAAGTTTGCACTTCGAGGCCGGCGATGATCCGCAACACGGTCGACTTACCTGACCCGGAAGGGCCAACGAGCACCAGAAACTCCTCATCCGCTATGTCCAGGGACACATCCCGAACGGCCACCACCTCACCGAAGGTCTTGGTTATCCCCTCGAGTCTCACATCAGCCAAGTAACTCCCCTCCCGGTTCAGGGTTATGCAAACGCTTGCATGCAAAGACCCCTTAAAGACCCTTTTATAGGCCCGTTCGTCGGGAAACCGCACCCTTTCATGCATACCCGACCGTTCTCCATGCTTGCCGGGCCGTTCGCAATGCTTTTCGCCATGTTTGCAGGACCGTTTCTCGTGAACTCCACTACCCAGCAGACCCATGTGCTGCTGTGCAATCGTTTGCACTACCAGACCTATTCGACGTTGGACGGGGAAACCCTTCTGATGTAAAAGGATTTTTGCGCGAATTTTGCACAAGGATTAAAGCCACGCGAACCGGCCATCTGACGACGATCCAGATCGTGGGGACCACTCCGCCCGGTGCAGGATCGTCCACGCAAACATGGAGACTCAAGCCGGCGGTATAAGGCCGGCGATAATCTCATGGGCGGTTGATGGTGCTAAAATGGAACGGGTGGATGTCCGTGGGAACGTCTCTTCGCGCAGCCGAGCGCTCCATCATACATGTGGACGCCGATGCCTTTTTCGCCTCGGTAGAACAAAGGGACAACCCGGAATACCGCGGAAAGCCGGTGATAGTCGGGCACGACCCGAAAGGCAGGGGCGTGGTTTCCACGTGCTCCTACGAAGCCAGGGCCTTCGGCATCCGGTCAGCTATGCCCATGTCCGTAGCGTACAGGTTATGCCCCCACGGGATATTCATTCGACCCAGGATGGAAAGATACGCCGAGGTGTCCCGGGCTATGTTCTCCATAATGGAGAGGTACAGTCCCATCATAGAAGAGGTGTCCATCGACGAAGCGACCTGGATGTGAGCGGCGAAGACGGGCGGGAAATCGCCATTTGCATAAAGCGGGGTGTCGTTAAGGAACTGGGGATCACGGTCACGGCCGGGGTCTCCTACTGCAAGTTCCTGGCCAAACTCGCTTCCGACGCCGCCAAGCCCGACGGCCTTCTGGTGATAGGTCGAAACGATGCGGCCGCGTTTCTCGAAGGTCTTCCGGTGTCCCGCATCCCCGGCATCGGCCCCAAAACCGCCGCTAAGCTTGACAAATGGGGCATACGAACCGTTTGGGACTTGAAGAAAATGCCCCCGGAATGGTTCGAATCCGCGTTCGGTAAATTCGGTCGCCGCGTACGGGCGCTTTGCGAGGGGCAGGACGACGAACCCGTCGCACCTTCCCGGGAGGTGAAGTCCGTAAGCGAGGAGACCACGTTTGCCGAAGATGTCTCCTCAAAAAACGGACTCTACCCGCACCTCGCCTCACTTTGCCAGGATGTGGCCTTCCGCGTCAGGCGTTCTGGCCTCAAGGCAAGAGTACTCGGAATAAAGGTGAAGTTCTCGGATTTCTCTGTATCTACCAGAGAAGTAACTCTTCCCGAAGCCGTATCCACGGATTACGCGTTTTACACGACGCTTAGGTCTCTTCTCGAACGGACGAAATTTCCCAAGCCCGTGAGGCTCCTCGGAGTATTCGCCCGCGGGCTTCAGGCGGACGACCCACGACAACCGTTGCTTTTGCCGTCCGGCCCCGATCAGTGGGAAGTCGTTTGCCGTTCCTTAGACCAGCTGCGCATGAAGTACGGGAAACCTTTGGTGCGGTTGGGAGCGTCCATATCTACGGTGGCTACCGGGGAAGCGCCTGCCGGTTTGGATGGGATCGCGAAGTGAACTCGCAAAGGAGACTCATGTTAGTATATTGCCAGACTGTTTCCCCACTTACGCACGCGAGTTTGCACTGATAACCACCCTCTATTCTTTCGTCTATACATAGTATACACCCTTGGACATGGGCACTCTACCTCGTGGGTGCTCATTTCCGGAGATCATACCGCGGCAGAAACTCCGTTGGGGAAGGTAACACCGGGTCAACTAAAAAACCGCGTCAACTAGAAAAAATTATGGACAACCGCACGTCCAAGGTGTAAAGTATCGCGGAACGCACTTAATTAAACCGGGTCGGTGAGCCCGGTATTAAGGAGGAATCCGCATGAATCTCACCTGGTCAAAACGGCTTCTCCTCGGCTTCCAGCACGTCCTGGCGATGTTCGGTGCAACGGTCCTGGTTCCCATCATTACCGGTTTGGACACTTCAGTGGCGCTGTTCACAGCTGGAGCCGGCACGCTCCTCTTCCACCTCATTACAAAGCGTAAAGTACCCGTTTTTCTCGGCAGTTCCTTCGCCTTCATCCCGGCCATACTGGCAGTGAAGGCGATGTACGCGACCCCGGAGAACCCCAACGCCGGCCTGCCATACGCCACCGGAGGCATCGTAGTGGCCGGGCTCGTCTATGTGGCTGTCGCAGGACTGGTCGCACTTTTCGGACCGTCGGTTATGAAGAAACTCCTGCCGCCAGTGGTAATCGGACCGGTCATAATCACCATTGGGCTGACGCTGACACCGGTAGCTTACGACATGGCCCGGTCTCACTGGATAGTAGCTGTCATCGCAATGGCCTGCACCGCGATGGTGGCAGTGTTCGCCCGCGGACTTCTCAGGGTCGTGCCGATTCTCGCCGGCGTAATCTGCGGGTATGTGGCTTCGTTCTTTTTCGGGCTGGTTGACCTCGCTCCCGTAGCGCGCGCGAGCGTATTTTCCCTCCCCGCTTTCATCGCACCGAAGTTCTCCGTTCAAGCGCTCGCCATCGTGGTACCGGTGGCGCTCGTCACTATGGTTGAGCACCTGGGTGACATAACGACTGTCGGCGCGACCGTGGGCCAGGATTTCGTGGCAGAACCAGGGCTTCACAGAACCCTCGTAGGTGACGGGTTGGCAACGTCCCTTGCCGGTCTCCTCGGGGGTCCGGCAAATACAACGTACAGCGAAAACACCGGGGTCATCGCTGTCACCAAAGTTCACGATCCCTCGGTCCTGCGGATTGCCGCGGTGGTCGCCCTCGTCATGTCGTGCGTAGGCAAGGTAGGCGCGGTGCTTCTGACCATCCCCTCCCCGGTCATGGGAGGAATATCGATCATACTCTTCGGGATGATCGCTTCTATCGGAATGAGGGTGATGGTGGAAAGCAAAATCGATTTCTCGAATGCACGCAATATGCTTATTGCAGCGTTCGTATTAACCCTGGGGATTATGTCGGTGCTGGGTGACGCCAATCCGGCGGTGATCCGCATAGGAAGCTACTTGGAGCTCAAGGGCCTCGGCCTGGCCACCTTGGTCGGTATCGTTCTTAACCTGGTGCTACCTGAAAAGGACAAGGACGCGAATCCCGCCCCTTCAATGGAATCCCAATCTAAAGTCGACGTCGCCGGTTCCCGGGTAGGACTCGCCAAATAGGATTCGGAGAGCAGCCGGCTGGGCGGTGGCCTCGCATCGCTCAGCCGGCTGCTGGCTTTGCTGCCGCAACTCCTACGACACCTTGCGTTTAACCACCAGAGGTTCGACCATGTAGCACCTCTAGCTGCCTTCATCACACGTCGCCCTCCTCAGCGCTGCAATAGCGGAGGCCATCTTAAATTGAAAAAGGCTGCTTAAAGATACGGCGCTGTGTTCTCGTTTGACTATATTCCTATATTTGCATATACTCAAACATGGTTGGAGGAGGCGAGAACGTGTTCGATAACGTACAGGACTTCCAGGTTCGAGTATTCAAAGCACTTGCACACCCTACCCGGCTCGAGCTCATCAAAGCGTTGGCTGAAGAAGGTTCGAAGTGCGTTTGTGAACTCGTCGAGCGCTCACAGTTCGACCAGTCCACCATTTCCAAGCACCTCTCCATCCTCAAGGCTGCCGGAATCGTGACAAGTACGAAGGAGGGATTGAACGTTATCTACCGGCTGAATATGGAATGTGTTTACTCGTTCATGAAGTGTATCGAGCAAGTAGCGTTAACGCGCGATGCTCACCGGTGTTTTACGTGTACGCTGGGTAGGCCATCAGACGCCGGTGCTCCAGATCCCGTGGACAGCATGTAGAGTACAGGTGTCCGCACGAACATGATGAGGAAGTGAACCCATGAAGGAAAGTACAAAGCTCTTGATTATCATCGGGGTGTTCATACTGATTTACTACCTACCTCTGGGAAGCGCCAGGGTCCAAGGGGCGATCTTGGAAGGGCTATACATGGTTCAGGAGTACGCTCGCGAGCACGTACTGTTCTGCCTGGTACCGGCCTTCTTCATAGCCGGAGCGATGCAGAACTTCATATCGCAGCAGTCCGTCATCCGGTACCTCGGGAGAGGAGCGAGGCAATGGCTAGCTTACGCTGTGGCGTCCGTTTCCGGCGCGATCCTCGCGGTGTGCTCTTGCACCGTTTTGCCTCTGTTCATGGGGATTTATCGTAGAGGAGCCGGACTTGGACCTGCCTCGGCTTTCCTCTACTCGGGACCTGCCATCAACGTGCTGGCTATAATCATGACCGCCCGGGTTCTCGGGTGGCAGATAGGGCTCGCAAGGGCGGTGGGAGCTGTTCTGTTTTCCATAGTTATCGGACTGCTCATGGCGTTCATTTTCCGGAGGGAAGAGACTCGAAGGCAGAAGAGCTTTGAGACGGTGACCATGGAGGCTCCCCGAAGAACCCTCGGGCAAACCACGGCGTACTTCGCGGTCCTTATCTTGATCCTAGTATTCGCCGCATGGGGGCATCCACCGGAGGGTCTCCGCTTCTTTCACGCTATCTTCACGATTAAATGGTATCTGGTGGGCGGTCTCCTCCTGCTTCTGGTATATATGCTCAAAAACTGGTTCGAGCGAGAGGAGCTCGGATCGTGGCTGGATTCCACCTGGGATTTCGCCAAACGCATCCTCCCATTGCTGCTGGGAGGGGTGTTTGTCGCAGGCATGCTGATGGGAAGACCAGGGACCGACGCCGGCCTCATCCCCTCGGCATGGGTGTCGCGACTTCTGGGAGGAAACTCGGTATGGGCCAATCTCGCAGCATCTGTATCGGGTGCTTTGATGTACTTCGCTACCCTCACCGAGATCCCGATAATCCAGGGGTTACTCGGCTCGGGTATGGGTCAGGGACCGGCCCTCGCCCTGTTGTTGGCCGGACCGGCGCTGAGCCTGCCCAGCATGATAGTGATCGGGACGACTTTGGGCGCAAAGAAGGCAACGGCATATATAACCCTCGTGGTCATTATGGCTGCGCTGACTGGCATGCTGTTCGGAGCCCTGGTTGCCGGCGTGTTTTCCTGGCAGACCATGGTTTAAGGGGGTGAAGGCTTCAAAACGGTCGAGAGACTCACTCAACCGAAAACGACAAAGGGGGAACCAGCATGAAGATCGAAATCATGGGTCCTGGCTGCCCGAGATGCCAGAAGACCGAATCACTCGTGGCCGATGTCGTGCGGAAGCTCGGCATCAAAGCGGATATAGTGAAGATCACCGACTTCGACCAGATCATGGATCGCGGCGTGATGGCGACACCTGCGGTGTTCGTAAACGGCGTGAAAAAGATTGAAGGCAAGATCCCGTCGGAATCGATGATTCAGAAATGGCTTGAAGAGGAGAGAGGGCAGCAGGAGTAACGTGAGGAACGGAGATTGCCTTCGCTCCGTCCTGAGCTGACCTGAAGGCCGGCCCGCTAACACGGATTTCGACGCCGAAGGGCTACCGTCACGGAGCACGACCCGGCACACGAATAGCGGGCCGGCTGTCGAAAAACGCGCAGACCCTGCCCCCGTGAAAACAGCGGATAACTTCTCACACCACTACCTCCGAATCGTCCCCTACGAACAGCCGGAGGGACTGACGCCCGTCGCTGGCCTTTGAAACCTTGGCGTTTCTACCGATAAGGCTGTCCTCGATTCTCCCGACGTCTGATACACGGCAATTCTCGAGGATTACCGAGTGCTCCACCGTCACGTTCTTGAGGACGCTCCCGTGCCCGATGGCAGTGAACGGTCCTATGAAGCAGTCTTCGACCACTGCTTCTTGGCCGATGACGGCGGGCCCCCTGATGACGCTGCGAACCACCTTCGCACCCTTATCCACTTCCACCCTACCGGTTATCTTGCTCTCTTCGCAAACGGTCCCCAGGACGGAACGTTTAGCGAACTCGTCCAGAACTACCCTGTTTGCCTCGAGGATGTCGTCCTTCTTCCCCGTGTCCAGCCACCAACCGTCGAGTATGCGGGCTTCCACCGTTTTGCCCATGTTCAAAAGTTCCTGTATGGCATCGGTGATCTCAAACTCCCCTCTAAACGAAGGCTTGATCCGGGATATGGCCTCGTGGACCTCCGGGGAGAACATATATACTCCAACCACGGCTAGGTTGCTCGGCGGGTCTTTCGGCTTTTCAACCAGTCTCACTAAATGGTTCCGCTCATCGAGCACCGCGACACCGAACTGGCGAGGATCAGATACCTCCTTGAGAAGGATTGACGCTGCTGACGGGCTCTTTTCGAACTCCCGCACCATTTCAGAAAGGTCGCCTTCAATGAGGTTGTCTCCGAGAAACATCAGGAATCTATCCCCATCTAGAAACTCTCTGGCCGTCATGACGGCGTGGGCGAGACCCAGCGGCTTCTCCTGGATTATGTACGTGATCGCAGCTCCCCACCTCGAACCGTCTCCCACCGCGTTCTTCACCAGTTCCCCCGTTTCGGGCGATATCACGAGTCCGATATCGGTGATACCCGACCTGGCTATCTGGTCTATTACGAAGAAAATGATGGGCCTGTTGGCGACAGGTAGAAGGTGCTTTGCGGTAGTGTAGGTCAACGGCCGCAGACGTGTACCCTTTCCCGCAGCAAGGACTATGGATTTCACAAATCTCGCCCCCTAAAGGATGGATGAGGCCTCGCGAGCAACACCCGCCGGCGAAAAGATGGTTTTCCCACAGCTCACCGCTGGAAATCGTAAGGGCGCCCAGAAGACACCCCGAGGTTTACCGGACGGTTCGGCTCCCAGCAAAACGATGACAACCGGCGCAGGCTCGAGGTCTGCGCCGGAAGTCGTCTTTTAAAGGCCTCTCTTATCTCTCTACGATGAGAGTTATTCCCATTCCTCCACCGATGCACAACGAAGCGAGACCTTTCTTTGCGCCTCGCTTCATCATCTCGTGGAGCAGCGTCACCAGAATCCTGGCTCCGCTCGCCCCTATGGGATGGCCGAGGGCGATGGCCCCACCGTTTACGTTGACTTTTTCCACGTCCCAGCCGAGCTCCTTTCCCACCGCCAGACTGGTCGCGGCGAACGCCTCGTTAACCTCCAGGAGATCGATGTCTTCCAACTTCCACCCGACGTTGGCCAGGGCTTTCCGGGTGGCCGGGACAGGCCCGATCCCCATGATCTCGGGGCTCACACCGGCTGACGCGTAGGTGACAATGGAAGCCACCGGCTCCAATCCTAATTTGGCCGCCCGCTCCTCCGCCATCACTACGAGCGCTGCCGCACCGTCGTTTATTCCCGAAGCATTGCCCGCGGTGACTGTCCCGTCTTTCTTGAAAGCGGGCTTGAGCTGGGAAAGCTTTTCCAGGGTGGTTCCGAAGCGAGGATGCTCATCCTGTTCAAATATGACCGGAGGCCCCTTTCTCTGCGGTATCTCTACGGGCACGATTTCGTCCTTGAACCTGCCGGATTTGATGGCGGCCTCCGCCCGGTTCTGGCTCATCGCGGCGTACTCGTCCTGCATTTCCCTGCTTATGCCCCATCGCTCCGCTACTATCTCGGCGGTCATACCCATATGAGCATCGGTGAAGACGCACCAGAGACCGTCTCTAATCATACAGTCCGTGAGCTCACCATGGCCCATTCTGTAGCCGTATCGCCCTTTGGATATGAGATAGGGAGCCATATCCATGTTCTCGGTTCCGCCCGCCACGACGATGTCCGCGTCCCCGCAGGCGATAGCCTGGGCGGCGAGGGTCACCGACTTCAAGCCGGACCCGCAGACCTTGTTCACGGTTGTGCAGGGGACTTCCACAGGAAGACCGGCCTTTAGCGCTGCTTGCCGCGCCACATTCATACCCTGCCCTGCCTGAAGGACGTTTCCCATCAGGACCTCGTCGACCATCCCCGGTTCCACTTTCGATCTCTTCAGAGCTTCCTTGATGACGACCGCTCCCAGGTCCACGGCGGAAATCCCGGAAAGGCTCCCTCCAAACGTTCCGATGGCGGTCCTTACGGCGCTCGTAATCACCGCTCGCCTCACAGCGTTTCTCCTCCTTTCATGTGACCTCGCTCACGCCGCCTGCCTGCCGATGATGTACCGCATCGGATCAACTTCTTCCCGCAGTATCCTCAATTCCTCCTCGGTCGGCGGCTCCGACGTGGCGACTTTCTTAGCCCACAGCAGTTCAAAGCCGGTATTCTTCACGACATCTTCCTGGGAAACGCCGGGATGGATGGACTCCACCATCATCCTCTTGGTTTCGTCGTCGAATCCCATCACGCAGAGGTTGGTGATTATCTTGTATGGGCCCGTGCCTGGCGGCAACCCCGCAGCTTCCCTGGCACCCTTCCCTGTCAGGTAACCGGGTGTCGTTATGAAGTCCACTTTCTCCACGAAGCGCCTGGGGTCATGGGGAGTGATGACCATAGTCCGCCAGCACAAAGAGGCGAGGTCGTTGGCCCCGCCCGAGCCTGGAAACCGCACTTTGGGCTTGTGGAAGTCCCCTATTACCGTAGAGTTGATGTTGCCGTACTTGTCTATCTGGGCGCCGCCGAGAAAACAGTAGTCTATCATCCCTCTCTGGCACGCTTCCATCACGTCGGGCATGCTCGAGGCCATGATCGCTTTGTGGAAGGTTCTCGAGTCCCCCACGGAAATCGGCATGGTAGGCAGAATCGGACCAACGCCGCCGGCCTCAAACAAGATCATGAGGTTGGGCGCATGGGTCTTTTGAGCCAGCATGGCTGCGGCGCAAGGCGCCCCTGTCCCCACGACCACGGTAGAGCCGTCTTCCAGCGCCCTCGCAGCCAGGCAGATCATGAGTTCCATCGCGTTGTAGTCCACGAAATCTCCCTCCCGTTCTTGGGGTATCTTTCTCCGGGACGTTCCTTATGGTACGCTTTTTCCCTCAAGACGCCCCCAGACCGTCCTCCAGGAACTCAAGGCGCCTGAGCTCCTCCATTCGATGCTCCCCGCCGCAAAGCTCGAGGTACTCCTGAAAGTCCTTGGTTCCGTAGATGTACTTCTCGAGGAAAGGCTCGAGCGTCTCGGGATTGGAGTCAACTGCCAGCCACTCTTTGAGGTGGTCCTCGTCGGAGAAGTACTCGTAAGGCATGTTTCCGGGATAGCTTCCGTACCGCACCTCGCAGACGGCATCGACGCAGAAATACGGAATCGCTGTTCGAGTCGGGTCTCCCCTTATCACGTCTTCCGACACGATCCTCTCGGTAGTCAGTATCACTTTCTTGGCGGCCCTGGCCACGTCCAGGTCCGAAACGGATATGCCGTCTATCTGCGCATTTCCGTATTTGTCGGCCCTATGAACGTGGATGATGGCCACGTCTGGATACAGGGCGGGAAGAGCCAACAGTTTCTTTCCTGTAAACGGGCAGGCTATCACCTTTGCCGCGCTGTACCTGGCGGTATCCGTTCCGAACATGATCCTCGCCGGCATGAAGGGTATCCCCATCGCCGCCGCTTTGTACCGCCAGGCCAGAGCTGCGTTGGTCCATTCGCACACCTCTATCCTGGCCTCTTCAAAGAGCCGGCGGGCGGCCTTGGAGAGCCCCCGGGCCTCGAGGCCCACTACGTAAGCTACGTCCACCCGGTTTATCACTCCGCCGGCGGCCATGATTTGAAAATCGTGCGTCGCGGTGTGCCCGGAAAGACCGAGGTTTTTCTTCCCCTGTCTCAGGATTTCGTGGAGAACCGCCGTGGGGATGCGGTTTGTGCCGAAACCTCCGATGGCTACGTAGTCGCCGTCCTGTACGAATCTGGACACCGCCTCCTTGACGGACATGACCTTATCCGTAAGAGCACGAGATTTGCCTCTGAAGAACTCCCTGGCTTTGTCCGGGTCGGGATCCATAAAGAGCTTTCCGGTGCCGATGTCTTCTACGCCGAGCCCGGCTTCTAGCGTTTCCGCCATTTCAATACCTCCCCTCCTTTCGCTAGGGGTTTTCACCCCTACGCGATCAAAATCGCCACCACGCTCAGAACCAGGCCCGACCACAGAAGAACCAGCGTGGTGTAACCCATGATGTCCCTGGCCCTGAGATTGGCTAGGCCGAGTAGCGGCAGTGCCCAGAACGGCTGGATCATGTTGGTCCACTGATCGCCCCAGGCGCACATCATCGCAGCTTTCACCGCATCCTTGCCCATCATTTGAGCGGCCTTTACGGTGATCGCTCCCTGAGCCGCCCACTGACCGCCACCCGAAGGGATAAACATGTTGATCAGTCCGGCAGCCCAGAATTGAAGCATGTAGAAGGTGGTCTGGGACGATATCGCCACGAACCACCCGGCGATGACCGACGCAAGGCCGGTCCCCATCATTATTCCCTGAATGCCGCCATACAGGGGGAACTGCAGAGCGATTCCACCGGCACCCTTTATCGCTTTATTGACCGCCCTCACGTAGTTGAGCGGGGTACCGTGAAGGATGATCCCGGCAAACAGGAATATCCCTATCACAAGGTTCAGATCGAGGGAAAATCCGTTCCGGATGAAATGATTAACTACGTAGATAACCCCCATGGCGGCGAAGGTGTAGTTGATTATCCGCGAGTGCTCGATACGCTGAGCAGGGGTGACGATTTTCTCCGCCCGGCGTTCCGCTTCTTCTTGAGCTTCCTCGGCCTCTATCCTCTGGATGGCCTCGTCCGACAAAGCCCTGGTTCGTTCCTTTGACGGGATGGCCAGCACGAGGAGGACAGCTACGGTAATGATCAGGAACATCGCAGTCCACAGGTTCCACGGCGCGAATATGGTCTCCGAAACGGGGACTACTTTGCCGAGGATCTTTTCGATGTGGTTTGCGGGATTACCCGGGGTAGCAATAGTCAACGGAGCTGAGCCCGATATCCCCATGTGCCAGGTCAAAAAACCCGCGTACGCAGCTGCGATGAGAAGGGGGTAATCGACATTACGAACCCGCCTAACGATTTCCATAGCCAGGAGACCGCCCACGATGAGACCAAACCCCCACTGAAGCCACGAGCAGAAGCCGGCCACCAGAGCGACGATGAATACAGCTTTGGCAGGAGTATTGGCAAGTTGGGCGATCTTGGCGAGTACCTTTTTAACGGGTGGAGCCAGCGCCAAGCTATGACCTGTCACCAGGATCAGCGTCATCTGCATGGCGAATGCCAAGAGCCCCCAAATTCCGTTCCACCACGCGTTGACGGTTCCGAGGAAGCCCGCGTTGGTGAAGATAAGCGCCAAAACGAAGGCGATGAACGTGAGGATGATGGCAAAGAGATACGCGTCTGGTAGAAACCTTTCCATGACCTTTGTGAAGAACTCGCCGAGCTTCTTTATCAACCCATGACACCTCCGTTTCTTGTTGCTGGAGACCTTTCCTGGGCCCAATCGTGCCAGGGTCCTCCAATCCGAAAACCTTTCCGCCGTCCTTTGCCCTGCCCGGTCTGTCCGCAGCTGTGCGCAATGGCGTCATTTGCAAGCAGAAACATCCCCCCTTGCCACCCGCCGACGCTCGTGATCATCCGAGCAGTTCTCCATCAGGGGGACACCGAGCAACTTTCATGCCACGCGCACGAGAACGCCGGGAATAGGCGAGCAGTTTAACGATGGCTTCGCAGGAAGTAACCAGGAGGATGGTAGGCTATGCAGTAACTAGCCTAGCAGTTTTATGTTACCCCATAGGAAGCAATGCCCTTGCGTTCGATCTATCGGAAATCGGACAAAAGCTGCGAACATCGTTTCACACAAGATCAGGTGTGCGCAAGCTCGATCGCACCTGCGCATAGCTTCCGCACAAGTGTTAAGTGCCGAATATAACCAGCGGTTCGCCACCTGATGCTTTCGGTCACAGCCCGTATTTCTTGATCTTCAGCTGCAGCGTCCTCCGGGATATACCCAGGTGCTTCGCAGCCTGGGTGCGGTTTCCCCCAGAGGCCTCGAGAGCTTTCCGGATCGCTTCCTTCTCGGTCTCAGAGACGAGATGCGTCTTTCGCTCCGTGAGAGAGCCCTGGAACCCAGCGGAACTCTCGCCACAACTCCTGAAACCGCCCGGCCCGCTGAAACCGCCGGGCCCCCCGGAACTGCCGGAACCGCTGGAGCCGCTGGAACCAGTTGAATCAACGGAACCCGGTGAGCCGCCGCCTTCGAGAGAGTCCTGGCCGAACAGAGGGGGCAAATCTTTCTTGTAGATGGTTCCCTTGTCGCAGAGAAGGCTTATTTGTTCCATCGCGTTTTTCAGCTCACGGACGTTCCCCGGCCAGTCGTACGAAACCAGGATCCGCATGGCCTCGTCATCCACGTCCGGAACCAGCTTCCCCCGCTTTTCGCAGAATTCCTTAAGAAAGTGCCTTACCAGGACCGGAATGTCTTCCCGCCTCTCCCGCAGGGGAGGGACGTTGATGGGGATGACGGCGAGCCGGAAATAGAGGTCCTGCCTGAAGCGGCCCTCCTGAACTTCTTTCCTCAGGTCCCGGTTGGTAGCGGCCACCACCCTCACGTCCACCGGAATCCGCTGAGTACCTCCCAACCGTTCGATCACTTTTTCCTCGATTGCCCTGAGGATCTTCGGCTGCATGGAAAGGGGAAGATCGCCTACCTCGTCGAGAAACAGCGTTCCCCCGTCGGCCATTTCGAACTTGCCCAGCTTTCGCCTGCGGGCACCTGTAAACGCACCTTCTTCGTGCCCGAAGAGCTCGCTTTCCAGGAGGTTCTCAGGAAGAGCTGCGCAGTTGACCGGAACAAACGGTTTGTCCCTCCTCGGCGACGCATAGTGAATAGCTCTGGCGATGAGCTCCTTTCCGGTGCCGCTCTCTCCCTGGATCAGCACGGACACGTCGCTCCCGCAAACTCTTTCGATCACCGAGAAGACTGAAATCATCTTGGGCGAAATGGTGACGATATTGCTCAAATTGAATTTCTCGTGAAGCTCTTCCTTGAGCCTGGATACCTCGCGCGTGAGCGCCGAGTACTTGAGGGCCCCTTCCACCACGAGCGTAAGCTCCTCCATGTCGAAAGGCTTCGTGATGTAATCGAAGGCGCCGAGCTTCATGGCCTGGACAGCGCTTTTCACCTCACCGTAGGCCGTCATGATGATGACAGGCGCCGTTACCCCTTCGCGCCTCATTCGACGAAGGGTCTCCATCCCGTCGACACCCGGCAGGCGCAGGTCAAGCATTACGACGTCTACATCATGTTGCTTGAGGATGTCGAGAGCTTCTTCACCCGATTCGGCGGACAGGATTTCACATTTTCCGGAAAAGGTCTGCCGGAAGAGCCATGCCATATTGGGCTCATCGTCTACCACCAGCATTCGCCTGAGGTTTCCAGCGCTTCGCTGGCGCTCGTGTGGTGATTCTTGCCGGTGCCCGCTCAATTCCCGAATGCTCCCCCTTGAATAAGGAAATGCTTCCCTCCACAAACAGGCATTGTTCGGCTTCACCCGGTCGCAAGTTCCCGGTCACCTGCGTCAGGCAAGACCCGGGTAGGCAGTCCTAGGCACTTTCGCCGGCAGGTTCTATTACGGGAAGCTTGATGATGAATGTGGTCCCCTTACCCGGTTCGGACTCGAATTCTACAAAACCCTGATGTTCGAAGATGATGCGTTGAACAAGGGAAAGCCCGAGACCTGTGCCTCCCTTTTTCGTGGTGAAAAACATATCGAACACCCTATCCCGGTGCTCCGGGGAGATCCCCACTCCCGTGTCCTTCACCAGGACTTCAAGGTATTTCGAACCGGACCTGTATCTCGTCTCCACGCTGAGCCTGCCGCCCTCCGGCATCGCCTGTACGGCGTTGAGAAAAAGGTTCAGGAAAACCTGGGTTAAATGGTCAGCATCCCCTTTCAACGACGGGACCCCATCGCCGCCGATGACCTCCACGGAAACTTTGTTAAGCCTGGCGTAAGCTGATATCACGTCAAGCGCGTTGTCGAGGATCTTACGTATTTCCACCGTGGTCATGTTGGGATGGGAGTATCGCGAGAAATCCAATAGCGCTTCGATAGTTCGGTTTACCCGGTCAAGTTCCTTGACGACCACCCCGGAAAATTCCCTCAGAAAACAGGGATCCTCCAGCTTTTGAGGGACCAAACTGATGGCCCCCTTGACCACAGTCAGAGGGTTTTTGACTTCGTGGGCGATGGACGCGGCGATTTCTCCCACCGCAGCTAGCCTCTCGGCCCTCTCCAACCTTTCTTCCTGCTCCTTAGCTTTTTCGAGATCCTCCAGTATTATCACATGCCCGCGGCTGCGCCCGTCCTCCCCCTCAACGGTCGTGGAGATGAGAGTTACCGGCCTCTCTTCCCCGTGGGTGCGAAGCATCACGTTGGTGAAACGGTTGAGCGCCCCCCTCTCAGCATCCTCCAGGGCAAGGTAGGGGTCGATACCAACTTCCCTCAGCATCTGTCTGACGTTCATACCGGTGAATCTCTCCGCCGGTTCGCCCAGGATATCCTTCACCCCCGACGAAACGAACACCACGTTCTCGCCATCGTCCGCCAGGATCACGGCCAGGCTCAAACTGTTCAAAAACAGCCTTAGGTACCGATCGAGCTGCTCTACGCTGCGAAGAAGCTGGCTCGGGCGGCTTTGCGACTCCCCTTTCCCAAGGAGCAGCACCCGAGAAGCGAAGAGCAGAAGTCCCGAAAGCCCGAGGAGAGCTTCAACCCCTGGCGAAAAGAAAACTTTCCGCGCCCCAAACTGCATCTGCGCGTAGATATCCTCGAGAGTTTCGTTGGCCCAAACGAACCCGATGGCGCGGCCGTTCCTGATGAGCGGCCGCATCGCGTTCATTATCTCGCCCCGGACCATCGATCCCACGCCGACGATTTCCTTTCCCGTTTCCATAGCCTGCCAACCCAAATGCTCGTGACCGAGGTCCATCCCCACCTTGGACCCGAATTGGGAGCTCGGCCCGTAGGTGAGGATGGCCCGGAGGTCCTTTGAGTAGTAGCCGACACCGATCCCGGGAAAGGCCCGGGCCACGAAGTCGGTAAACGGGCTCAGGGCCCGGTTGAGAAAGGCAATCTTTTCTTCCCGGCTGAGGGGCGGTGGGCTTGCCAGCGACAAAAGCCTCTCGTAGTCGCCTTCTAGGTACTGGTCCAAAAGCCGGGTGAGACCGAAGAGCTTCTGGGCTTTCTCCTCGATCAGAACGGCCTCGGTTTTCTGAAAAAGCAGGTATCTTGACTTCATCAAGGACCACGCCCTGGCACCGGTTAGCTGTACAGCTTCGACGTCGAAGCGACAGCACCTGCCCGCCGGGACCGCTTATAGCGCCCGGTCCTCTACTGCAGCCCGCCTTGGGCGTAACGAAGAAAAGTCTTCACCGCATTCAATCCGGCTCTGACCGAAGCTTCCTGAAACCTGGGCCAGAAGTCCGATTTCACCATATTTTCGAGACTGCCGAACCGGTCTCGACCGGGGGCCTCGACGGTAATGCCCGGCCTTCTGAATTCCTTGATGAACCAGTCCTTGTAGCCCCCGTGAACCGATTCCGCCGGCGAAGACGTTTGAAGGCCTCCCTGCAGAAGGTCTCCGTAAGCTTCGATCACGGACCGGGCTACCTCCTCGTCTCTCTTCAGAGTTTCCCCTTCCTGGTCGTAAGTCCAGAACACGCAATCGAGAAAACAGTGAAAGGCGATCACGACATCGGGTTTTTCCCGACGGGTCAGATCCGCCAGGAACTTCGACTCAGCTTCCGACTCGGGGGCGCTTCCTTTCTTGCCGATGGCCTTCGCCCACCCCGCGTCGAAGTTTCTGTTCAGATCCACACCGCGCCCGTTATACCTGCTGGTCCCCAGTCCGTCCGGATTGAGCACCGGGACAACCACCACGGACCTACCCCTGAGGACGACGGCAATGTCCCTCCAAAGAGAAGCGGCATCGGCTAAAGCGCCGGACATGCCCACGGTTTTCCCAGATCTGGTACCGGGCTCTTGAGGTGCGGCACCCGTTTCACCAGGTGCGCCGGAAATCATCCCGCGGGCATATTGTTCCGCCATATACAGAACGGTGCCTACGACAGGCCATTCATCGCCGTGTATCCCGCTCATGATCAGCAGAGCACACGGGCCATCACCTATTCTGAATGCGGGAATCGGGAGCCGCTTCACCTGCGAGAGGCCGCTCTCGAGAGGCGTGATCGTTTCGTACGTTTCATAAAGCTTGTCCAGCGCGCAGTAAACGTCTTCTGGCCTGCGGTATGTACCGTCCACCGGTATTACAGGCTCAGGAAGCGGCGGCAGTCCGCCGGGGGATATGACCGAACTCGGACTTAACAAAAGCAGAATTATGCTGACAAGGATTACAGCTCCCAGCCTTGTAATGACGGCCATAGGCCGTAACCTCCTCGAACCTTGCTGCGATATAGTCCGTTCCTGCAGCATCTCACAAGAAGACGACCGCGAAGCACGACGGGCACCGTGGGACGCCCGGCTTACCCCAATTTCAGCTCGCGCCTGCCGCTCCCCGCTCTGGGACACCACGCAGTGACGGTGGCGCGACCGCCCGGCGCACTCCGAACGACCCAGGAGAACTTCTTCTTGTGGTCGCCGCCTCCTGCTCTTCCTCCTAGGTGGCCCGCGTCGAATTCGTCCTTGCCCGAGACGAGTTCGGCCCCGCCTGAAAGCTCAAGGCGCACCCGCACCGGCTTGGCCGCATTCATTTTTAGCGCCTGGAAAGTGACATGGGTCGGAAGGTAACCTTCGTTCTTGATGACAGCTTCGAGCTTGTAAAGCCCGTCGCCCAATGCTTCAGCCTGGAACGATTCGACCACCAGCAGGGGAGTGATGAGCGCTCGAGTCAAATTAAACGGCGCGTTCTTTTTCAGCTCCTCCTCCAGGAGCTCAAGGGGCGGATTCTGACGTCCGAACTTGGGCTCCCACCCTCCGATTTCCACCGGGCCGAAATCTGGATGGTCGAACGGACGCCACGGGTGAAAGAGCTTTCCGCCCATAACCTCGTCGTTCCACTTGAGGAGCTTCAGAGCATCCTCTTCCCTTTCTTTCTCGGAAAGCCCTCTATACGCATGCAGCGGCCTTTTAGGGATTCCCGCTCTCCCCGCCATATCCCATAACTCTGTTTCGAAAGCCAGTATCCCGAGGGTTTCATACACCCACTCGAGGTCGCTGCCAACCTCGGGCTTGTCCTGGTTAAAAGTAAACCATTCGAATACGGCACGGCAGGGATATCCCGTGATTTCCTCGGCTCTCTCGCCTACGGCGCGGTAAATCTCCTGGTCCTCCCGGAGCATCTCGGATTCCCGGCGGGTGCACAGAGGCCGAAGGATCCATCCGCCGCTGGTGTGATAGGCCATCGAGGTTACGATGTTGGGATGGGAAATGTAGAAGTCCCCTACAGCTTTCATCTCGGGTTCCGAGAAGGGATAGTCGCCCGAACCCCGCTGCCTTACGGGAAGCGCCCAGTTGGTCGGATAGTTTCTGTTGAAGTCAAGACCGTACCGGGGAGGAGCTTGCTTGACCACCACTGCGTCGCCGTCGGCCAACCGGCCCTCCGTGTAGACGCTGTAGTACGTCCCTCCGGTTTCGTCAGGTCGTCTCCTCACCATAAGTCTGGGATCCTTATCCGACACTTTCCAGGCGCCGTCCGGATCAGGAATTCGCATGGTCAGGATTTTCCCGTCCCCGTCGACGTCTTCTGGAACCAGCCCTTTCCTCTCGTCCACCTCGCCGGGCCAGGGTCTCATACTCGAACGAAGCGTATGCGGGGTATGGAGGTAGTAGTCCGAGCCGTCCACCGTGATCCTGGGGATGAAGTAGAACGTGCGGGTATCAAGGATGCGGGTGATCTGAGGGTCGTTCCCGTACCCTTCGACCAGCATCTTAATGGTGTAGAGTATGACCTCGCATCCTGTGACTTCGCCCGCATGTGTGTTCGCGTCGGCGTAGACGGCGGGCTTGTCCTTACCCTCCCCGGTTTTCCTGTTTGTGACCTCAAGCATCCAGATGTCGCGCCCCTCATAAGACTTCCCGATAGACTCCAACCGGCACAGGTCCGGGTAGGTAACTTCGAGGGTTTTAAGGATTTGCGTTAATTCGGCATAGTCGTGATACCTGTCGAACGTGATGTCCAACTTTTCCACCTTCTTCTCTCAGATAAAACACCCGTCTTTTCGGACTTGGGCTACATTGAGGCCCATATTGGCATACGGCATGAGTATAATCGCGATGCAAGGCACACCCGGCCGGTCTCTAGTTGTACGGGCCGGTCCGGGCTGACTACTCCGCGGGAGCTACGGTTTACCTGCATGTGAGCCTTGAGCTTCCAGGACCGTCTCCAGCGTCGCCTCGCCGGCTTTCTGCGACCAAGCGCGAACGCGAATTCTCGTCCCGGTAGAAGCTTTGAGCACCCACTCCACTCTCTTTTTCTGCGCCATCTCAGCCTGCCGGAACATCCACATTCCGCCCGTGGACGCCAAACCATCGAGATGACCGATCTCCTCGCGGGACCGACCAGCTATGAACTCCACACGCGACCCGGGTGATTCAGAGGATAATTCAACCATAACAGGCCTGGCTTTTCCTGCGGCGATTGCCTGCTCCGAAACGTTGGTTGGAAGATAGGCGGTGTTTTTCACCCATACCGATACCGTGAAAAGTTCCGGCGAAAGCTGGGTGACCTCCCCTTTCTCCAGCGCAAGTCTGGGCAGGCAGGCTGCATGGTAGAGAGTGAACAGGGCGTTCTTATGGCACTCTCCTTCCAGGTATGCGGGTGGAGGATTGGTCAGGGTGAATTTGGACTTCCACCCGCCGATCTCGACCGGACCGAGCTGCGGGTGCTCAAAAGGTCGCCACATCTCAAAAGCCTGACCTGCCAGTTCCCGGTCGTTCCACTGAAGAAGCTTGAGCTGAGCTTCTTCCGAACCCCTGTCCTTCCTGTCGAAAAGCTTCTGTCCCGCCCTCACCCATGCGTTCCACAGCTCGGTGGAAAAGGTGATTATGCCCTGATGCTCGTAAAGCCAGTCCATGAACACGCCTTTCAGCGGGTGGGCTTTGTCGGCAGTATAATCCTCGTAAGTCGAGACACAAGGATACCCCGTCAGTTTGCTCCCTTTCTCGCCGATGGCCCGGTAGACGGCCACATCCTTCTGAGGTAGTTTGTCGTCGGGTTTCGTCGCCGAAGGCCTCAGTATGGCCCCCATGGTGGTGTGATAAGACATCGCTCCTCCGATGTTCGGATGGGATATGATGAAATCGGCGACGTTTCTCGTCTCCGGTTCGGAGAGGGGATACGGGCCGGACCCTCTCTGTCCAGCTTCGGGCTCCCAGTTGGCTGGATAGTTTCTGTTGAGATCAAGACACCACTTAGGAGGAGCGATTTTGATGTCGCCCCCGTCCCAGTTCTTGAGCACCCCTTCGGGGTAGATTTTGTAAAACGGGCCTTCCGTGTCCCACGGTTGCCGTCTCACCATCAGTCTGGGGTCCGCCTGGGATACCTTCCACTCGCCGTTGGGATCCTTCACCCTCATCTGCAGTATCCAGCCGTCACCATCCACATCCTCGGGTACGAGCCCCTCTTCCCGTTCCCTCTCAGGATATACTCGGGTGCTCGACCTGAGGGTGTACGGAGTATGGAGGAATACCTCCGCCCCGTCCTGAGCTATCCGGGGTAAAATGTAAAAGGTTTTCGTGTCCACCAGGTCTTTAACGAACGGATCCCGGTCGTACCGGGAGAGGAGGTACCAGATGGTATACAGGCAAACCATTGAGCCGGTTACCTCGGGAGCGTGGTGGTTACCGTCGATGTACATGCCCGGCTTCTTTAAAGGGTCGCCCAGAGAATAATTGGTTATCTCCACCATCCACATTTCCCGGCCTTCATAGGTTTTGCCGATAGAATACATCTTGCTCAAATCAGGTCTCTGGGCGACGAGTTCATTCAAAGCCTGGGTGAGCTCGTGATAATCCAAATACCTCGTAAAATCCGGTTTCTTCATAGCTTGCCCGGCCGCGAAACCCCACCGGTGTGTGCGGACGGACTAGAACCCCCTTTCCTGGACTCACCGACGTCCCCGCGTTCAGTACTCGATCCCTTCTTGCGCCGGCACCCCCTTCCGGTAATGGTGTTTGACCTCGCGGACTTCCGAAACCATATCCGCCCTGTCCATGACCTCCTGCCGGGCGTACCTGCCAGTAAGTACCAGATCCACATCGTCGGGCTTTGAGTCGATGAGAGCCAGAACCTCCTGGACGGACAAAAGTCCGGCGTAGACGGCGACGTTGACCTCGTCGAGGACTATCATCCCGTACCTGCCCGACTCCAGAGCTTCTTTCGCTCTTCCCAGGGCCTTTCGCGCCAATTCGATGTCTACGGGAGCGGGGTCGGAAAGGTTCACAAACTCGTCCCGCCCGTGCTGCTCGATTTCCAGGAGAGGCAGATACTTTTCCGCGGCGATCCGCTCTCCGTATACATTGCCCCGACCTTTCATGAACTGGATCACGAGAACCCGCCTACCCCACCCTACCTGGCGTAAAGCGAGACCCAGGGCGGCGGTAGTTTTGCCTTTTCCGTCACCGGTATAGACCATGATAAGGCCTCTTCTCAGCTTGTCTTTACCTGACATGCGTCGGCCTCCTCTTCACCCTGCTGAATGACGACCGGTTAGAGCCGGGCCCGGAATGGTTTATACTTCTTCGACCCTTTCTAGGTGCCTGAGCAATTTCCCTTTCGCCGGTTCCCTTCGATTCACTGGAAAAAAGATGATTATCAACCGGCGCAAATCTCTTGTTGCAAACCGGCCGGTTTGGACCGCGGGAAAGCAGTTATAACCGCTTGACCCCGTTGGTGACGTGTGCTCCCGCCGGCACCTGCTCTCCGTGCTGAGAAGGAAGGAGCCTTTGATCAACGAATATCGTAATGAGATAAATAGGACGAGCCAATTGTCGAGAACGGGAGGCTTGGCCGGTGGCAAGGCGCGATCGAAGAAGGGAATCCCGCAAACCGGCGAGAAAAAGCGGGTCGCCGTCCCGCTGGTTCTGGGCGTTTGTATTTGTTACGGGGCTTTTGATTTTGGTATCGATCGCCGCTGCGGGGAAGAAACCCGAGGGAACGCCGGGTCTCCTATTGTATTTTCTGATGACGCTGGCCAGGGCCGCATCTTCACTGTTCGGGCGCTTCACCGCTTTCCTGACCATCGGGATGATGTTGCTGGCCGGTACCAAATTCGTGGACCCATCCAGGGCTGTCCCCAGGTTCACCGGGGGCGTCCTGGTTTTCGTGTCGTCTTTAGCGTGCCTGTGGCATTCCGTTGCCCTGGAGAAGAACACGTGGCTTCTCATGGGAAGCATGGGGGAAGGCGGGGGCTTATTTGGAGCATACGCTTCATGGTTGTTATCGGGTCTTTTCGGGCAACCCGTAGCTGTGGGACTGTTCTCCTTCGGTCTTCTGGCTGGTCTGTGCATGGTGCTGGGGAAACCTGCCTGGACTCCTTTTTCGTTCCTCTGGTCCGCCTTGACGCAAGGTTGGTGGGCGTTCGTAGAAACCCTCGAGGATTTCTTCAGACCTACCGGGCCGTCTCCCGAGGACGTGGAGAGTTTTCGCGAAGAACAATCTTCCGGTTCGGAGAACCCCCAAGGACAGAAGGAAAGATCGACCGGCGAGGCCGCCGTGACTGCAGATCGTGCAATTCCTGGTAAGCGCCTTCGCCCCGGGCGGTCACTCCCCTCCGGCTACGAGGAACACGAAACGGAGGACGAAAGAGATTGGTCCAGTTTCTCCAGGGCGGGGTCCAGAACAAGGTCACCCTTCTGGACGCAGCCGGACGCGAACAAAGGGCCTTCCACCGGAGTTCCCCCGGCGGGTACCGCAGGGCAACGGCCTGAAAGCACCGCTGAGCAGGTTCCTTTAAGCGATGTACTCTTCTATGAGCTCCCTCCCCTTTCGATTCTGGAGAAGTCCCAACCTGTTCACGCCAAAGGAGAACGAGACATACAGGACAAAGCGCGGATAATCGAAGAAACCCTTGCTTCTTTCGGAATCAAGGTTAAGGTGGTCAATTTCGCCAGGGGTCCTGCGGTCACGAGATTTGAGCTTCAGCCGGCCCCCGGGACCAAGGTATCGGCCATAGTCAACCGCTCCCAGGACATCGCTCTGGCCCTCGCGGCGCCCGACGTACGGCTCGAAGCTCCCATTCCCGGCAAAGCTGCCGTGGGAATCGAAGTCCCCAATCGCGAGATATCCCTAGTGCATCTGAGGGAAGTCCTGGAGACTCCGGCCTTCCGTGAGTCAAATTCCCCTCTTACCATAGCTCTGGGGAAAGACATTTCGGGCAAACCTGTGGTCACCACTCTCGACCACACAATACATCTTCTCATCGCCGGCGCGACCGGGTCCGGAAAGAGCGTGTGCATCAATTCCATCATCGCGTCGATTCTGTACAAAGCCAGGCCTGACCAGGTAAAACTTCTCCTCATTGACCCAAAAAGGGTTGAACTCACGGCGTGGTCGGCCATCCCGCACCTCGTAGCCCCGGTGGTGTACGATCCAAGAAAGGCGGCGGGTGCGCTGCGGTGGGCTATCAAAGAGATGCAGTCCCGGTACGAAGCTTTCGCCAGGTTCGGCGTGAGGGATATAGAGAAATACAATCAGGTGGCGACGCCACCTGGAAGTCCCAAACCGGCTCTGCCCTACATCGTGATAATCGTCGATGAACTTTCCGACCTGATGGTCGTCGCTCCAGCCGAAGTCGAAGATTCCATCTTCCGGCTCGCGCAGATGTCCAGAGCCGCCGGCATCCACCTGGTCCTCGCCACGCAGCGACCTTCAGTGGACGTTCTCACCGGCACCATCAAAGCAAACATCCCCTCGAGAATCGCGTTCGCAGTCTCGTCTCAGATAGACTCGAGAACGATACTGGACGTCACCGGAGCTGAAAAGCTCCTGGGAAGAGGAGACATGCTGTTCATGCCCATCGGCGCCATCCGGCCCATTCGCGCCCAGGGCACGTACATTTCCGAAAGGGAAATCGACGAACTCGTCTCGTTCACGTCTCGACAGGCAAGGCCACAGTACGCACCGGGGATTTTGCAGGAGCCGGAATCCGAGGCCGAGCGGCCCGATGCCGAATCGGACCCGCTATTCACTCAAGCCCTGCGGATAGTCGTTGAGGCGAGGCAGGCATCGGTCTCGCTTCTGCAGCGCAAGCTCCCGATCGGCTACAGCCGGGCGGCAAGGTTGATCGACGCAATGGAACGGCGGGGATTCGTCGGCCCATACGAAGGCTCCAAGCCCAGGGAAGTCAAGCTTACCATCCAACAGTACCTGAGGATGTTCGAAAACCAGTGCCAACCCGATAGGGAAACGACCCGGGATCAGCGAGATCGCCCTGGAGCCCCCGGAGGCCCCGGTGGCACCGGCGACAAGACATCCCAGGGCGAATCATCCGGTTCAGGCAGCTAGAAGGCCTCTCACCGCGCTATCCGCGCGTACCGCGAAACCGGATAGCTCCCCACTATGTCCACGGGAGTTTCGAGGACGACCAGGGGATAGATGGTCTCTACGTCGTGGTTGTACATCCGGATACACCCGTTAGAGATGTAGCGCCCTACAGACCACGGTGCGTTCGTTCCGTGAATCCCGTACCTGCCCCAGGGTACATCGAGCCCCATCCACCTCGATCCCAGTACTTCCCACCACGGATTTGGATCTTTCTCGATGACTTTCCAGTGGCCTGCCGGTGTCGGTGTGCTGGGCTTTCCCAGCCCAACGGGGTAGGGGCCATAAGTCCGCCCGGCATACACGAAAACGAGAGTCCTCGAGGGTATGTCGATGCTTATGTGACCCATACAAGGAGCATATGACCAGTACTTCGGGCGGTACATCGGCGGCGCCTCCCCCTCATCCTACGGGTTTGCCAAGCACGGGTTTCCCAGGGTCAACGGGCGCGGTTTACCTACCGGACTATCATATGGGGAGAAAGCTCGCGTTGTTCGTCTCGTTTTCCCGGAGCCCGGCCAGAACGCGTACGAGCCAGCGAGATTTCTTCGCTATCGCCGGGTATCCCCTTCAACGGCGGAGGGAAATCAATAAACCGGTCAGGCCCACCGCCCAGCAGTAGTAGGCGAAAACCGAGAAACTGCCTTTCCTAACCGTCCTGAAAACCAGGGCGAGGGCTACCAGCCCCGACAAAAACGCCGCCGCAGCACCGGTCAGGTTCACAGCCGTTAAGATAGGCACTCCCGCCGCCGCTGCGGATCTGGCATCGACGAGCGCTGCTCCTGCCACAGCCACGAGAGCCAGGAAGAATGAGAATCTGGCGGCATCCTCCCGGTCCATACCGGAAGATGCGCCGGCAACGATGGTCATTCCCGATCTCGAAACGCCCGGCAAGATGGCCACAGCTTGAGCCACCCCTGCTAGAAGAGCACGACCCCAGTTCACGGTCGCAAAGGGTTCCATAGCCTGTCTTTCCCGAACCCTTCTCTTCTCAGCCAAGCCGTAAAGGAACAGGACGAAACCGGTAAACAGCAGTCCCAGGGAAGCCGGAACTGGAGACGAAAACGCCTTTTCGATATGCTCTTCAAGGGTTAGACCTACCAGGGCGGCGGGAACGGACCCCAAAAGGACGAGACCGGCGACGCGCCAGGGGTTTTTGCACGCATGTCCGGTATCCCCCCACCCCGCCCTCGTCGTGCTGCTCCGACCCATGCCATCAGGCGGTACACGCGACCTCGCATCCGCGGTCCAACGGGCAGGCGAATGCATGCCCCGTTCGGTGCGGGCCCGGTCCGGCGAAGACGATACCAGCCCGCGTAAAAGCCACGTAATTTCGCTCCACAAAAACAGAACCGTCGCTACGGTCGTGCCCAGATGCACCCAGACGGCAAAGGACAGTCCGGGATCTTTCACGCCCAGGAGCACCTGCCCGAGAACCAAATGGCCTGAACTCGATACGGGCAAGAACTCGGTGAACCCCTGAACGATTCCGAGGACAATCGCGGAGAGAAAGGACACCTCGAACTCCCCCTATCCCAAATCCCCCGGCAGACCTCTCGCCGGGGTACCGCCGTCCCGCCTTACGCCGCGTGCCCGCCGGGATTCTCACTGGGTTATCGCCATCACCGACTCGGCCACATTCACCGCATGGTCCCCCACCCGTTCCAGGTGGCTCAAGAGGTCCAGGAACACCACTCCGGAAGCGGGATAACAGATCCCCTGGTTCAAGCGGCGAATGTGCTGGTTGCGAAGGTCTTTCTCCATCCGGTCCAGCACATCGTCCATGCTGGCTACGGTGGAGGCGAGATTACGGTCGTTCGTCTCCAGAGCCTTAATCGCCGTGTTCAGAACCTTTAAGACTTCCTTGATCATGGCGTCGAGCTCTTCCTGCGCCTGAGGGGAAAACGGGAGATTGTGTTCGTGCGCGTAGTCGGCCAGCTCCATTATGGTAGTGGCGTGATCTCCAATACGCTCCAAATCGGTGGAAATGTGTATCATCGCCGTGAGCACGTTCGAGTGTTGTTCGGAGACCGAGTGCTGCGATACCTTCGCTACGTAGTAGCTGATAGCTTCTTCCAGCTCGTCTATGACCGTCTCGATGTCGTCGAATCTCCTTCTGTCCTGTTTTTTGTCACCGGTGAATACCTTTACCGCCGTCTCGAAGTTATCGAGACACAGCTTAGCCATTCTCACGACCTCTTTCCTCAGCTGGACGACGGCGTTCCAGGGAGTCGCAGCTAACCTGGGGTCCAGGTACTTGGGACCGTGTTCGATCACGAACTCCTGCCCTTTGAGAAGCCTCGTAACCAAGTTTTTGAACTGGTTGACGAAGGGAAGTAACACCAGGGTCACGGTGACGTTAAATATGGTGTGAAAGTTCGCTACCTGCCTCGGGACCTCCGGAGACAATCTCGCGACCAGAGGCTCAACGAAACCCAGGAAAGGCAAAAACAATATTACGCCGATGACGTTGAACAGGAGGTGGGCAAGAGCTGACCTCCTGGCTGCCAGAGATGTACCCACGCTGGCTATGAGGGCGGTCGAAGTGGTACCGATGTTGGCGCCGAGGATTATGGGAACGCTGGATTGAAAGCCGATGATCCCTCTGGATGCCAGGGTTACGAGAAGGCTCGTGGTCGCGGAAGAAGATTGAATCAGCGTTGTGAAGACGGCACCTACGAGGACACCCACAATGGGAATGCGCGACGAAGTGATCATCAGATTCACAAAAGGTTCGTAGCTTCTAAGTGGTTCGAGGCTCTCCCCCATGATGGTAATTCCCAGGAACAATATGCCGAACCCGAGCAAAGTGTCACCCAGAGCTTTGATGCTCTTCTTCTTGCCGAACAGCATGAGCGGGAGACCGGTGGCGATAGCGGGCAAGGCGCATCGTTCGAGTTTGAACGCAACCATCTGGGCGGTTATCGTGGTTCCTATGTTGGCGCCCATGATGACTCCGATGGCCTGCCCCAGGGTCATCAACCCGGCGTTGACAAAGCTCACCACCATGACCGTGGTGGCGCTGGACGACTGGATGACGGCGGTTACGACGATACCGACCAGTACGGCAACCACGACATTTCCGGTCAGCGCCTCGAGGATCCGCCGGAGCTTAGAGCCCGCAGCTTGCTGAAGACCTTCGCTCATCTTGAACATTCCGAATAGAAAAAGCCCTAACCCGCCGGCAGCGCTCAGTATTCCTTCGATACCTATGGGAGCCACCCCCACCGGTTCATATTCAATAAGGGACAATCATGACCATGACGTGAGCCGGGATATCCCGCACACCCATTGTCCATCTTAGCACAATGTACTGTGAGACTGGTGCGGATTTTAAAACTGGTCGAGAGGAAGTTCCATTCCTTCCGGAAGCGGCGAGCAGTAAGGCTCCCCTTTGGTTTTCTCGCGAAACTCGTCCCAAGCTTTCTTTATTTCCGCCGGATTTCGCAAGAGTTCGATGCCGAGGAGAGCCATGGTCTTCGCCGCCACAAACATACCTTTCTTGCCGATGGGACTCCCCGCGCAGGCGGCGTTTTGCCATGAATGACCGGGGCAGCCCACCGGCATCGTAGCTGCGGACATCTGAACCGTGGGAACGATGTGGCTTACGTCTCCCACGTCTGATGATCCGCCGCTCGGTCCTGCGTTGCCTGTAGGTGCCGTCAAGGTGCTTTTTAAGACCTCGATACCGGATCCCGTTGTCACGCGGTTTGACGCGCTACATCCGGACTTATCTTCCCCGTCATCGCCGGCCCGGTTCTCACCTCGTTCTCCTATTGCGAACGTCTCCCTCAACGCCAGAGCAAACTCGATGTCTTTCTCGTCGAACACTGGAGGCCCCACTTTCTCGAGGCACCTCCACATCACCTGCACAAGCGAATGGTTGACAAGGACTTCGTGGCAACCCGTGAGAAACTGAATCTCGAAGGTCGTACCGGTCATGAGCGAGGCACCCCGAGCTACATCCACCAGCCTGGCGTAAACTTCCTTCACCTCGGTCATCCGGGGTGCCCGCACGAAATACCAGACTTCCGCGAAATCGGGGACGACGTTTGGCTGAAGCCCGCCTTTGGTGATGACGTAATGAATCCGCGTTCCGCTCGGGATATGCTCCCGCAGATAGTTTGCGCCCACGTTCATGAGCTCGACCGCATCCAGAGCTGACCGGCCATTATGGGGATCGCCCGCAGCGTGGGCAGTCCTGCCGTAGAACCGGAACTTGACCGAGTACATGGCGGTTCCCGTCCGCTCCCGGATGCAATTGAGTGAACCGGGATGCCACGTGATGGCGACGCTCAGGTCATCGAAGCATCCAGAGCGAGCCATATAGACTTTGCCGGCCAGGAGTTCCTCCGCGGGACACCCATAAAACCTCACGGTTCCCCTGATATACCCTTTCTCCATCGCATATTTGACGGCGCAGGCGGCGCCCAGCGAACCAACCCCGAGAAGATTGTGGCCGCACCCGTGTCCAGGGGCCCCTTCGACCCTGGGTTTTCTGCGAGGCAGGACCTCCTGGGACAAACCAGCCAGTGCGTCGTACTCGCCGAGAAATCCAAGCACGGGGGCACCTTCACCCCAGGAAGCCAGAAAAGCGGTGGGAATTCCGCCGGTGCCCCTCGATACCGAGAACCCTTGCTCCTCAAGGAAGCTGGCCAGCGTGGAAGCTGACCGGTATTCCCTAAAGCCCAGTTCGGCAAAATCCCAGACGGCGTCGCTTAACCGGGCGAGTTCCGGGCTCAAGCGGTCAAGGTATTCCAGGACATCGCGCTCCACAGGGTCGGCGACTCGAGACACCGTACTTTAGCACCTCCGCCTACTCCTATTCCCTTCCTTCCTTTGAGCCTTCCTTCCCGGAGGACTCCAGAACACCCTTGATACCGGAAAGGGCGCCCAGCACTTCGACGGCGTCTGACGGAACGACGATCTTCGTCGCCTTGCCGTCCGCTACTTTCTCCAAAGCTTCAAGGGACCTGATGGCCACCACTTCCGGCGTGGGCTGAGCTTCCCGTATCGCGTTGAACACCATCTTCAAACTCTCGGCTCGGGCGCGCTGGACGGTCAAGATGGCCTCAGCTTCGCCCTGAGCTTTGAGGATAGCTGCCTGTTTCTGACCTTCCGCCTTAGCTATTTCGGACTCCCTTTCGCCTTCCGCCCTTAAGATGGCCGAACGCTTTTCGCCTTCTGCCTTGAGAATAGCTTCCCTTCTCTCGCGCTCCGCACGCATCTGCTTTTCCATCGCATCCTGGATGTCCTTGGGCGGCATGATGTTCTTCAGTTCGACGCGGGTGACCTTGATTCCCCACTTGTCCGTGGCCTCGTCAAGGATGGTCCGGAGCCGCGCATTGACGGTATCCCTGGAAGTAAGCGTTTGGTCAAGGTCCATGTCACCGACGATGTTTCTGAGTGTGGTAGCAGTCAGGTACTCGATGGCCGTCCGGGGATTGGCGATTTCGTAGACGTACTTCACCGGGTCCGTCACCTGATAGTAGACAACCGTATCGATCTGCATCACGACGTTATCCTTGGTTATCACAGCCTGGGGCGGGTAATCTACCACCTGCTCTCTTAAATCGATTATGGCCCTCACGTGGTCGATAAAGGGGATGATGACATTCACGCCCGTTTTAGCCAGTCCGTGAAATTTGCCCAGTCTTTCGACTATTCCCACCCGCGACTGCTGGATAATCCGGACAGACGTGGCGGCGAAGACGAAAACCAGGAGAATCACCATCGCGAAAATGTACTCCATTTTTCCCTCTCCTTTCGAATGTCGTTCACACTCGTATACCGGGCTGTGCGAGCCGGTTCATTCGTCCTGTGCTCGAACCACCAGGTGCACCCCTTCGACTCGCAGTACAGTCACTTTGACTCCCTCGGGTACCCTCACACCTCCCTCCGATACGGCGGTCCAGATTTCGCCACTTACCTTCACCTTCCCGGGCAAAGCTTCGCCGCATATTGCTTCCGTCACGTACCCGGTCATTCCGATCAAAGCGTCCACGTTGGTCCGGACTTCTCCGGCGCGCCGTGAAAGCCCACCGGTTATCTTTCTGCTCGAGATCACCAGGATAAAGGAGGAAATGACGAACAAGACGATTTGCTCAGGTAAATCCAGCCACCTGGAGGCCAGCGCCGCAAGAAAAGCTCCGATTCCGAACCAGAAAATGAAGAACCCGGTAGTAAAGATCTCCGCGATGACGCAGGCAATGCCCACACCAATCCAGATTCCCCAGCCAGGCAAAGAACCCTTCCCTCCTTTTTCAATGACGCACGTAAACTTCTACCCCGAAGCTTCCTCCTCCTTTTCCTCACTTCCCAGCTGCTGAGCGTCCCTGTCAGCTTCCGGCAGGTACTGCATCCCCTATCTCGAGCACGTTGGGGAACAGCTTTCCACCACGTTGAGTACACTGGAACGCGCGTCCGGGATGCAAAAAGAGGCGGCGCCAAGCACAACCTGGGTGCCCGGGCACAACGGATTCGGCACCTCCGGCCGGCGCGGACCGCGAACCGGTGCCAGACACGGCATCGCGGCTACGCGGAGCGTCAGCGGAGATTGACAGTTGCGGGGTGTAACCATGTTCTCTCCTGCCGCACCATCTTTTATCCAAACTCTTATCCTTACCGTTACCGTGAGCATAGACGGCCTCATAGCAGGGATGGCCTATGGGGCAAGGGGCATTTCCGTGAGATTCTCCTCTTACCTGCTGACGGGAATTCTCAGTGGCGGCCTGGCTGGCCTGGTACGTGCGGCAGCTTCGTCGCTGTCTTTCGCCATCCTCGGGACAAAAACCGCTACATGGGTGGGAGGGTCCACCCTGGTCACACTGGGGTGCCTTAACATCCTCAGGGTACTCAGAGGGCGCTCGCACCAACAAGCTCCCGAAGAAAGCCAAATTATCTTAAGATGGAGAATCCGCGCCCTGCGTCTGGTGCTGGAAGTAGCCCGGGAACCTCTTTCCGCGGATGCCGATGGCTCAGGAGAGATAGACCTAGTCGAGGCCGCCGCGCTAGGAGTAGCTCTGGGATTGGACGCAGCGCTCCTCGGAGCAGCCTCGTGCCTCATGGAAGAAACATGGTTTCTGGTACCGATGATCGGCGTAGCCTGTCCTGCTTTCCTGTACTTGGGGATCGTGACCGGGCGGAGAGGGATATCGGCCCGGATTTCCGGCTCTCCGTGGACCAGACTCCTTCCCGGAGTTGCGCTGGTAGTCATCGGGTTATTAAGGATCATCCGCCCGTGAGCTGATCACAACGTGGCGATAGACGGGACATCGCCGGCATCTTTGAGACGGGGTGTACTCCATGCCCCGGAAAAAACGCCGCCGGTCAATCGTAATTGAAGGTCACGAACGCAAAACTTCGCGGTACAGTTGCAGGGTTTTCTCTACGGTCCGCCTGATGTCGAAGAGTTCTTGCACTCTCGCTTTACCCCTTTTGCCCATCACCGTTCGAAGCTCGGGATCAGCCAGAAGGGCCATTATGGCGCGGCAAAGCTCTTCCGGATTGTCGGGCTCTACAAGCAAGCCTGTCTCACCGTTTACCACTACTTCCGGAATACCACCTACGTTCGTAGCTACAACGGGAAGCTCAGAGGCCATAGCTTCGAGAATGGACAGGCCTAGTGCCTCTCTGCGGGAGGGGAGGACGAACAGGTCCAGGCCTTTGAGGAACTCGGGCACATCCTTTACATGACCCACAAGTTGGAATACGCCAGTCAAGCCGCTTTTCCTGATCTTCTCGGCAAGAACTGGCCTCTCAGGTCCCTCCCCCGCGACGACGAACCTGACTTCGTTCAGACCTGCGGAGCGTCCTGGCGCGCTCTCCAGCTGCCGCGTGAGGATTTCCGCGGCGTCCACCAGTACATCGAGACCCTTATCCCTATGCAGCCGGGCCACTGTCCCGATGATGAGCGTATGAGGTCTTTCATCCCTTCCTCGACCGCGAATTGCCCCAGCCAGTGCTCCACAGGTCGCCTGCGTGCCCGTGGACGAATTCCCGCAATCCGACGGACCGTATTCCCGGGGATCCACCCCGTTATAGATAGTCACTATCATCGAGGAGGGAACACCCGAAGACTGAAGAGCACTGGCCACAGCATGAGAAACAGCGATCACCCTGTCGGAAAGACACCGCGATACGACTCCGTTCAGAAGGCACTGCAACCATCCTCTCAAGCTCGTCCGACAATATCGAGGCACTCCTAGAGGTCCCGTAATTCCCCGACGCTTGAGACCTGCGGCACCGGTGGCTGCTGCCCGCGGGGGGACAAGAGTCTCACGCCGGTCCGCCCCGACTCCGTCCTCCTCCGTCGCACTCCGGTTGCGGGATCGGCCGCCGGGATCGAAACTGTGCTTGGTGTAAATGACAGGGACACCCAGACACTTTGATGCTATCCTTGCAGAAAGACACGCGTGGGTGTGGACGATTTGTGGCTTAAGTCGCCGGATCAGACGCGCGATCTCGATGGTAAGACCCGGAGAAAAAGACACGTCCCGTCCGCCGTGATAGACGACAGGAACGCCGGTCAGAAAAAGCTCGTCGGCCAGCATTCCCCGAGGACACGCCACGACCATCTTTTCGAGTACCTCCGGCGACCGCTCTTTAAGGGTCTTGAGCATACCCAGGAGGTACCTGCCCGCCCCCCCAATATTGGTATCGGTGATTACATGGAGGACCCTCACGCGACAGCACCCTTTTCCGCCGAAACCTGAGCTTGGGCTCGGGAAAGGGCATCCTCACCCGCCCCCTGCAGGAAAAGTCCTGCCGACAACCCGGCCCAGGCCCAGAATATCAGAGCTACTCTGGGGCTATAGAGCGTATGCTCCACCAGCCCCTGGGCAAGGCTTCCGAGGACAGCGGAGGCGGCACCCACAGCAACAGCTGCCCGGGCCCATTTTCCCCGATCCGGTCCTACGAGAGGCGGAGTCGAACCCGGCCAATTCCGAACCGGGCTCCGGCCCGAACCCGGTTTCAACAAACCCGCCGAGACGAAACCCCGCCAGGTATACACGGCCCAGGCAACTAGCATCCACAAGAAAGCTGTAAGCCCCAGTATCCCCGTTTCGATGAGGATTTCCAGATATACGCAGTGTGAGTGCCAGGCGGGACTTCCTATGACCATGTACTCGGGATAGGTATACACAAAGCTCTCGGCCCCCAGGCCCGTCCCGGTAAGGAAATAAGCCCTTGCCAGCGCCAGGGACCCGCGCCATACCGAAACCCGGTAGTTGTTGGAGCTATCTTCCGTAGAAAACGCCGAGACAAACCTCTTCACCAAGAACTCGGGAGCGAACGATGAAGCGACTAAGAGGACAACCAGCCCCACGACGATAAGCCTTTTGTCGTAAAGAACAGCTATCACCGCTAGGGAAAGCATACATCCGATCCACGCCGCGCGACCCAGGGTAAGCGCCAGAGCCACTCCCTGAATCGCGATACCTCCCAGCAGGATAACTTTATTCCGCAATCTCCCGCCGGAGAGGACGAGGGCAACCGCCACGGGCAGCGCTAGAGCGAGGGTCTGCGAAAAAAAAGAGGGATTCGGAAACATCCCGGTAATTCTGCTGATATCCGCGAATTCCGGGTCGAGCCAGCCCTCGTAGCTCTGAAATCCGGTCACGTGCTGGTATATTCCGTAAAGACCGGCAACAGTTACGGCAGACAGAACGGGCAGTATTACTGCATTAGATCTTCTCCGCCGAGCCGCATCGAGCCCCAGGATAAACGAGGCCGCGTAGAAAAGCCACATGACCAGGTTACGAGCGCTGTACGCGGGAGTCACGGAAGAAAATGCGGCACCCGCTGCGAACAGGAGCAGGGCAAAGAGGGGAAGGAAGAGACCGGCCGGGACCGGAAGCCCGTCCTCTCCTACTTGACAAACTGACCCCGGGCTCATCATTCCCGGGACCTGGGAAGCGCCCCTCCCCGAAATCCTGTAGTACAGTTTCAAAACCAGCACAAGGGCAACGGCCACCACGGCTAATTCGCTCGAGTGAAGAACCGCAAGTCCCAACGCAGCTCCGAAGAGCGTGTCAAGACTCCAGTTCTCGCCGGGCGGAACGAGGACGCCCCGCAACAACCTGCTGATACGGGGCCAAAAGAGACTCCCGGAAAGAAGCTCCAATACAGCGCCGCGAACCCTAGTCAGCGCGCCCAGGATGGCACTGCCCTGAGTCCACGAGGAGCACCGGCCCGAGAACTTGCGGTAAACTCCGGCCAAAAATCCTTCCAAGAGCGACATCGCCGCTGGCAAAACGCCGGATTCGCGCCGTCTTCCGCTCTCACCCACTACTGGGCGCCCCCCTCGGGAAATTCCACCGCATAGATGAACCCCGACACCGCCACCCATTTGGACTTGAGGTTCACGCTTTGTCCGACGCGGACTTCCACTCCGTTCACCGTTATTACGTTTTCCCCTACGCGAGCCTCGGCCTTGAGGGTCACGTAGACGTCGCTTCTATCGGAAGCAGGGGTCATCACCCAGCGTCCGTCGTTGTTCAGGAACCATACGTTCGCCGGTTCCTCCCTGACCGAAGACACGGTCCCGACGTACGCGTTGGTCTTGAACTCGAACATCGCTTGGGATTTGCGAATCGCTTCGACGGTTGGACGTCTTACGGCGGGAACGAGCAAGGTGATCTCGCAGGGGACCGTTCTCTCTTCTATCTGCCTGCGAAGGTTCACCCCGAACCTGCTGTACAAGAACCAACCGAGCGCCAAAACGAAAAGGAAGATAATGGCGAGGTCCACGACGGATATCTTCCCAAAGATCCTGCCCTTTTCATCCCACAACTTCAAGGCTCATGCCTCCCCGCTCGATACGCTTTCCAGCCCAGTGACAACCTCCTGCACACTTCTCGAACCATTTGTGTGCTCGGTTTAGCCGCGGACATGGCAGGCAGTGCCAGCGCAAAAACTCCTGCAGCATCCCATATGAGGATATACTACGTGGTTGTTAACTGCAATTATGTAACGTCTTAGGTCCTACCGTAGACGCCCACAGTACGAGCATTGCTGACCTTATCTCGCGCCGGAGCTCCGGTTAGAGCAGCCTCACCCCGTTGATGTTGAGCTGAAACCGGGTGTTGAGGAACTCGCAAGCTCGCTTGCAGGCGAGCATGCGCGTAAGGAAGATTTCAAAATATTCCATTACCGGAGAGATCGTCGTGTCTATGGTAAGTTCCAAGGTCACTACCCGCTCACTTTCTTCCACTCTGAGAAACGACCTCGTAGCTGCGTAATTCACCCTGTCATGCACATCGAAGGCGTGAAGGTCCTGATTCCGAACCCTGCTCCTGTGTACATCCGATTTATCTGCCAAAATCACGGCGGCGGACACGGCGGATACCGCTTGGGAGCCGTCTTCAGGTTCATGGTTGCCGATGGCCCCCATGACTTCCGCTATTTCCGCGGGCGCCATCCGGAGCTCCTCGAGGATGCGTCCGGCCAGAATCGCTCCTATCTGCGCGTGGAACGGCCGGGAGACCACATTCCCGATGTCGTGGAGATAACCGGCAATGGAGGCAAGCTCCTGCTCCCGCTGGGAATAGCCCAGCCTCTCCAGGATATTGCCGGAGATGGACGCGACGAGCTTGGCGTGCCTCTGTCCGTGGTCGGTGTAGCCCAGGGCGCCGAGGTGTGCGTTGCCCCCTTCCAGATATGCAGCTACCACCGGATGATCTTTTACCTGATCAAGCGTAACGACTCTGTCCAAGGAAATCCCTCCCGAAACCAGGCAGCCCCGTCAAGAACCCCAATGCCGCGTACAGCAACCCCGACGAACTTGCCGGCGCAGCTCAGGGCGTGCAGCTGGTTCGCCTATGATAATCTTCTCCAGGATCAAACCCGCTGAGGCCAGCTCGACTGACTTCGCAGCACCTGGCAGGTTAACGCATGGATTGACCTTGAGGATCACACCTGGCCGGTCAATTCAAAGAGTCTTCACCGGGTATGACCACCGGTACCGGAGAGCGTTCCAATGCAATCTGTTCGAGGCTGACCCGGCACCTGTAAGCCAATATCCGGACGCCGGCGCGCGCGGCAGCTACGAGAGCTCGTGTAAACTGACCATCGGTTTCCACGTTGGGCGCGACCCCAAGGGCGTCCTCTCTCTGAACTACAAACACGAGGAACGCCCCATATCCCTCCCGCCGAGCACGTTGCAGCTCCTGAAGGTGTTTCGACCCCCTGAGCGTCGGAGCGTCAGGGAAGAGAGCCAAACCTCCGCGGACGAGCGTCACCGACTTCACTTCGACGAACGCAGGCATAACCCGTTCCCCGCCGAGAAAAAAGTCCAGCCTGCTTTCACCGTATCTCGTTTCCCGCTGCACGCTGGTGTAGCCCCGGAATTCAGGAAGGGTACCCTGCTCAAGGGCAGTCTGGATTAGACAGGAACTCGCCGAGGGGTCGAGGCTCACCCAGATGCTCCCGGATCGAGCTAGGATCAGGTCCCATGAGGTCTTGCGGTGAGATGAGTTGCCTAGCCTCTTCAACGCCACCAGATTTCCGGGAAAAAGGAGCTCTCGCAGGCGTCCCGAGTCCTTTATATGGGCTTGGGCCCTGGTGCCAACGGAAGACTCGCTACCAGGTAGCTCGACGATCCCGAGGAACCTGTTAGGCCGGGAAACGAACCAGCCGACCACGAGCTGTCCAAGCCGCAAAGTTGCCGCTAGTATCTGGGCTTCCTCTTTTCGAGAAAAGCTTGCATGCCTTCCTTCTGGTCCGGGTGGGAAAAGCACAAGGAGAACTCCTCCTCCTCAAGGCGCAACCCTTGCTCCAAGTGGATGTCGAGCCCGCGGTTGATGGCGGACTTGGCGCGCGTCACCGCCGAAGGCGACTTCTCCAGGATCTGCAATGCCACCTTCCGGGCAAAGGACAGAGCTTCGCCCTGAGGCACCACGTACTCCACCAGACCCATGCTTAAAGCTTCCCCAGCCGTCACCGTGCGTCCCGTGAAGATTAAATCTTTGGCGCGACCGGGACCGACCAGCCGGGAAAGTCTCTGCGTTCCTCCAAACCCCGGAATGATACCCAGACCTACTTCGGGTTGGCCCAACCTGGCATTTTCCGCCGCCACCCTGATATCGCAGGCAAGCGCGAGCTCCAGGCCCCCTCCAAGAGCATATCCGTTAACCGCAGCGATCACGGGCTTGCTCATGGCGTCTATGAACCCGAAAGTTTCGTGCCCGAGCCTGGAGAACTCCCGGGCATCATCGGGCGTCATTTGCACCATCCCCGCTATGTCCGCGCCTGCGACGAAGGATTTGTCCCCGGCCCCCGTAATGATGACCGCTCGTACGTCAGGCGAACTCTCAAGCTCCTCGAGTACCTTCTTCAATTTGAGCAACACTTCCCTGTTGAGAGCGTTCAGCACATGGGGCCTGTTGATGCTAACTACCGCGATCTCGGCAGCTTTCTCTATAAGCACCACGTCCTCAGGTACACTTTGGGTCTCAGATCTCATCGCTGCTCCGGCTTTCCGCCGGGTTCCTCCTTTCCCTCTCCCTTTTAGACTTCCGCTTTCAGTCAATGGATCTTTGGATCGAAGCGTCGCCTCCCAACTCTCATCTCTCCATTTTTCAGACCGTATACTTTAAGCTCACCTCGTCCGAGGTATTAGCGTTGAACCTTGATCACCGTAACAAACCTGGCCGAACGTTCCTCTTCCCTCTCCCCATCGATAATCAAAAGGTCGCCCGTGAACTCGACCACATCCCACCACTGGAGGGTGAGAGAGGGGACAGTCCCCACTTTCGTCGCGCCGTCCCTGGTCAACGAGACCTTTTCAATCAGGTAATCCGCCGAACGCACCAGAGCTACATCGCCCGCCACCGCCACGGGCTTTGCGGGGAGTTTTACTAGAGAGTCGTTCTTGCCGTTGAATGCCCAGTGTTCTTCCCCGTTCTCCTTCCACGAAGAAAAGAAAACCCAGTCTGTATCCACCTGAGCCAGATCGGTGAGGAGCGTTGCTCCTTGAACATCCCCGGAAAGGAGTTCTCTGGTCGAGCCATCCAGCATCAGCGCATACGTGCCTGTATGGGCCAGGTTCCACTCGCCCGCATCTATGGCCGTTTTGGCCACGATTCCGCTGGAGTCGGGCAGCCATACCAGGTCCGTAATAAGTTTTCCCGGCAGTACAAGTTCGGTTTCCCTCTCGCCACTGGAAGAAAGGATGACCACGGCGTCGGCCAGAAGAACAGTTTCTGGGTAAGAGTGCAGGCTTTTCCACCTTCCTCCCGGTTTACCTACGGGGACCGCTATCCACCTTCCATCCGGTGACCAGATGGCCTCGCTGAAAACGGTTTCTCCAGGGAGAACCCGTTTGTCCGCTCCGTTCCGCAAATCTACCACGTGCAG
This sequence comes from Candidatus Fermentithermobacillaceae bacterium, assembly GCA_012842495.1. Classification (GTDB taxonomy): domain Bacteria; phylum Bacillota; class Sulfobacillia; order Fermentithermobacillales; family DUSS01; genus DUSS01. The sequence goes on from DUSS01000004.1 coordinate 158,432, forward strand.
CCCGGCCCCGTCCAGTTTCATGCCCCACAAGATCCGCCACCCTTCAGGAGACGGAGCTATCACAGGATATCCGTAGGCAGGGCTCTGCGGAACCCCTGAATAGACCGTCTTCGCGCTCCCGGAAGCCAGATCCACCGCGATTACTTCATTACTGAACCTGTACAACTCAAGGAACAAAGTGTTCTTGTCCCTGGAAAACCACCATGAGCAAAGCTGGCGCCCATCGGCGGGACTAAACACCCCGGGGATCCTGCGTTCGCTACCCGTCTCGATGTCGAGCACCCGAACCTCAAACTCGGGAACGTACTTGCCCTGACTCCACGTGAGGACGACGATTTCAGATCTGCCGGTAAAACCCAATATCCGTATCCCGGGGAGTGCGAGGCGCTGGCTTTCCCCCAATACCGCTCCGCTCGAGGAATAAACCGCTTTGGATTCGCCAGTGGAAAGGTCGAAGACGACCAAGGCTTCACCCCACCTGCCGCCCAGCCACTTCGCGGACGGGGCGGTGATGACCATGGCCAGGTAGTCTCGTCCCGGTGAGATCCTCGGGACGTTGGGAATTTGAAGGGGAGATTCGGTCTGCAGAGGACCGATCACCACCCGGTCTCGAGATAAAGTAACCTCCGGGACCGCGACAGGTCCCACGGATTCTTCCGGGTTAAATCCTCCGGGGAGCAGGTACGCGTCAACAGCCAGGCCGCCGACTCTGAGCAGCGCAGAATAGGACCGGGGAGCGGACCGTATATCTTGAGGTGACACAAACTCCTGGACCCAAAGATATCCGGGTTTTTCCACCGTCAGGCAAAACGCGGACTGCGGGATTTCCACCTTCACGGGCGTCTGGCCGCAGTACCTTCCGTCGATGAACACGTCAGCGCCCGCAGGTTCCGACCTCACCTCGAACACGGCCTCCGGAGGAAGCGGCGATAAATTGGCTGATACCTTGTGCTCTTTCCCCGGAAGGAGCTCCACCTCGGTAGACCATTCCCGGTAACCGGGATACGTGAGAGTGACCCGCCTTCTCCCGGGTTTGAGGCTCTCAAACGTCGCGGGGGTCGTTCCAATCTCGGTTCCGTCCAGAAAAACCACAGCACCCTTTGGCTCAGATTCCACCAGTAGCTTGGCCGGAACGTTGCGACCGCAGCCGGGAAGAAGGCCGGTCACTGCGAGCACCAAAACCAACACCGTGATTAGTAATGACCCGGGTGCTTTTAGCCTTGACGTATCTGCCGGCGGCGGTTCCCAGCCCCGGCGTGGGGGCATGTGCGCCGGGCCGCCGGCTTTTCGCTGCTTTCGTACAGTTCGAGGCCGAAGGGCAATATGAGTCAGGGCCAACCGTCCACCCTCCTCCCCCGTCTGTTTACTCAAGGCTCCTTACCGGTATGCGTAAACCGGTATGCGTAAGCTGCGAACTTTCTATAGAAATCCTCCGCCGGTTGATTCCAGGCGGATTGCGTAATGCTTCAGCTGTTCTCCTGCGGCTCGTTTCGTGCCGGGATAGCTGACTATTTTGTGGTGATGTGCCCTCAGGTAGGTCATCGAACCAGCAGGTCATCCTCGTATCGAGGGGAACGTACCCTCGCGGTGGCCTCAAAATGTGACTCATCCGATACTAGCCATCAGTTTAGATCATGCCTTCCGAAGCTCGCCGGAGTCAATATCCAGGGTCCTAGGTCAACAACTGAGGGGCCGCACCCGCCGGAGAATCGCACAGTTTCTAACCTAGAACCCGTCTCCACCACAAAGTCAGAAGCGTAAGCAGGAACCTCGACGAGAGCTGTGGAATTGTCTCGATCTAATTTCGGCACTCGTATTACCTGGTGTGGTGACCGTAACCAGTCGCACGATGCCGGCGCGTTCCGCCCTCTCGGGAGCAAATTGGGGTACGAGCACTGGAAAGGAGGCGGCCGAGGCCGGCTTGGCTGAAGGCGATGACTGAGCCAGACATGAAACCAACACAAGGAGATCACGATCTCTATCAGATGATACCGCGACCGGTATCTGCGCTACCGCTGGTAATTCTCGTGCTGGCTCTGGTTGCCGCGGCAGTCGCCGCTTTACCCCTCTGGACCGCGCTGGCTCTGGGCTTCATCGCCGCTTTCGGCGTAGCACGCTTCTCGGGACTTCCCTCCAGGAAGCTTCTACTCACAGCCTTTTCCGGCATGAAAAAGGTGTCCCGGGTCGTCGTCCTGATGGCCCTGATCAACGTGGCCATAGCTACCTGGCTGGGCTCGGGGTCCATCCAATCCCTCGTCTACTACGGCCTCCGCGCGGTAAAGCCGGGGAGTCTTCTCACAGCCGGGTTTCTGGCGTCAACAGCTGTATCGATAGTTTTGGGAACCGCAGTGGGAACGCTTAGCACCATCGGCGTAGCTGCGATGGCCATGGCCAGGGCAGCGGGCGTCCGTCCGGAGCTGGTAGCAGGGTCGCTGCTTTCCGGAGCGCTCTTAGGAGACCGGCTGTCGCCCGTCTCCCCCATCTTTCACATGACTGTACAATCAACCGGTTCTGCCCCGGAGCGGATTTGGAAAAGAGCTGCCGTCACGGAAGGGATCGGGTGGGTCCTGACCCTGGCCGTCTACTTTATGGTCCAGACTTCGATAAAAACCTCGCCTATCTCGGTAGGAGCTGAAAACTCGTTTCTCGAAAGCATGGCGGGAAAGTGGTCCCCCTCCCCTGTCGCTTGTCTTCCACCCTTACTCGTGCTGTCTCTGGCAGTGTTCAGAGTACCTGTGCCGTGGGCTTTGACCGCCGGTATCGCTGCCGGAACCTGGCTTGGCCTCTTTCGCGGGATTCCATGGCCCGAAATCGTCTCGTGGTGGCTGGCAGGCTTTAAAGCTTGGACAGGGGTGCCGAATCTGGACCAAGCGTTCAGTGGAGGAGGATTGATTAGAGCCTCCAACGTGGTGCTTCTGCTTTTGTTCGCAGGGGCGTTTAACGGGATCATGGAGAATACCGGAATGTTCCACGGGGTAGCCGAACCCATCGTGGAAAAACTCAGCGACCGCAAAGGGGTCCTTCTTGGAACGATGGGCCTAGGCGCTGTCTCAGCGTGTGTAATGTCAAACCAGCTCATGTCGATAATGGTCCCGGCAGAACTCACCCGGGATGTTCAAACCGGTTTAGAGATAGAACCTGAGGTGACCGCCCAAGTCCTCCTGGCATCGGGCGGCGTGATATCCCCGCTGATCCCCTGGAACATCATGGGCGTCATGAGTTCCGAAGCTCTGGGCCTTCCGACCGCTGCTTTCGCGCCGTTTACGTTCTACCCTCTTGTAGTCGTTATTCTCACTGCCTCATGCGCTGCGTCGGGTCTCCTATGCGGGTCGTTCCGCCGGACCCGGCCCGAAACTTTCTGACACAGGTGTTGTGCGAATCTGGCGCAAGCATTTGAACCCTGGTGAGCTTTTCGGCCATCCGCAGGCGACTAACGGACCGGACGCGGTCACTGGCTCAACTCAGTTACCGCGATGAGGCTCCCGCGTAAATACAAATAGTTCGGGCAGCCAGAGCCGGCGGTATATGAGAACGTAACGACGAGAGGTGAACGCTCATTGGAAAAGGTACTTGTATCGCATCAACAGAACCTGGACAAGCGGGCGTTTTTGACTGTGGAAAATTTAAGAAAGGCTTTCCGAGACCGCAAACAGGTCGTTGAGGCGGTGAAGGACATTTCCTTCTCCGTCGCTCGAGGTGAGATGATAGGACTCCTCGGTCCAAACGGTGCAGGCAAGACCACAACCATCAAGTGCGTTCTCGGGCTTGTCAAGCCGGATTCCGGAAGGATCGAGGTCGCAGGCGTGGATTGCCTGAGAAGGCCCAGAGATGCGGCCAGACATATGGCGGCCGTTCTCGAGGGGGCCAGAAATACATACTGGCGCCTCACGGTGTGGGAAAACATCGTGTTCTTTGCGGGCATACACGGGGTTTCCAAGGAACGCGGAAAAGATTACTTCGAATACCTTTTGGAAGTGTTAAAGCTCAAGGAGAAGCGCAACGTCGAGGTGAGAAACCTCTCCAGCGGCTTTAAGCAGAAGACCGCCCTGGCGTGCGCGCTGGCGAAGCAAACCCCCCTGGTCTTTCTGGACGAGCCGACCCTGGGGTTGGATGTTGAATCGTCATACGAACTCCGTGAGGCTCTGAAAGAACTTCAGGCAAGTGAGGGGAGAACCATTGTCGTCTCCAGCCACGACATGCGTGTTATTCAGGATGTTTGCAGTCGAGTCGTCATCGTCTCCCGGGGGAGAGTGGTCGTGGACAGGAGCATTCCGGAGCTTATCAGCCTGTTCAGGTCGAGGAGCTATAAAGTCATTCTTACCGTTAATGGAGCCAATGGAAGTTTGTCTGTGGAGGAAATCCGCCGGAAACTGGAGTCATCGTTCCCGCTGTCTTCCTCGAAGGCCACCAAGGACACACTTGAAATACAGGTGAGTCTGAAACAACCTGCTGAGATCTACGATCTCGTAGAGTTCCTGAGAACGACCGGGGCATCCATCGAGACCATTTCCCAGGAAGAGGTTGATCTCGAAAGAGCATTTCTCGAGATAGTCAGGAGGGACAATGACTCATGTGGTACACAGTCCTGAAGTCATCCTGGAAGCAATGCTACCTGCTCACCGTGAGGTACTGGTTTAATATGCTGTCGGGTGTAATCACTCTTTTCATCATCTTCCTCATGCTTTTCATGGGAACCAAAGCTGTTGGCGCAGGAGCTTTTAACCTTGGCGAAACACTCGAGGGGCTTTTCACAGGCTACGTAGTATGGATGGTCGTGATGATGGGATTTCAGGACCTCGCCTGGGGCGTGACCAACGAGGCCCAGACCGGTACCCTGGAGCAGCTGTATCTGAGCCCCATGGGGTACAAGTGGATAGGGGTGTTCATGCAGTCCTGCAACATGCTTTTAAACCTGGTCTTTATGGCGGTTATGGTGGCCCTGATGGCGCTCCTGACCGGACAGTCGATTCACCTGGACGGGGTGAGCCTGGTTCCCCTTTTTGTGGCTACCTATCTTCAGGCAAACGGGCTAGGGTTCGCTCTGGCCGGCCTCGCTTTGATTTATAAAAGGATCGCCGCCTTCTTTCAGGTGGTCCAGTTCGCCGTCATCGGCCTCCTGGTGATCCCCTGGAACAAGTTCCCCTGGGCCAAGTACTTGCCTTTCTCAATGGGCCGTCACCTGCTCCAGCGAGTCATGATAGACGGTGTAAGACTGTGGCAACTCCCGCTATCCCAGATCGCGATTCTGCTACTGGTCACCGTCATCAGCCTGGGGCTGGGACTGGCCTTGTTCGCGCTGGCGGAAACCAAAGCCAAGACGAAGGGGCTTTTGGGACAGTACTAACGTATCTCGACCGGAAACGCTCATAGGGAAGACCGGAAGCATCTTCTGGATTTTCGGGGCCAACTCGTGATAGCATTACGTATATATCACAAAATGGCTCGGACGGCACGACCGGTGCTCGTTCGGACCAGATTCGTATTCCCGGCGGGAGCCGGCAAAAACGCCCCTAATGCTGGGGTTGAGAAAGCCGGACCGCTAGAGGCGCATCGCACTCGAAGGAAAGCGCCGGTTCGCCGTAACGATGGCTCCGGTAGCGGGTTTCGGCAGCCGGTCGAGCGTACGTGATTACAGGGGGACCTGAAATGGGAAGAGAATATGTACCTTCGGAAATAGAGAAAAAGTGGCAGGATATCTGGGAAAGTCGGCAGGTATTCAGGGCGGTCGAAGACCCTTCCCGGCCCAAGTACTACGCCCTTGTCGAATTCCCCTATCCGTCAGGTGACGGCCTGCACGTAGGACACCCCCGAAGTTACACCGCCATGGATATCATCGCTAGAAAACGGCGCATGGAGGGATACAGCGTCCTCTTCCCAATAGGCTGGGACGCCTTCGGCCTCCCCACCGAAAACTATGCCATGAAACACAAGATCCACCCGAGGATAGTCACTCAGCGAAACGTTGACCGGTTCAGGAAGCAGCTCAAGTCTTTGGGATACTCATTCGACTGGTCGAGAGAGGTAAATACGAGCGACCCCACGTACTATCGCTGGACCCAGTGGATCTTTCTCAAGTTCTTCGAGAAGGGCTTGGCTTACAAAGCTGAAATGCCCATCAACTGGTGCACTTCGTGTAAGATAGGGCTTGCCAACGAAGAAGTGGTGGGCGGACGGTGCGAGCGCTGCGGCGGAGAGGTCATCCGCAAGGTGAAGAGCCAGTGGATGCTGAGGATAACGGATTACGCACAGAAACTCCTGGACGGCCTCGAACCCCTCGATTACATCGACAAGGTAAAGACTCAGCAACGAAACTGGATCGGGCGATCAGAGGGTGCCGAAATTGACTTCCCGGTAGCCGGAACGGATAAAAAGATCACCGTATTCACGACGAGGCCTGATACTCTCTTCGGTGCAACCTACATGGTCCTTTCGCCCGAACATCCTTTGGTGGACGAGTGCAGGACATTGATATCCAACTGGGACGAAGTCGAGGAATACCGCAAGGAAGCTATGAAGAAGTCCGACTTCGAGCGGGCTGAGGTCGCCAAAGAGAAGACGGGCGTCGAGCTTTCGGGACTGGTGGCGTTAAACCCCGCCACTAACCGGGAAATCCCCATCTGGATATCGGATTACGTCCTCATGACGTACGGAACTGGGGCCATCATGGCGGTCCCCGGGCACGACCAGAGGGACTGGGAATTCGCCCGGAAATTCGGCCTTCCCATAGTCGAAGTGGTAAAGGGCGGCGACATTGAAAGAGAAGCGTATACCGACATCGAGACGGGTGTGATGGTGAACTCGGAGTTCCTGAACGGCCTCCGGCCTGCTGAAGCCATCGAGAAGATAATCGAGTGGCTTGAAAAGAAAGGGATCGGCCGGAGGGCCGTCAACTACAAGCTCAGGGACTGGGTGTTTTCGCGGCAACGCTACTGGGGCGAACCCATACCCCTTGTCCACTGCGAAAAGTGCGGCTGGGTGCCCGTTCCCGAAGACCAGCTTCCAGTCCTTCTGCCCGGTCTCGAAGACTACGTTCCCAGCGGCACCGAAGAGTCGCCGCTGGCGCGGCTCGCGGACTGGGTAAACACCAAGTGCCCGAAGTGCGGTGGTCCGGCAAAGCGCGAGACCGACACGATGCCGAACTGGGCCGGTTCGTCGTGGTACTTCCTCCGTTACACCGACCCCCACAACGACAGGGAGTTCGCCTCCTTCGAAAAGATGAAATACTGGCTCCCGGTCGACTGGTACAACGGAGGAATGGAGCACGTTACGCTGCACCTCCTTTACTCCCGCTTTTGGCACAAGTTCCTTTACGACCAGGGGCTCGTTCCCACACCCGAACCGTACCAGAAGAGGACCGCTCACGGCGTCATCCTCGGAGAAGACGGCGAGAAGATGTCCAAGTCCAGGGGAAACGTGGTGAACCCCGACGACCTGGTCAAGGAGTTCGGCGCCGACGCCTTCAGGGTCTACGAGATGTTCATCGGAGCTTTCGACCAGGCAGTGCCCTGGTCTCAGCAGGGGTTGAGGGGGTGCCGGAGGTTCCTGGAGAGAGTGTGGAAACTCATGGACATCCTCGAGGATACCCCCACCTACTCCCAGGAGTTCGAGGCAGCTATGCACCGGACCGTTAAGAAGGTGAGTCTCGACTACGAACGGATGAAGTTCAATACGGCGGTCGCGGCCATGATGAGCTTGGTTAACGAATTTCACGCAAAAGGTCGAGTGACCAAAGGGGAGCTGCGGAGCTTGCTCCTCATCTTGAATCCCGTGGCGCCCCACATAACCGAGGAAATGTGGGAAATGGCGGGCTTCGAGGGACACATATGGGAGCAGTCGTGGCCTACGTGGGACGAAGCCAAGACCATTGAAGAAATGGTGGAGATACCGGTGCAGGTCGACGGGAAGCTCAGAGCTACCGTAACCGTGCCGCGAAGCGCCTTCGAGGGCGATGTGAGGGACGCCGCCTTGCAAGAAGAAGGGGTTCAAAGACACCTTAGGGGAAGGGACATCGTGAAAGAAGTGTACGTTCCCGGGAAGGTCTACAGCATCGTTACAGGCGAATCCAAGGTGCAGGACACCGGTGAGTGTGAGTAACACGAGCCGTCGCTGGCTTCTCTGTGTCAATCCGGAGATCTTGAAGCTGGCAAGGGCGATGAAAGAAAAGGCTGCCGTGCAACCGAAGAGGGGCAGCCCGGAAAGCGTATCTATTGCAGCCTTCTTCCTCTCCCGGCTGAGGTCTCGGTAAGATTGCAACGGGCACCTTAGTAGCCCCGCTTGTCACACCCCCAACAGGATGCTAGGGTAGTTTCAGGCCGGCGGACGTCCCATCACAGGAGCTCGTGCAGTCCTCCGGTATTAGAACGACAGATGCCCTTTAGTGTAGCGCTGTTCGTACCGAGAACTCGAGAGCTCGCAGAAGAGGTGGCTTTCTTGAACGGTAAGATTTTCAACTCGGCTGAAGGCAAATTGATCTCCCCAACCCAGGAAGAATGGCGGGTCCTCCTTTTGGCGGCCGTCTTATACAGGGACCTGCGGCCCTGGGACTGGGTAGAAGAGGAGGACCTGTTCGGTGTCAGGGACCCGTGGACGGGAGAGATTGGGTGGTGTGTAGTGGTAGGCTCCTTGGGCCAGATGCCTGGCCTCGTCGTCTATAGAGGCGACCTCGGGTATAAGTGGTACACCGAAACAATGAAAAGGCAGAAGCTTGATTTTGAAAGCGCCATTGAAATGGACATACTGACCGCATCTTTTAGCGACAGAAAAGAGCTTACCGCCCGTGACATCCAGGTTATTAAGGATGCGGGGCTTTCTTGCCGGGGGCGTAAGCAGTGGCCTCAGTTCAGGAGCCAGCATCCCTGGCGTGCCCCGTGGTACCTCGCAGGCCACGAGGCCAGGTTTTTAGCGCTTGCCTTGCTTCAGGCCATCGGAATGACGACAAGGCTCGGTAAGGGAGAACTGTCACGGACAAAGCGAGGCGGAGACATCCTCGTCAGGGAATTCAGCGGTCGCCCCGAAATTCTAGACCCGCTCTTCGCGCCGGGTTCATCACCGGCATCGGGCAAGGCTGATGACGGGGTGTCAGTGTCGAGGCAGATCACGGACGAGATAGAAGGAGACCATGCGGGTCTTTGGGTTGATACCTGGGTCAAGCCGAAAGCCTGTGAGGAACCGGTACCCCAGATAACGTATGACGCAAACAAAGTCCGGACCATCGCCTCCCGAGCATCAAGAGGCGGGTGCTGGGAGGTCGATGTTTTCCCGTTTCAAACGGTCCTTGCGGACGACACTGTTCCCTACTGGCCGGCCATGTTGCTTGTGGGCGACGCACAAACAGGCTTTCTCCTGCACACCCAGCTGACCAAGCCCGATAACAGGTGGAATGTCCTGACCGGCAGTTTTCTGGATTTCCTGCTGAACTACAGGCATCTTCCGGCTGAAATCAGGGTTGAGCGAGAGACTCTCCTGAAAGCCTGGGCGCCGCTTTGCGGGGCTCTCGGGATTGAGGTTAAAAAGGTCAGGAGCCTTCCTTTAATCAGGTTTGCAGAGAGAGAATTCCTTCGACGATTTAACAAGCAGTCCCGTTAGAATCGCGGGGAGAAGCTCATTTTGCTCGGAAGCGCCCGATTCCCTGAACGCCGGCGAGATCGCCACGCATCACGAATTTCAAGTAGTACTGGGGGTCTGGCGAATCCTGCACGTAAATCCACCTCTGGAGGTCAAGGACGGGCGAGCCTTCTTCGAGACCCAGAAACCGTCTCTCCTCGGGGTCGGGCTCGCGCGGCACGATCACTTGCTCAACCCTGGATATGGTCACACGGGCTTCGCTCAAGAGTATCTTTGCAATCGAGCCCGTGAGGTCTCGGTTCTTAAGGTAGCTTTCCACAGCGGGGTGGAAGTAGGAATCTTCTAGAGCTATGGGGATGTTTTCCGCCAGCCGCAGGCGCCTCACATGAAAACACGGGTCCTGCCCCTTCCACCTCATCAGAGCCCGCAGACGCCGGTCAGGTTCGATCTTTTGACTGGCGAGGACCACGCTTTGTGGCTCGAGCCCTCCAACCTCCAGCGCGTAGCTCAAGCTGATAAGCGGCTCAAAACAAAGGGATGGTCTGAGTCGCGCGACGAAAGTCCCGATGCCGTGTTTTTTCACCAGATATCCTTCAAAGGACAGACTTTCGAGCGCGGCCCTGACCGTAGCCCTACTTACCTGATAGTCGCGCGCATGTAGGGATCGCTGAAGCGCCCGTGCTCCCACGACTTTGCCGCGTAGCCGGTGGTATACATCCCCCCGAACCTTCGGGCTATCTTCAGTACATTGCGCTTTACGTTGCGGGCGAACGTCCTTTCGCCCTGACAGATGCACAGAAGTAGGCACCTTTCCATGGGCCTGTAGCCCCTGATCCTCATCACCGTATCGATCGGCGTGCCTTCGACCCCATACAGCATCTATCAGCAGGACCTTCAAGTTCCAACGGGAGAGCTCCCTCGCCACCGCATACTCTATCACGCCAGCTCCGATCACCAGGACGTCCACGTGTCGTCCTTCGAGTCTGAAATCTCGTATGCCGGGAAGGTGGGGCCCCGGTGGTGAGAAGTCGCGGCACTGGACCTTGTTTACTACTTCTCTGTAACCCCTGTCGGTTGCGAGCTTGCCCGCAGCCACTACTTGATCCCAGGACGGAGCCATGCCCTCAAGAACGATGGAGCCGTTCTGCCCCAGCCAGACCCAACTGTTTCATCCAGTCCAATTTCGGAAAAGGCGCTCGCCACTACCACACGAGCGTGCAAAACTTGCCTCAGACACCACCATCCAAAGCGAAAGTGGCGAATTGCTGCGGCGCAAGAGGGCTATTACAGTGTGAAAAACGGGGGCGGAGTTAATTCGAAAAATGCCCGTTGGTGTAGGTGCCCGGGGACCTCTCACCACCCGGTTCTTTCTACGCACCTCGCCTCAGCACGGACGGTCACCGGGATGCCACCGGCGAGACCGGGGAGCCAGCGAAGGAAGAACGTCCTCACCATCAGGTACACTTCCACCCTTACCGCCGGCTCCGCCGTCCACGCAACGTCTGTCCCTCCTACCGGGTTGATCACGACGACCGAGATCCTGGGCCCGGTCACAAGCCCTTTTCTGACCATTGGCGTCAGATTAGAGAGGGTGATATCCGCGGCGTGTTGCCTGGCAGCCGCCACGTTAATCACAACATGCCCGCCGGCCAACTGATCCCAGTCTAGCTCTTGGACCCCGGCCAGGGCACCCAGGTCACAAGCGGCTTGCGCGGTTTCTCTTACGACAAAGGCAAGCCCCAGATCCAAGACCATCCCCATGGCGAGAATGCATATGGGGAGGTAAAGCGCGACAAGGAGAATGACCCCGCCTTTGCTAGCTTTGGCTTCGGGCTTTAGCTTCCTCTTGGATTTCAGTTTGGACTCGGACCTTGGCCCCGGCTCCAGTTTTGTTCCGGGTCTAGTTGGGTGTTTGGCTTGGACTCCAACTCTTGGTTTCATCTCTGTCTTTGAGACCCTTTCTACCTCGGCACATACTCACTCCTGGTCACCACCTCGGCCTGAATCGGAATATCGCCGCCGGAAATCGCCGCGACAAGAGGCATCTTCAGCTTGTAACGATACCGGAGAGTCACCGTGATCCGGGTGCCGTAAATGGCCTGTCCGGGACGGATTACCCACTCTACCTCTTCGGGGTTTATCCCGGCCAGAGTAAGAGACTCCCTCATCCTCTCCACGACTTGAGCTGTTCGCCCACCCTGAATCGCGGCAAGCCGGGCGGTCTCCCTGGCCACCGAGGTCAGCACCAGCTTTGTGTTGAGAGCGAGACCCACCTCCAGCATCGAGAAGAGGAGAAGGACCAGAAGCCCGGCGACCAGAGCAAATTCGGCGATGGCCTGGCCCTGCTCCTCAGCGGCGACTTGCGTGAAGGTCCTGAAGAAACTTCTCATTTTCTGAGCCCAGCTCTAGTCTCTCGGCCTCACGGGGAGGTCGGAGCGTCTTTGAGCCGGTCGACTACGTCTAGAATCTTCTCGCGGAGGGTCTCACCTAGCTGGCCCAACACCAAGATGAGGCCTACTACGACAATGGCAAGCACAAGCGCATATTCGGCGACCGTCGCACCTCTTTGGCCTCTCGTGCCCTTTACCAGCTCACGAATTCCTTCCTCCGCAAGGCGCTTGGCCTTCAAAACCAAAAGTGACGTCCGGTAACTAAACCTCACCCGCAACTTGGAAAAACAATGGCCCACCTTGGACACAGACATCCTTCCTTTCGTAACTAGAATCGAACTCCGGTGTCGTGAAACCGTCGTCCAAAAAACACAGATCTGAACTTCTGGCCTCGCGTGTTACCACCCGCCCAGGAAGGCGAGCACCCCAGGGGCGATGGTGATGAGAACCACCGGGGGCAGCAACAGCACAGATGTCACGATGGCCAGTTTTACCGGCAGCGCGTTGAGTTTGTATTCCATCTCCTGCCTGATCTCGTTATAAGCTTCTTCCGCCAGCACAGTGCAGGTTTCGGCCAGCGGCGTCCCCAGGAGTTCCGCCTGACTCATCACAAAGTGAAACCTGGAAACCCCCGGGAGACCGAGTCTCGCCGACAGGTCACCGAGGCACCGGTGAACCAGTTTACCGGTTCTAACGTCCAGAAGAACCCTTTCCATCTCCGTTCGCAGCGGTCCCCTGACCATCCGGGATGCGGCTTCCAGCGCGTCTGGCAATTCCAATCCGGAGGTAAGGGCGACTACCACACCCTCGAGAAACGCGGGCCACTCGCCTGCGACTTTTTGCCGGTAGTTTGAGGGAATTCGGACCCGCACAGAGTTTTTCCGCTCCTCTTCCTCGCGCCGGCCTGCTGTCCTGTGGTAGAGTCTGTAAGCTCGTCCCTGCAGCACGGCGTGGCCGGCCATAGATAGACTCAGGCTCATTATCGCAAGAAGAAACAGGAGTTCTCCGGGCACGGCTATCGCCCCCTCCGGCCGGTTGCGTTTTGAGAATCACAACGGCCTTGAGCGCCCACGCGCTCCAGGCTATATCCTCCGGGCGTCACCGATTTCAGAAGAAGCCCGATGACTGTCACACCCAACACCCACATGAGCAGGGATATCGTCGCTATGGCCCTCCCCGCCGGCTGCGAGAACAACTTGAGCAGCATGTCCGGCTGTATCCTCCAGGTGATGAGGAAAATCAGCCACGGTAGGACCGAAACCAGGACGGCGGTTAGTCTAGCCTCGGCCAGTTTAGCGCCGGCCTCCTTTCTGAAAGCTTTTTTCCTCCTGCACGCTTCGGCAGCGCGGGCTAATAGTATCGGGATGTTCCCTCCGGTTCTCAACCCCATTCCGAGGACGGACAGAAGGTACGCTAGTTCGGGGTTACCCGGGGCGGACAGAGCTTCGGTGAGAGCGTCCGTGATAGGTAATCCGGTTCCGTAAAGATCAACCGCTCGCCCCAAAGCCGAGTACGCGGTTCCTCTGCCCTGCCTGGCCACTTCGGCCACCGCGTGATACACATTGGCCCCGGCTTTCAACTGGAAGCCAAGCCCCAGAGCAATCTCCTCCACCTGCGACAAAAGGTCCTCCTGCCGCCCCAGACGCCGGAGAATACGGAGAAGCGAGATTTCCGGCCCCCGCCGTGGCGGTGATTGAGCCGAGTCCGCAAGGACCTTTGGCAGGCGCCACTTCAGGAGGTTCACACCTACATCGTAAAAGAGCAGAGCCGCGCACCCGCCGAAAGCCAGAGCTGAGAAAAGAACCACCGCGCTCACCCCTCCACCGCCTTCCGGAGACGCTCGAGCCTTTCCGCCCCGATCTTTTTTTCAAGCCAGGCGGGGGCGTCAGCGAAGTCGGGGACCGTACCCTGGTCACATACTTTGAACACGCACTGGGAATCGTCCACCCCCGGACCCAGGAACGACACCTCGGCCACCATTCTCCTGCCGTCTGCAGTCCTCACCTGATGCACCAGGACGTCCACGGCTGCGGTAATCCAGGTCCTCAGTACCTGCAGAGGCACACCTTCTCCCGCCGTAAGAGCCATAGCTTCCATTCGGGCCAAACAGTCCCGGGAAGAATTGGCGTGGACGGTGGAAAGACACCCTTCGTGCCCCGTGTTCATGGCCATCACCAGGTCGAAGGTTTCCTTTCCCCTGCACTCTCCAATGATGATTCTGTCCGGCCTCATCCTTAGAGCGTTTTTCAACAGGTCTCTGATGGTAACCTCGCCTTTCCCCTCGATGTTGGCGGGTCGGGACTCGAGCCTCACGCAATGCCTGTCTGGGATGTACATCTCTGCCGAGTCCTCCAGGACGATGAGGCGCTCCTCCGCCGGAACCGAATTGGCCAGGACATTCAACGTCGTCGTCTTTCCGGTCCCTGCGGCCCCCGACACCACTATGTCCAGGCGTTCTTTCACACATGCCGCGAGAAGTGAAGCGGTTTGGGAGGTCATTGAGCCTTCCTCAACGAGCTCTTTGAACGTTGTAAACCTCCTTGGAAACTTGCGGATGGTCAGAACGGGTCCGGAAAGGGAAAGCGGAGGCACTATGGCGTTTACCCTGGAGCCGTCGGGCAGCCGGGCGTCGACGAAAGGTGACGTCCGGTCAAGACGCCTGCCGGCAACGGAAACTATCCTGTTTATGATATCTAATAGATGACGGTCATCCCGAAAAGACGAGGTCGTGAGCTCTATCCGCCCGTTTCGCTCTACGTACACGCATGAAGGTCCGTTCACCATGATTTCCGTGACCAGCGGGTCTTCGAGGAACTCGTCGAGGGGACCGAGACCCAGGAGCTCCTGCACGATCCGTTCGGCAAGTTCGCGCCTGGTCACCTTGCCGAAACTCAGGCCCATCGTAACCAGGAGTTCCGAGACGAGCATCGTGATCTCCTCGCGCTTCTCCCGGGAGGTCCTGGCTAAGGCTACCGCCTCCCCGTGCTTCTCGAGGATCTTTTCCCGTACTTTGCCGGCCACTTCCTCGAACGATGTCTCCCGCACCAGACCCGCCCCCGGGGGATTCGAAGGCTTTTCCTCAAGACGTTTCAGAAGGCTTACCAAAACCCGAACCTCCTTTTCTTTTTCTCGCCGGAAAACTCGCGGCTAGTAACCAGGCCCGGGATAAGCCGGCCGAGGATTTCCCAGAAAGCCTGCGACGCCTCGTTACGGGAGTAGAGGACGACCGGTTTCCCGTCCATTCCGGCCTTCTCGGCGCTCTTTCTGTCGTCGGGGATGGAGCCAAGGACCTCCACCTCGAGGTATTCCTCTATCCGCGATACGGGAAAGAGAGACTGGTGAGAGACTCTGTTGACCACGACGGCAAGGGCCTCTTTTTGGCCAACGCCTATTCGCTTCAAGATGTCCAGGGCCATTTTGGCCTGTCTGAGGGCGGCCACATCCTGGGTGACGACCATGACTATTTTCGATGCCTGATCTATGCACTCACCCACCACCTCACTGGTTATGTCTGGAGGGGTGTCTACGTACACCAGTCCCCACCTACGGCGGGCAAGCGATAGAATAGCTCTCACGTGCTGCGATTCGACCAGATCCGACAGCTCCGGACGCTTGGGCGCGGCCAGAACTTGCAGGCCGCTGGACGGATGAACTACCGTAAACCTTTCCATAGTTTCCGGTCGCATATCGGACAGATTCGACAAAATGTCGATTATGCTCGGACCGTCCAGGAGGTCCAGGTTGCATGCGACGTCTCCGGAGTGAAGATCGAGGTCCAAAAGACAGGTGTTTCCCCGGGTCGAAATCGCTGAGGCGCAAGCCAGGTTAATCGCGACGAATGTCTTCCCTACGCCGCCCTTGGGGCTCCACACGGCAATGGTCTCCTGACCGATAACGCGAGTTTCAGCTGCCGCACATGCAGCGAGGGGCTGCCGTTCCCGCCCGGGGCCTTCCCCGGCAGGTAAGATGATTACTTCGATGCCAGGAAAGGAGACCTGGAGCCTTCCCACCCATTGTTCTACGGTCTCTCCCCGGGGTGTCACGCTCGGATCGACCACCACCACGTCCGGCCGAACCCGGCCCACCATGTACTCGGCCAGCGCAGTTTCCTTGACCGAAGCTACCACTTCCGCCCCGGGAAACATCGCCCTGGCCGAAAACTCGGCTTCGGGTTCACCTACAACAAGGAGGGTCTGTTCCTGCGGCCCTCGCCCGCCGTCCTCGCGGGGTCCGCCCGCCCGGCCTCTCGCAACCAGGGTGCCGGGCTTTTTGGGTGCCGAAAGCAATAATCCCCTCATGGCTGAGAGCCTTCTGCCTCCTCCGCCTCCGGCGCATCGTTCCGGGGAACTAGAGAAATGTAGACGTTCCCGCTTTCCAGACACCCTGCCAGGATTTCGCACGCCTCCGGGCTCAAAAGGACCATAACACCCGCAAACTCGCCGGTGTCCTGTGTTTTTTTGACTTCCAGCACAGTCACGTTACGGAGTACCGTCACGCCCCGGCGCTCAAGCTGGGAATAGCCCGCTTTCGGGTAGAAGATGACGTCGATTTTCTCCCCTGCTCTGACATCCCCGCCCAGGCACCTCTCGGGTGCCACGGGGATGAACATTCCTCTCCAGCCGGACGGAAGGTCGAAGGACAGCCCGGCTTCGTTTACACCGAACCGTACGTGCCCCGTGAGAAGTTGTTGGCCGGCGACGACATAGGTGGCGGAGAAACCGCCCACCACCTGCTCAAGGGGAAGAGACGCGGGATGGATCGCTTTGACCGGCATTTGAACGAGTTTTACGTCGGACCGCCGTATTTTCTGGTGGGGAACCAGATCTCGGGCGGCAACGACCACCGGTTTCGTTTTAACGTAGTTGGAAACGGTTATTCCGGAAAATAGAGCTGCCGAAAGCCCAAGCACCGCGGACACTAGAAGTATCCTGTGTCTCTTCAGCGCGGTTTTCAAAACGTCACCTCCTGGTCTCCCTCCTGGGGTCTCAGCCAGACACGCCTGATGGCGCCGGCCTCTGTTATAATGACTTGGTTACCGTCACCTCCCGTCTGTCCATCCCTGCACAGCCGGCAATGGCCTTTTTCCGCACGAGCCCGTGTCAGCATCTCACCTCCTCGGGCCGTGCCCGGAGGGAAAGGTCTTATAGGGCGCCGGTGGCGGCTTTGGGTTGTCAGGGATGCCGCTTTTAACGCCAGGGATCAGGCCGTTCTTCCTCCTTTCTTCCGAGTGTATTGGCGTTGAGCGGTAGATTCCCGGGCACGGCCACTGGTAATTTGTTCCATCCCCATACTACAGGACGTGACACTCTATGTCAAGATCTCTTATAATTCCCATTCCAGGAGATTCATGATGAACCGTGTCGTTTGTGCTTATGTGGTTTGTGTGGACCTCTTCAGGGCGCCTGTCCCACGCGTTAAAAGAGCCAGGTAGCTTCATCCGGCGGACACAGTGTAGTCTCTGCACCGCCTACATCTATTGCCCGCCGCATACAGGCCGTATTACGGGAAGCAGTGACCGAAAAGGTCAGACGGCGCGCGTTCCTTGACAATCCTCACCGGTCCGGACCATCATTTCTTAGAAATCGCATTGAGAGGGGCGATTCGCATGCTCGTGGTGGAAGGTCTCCAAGTGGAAGTCGGGGGGAAACTTATCCTCAAAGGTGTTGACCTGGAAGTGGGAACCGGCGAAACCCATGTGCTCCTCGGCCCCAACGGAGGGGGCAAGACGACTTTGCTCATGGCCGTGATGGGTATGCCCAGGTACCGAGTTATTAAAGGCGCCGTTTATTTCAAAGGTAAGGACATCACGGCCCTCACACCGGACGCCAGGGCCCGGCTGGGCATCGGCATGATGTTTCAGAAGCCTCCAGCAGTGCGTGGAGTGAAGTTGCGGGAGATCGCCCAGACCGTTGCTTCTGTCAGGGAGGCCGCTCACCCACCCGCCCCAAGTTTGGAAGGCATCGCCGAAAGGCTAAACCTTTCCGAACATCTTGACCGCGAACTCAACTACGGCTTTTCTGGAGGCGAACTCAAAAGGTCCGAAATGTTTCAGCTCCTCTGCCAGGCACCCGAACTCGTGCTTTTGGACGAGCCCGAGTCCGGAGTGGATCTCGATAACGTCGCTCTGATAGGCGAAGCCATTAACGATCTGCTGGGCAAGCGCGGAAAAATAAAAGAACGAAAGGCATCGGGGCTGATCGTCACCCACACCGGCCACATCCTGCGATACGTCAACGCCGACAGGGGTCACATCCTCATAGACGGAAAAATCGCCTGCCACGGCAACCCTCGCGACTTGTTCGAAGAAGTCCAGAAGCACGGTTACGGGAGGTGCGAATCGTGCCGGTAGAGCGGGAACTTGAAGACGTACGCCGCAGCTTAAGGGGGCTTGATTCATCCCTGCTTCGGGAACTCGACCGGCGAGCGGAAGCGGCACGCGAAAAGAAGGCAGCTTACAGTCTGGATATCGACCTTCGGGCATTCCACGAAGGAGAAGCCGTGGCGCGGACGGACTCGCTGGAGGCCCTTCCCGATGAAGTAAAAGCTGTGATGCTCGCTTCGGGCGTGGATCCGTCTGAAAGCGGTCGGGCCGGAAGCTATGTGCAGGTTGGAAAGAACGTTATATATGAAAGGGTCAATCAGATTTACTCAGGTAAGCTCGAGATAATGGATGTGGGAGATGCGCTTGAAAAATATCCGGACGTGCGGGATCTCTGGTGGACCGTCGTAGCCCCTGACCAGGACAAATACACCGCTTTCTCCCAGCTCCACGACGTACACGGGTACTTCGTCAGGGTATTTGAAGGCCAGGAGGTGGAACTTCCCGTCCAATCGTGCCTTCTGCTCCACGAAAACGCCGAGGTTCAGAACGTCCACAACATAGTCATTCTGGAGAAAGGCTCAAGCGCCCACCTAATTTCCGGGTGTACGACTTCGCCCCGGGTGAAGACCGGCCTTCACATCGGCATATCCGAGTTTTTCGTGAGACCTGGCGCAAAGCTTACGTTTACCATGGTCCACAACTGGGGTCCCGAGTTCCACGTCAGGCCCAGGTCCGGTGCCCTGGTCGAAGAGGGCGGGACGTTCATCTCCAATTACGTTCTGTTGAAGCCAGTCAAGTCCCTTCAGACCTACCCGGTCGCCTACCTCCGGGGCCGGGGTTCCCGGGCGGTCTTCAACACTCTCATCTACGGATTGGAGAATTCTCACATCGACGCAGGTTCCAAGATCGTCCTGGAGGGAGAGGACTCCTCGGGCGAGGCCGTTTCCAGAGCCATCGCGCAGGACAAGTCCGTTGTGTATGCCAGAGGTACCCTTTTGGCCAGGCAGAACCGTTCCCGGGCGCATCTTGACTGCAGGGGGATCGTCTTCGGTGACGAAGCCCAAATGTTCGCCATTCCCGAACTCGAATCGGAGGGTGCTCCCCAGAGCCTTCTCTCCCACGAAGCTGCCATTGGCCCTATCTCCGAAGAGGAGGTCGAATACCTCATGGCCAGAGGGATTCCCAGGGATGAGGCCGTCTCCCTTATAACCAGGGGATTTCTCGACGTTCGGATAATGGGGTTGCCTCAAGCGCTTGAATCGGCAATCCGCAAAATGGTGGAGATAACTCAGAGGGAGTCGATGTGAGGTATTCCAGGCAGCTTCAAGCTGTACCCAAGAAGAGTGCTCTAGTCTTTGATCCCGTCATGTGCCTTGGTCTGGCGCAGCTCGAACTCAGCGATGATAGGGCTCCCCGGAGATGATCTTAAACGCTCTGTAAGTCTGTTCCAGTAAGAGCAAAGGAACGAACTGGTGGAGAAAGGTCATCGGGCCCAGGGACAGGACCAGATCGGCCCTGTCGATGATCATGGGAGAAAGCCCGTTGGGCCCTCCGACGGCGAAAACCAGGCGAGACTCGCCACGTACCCCTCGCTCCTGCAACCAGCGGGCGAACTCCGCTGAAGAGAACATCTTGCCGCGGGAATCCAGCGCAATCAGATGCTCGCCTTCTCGCAGCGCCGACAAAAGCCGGTGCCCCTCGACTTCTGTAGCTGATTCGATGTCTTTGGGAGAAGCAGCGTCCCGCACGGGCTCGTCCTTGATCTCCACAAACTCCACCCGTGCGTACGGCCGGATACGTTTCAGATACTCGGCTATTCCTTGCCGGAGGTAAGCCTCTCGTACCTTACCGACGAGGATCACTCGTATGTGCGTCATTTTATCTTCAACCGCCCCCATTGTAAAACCTGCACTAACGTCTGGCCGAGAACGCGTCGTGCCCTGGCTTGCGTGCCGAGTTCGCGGGTCTATCTGATTATCCGCCGCGCCCCCAGATATCTCCGGTCAAGATCGAGGGAGTACTCGGAATGGGATGGGTCAAAGCTGTTTATCGCAACACCCTTCGATGAACCAGCGTGTATGAAGCGGGAATCACCGATGTAAATCCCCACGTGCGACGGACCTTTCTTGTATGTCTCAAAGAACACCAGATCTCCCGGCTTGAGGTTTTTCCGGTCGGGGACAGCTTCGCCCATTTCGTATTGCATATCCGCGTCCCGGCGGAGGAAATAGCCGTTCATTCTGAAACAAAACTGCGTGAACCCGGAACAATCGAATCCGTACGCCGTTGTTCCGCCCCACAGGTACCCGAGCCCGAGGTACTGCTTGGCCGTGGCGATAACAGCATCCGCGCCCTTCTTCTCAGCAAAGACCTGGTCAATCCGGTCGAAAACCTTGACGTCTGACGCTTTGACATAGGCTACATCTCTCCCGGGCAGGTTGACGGCAATCCATCTCTCATCCACCGACTTCACGGGCAGCACCACACCCTGTACCAGGTTCTTGTCGAAGGTCTCCTTCCCTCCGGGAGTGCCAAGAGCCGGGGTCATCTTGGCCACAACCAGTGCCACTTTGCCGGACAGGTATGAGCTCAGCGTCGCCTTATCAACCCTCCATATCTCCCTATCGCTAACCCACCCGAGGTACCTGTCGGCAGCCATTTGAGCTAGATACCAGCCATCCTTTTCCTCTAAAAGCATCAGGATGTCCCCGATTTTGGCCTGGGTTACCACGTGAGACCCCTGGTTCCGACCGGGTCCATCCCCCAGGTTGATTACCGGCTCCTTTACGAGGGCGAAAGTCTTGTCTCCGAGGAACTTGGAGGGGAGTACCTCGACCGCATCCTGGACCTTCGCCCCCTT
Organism: Candidatus Fermentithermobacillaceae bacterium; assembly: GCA_012842495.1. Taxonomy (GTDB): domain Bacteria; phylum Bacillota; class Sulfobacillia; order Fermentithermobacillales; family DUSS01; genus DUSS01. Next base: position 179,568 of record DUSS01000004.1, read on the forward strand.
TATGGCTGAGAGACGCGATATGAGTTCGTCCTTCAGCGATGGCTCGCTAGTCTTCCCTTGCAAAGTGATGGTCCGTTTTTCCACCGTAGGACTTATTTCAAAGACGACTTCCCTACCGTCAAGTTTGTGAGTCACAGATATCTCCGCCAGAATCGACTGGACCGTCTGGAGTATCTCGGCATCGGTCGGAATCTTTCTGCAACCCAGCGGCAAGAGCGGAGTCACCACGATCAACAGGACAACAATGCCCGCAAGGAGAGACGGTTTGAAAACGGAACGACGTCTCGAAGCAAGAGTGGGGACGCGTTGAGCCGCCCTCCTGGACCGGCCATCCCCGGCAACGAAATCCGGGACCGCCGAACGCACGAGACTTGAACGATCCCCAGGAAGCACCGTTTTCCCTCCTGCCCGATCCTTGATAGTATATCACCGCCGGGTCGTACGCCGGAGGCACGAACTTCTCCCTTACCAGCACCAGACCCTTGCCGTCCGGGGTAGGCGAGAAGCGGCATCCCCCCAGCACGTGCTTTTCCTTTAGCAACACTCAGCCCTGTACCTACCAGCGCAGATGACGCACCCCGTGGGTCCAGCGCATCTGCACCGTAGGCACCATCCACGGTCCCCGGTTGACTGCTGGCCGGGAGCACTTGCTCTACGGCAGGGCAAGTCAGGAACCCCGCCCCTTGTGGTAAACTACATACGCAACTGGTCAGCGATCGAAAAGATTTGCGGGAGGAAGATTTACAGGAGGGAGTTGACACCGGTATTGAAGACTTTCGCTTACGCGCTCGTTCCTACGGGTATTGGGGTTTTCGTGTCGTATGCTATCGCCTGGTGGGGTTACGGGAACCTGTACTACATGGGTCAGCTACTCCCTGCCTTTATGGTCCTGTATGTCCTGTTGGCCTGGTTCGCCTATCTCAGAAGGTCAACTTCTTTTCTTGCCCGGAGTACCTCCACGCGTAAGCCCGCCTCTGAGGTGCTGGGACATCACGAAAGCGAGTTGGCCCGAGATCTTCCCGAAGACAAAGTATCTGGCAGAGAACTGAAAGAACTCATCTACTCCCGAGATCAGAACGGCTTGATCATTCCCAAGGCGCACGCGGGAACCGGCGATCGCGAGCCGGACCCCCCGGAAAGCCCCGTGTCAAATCCTTCCGGAAAGCTGATAGCCGTGCTTCTGTGGTCTGCGTTCCAGCTCGCCATCCTGTCAACTGCCCTTTATCACCTGTTAGGAATCGGTGCAAAGTTCTTCTAGTCTCCCGGCTTTATGTGTTGTGGGCTTGTTCTCCAAACCTGCCACCCCCGGGCACGAGCGTGATCGCATCCCTGGCGTGGTTGCAGCGCGTGCTACCGCCCGGCGCAAGTTGCAACCGCAGGAGCTCACCCACCTGTATGCGGGATGTCAGATGAGCGACAGGTTGTTCCCCGCCTGTTCATTGCAACCACAGGAACTCGTTGGCAAGGCCACCGGCGTCTATCTTGGCCAGGTACTGCTCAATCTCGGCATTATTGGCGAGTACGAAGTGACCCTTTTTGATCTCCACCCATCGAGGTTGGTCCTTGGAATAATCGTGGCAACTGGGGTCGTATACCAGTACCTTCTTCTTCTTCTCGATTCTCGGGTCGGGAACGGGAATCGCCGAAAGTAGAGCTCGGGTGTAGGGGTGTAGCGGTGAATGAAAGAGTTCCTCAGTCTCGGCGAGTTCCACCAGACGACCCTTGTACATGACTGCGATGCGGTCGGCGATAAAGCGCACCACCGACAGGTCGTGGGAGATGAACAGATAAGTAAGACCTTTCTTTTTCTGAAGATCCAGGAGAAGGTTCAGCACCTGTGCCCTGATGGAAACATCCAGCGAAGATATGGGTTCGTCCGCGATAATGAATTCCGGCTCCATGATAAGAGCTCGGGCGATCCCGATGCGCTGTCTTTGGCCACCGGAGAACTCGTGAGGAAAGCGGGATGCGAATTCCGGCAGAAGTCCGACTTCAAGCAGGGCCTTTTCCACCTTGGCCCGTCTTTCGGCCTCGTCTCTGAAGCCCCTGATGTTGTACAGGCCTTCCGAAACGATATAGTCGACTTTGGCCCGCTCGTTAAGGGATGCCATCGGGTCCTGGAATATCATCTGGATCTTCCGGGTCACTTCCCGGTCCAGTTCCTTCGGGATGACTCCGTTTATCCTTCTGCCCTTGAACAGAATCTCTCCGGCGGCAGTCTCGTTAATCCTTACTATCGCCCTACCGATCGAGGTCTTCCCAGACCCGGTCTCGCCGACCAGTCCGAAGGTTTCACCCTTATGGATTTGAAACGATACGTCGTTCACCGCCACGAAAGGCTTCCTCCCCTTGCCCTTGAACTGAACCCGCACGTTCTTCAGTTCGAGAAGCACCTCCGCACTCTTCGCTTTCTGCTCCGCTCCCAGGACTCCTTCAGCAACGGCTGGATTCATCCCTTGATTTGCCCCCGTGTTCATGCTCTCGCTCTTGATGTCAGTTTCGCTCATCATACCGCATACCTCTCGTATCTGGCTCGCATCGCCTTGACGATTTCAGGCGGCTCCACCTTGGGAGCCCTCGGATCCAATAGCCAGGTCTTGGCATAATGAGTTGGACTCACCTGGAAAAACGGTGGACGCTTGACAAAGTCTATCTTTAGCGCTTGTGGGTTTCTCGGTGCAAATGCATCTCCATGTATCTCGTTAAAAAGGTTGGGCGGGGTCCCCCTGATCGAGTAAAGTGGCTGGCCCTTTATACCCAGCTGCGGCAGAGAAGACAAAAGAGCCCACGTGTACGGGTGCCGGGCGTCGTAAAAGATCTCCTCAACCGTGCCGTATTCGATGATCTCTCCCGCATACATCACCGCGACCCGGTCGGCCACGTTCGCGACAACTCCCAGATCATGCGTGATGTAGACGAGAGTGACTTTCAGTTCCTTCTGAAGCCTGCGAATGAGTTCGAGTATTTGGGCCTGTATCGTCACATCCAGTGATGTGGTCGGCTCGTCGCAAATCAGTATGCGCGGGTTACAGGCGATGGCGATGGCGATAACCACCCGCTGCCGCATCCCCCCTGAAAACTCGTGCGGGTACTGGCGATACCGCATCTCAGGCTCGCTGATACCCACTTGAGCAAGGATCTCTATCGTACGCCTTTTTGCCTCGCCGCCCCTCAGACCCTGGTGAAGCTCGAGAGTCTCTTGAATCTGCATTCCTACCGTCCGCAGCGGATTAAGTGCCGTCATAGGGTCCTGAAAGACCATCGCGATCTTCTTGCCCCTGATGGTCAACCACTCTTCTTCCGTTTTATACCTGGCAAGGTCTTTGCCTTCGAACAAGATCGAGCCGGAGTCCACCCACCCGTTGGCATCGAGCATCCCGATCCACGATTTGGTGAATACGCTCTTGCCGGAACCCGATTCCCCGACGATGGCCACCGACTCCCCCTCGTACAAGTCCAGGGAAGCTCCACGGATAGCTGTCAGCGTCTGCCCGCGCAATCTGAACTTGATCACTACATCTCTCGCAGAGAGTACCGGCTCACTCATGTTCTCGCCCCCTTAGAAGTGGTTGCGGGGATCGGAAGCATCTGCAAACGCGTTCCCCAACACGTAAAAAGACACAGTGATGACAGACAGCACCACTGCGGGGAAGAACAACTGGTACCGCAGGGCGGGTGCCCCCATGACCCGGCGCCCTTCGTTCAAGAGATTACCCAGTGAAGGGGTGTTCAAAGGCAGACCAAGACCGATGTAGGTCAGAAACACTTCCCAACCGATCGTCCCGGGGATTGACAGAGCTACACGCATCACCATCACCGACACAAGGTACGGCAAAAGGTTCTTCGTGATGAGCCTTCCTGTAGGAGTCCCGAGGCAGCGTGAGGCCAGATTGTATTCACGGTCCCGGATGATGATGATCTGATTCCTTACAAAGCGTGCCATACCGAGCCATCCGGTCGAGCACATGGCTATGATCATCGTTTGAAAACTCGGACGCAGGATATAGGCGACGAGCGTCAAAATGATCGTCGTGGGTACGTTGCTGATCACGTTGTACGCCTCGGTAATGAAGGCCTCCAGCGGCCTGACGTAGCCCCATATGGCTCCCACGAAAGTTCCGAACACTATCTCCCATATTCCCACGATGATGGCTATGAGAAGAGAGGTTCTTGTCCCGGACCAGAGCCGCGCCCACAGGTCCTGGCCGATGGAATTGGTACCAAACCAGAACTCCTTGTCTGGCGGGTGGTTCCTGAGCTGCAATCCGGTATTCGGGTCCAGGTGAATCGTTATCGGATCTTTCTGGCCCGGAAGGTACGGTTGGATGAAAGTAAAGGTCACGAGGGAGGTCATCAATATCAAGAGGAATATCGCCGTTTTGTTCCTGAGAAAGACCCTTATTGTCGACCGCCAGTACGAGTAATCGGAATAACCGGTCCGCTCAGCAGCTTCCGCGTCGTACTGAGCAAACGTAAAAAGCTCCTTCTCCTCGATGGCCTGGATGATCTCCTTCTCTTTTGATGTCATCATCTGGCCCCTCCTTGTCTTTCCAGTCTGATTCGGGGATCGAGGATGGCCATCAGAATGTCTCCGAGGAAGAGGCCAAAGATTCCCAGGCTCGAATATATGAGAACCAACGCCTGCACCAGGGGGTTATCCTGGCGAGATATCGCCGTCACAAGAAGACCGCCCATTCCAGGTATTGAGTAAAGCGATTCCACATAAATCGAGCCAGAGATGGTGAACAGCACGGAAGCGGGCAGATATTGGGCCAGCGGTACGAAGGCGTTGCGCAAAACGTGCTTTACCATAATGGCCCTGCTTGACATTCCCTTGGCTCTGGCTAAACGAATATAATCTTTATTCAGCTCATCCACCATGAAACGTCTAAGCCACATCGCGTTCCCTGCGATGCCGCCAAGGGACATAGAAATAAGCGGCAGAATCCAGCTGAGAACGTTATACCTGTCAAAAAGCATGGGAAGTCTCGTGACTGAAGTTCCATAGAGCTGAATGAACAAAAGATACACGGCACCCGGAACGGCATTGACGAATACTACATACGTAGTCCAGAGCTTGTCCCAAAAAAGCCCCTTGGTCTGAGCCATATGAATACCCATGGCCAGCCCGACCACGAGCGACAGCACCAAAGCGGCTACTCCGAAAGCGAACGAATACGGGATCTTCGCGGCTAGAATTTCCTTGATAGGGACGTTGGCTCGGTATGTCACGGAGACACCGAGGTCTCCGCGAAAAAGCTGCAAGTAGAAATTCCGGAGCTGCACGTACCAGGGGTCGAGAAGTCCCATCTTCCGCAGAATGGCTTCTTTTTGCGCAGGCGTTAGCTTGTCAGCTCTCTCGCCATAATAACCCTCGACCGGCAGGAGGCGCATCAAAAGGAACACTAAGGTCAGGATTATGAATAGAGTCACCAGCGAATGAAGCAGTCTTTTAAGGCTGTATTTTAACATGCCGCATGACCCCTCTTCCCGGTTCCGTGCCCTGTTCCGTCGTCGTCCACATCACTGTTACGGACTTCCGAAACAATGCGAGCCATCTCGGGGGAAGAGCGCCCGGGACCTGGACTTGCGTCCGGTGCCGTGGACGCTCTTCCCCGTTTTGCTACGGCCTTTGCATTGCTACGCTCAAGAGAAGACCCGCTACGACGTGGCTACTTCTTGCTCTTGGCCGCCTCCTGTTGGAGAGCAGTTTCCCTATCTTTCAGCCACTTTTCGTACGCGGCCTTATACGCCTCAGCATCCATGGGCTTGTCGAGAACTACCTGGCCCTTGTACTTGAGCGACGACACTCCGAAAGGCGCGTATGGCGAGGTGAACGGTTCGAGCTTCGTGGCCACATATCCGCCGCCGCCGACGGAGTAGGGTATCACAAAAGCTTCGTTGATGAGGAACGCCTCCGCCTTGGCAAAGAGCTCGTAACGCCTCCCGATATCTATGACTTCGGCCTTGGCTTCGTCTACCATATTCGTGTACTTCGTCTTGCCGTTAGCTTCGGTATAACCCTCGGCCAGCTCCGGCCAGTTGTAGTTGCTGCCAGGGTAGAAAGGATCCGTGTAAGTCTCGGGGTCGGCATAGTCCGGTCCCCAGTTGCACTCCATGAGCGCGTAATTCCCGGCACGACGCGTAGCATTGAGGAAGCCCGTCGGAGGGAATCCCACCGGGATGATGTCGATGAACTCCTTACCCAGGAGATTTTCGAGCTGCTGTTCAACGACTTGCACCCGGTTAGTCCACGAAGTGCTAGCGGTGTTGTATGGCATCATGACCTTCACGGGGAACTTGGCCTTGCCGGCCAGCTCCTGCATGGCCTTGTCCCGGTACTGAAGCGCCAGCTCGGGGTTGAAACTGTCCCTCTTGGAAATCTCGGCAAGCTCGCCGATCTGCGTGAAATCCTTGCCACCATACGCCACAAAGTTCTTCGGTGTGATGGTGTTGTGGATCATCCGCTCGGGGTAGTACGGATCGGCAGTGAGCATCGCCGCCCTGCGATCGAGAGCATGGAATATAGCCTTGCGGAAATTCACGTTGTTGACGGCGATCTTCCAGTTACCGGGCTCATATTCCTCCGGGAACTTTGGGTTGAAGTTAAACGCGTAGAAGTAGGTATAGAAGCTGGTCTCAGCCGGACGGACCATTTTGCTCTTCTCAGGATCCTTCATCCACTCATCCAGCGCGTCCGTGGGGATTGCGGCGCCCGTGATCTCGCCGCGCAAGAAGAGCTCAGGCGCCAGCGTTGTAGCTTCCTGGTTATACTTGAAGATGAGCTTGGGGATATGCACGTTCCCGGCATCCCAGTACTTTTCGTTTTTCACAAATACCTGCTGATTGTGAGGCTCCCACACGGAGAAGAGGTAGCAACCGTTGTAGAGGAGGTACTCGTTGTCCGTTCCGAACTTCTCGCCTACTTCCTGCAGGAACTTGCCGTTGACGGGCATGAACGGACAGTAGGTAAGCATGCTGAGGAAGTACGGAACCGGTTTCTCGAGGGTGTACACCAACGTGTACTTGTCCGGGGCCTTCACTCCGACCTCATTGAAATCGGTGATCTCGCCGTTGAAGTATTTCTCGGCGTTCTTGATGACCCGGTACACGATGTCGGCGGTCTGGGAAGCGTTGGCCGGATTCAGGATGTACTTCGCAGCGTCAACCCAGTCCTGCGCGGTTACTTCCGCATACTCTTTACCATCGTAGGTGAGCCACTTCACGCCCTTCCTGATGTGGAAGGTCCACGTCAGACCATCGGGTGAGACTTCCCACGACGTGGCGAGCCCGGGCCTCAGGATACCCAGGTTATCGTACTCCACGAGGCAGTCAACACAGTTGGCAGCCACGGAGAATTCGGCCGTGGTAGCGGTGACGAGATAGTTGATGGTCGTGAGCTCGCCAGAGTAAATCCCGACCACATCGCCCGACTTCCGCGGAGTTGGGCCGGCCCCTTTGCACCCGGCTAGCACCAGGGCTCCGAGCAGAAGAACCGGCACCACTCTTCTTGCCAGTCTCATCAAAACACCCTCCCCTAACTTGATAATGATTCTGAAGTCTTCACTCATCAGTGATGAGTATGTGGATGTTATTCGCCTTTGCCGGATTGATTTCCTTCATGTCCTCGTAGGTTTCTTCAAATCTTTGTGCAACCGGGCGATCTGGGCTTCACCCGGTCTTACCAGGCCGAGTCTCCGGGGGTCGAGACTCCACAAGGCATATCAGTACTATAGTATCAGGGAAACAAGAGAATCGGCTAGGCTCGTTTTGATACCATTCAATCCTCGGCGTTTATCCGCAGGCACGGCGAGTCATATTTGCCTGGCTCTGGCGCGGCCCATGCTTCCGGACAACACAAACAGCCGGAAGGGGCGTGTCCGTGCGTTCCGCCCCCTCCGGCCTCCGCTTCAGAGGCAGCACCTAGAAAGTAAAGTCAATTCTTACGGTAGCTCTTACGCTAAGGGTGCCTCCCTCTATGGGAGTAGTCATTCCCTCAATGCTTCTCAGAGGAGCACTACCGTAAGCTTCGTCCACGGTGGCCCATCCGTCCGATATCCTGTACACTCCCGTGATGACCACTCCGGCCGCTTTAGCCATCGTCTCCGCCTTGCTCCTGGCATTGGTCACGGCTTGCGCCAGTAGTTCGTTCTTAAGAGGCTCGGGATTCTGAAGCCCGAAAGATATACCGCCGATGTTAGTGGCGCCCGCTGCTACGGCCCTGTCGATAGCGTCTCCAATCCTCGCGATGTCCCTGATTTTCGCAACAACGGTGTTGTTGCACCGGTAGCCCACGAGCACCTGCTTCTCTTCGGGTTTTTCTCCCCGCCATTCGTACACCGGATAAAGGCTGAAGTTGGAAGTCTGGATATCCTCCCTGGCGATACCTATTCCCAGAAGCGCTTGAATAACCGCATCCATCGCCCGGGAGTTGGTTTGCTGGGCTTCAGCGGCGGTTGGTGCGTTGGTTTCGACTCCGAAACTGATCGTCGCCATATCTGGCTTGACCTGCATGGAAGCTTCACCTGTAACGGAGATGAGCCTCTGCTGGGACTCTTCGGCGTGAACTCTCGTCGAAGCTCCACTGCCGCTCAATGCCAGCGCTAAGGTGAGCCCAAGAACCAGGACGACACCCAAGGTCCGCTTTGTCATAAGAATTACCCCTTTCGCAAGGTTTGAACGAGCGAGCCCGCCCCGCATATCTGGTGCACCCGACGGTTTGGACGTCAAAAGAAGGCAATTGTTCCACGGAAGAGGCGAAATTGCCGGGAAGAAAACTCATAACTGGATGCTGGAGGTTTCGAGGTCCAGCACACTTCAGCGAACCCGCTTCCTCACGAACTCGGGCTTTTTGTCCAGCCGGTGTCTGGCTTCGATGAACCGAATGGTACCGGTCGTACCGCGCATAACAACCGAATGCGTGGACGCCCACACTCCCGAGTACCGAACGCCCCTGAGGATCTCCCCGTCGGTGACTCCAGTGGCCGCGAATATCACGTCATCTCCCTTGACGAGGTCATCCATGGTGAGCTTTCTTCGGATATCACCGATGCCCATGGTCTTGGCCCGCTCGACTTCCTCGGGTGAAACGGGCCACAGCCTCGCCTGCATTTCCCCGCCGACGCACCGCAGCGCCGCCGCGGACAGAACCCCTTCCGGCGCCCCTCCGATTCCCGCCAGCACGTCCACACCAGAATCCTCAAATCCCACGGCTACCGCCGGTGAAAGATCCCCGTCGGGAATCAGCTTCACCCTGGCACCGGCCCTGCGTACGTCCGCAATCAAGCCCTCGTTTCTCGGCCGGTCGAGTATCACGACGACGAGGTCGCCAACGTTCTTTCCAAGCGCCGCCGCCACCCGCTCGAGGTTCTCCTCTATTGGCCGGTCCAGGTCGATCACTCCGCGAGCTTTGGGCCCCACCGCCAGCTTCTCCATATACATATCCGGGGCGTGCAGAAGACACCCTTCCTCGGCCACGGCCAGTACGGACAGCGCCCTCGAGAGCCCTTTTGCCAGCACGTTGGTACCTTCCAAAGGGTCTACGGCCACGTCGACCTTGGGACCGTTCCCGGTGCCCACTTTCTCCCCTATGTACAGCATGGGCGCTTCGTCCATCTCGCCTTCGCCTATCACTATCTTCCCGTCGATATCCACTGAGCTTAAGGCAAGCCTCATGGCCTTTACGGCGGCAGCATCGCAAGCTTCCTTGTCTCCTGTACCCATCAGTCTGCCACAGGATAGCGCCGCCGCTTCCGTAACCCTCACAAACTCAAGAGAAAGCTCCCTCTCCATTTCGTGCGCCATATCCATCACCCCGTTCGCGGATGCCTATCCCATCTTCGGTTTCCAATAAAGCCGTGCTGCATCGTAGCAATCAAAACCCCTGACGCAGACATTACCCACTCTGCACGGAGCAGCCGGGCTGGCCGTTCTATGAAACTCGAAGAGCGAGCTACCTCCGAATTCCTTGTAAGCCGGGGAAACCCTGCTCCTAACGAATGCCGAATGCAGCTGCCATTTCATACAGTAACGCAAGCACTACCAGGGGTAAAGACGAACACCTTAAGGAGAATTCGCGCTCAACAGAGACACTGAATCTGGGAAATGGGCCAGAGAAGTAATAGATCTAACCGGATGTGATATACTTACTACGCAGTTTTCATGCTTCCTACGTCAACTCCGTGATTGGAGGTGGTGCCGTATGCTGCTAACACGACGTATGAATTCAGCTTCTAAGCCACTTCAAAAAGCATCGGGAGCATACGGCACGCCGCGACCCGAAGCTCGCTGAAGCGGTCCCGACCGGGGGTAGCTTCCATAGTTGTTTAACGTGGGAACCGATTCCCCGCGTGTCCGGGTTTGCGTCCGACTTCGGCCGAAATGTTTGTTCCGCCGTCTTTAGTGCCTTCGCTCCCAAACGGGAGGATTGACCAGGTTGTCCCATACCATAGGAAAGGTCGTACGAACTGGCCCGGGAACGTATCTTGTAGATTCCAACGGAGACTTGTGGTTTTGTCATCTCAGGGGGCGCTTAAAAGCGCTCGCTGAGAATTCCCGAGACCTACCTTGTGTGGGTGACATCGTTGTGCTTGAGAGCATCGCCCGTGAGCGCCGCGAAGTTGCGGGCGCTACGGTTTCGGGAACGGCCGTCATATCGGAGGTATTGCCGAGAAGAACGCAGATTTCCCGGCTCTCTCCGCCGGACACGCCGGGAAGGCAGCGGGTCGAGCAGGTGCTGGCAGCTAATGTGGATCAAGGTGTCATCGTGGTATCGCTCACTATCCCCCCTTTAAAAGCGGGCACGGTTGAACGTTATCTCGTCTTGTGCAGACAGGCTGGCGTGTCTGCGGTGGTGTGTCTCAACAAGATCGACGAGGTCGACCCCGTCACAGCAGGCATCCTGTCGCATCTAATCGCGGACAGTTGTACAGGTGAAACCGGAAATCCGGTACGTTCGGCAGAGGCCGGTGATGAACGCTGGCTGCGCCGAACGCGTGAAATCGTAAGCCGGCTTCGAAACCGGGGTGTTCCGGTGGTGCTCACCAGCGCGGTGACGGGAAAAGGACTCGACGAACTCCGCAGGCTGCTTTCGGGAAAGACTTCGGTATTTCTCGGACCTTCCGGCGCAGGTAAAACCTCGATTCTGAACCGCCTGGAGCCGGGGTTTGCCGGCAAAACTCTTCCGGTGAGCTCCGCCACCTCGCGGGGCCGGCACTCTACCACTTATTCGAGTCTTCTCCGCGTGGGCGACGGAGAGGTCGCCGATATCCCGGGGCTCAGGGCCATCGGGTTTTGGGACCTCGACGAAGAACCTGTCCGCTCCGAATATGAGGATATCGAGGAACTGGCCCTTGCTTGCAAATTCCGAAACTGCTCCCATACGCATGAACCAGGATGTGCCGTAAAGGAAGCGGTGGAGCGAGGCGAATTGGAAGTGTCGAGGTACAAACGTTACGTAAGGCTCATGCGGGAGGCCAGACGCAGACCCAGGTAGAGGAGCCGGTACTCATTGAGCAGGAGGGGTTTAGAGAACACCTACCCCGCCAGGGGTGCCGGCGAAAAGGTGAGCACGCTTTTTGCTGCACCTCCCCGCGAACCCGGGGAGGTGCAGCATTTGAATCCAAGAGGGTACTCCCGCGACTTGAAAGAACTCGCCCCGGTGACCTCTCTAAAGAGTCTTAACGTACTCAAGCAGGCCGCGGGTAAGCTGGATCGCCTCTTCGAGCAGGCTTAACTTCTCTTGCGCCAGAGAAAGCCTCCGCTCGAGGATTAGGACGAATCTCTCGGCAAAGCCCCTCATCGTATTGTCCTGGACCCGGGAGACCCGCTCTTTGAGCTCAGCTATCCTTTCGGAAAGCCTTGCTATATGCTCTTCGAGCTTCGCGCGGCTTTCGGTCATCCTCGCCAGGCGCTCTTCCAGTTTGGGGACAAGCTTCTCTTTGTCAAACCGGTTGCGGGTGAAAGAATCCCCGACCTCGGCCCAGTCTACCCCATTTTCCTCCGCGATTTGCTGGAGCGACTTCCCTCCCTTGAATTGCGCGATCAGGGTTTCCAAGGGTACCCCGCTGCGACCCGCGATATACGCCAGGGCCGCCAGCGAGCCCCGGGCTCTGGGCCGTTTCAGTTCGGTGGCCGCCGCCTCGGAGTTGGGGGTGCCGGGCACCTGAACCTCTTCCCCGGAAAGGGACGGCTCAGCGAATGCGGCGGAAGCTCCAAGACCGACACACACTGCCGCAATCAGGATTCCTGCAACCGCTCTTTTCCAGTACATCGTTCACACCTCCTTTTATTGGGCTGCTTTCACTTACTAATATCGGCCACAAATGTGAACGAAGATCGGAAGACACTTTTAAGAAAGTTTTAATTCCCTAGCTTTTCTCTAGGGGAAGGGTTATCGTGAAGGTCGAACCGTGGCCTACCCTGCTCTCGACGTCAAGCGTACCGCCATGCTTCTCCACAATGAACCTGGCAATAGAAAGTCCCAACCCGGCACCGGGTTTTCTGCCAGACCTCGACTTGTCGCCGCGGTAGAACCGTTCAAATATGTGAGGCAAGTCTTCGGGAGGAATACCGGGACCTTGGTCGGAGACCGAGATGTGAGCATTACCATCGCTGACGCTCAGCGAGACCTGAACTTCTCCGCCAGGAGGGGAATACTTCGCCGCGTTATCTATGAGATTACATAAGGCCTCGACCAACCTGTCTTCGCAAATCGTCGCTGCGACGGGGCTGGTCGGAGTATCGACCGATATGACGACCTGGCGCTCTCTAGCAACCGGTTCCATTCTCGCCACCGTATCCCGGACCACTTTGGCCAGGTCCGATCTGGACATCGGGAAAGGTAGTTCTCCGGACTCCAGCCGCACGAGGAAGAACAGGTCTTCCACCAGCCTGGACAGTCTTTCCGCCTCGTCCCGAATGATCCCGATCGCACGTCGTCGATCATCTTCGGTGTTAATAACGTCGGTTAGAGCTTCAGCAAACCCCTTTATGGAAGTGACCGGGGTCCGCAAGTCGTGGGAGATATCCGAAAGCATCTTCTGACGCTCCTCCATCACGCGACGGAGTTTGTTTTTCTCCTCGGTAAGCCCCTCCACGAGCCGGGATATCTCCTGCGACATGACGTTCATCGCAGATGCCAGCTCCCCCAGTTCATCGGCGGAATCGGCTTCAATATGCTGACTGAATTCGCCACGGGAGATAGCCCGGGCCACGCCTGCCATTTTCTTCAGAGGATTCGTAATGCTTCTCGAAAGCACCAGGCCTACCACCAGGGTTACACCGGAGGCCAAAATCCCCGCGCGGATGAGGGAAGCCACAACTTCCCTGTTGGCAGTACTGGAAATCTGCTTCAAGGACCTGACAATGATCATAACTCCCGTGACGCGCTCTCCCGTCCACCAGGGCACGGCTACACCCACCGCATCCGGGCCGATCATGGGAAAGTCGAAGCGATCCAGGCCCGTGCCCTGTATCGCTTTGGAAATGAGGCGAACCGGCACGTTTTGTCCGACCAGGCTATTGGCCCCCTCCGCGGTGTCGGCAATTACGGTACCCCGATCGTCGGTGAGGAGCACCCTCGATTCGGAAATGGACGCCAGCCCCGACAAAAACCGGCGTAAGGCCTTCGCGTCGGTGACGGGCACGTCCAGCGATTTCACCAGCGGTTCAACTCTTTCCGCAAGAAGGACCATCTGCCGGGATGCAATCCGCTTGAAAAGCTGGTCGAGCAGTTGTGCCTGATAAACGCCCATGATGAGCGCCACCAGTACTATCACCGCGACAAAGGAAATCGTGAGTTTTGCCCGAATGGACATAGCTCGGTCTCCTCGGATGCTCGGTTTATGCGCCTCACTTCTAAAGCTCTGTTCGGCAAATCCAACATCTAGCGAAGCTTTTCGTCTTGTGCAGGTGCGTTCAACGAAGTTCGTGTTACATCCCGTTGGTACCCTTCAATCTCCCACCTCGTAATCACGCTCTACTTTGTCCTGGTCCGGTCTCTCGCGGGTTCGGTGGATGGTACTCGAACTTGTACCCCACGCCCCATACCGTCTTCAAGTATCTGGGATTTTCGGGGTCTTCCTCTATCTTCTGACGCAACCGGCGCACGTGTACATCCACGGTCCGGATATCCCCGATATAGCTGTACTCCCACACGGTTTCGAGCAGGAACTCCCTGGTGAACACCCGGTTCGGGTTCGACGCAAGCAGCCAGAGAAGGTCGAATTCTTTGGGCGGAAGGGTCACAATCCTCCCGCGGACGGTCACTTCGCGCGAAGCTTTGTCAATCGCTAAACCCGGGTACTTGAGGACTTCCCCTTGAAGATCCCTCTTATCGCCCAAACCGGTACCGGAGTGAGAACCACCAACTTGTGAGGCCGCTTGGCCCAGCGTACCAGATGTTTGACTATCCGCGCCGGCAACGTGGTAAAGGCCGGACGGTTCAGCACCCGCTCTCCTGAGAATCGCCTTGACCCTAGATACCAGCTCCCGGGGACTGAACGGCTTGACCACATAGTCGTCCGCACCCAGTTCCAGGCCCAGTACTCTATCGACTTCCTCGCCCCGGGCCGTGAGCATGATCACTGGCGTGTTCTTCTCGCGCCGGATTTGCTTTAAGACCTCCCAACCGTCGAGTTCAGGCAACATGATATCGAGGATCACCAGGTCGGGCGAGGATTCTTTCCAGAGGGCAAGAGCTTCGGGCCCCGTAGACGCCTCCAACACCCGGAATCCCTCATTTTGCAGGTAGAGCTTAACAAGCTCTCTGATGTGGGCCTCGTCGTCAGCTACAAGGACGGTCCTTCCGCTCACAGCCGGAAAAGCCACCTCTTTAAAGAGTCTCAGCTTCAATTCGTCGCCTGCCAATGGCGGACCTTCTGGCATAAGCAATGACCTGCATGAATGCTGTGCGGCCGAGGACTGCGGGGTTGAAGGGCTTCATTACCGCTACGGCTTCGAAGACAAAGCTCCACGGGGTAACCATGGTGCGGCGTTATGGCTCAAACCGGCAATCCGGTCCCTTCGCCAGGGGACCCGGTCCACCCGTGGTCACGAAGCTGAGTCTTCGATCCTTCTAGCTTTCTCGCCGAGAAGCTCCGTGTACTTCGCCCCTGCACCAGTGTTCAGAACGAGAACTGGATCGTCAGGACCAACGAGCTCCATTTCCCTGATGACCCTGGCAGCCCTCACGGCAGCCGCACCTTCCGGGCAGATGAGCATGCCCTCAAGCCTGGCCACCTGTTTCCATGTCTCCAGGATTTCCGCATCTGTAACCGAAAGAGCCAGGCCTCCTGACGACCGGATGGCATCGAGTACCAGGAAGTCTCCTATGGCAGAAGGCACCCTGATGCCTGCTGCGACGGTGTGGGCTCCCTCGAAAAACTCAGCCTTATCTTTACCTTCTTCAAAAGCACGGACTATGGGGGCACACCCAGCGGCCTGGACTGCCACCATCTTCGGAAGAGGGCCGGACAAAAACCCGGCTTCCTTGAGCTCATTGAACGCCTTCCACATCCCGATGAGGCCCACACCACCTCCGGTAGGATAGATGATTGCGGCCGGCAGTCTCCCCTCAAACGCCTCCCAAATCTCGAACCCCATCGTCTTCTTACCCTCTATGCGATAGGGTTCCTTGAGAGTGGCCACCTCAAACCAACCTTCTTTGACAGCACGCTGGTGGACTACCTTTCCCGCATCTGATATCAGGCCCTTCACCAGCCAGGTATCCGCCCCGTAGGCAAGACATTCCGCCTGGGTCACACGGGGAGCATCCTCGGGCATAGCAACGGTCAGCCTCAGTCCCGCCCTGGCAGCATATGCTGCCCAGGCCGCACCCGCGTTGCCCGCGGTCGGCATTGCCACGACTTTGACCCCCAGTTCCCTGGCCTTGGACACGCCGACTGCCGCTCCGCGGCACTTGAAGGTGCCGGTAGGGTTAATCCCTTCGTCCTTGAGGAAGAGCTCCCTGAGGCCGTAGGCCTTTCCCATCCTCGGCATCCGCAAAACCGGTGTCCCGCCCTCACCAAGTGTTACAACGCTGTCTCTGGATAGCAGGGGCAGGAGTTCCCAGTAACGCCATAAGTCATTAGGTCTCGAACTCCAGGTTGCCGGGTCGAACTCTCTCCGCAGGGCGCCAAGATCATACTTCGCGATGAGAGGTCCTCCGCATTCACACAGGTTGTTTACCTTCGCCGCGTCGTACTTTCTGTGACATTTGGGACATTCCAGTTCCTTAAGGTAGCTCTTCATCCTGCGTTCTGCACCGCCCGAGGCCGGTGCCTCTCCTCCTTTCATCACTTTCCTGTTCAATGCCTCGTCCGTTTTTTAAGTATGAGGGAACCGGACTTTGCGCGCCAGACCTCGCCCGTACCAGTCGAGTAGAACTGAATTTCCTGCCCATCACTTTCTCTATCGTCTTCTGTCTTGCCTGCCGGCGCGTCAAAGACCTCGATTTCCCCGCCTCAAGGCCCCTGGGCGTGCCGACCTGCGTACTTTTCCCGAGAGGATCAGATTCCACAACAAGGTGAGCCGTCACAGAAGTACTCGAGATGAGCCTTTGGACGAGCTCCCTGATCGCGGGCCTGATATAATGTACTGGTGTGGGGATGGGTCCGCTAGCAGGTTGGCCGGAGCATGTATACAGAGGCGTCAGCCCGGGGCTGTCAAGGCCGACGGGAGAAAGCGGGGCAACTGCGTGATGGCTATTTTGGGATACAAGCAACCGGAGATCATCGAGATAGACGACAACTTGAGGCTTAGGGCCTATGACGGCAACTTCTGCCAGGCGCTCCCGTGGTACCAGGACCCAGTTGTGTACTACAACTCCGAAGGCATCACGGATCCCTCGGAGATCCCCGATGAGGACTACGTGCGGCGGATGTACGAGTACCTGTCCCAGAACGGCGAGTGCTACTTCATTGAGGTTCTCGAGGGAGGCGAGTTCGTCCCCATCGGAGACGTCACCCTGAAGGAGGAAAACCCGCCGATCGTGATAGGCGTTCCGAAATACAGGGGTATTGGCATCGGCAAGAAGGTGATGCGGGCAATCATCGCGCGGGCCAGGGAGCTGGGAATCAAGAGGTTCTACAACACAGCCATCTATGACTACAACACGGCATCGCGCAGGTTGTTCGAGTCCGTTGGGTTCAGATGTGTCGGCAAACGGGGCAACGTGATGATATACGAGATGGACCTCAACCCCGACGCGGGCACCTGAGACTGAGTGCGAGCGTCACGATGCTCCTACTCGACGGTGTCTTCTGCATGGAAAAAGCCTCAGCAATGGCGGAGCCGGAAGGAGTGCATTCCTTCCACAGTTCCCGTCGAATTTGACCGCCCGCGGAAAAAACCAGGCCATCACCGTGATCAAGCTAATGTCTACTTACCGTCGCGCTGCTTGTACAGGTGCCACTGCCGCGCCCGCTCTTTGATGCTTTGGAGCCTGCGAAGGAGGACCGTCAAGCTGGAAGTGGAAACGAAAGTCAGCGTCTCTACGGACTGTCCAGCAATGAGCGTTGCACACGGCAGAAGGACGCATGCCATTACTGCGCTCCTGTCATGGTCACGGACCAGAAGGTACAGAAGTCCCCACAGCGCAAGCCCGCACAGAGCCATGCGCCAGTCTGTCACGGCCAGACATCCACCTATGAACGTGGCCAGGCCTCCTCCGCCACGGAACCTCAACCAAAGTGACCAGTTGTGTCCCGCAATCGCAAAGGCCGGCATCAGGAACGGCATGATTCTGATGGAGGACATCTTCCCGAGCGCGGCGGCCAGGTACCCCTTAGCCATGTCACCTAAGAGCGTCAGCAAGCCAGGCAGCCACCCTATGTTAAGCGCGACATTGGTTGCTCCAACGCAATCCGCTACGCCAGCGCTCTCCCTCAGGGATGTTCAGGCGATGGAGGCAGGCTTCGGTACGGAAGTGTGGTACTTTCAGGTCAGTACAAGAGGTGGGTGCTGACAAACTGAGTTCGTCCATCCTAACTTCCGTGGGGAGGGTTCTACCCCGGCCAGCTATAGCGAAAAGTCCATCGCTTCGCTTGCCGGGACCTCGCTTTTATCCGGCCCTTTCACTACCTGCCCATCTTTCATCACAAGCAAGACGTCTCTGAAGGCGGAGATGTCTTCCAAAGGGTTCTTCTTGACGGCTACGATGTCTGCGAGCTTCCCGCGCTCGATGGTCCCTACGAGCGAGTCAACCCCCAGACACTCGGCCGCGACCTTTGTGGCGCTCATTATAGCTTCCATGGGAGACATCCCGTGCTCGACAAGCAGTTCGAGCTCTACCGCGTTCGAGCCGTGCCTGTTACCCGGAGAACCGGCGTCGGTACCACACACGATCTTGACACCCGCCTTCCGGGCCATTTCGAAGGATCTTGCGTGAGCTTCGGCTGCAACTTTCGCCTTGCGGGCTGCGTACGGAGGAATGCGCTCCGCGATTTCCCCCACGGTCATCCAGTAGCTAGCTGCAAAGGTAGGAACGTAATATACCCCCTTTTCGGCCATCATGTCCACCGCTTCCTGGTCCAAGAAATGCCCGTGCTCGATCGAATCCACGCCAGCCTTCACCGCTTCCTTGATGCCTCGTGTTCCCTGAGCATGAGCTGCTACCCTGCGACCAAGCCGGTGAGCTTCTTCTACTGCCGCGGATATCTCCTCGTAGCTCATGTGTTGGACTCCAGGGACGCTTGCCTCGGACATTACTCCTCCCGTAACCAGCAGCTTCACAAGATCCGCGCCGGCCTTCACCTGCTGGCGCACAGCTTTCCTGACCTCATCCGGGCCATCCACGATTACCCCACCGAGCCCTTGCGGGCATACGATATCCATTGCCAAACTGACATCCGCATGACCGCCGGTTACTGTGATGTTCTGACCAGCAGCTACGACCCTAGGGCCCTGCACAATGCCGTTTCTGATAGCGTTGCGAAGGTCTATGTCGAGGTGGTCCTTCTCCCCCAGACACCGAATGGTCGTAAACCCGGCAGCCAGGTCGGCATTTACGTTCCTCAAGCTCACCAACGTCCTGTACGCCGTGTTTTGCTTCAGCACGATGTCCCAGTAGTCGGGCTCCCCGTTGAAACTCGTATGAAGGTGTGCATCGATGAGCCCCGGGCATACGTAGAACCCGCTCAGGTCGATCAGTTCGGCCTCCGCAGGAAGCTCGGCGGTCGCCAACTCGCGCACGTCCTCAATGGTATTGCCGCTCACCACGATGACTGCAGCCCGCACCGGAGGGCGCCCAGTTCCATCGATGAGGGTTCCGCACTTTATAATCTTGCGCATTTTCCTACACCTCTCCTCCCTCTCGTCACGTCGTTACTGAAGCCACAGGCCGGCACCGGGGCCAAGCGGAAGCCCGAGAGCTGCCCACATCACGAAAAACACCGTCCAAGATATCGCAAACCAGATGCTGTACGGCAACATGAGGGAAAGCGCGGTACCCACCCCCGCATCCTTGTCGTACTTCCTCAACATCGTCAGGAGGAAGGGCAGGTACGGCGAGACAGGCGAGATGATATTGGTCACCGAGTCCGCGATGCGATATGCCGCGAGTGTCCCCGCGGGTGAGATTCCCAGCATTGCGAACATGGGTACGAATACGGGGGCCAGGATGATCCACTTGGCGGACGAGCTGACCATGAACACGTTGATGAAACACACGATCGCCACAAAAACCACGAGAAGAGGAAGGCCGGTTAGGTGAATAGTCCGCAAAAATTCAGTACCTTTCACAGCAAGAATCGTCGCCATGTTGCTTTTCTGGAAGAACGCGATGAACTGAGCTGCAAAGAAGGAAACCACGACGAACCCGGACAGCCCCGAGATGCCGGCACCCATGAAGCGACCGATATCCTGAGTGGACTTTATGGTGCCTGAACCGTAGCCAAAGGCCAGCCCCATCGCAAGGAAAAAGAGAAACAGCAGCGGAACGAGGCTGGACATGAAAGGCGACGACGGTAGAATTTTGTGCGTACTAGGATCTCGCATTATTCCGTTCTTCGGGACCGTAAGAAGGCACACTAGAAGTATGAATGCCAGAGCTGCAACGCCTGCGAACCTGAGACCACGTCTTTCGCTTTCCGTAAGCTCGGTTTCTTGCAGCTTCTCCGCGTATGGTCCGGAAGTCGTTCGCCCCTCGCATCTCGGCAGGATGATCTTTTCCGTCACCCAAGTACCTACCGGTGTCAGAACGAACACCGCAGCGACAAGGAAGTACCAGTTAATTAGAGGATGAGTTGGGCTCGATGCAGCTGCAGGCAGAATGCTTGCTGCCTTTTCGGTTATCCCGGAGAGCAAAACATCGAGGCTTCCCACGAGCAGGCACGCGGATACACCCGCATTGACGCTGGCATATCCTGCTACCACCCCTGCCATCGGGTTCCGTCCCGCGGCGCTGAACATCACAGCTCCAAGCACCGGCGTAATGATCGCTCCGGCGTCACCCGCGATGCTGGCGTTGACCCCGACGAACACTATCATCGCCGTGATCAAGATCGGGGGAACTCCCTGGACCGCCCGCTTCAAAGCAGCCCTGAAAAGTCCCGACTCGTCAGCTACACCCACGCCGAGCATCGTTACCAGAACCACGCCGAGAGGCGGAAAACTCAGAAAGTTCTTGACCATATCGGTGAAAATCGACAAGAACCCCGCACGTGTAAGAAGGCTCACGCCTGACACCCGGGTAGGAGTGTCTCCCGGGAGCTCCACGGTGACGCCTTTAATGAAATACGACACCACGAACACCAGTATCAAAAGGAACACGAACAGCATGAACGGATGAGGGAGCTTGTTCCCAATTCGTTCCACCGCGGCCAAAAACCCACCGAATGTTTCAGACCTGGACTTATTGTTCTTACGGGAAAGCATTTCACTGTGCTCCTCCTCTCGGTGCAACTCATGCTGCAGCTCACGATCAGGCCGCTACCACGAAGGAGGCGTAATAACCCAAATCATCACCGCTTTACGCCCGGAATTGTTCGCAAACCTGTGGGGCACGGTAGAGGCAAAGTATATGCTGTCGCCGCCTTTCATCACGTACGTCTCGTCGCCCACCCAAACCGTGAGTTCGCCCTCCAGCAGGATCCCGAACTCCTCCCCCTCGTGGGTGTACGCCCTGTCACCCGACGTCCCGCCGGGCTCAACCTCAGTCCACATGGGTTGCATTTTCCAAAGACCCGGTGGACTCAACAGTTGTTGCGTAACCCTCTCATCGTCCGTCTTAAGTCTGGGCCGGGCCTCCGGTACCACGATGCGCGAGTTAGCTGCCCTTTCAGCTCTGAAGAGGTCCGCAAGGGTTATATGCAGAGCTGCGGCAATCCTCCTGAGCGAGCTGATGCTGGGTGATACCTCCCCCCTTTCGATTTGGCCGATATACCCGAATGTGAGTCCCGACTCTTCCGCAAGTTGCTTGAGGCTCATTCTCCTCGCTGTTCTTAACCTTCGTATCTCTCGACCCAACCACTCGTCCCCCACCAGCACCTTTCCTCCCGTCGCAGCGCCTTGTCGAATATTCTATGGCATCGGTCACAGGTTTGCAATGCCACGACAATATTTAGCTATTGTTTGTAGCCGGATCACATACGTGACAATCCTCTCTTTGAGGCAGTCAATGAGCAGTTCTCTAGTTACCGCCGCGATGATCGGGAGGCGTTGACGTCGCCGCCTGCACGCCTTCGTTGTAGATGAGAATTTCGCTTAACTCATCCGGGCTGAACCTGACCTCCACCCACCCTTTTGCCGGTGAGCGTGGGAGGCACTTCGAAACGATGGTTCTGCACGGATATGGTGGAGTCGTGACGCACCTTGCGGATTTCTCTTCGGAGAAAAAGAGGACCAAGGACCGACTGGTCATCCAGAAACTTACCGATAAAACTGCAATCTGACTCCTACGGCCATGTTAGGACGTACAGCCGAGTACCATCGGGCGGCCACCCCACCGGCATGCCGGGGAGTTCGGGCCAGTTCTGCCCTTCAGGCGCGCCACCGCTCACGAGCTTCTGCACGTCTATGAGCGTCGAACCCGCCAGAAGGAAACGCCCGCCGGGTGACGGCAGGAGATCCTGCCCGGTAAAGTCTTGTCCGCTGAGCCAATTCCACTTTGTCGGTCCCGCGAGCTCCCCGCTCTCAAGATCGACGACGCAGATACCACCTGACCGAGCAAAGGCCAGGTAAGCCGGACCGGTACCGAAGACGATCAGTGCATCCCGAGGGCTACGAGACGCGTACCCGGTGCCGGGCACTACAGACACGGCCCCGCTTTTCACATCCACCGATAAGATACGGGTTGCGCCGTTCCTGGGCCTATCCACTAGGAAAACCGTCCCGCCTGGACCGCTTGCGACCGCTTCTGAACCGGCCTCCGGCGTTCCTTCACTTGGAGTTCCGGGCTTTGCCCAGTCAGTATATAAGACCGGGACGAACCACTGGTAGAAGTCGTCAAGATTTGTGCCGGTGATTTCGGGCCAGCGACGGATCATGTTTCCTTCGAGGTCGCAAAGGATCAGATCTGCCGCGTTATACTTCGTTGTATGCGTTGTGCCCTGTACGACCGCCAGAGTGTTGCCGTCCGGAGAAGGACACAACCCCAGCAACGAGGACCCAGACTCGCTCTTCCAATTCACCCTCTTCGTCTCACCGGACGGAATTTGTATTATCTCCCATCCGGTCCTGTCCCAGGTCACCATGCTGTCGGCGTCAAGCCAGCGGGCATTCTGCACGGGCCGGATGCTGCTTCCGAAGTCCGTCCACTCGCCGGAAGAAAACGAATAGAGCCACATGTGGTATTCGGTCGGACGCTCTGCTCCGTAATTGGGCTCCCCGGGCTCGAAGCCAATCATGAACTCCCCGCCCGGAGATAGCATCGCCGCATTGATGCCCGGAGGAAGCTCGAGGACCGTCTGGATGGGCCCGCCAGGATCCTCCGCGCGGACTTCCGCCAGCGTTCGCGGAACGGCCAGGCGGATCACCATAGGTTCGAAGAAGTTGATGGGAAGCCCCTCCCGGTCGAGACTGCCGGCGGCGTTCAACCAGTACGTCACCTCGGCCCAAGTCTCAGGCACTGAAGACGTTATCTCGCACTCAAGCTTCTGATCGCCCTTCCACGCAAATGAAACCAACACGGGTGGAGCCTCTTTCTGCGTCACCGACGACACGAGAGCACGTTCTACCGAGGCTTGGTCCATGGGCTTCGTGAACGTCAGGATGAACCGAAGGGGGCCCGGCTTTACGCTGTAGATGGTCCTGAACCCATCGAAAGGCACCTTGATGCGGGCGTCGTCGACACCCCTCACCGAGCACTCCGCCGGAGTCGAGCGGGACACCAAAATGCGAAAAACACCGTCGCTTCCCGAAACATCCTTGAAAACCGGCATCTTTTCCGCGTCTATAAAGACCCTCATCTTGAGAGCGAACCCGGGAGGGACTGATGCAGACTTCACGACACCGGCGGGGTTTGCCGCTCCTGTTCCCGAATCTTCGACTCCCGGCCAGCTGACCGTGAGGGTACGCCAGCAGGCCGTTGTTCCTGATTCGAGGAGCCCCGTCTTCCACTCACGGAAGGTGATCTCTACCCCCTCCGGCGGCTCGAACCTCACTGCATCCCGCAACGTCTGCTCGGAAACATCGGAGGGCACCGTGATCATGACGGAGACAGAGCCGTTACCCGCTACAACGACGTCTTCGTCCTTCACTCCCTCTGCGAGAACGTAGTACTTCGATCCAGAATCCCCGTCAGGACGTAACCAGGCTCTGGTCTCTGCGACGCTCACGAATGGTTCGCCGGCTTCCCGCGCGGGTCGCCCCACGTAAGCTTTCCCAAGCACCTTTCCTTCGAGGTCTTTCAGGGTCACCTCGTACGGCGGCTCACCAAGGTCCTCTAGTACGACGAGAACCACCTGTCCCGCGTACTTCAGCCGAAACGGCGCCTCCGGCTTGACCTCGGCCTGCAGAGATCCTTCGGCGGGAGCCTGCCGGAACCGGAAGAAGGCCGTCCTACCCCACCCGGGGCCATCGCGGGTCACGGTCTCCACCTCCGCCCGGGACGGCCATGCCCACATGAGGGTCTCTCCATTACCTGGCCTGTGACATCCCGAAACCGCCAGGGATAACGCCGTGACAGCAGTAAAGACTGCGCATGTCATGACGACGAAAGCACGGGACGCTCGCATATCGGGTCACCTCTTGGAGCACATCCACATCATCTGCAAATGGATTGACGAACCACTCGACCCATATGTTCCAAATTCGGCCCCCGCATGCCGGCTGCATGGGCTCAAGGGGATTTGTGCATCTTGCCGGGTTAGTCCCCTTGACTTGCCGGGCTTCAAATCGGGTGATCCAACTTGCCGTGCCCGGGGCCAAGCGGCGTGCATCATCCTCGCGTCTCACCATGACCACCAGTACTAGTACGGGCAGGCTGTAAAACCCTCGAGCCGTCAGAAGTGAAGGTGTATAGATAGATTCCTATCAAACGTGTTCGGGGACTTCTAGGATTTGTGGGTTACGCTGGTCGGGGCGAGTGGATTTGAACCACCGACCTCATGGTCCCGAACCATGCGCGCTGGCCAAGCTGCGCTACGCCCCGACGGTGTCATTATAGCATCCTCGGGAACCCGCCTTCAACCTGAGCGAAGGCCCCGGTTCCCCTGGGCAAGCACCTATTCAAACTGTCCACAGCCGGAAGCTCGGAGATGAGAGTGAGATGCTGTTCTACTATCCCTTCGAACGCATACATTCGTAGAGGAGCAGGCCCATCCCAGCTACCTGCAAGAGAGTACGGGCACGCGTCCGGGCCTGCTCCTTTCACGGTAACTGCTACCTAACCTCTACTACATCCAGGTCACGCTACTGACGCGGAAGAGACGCTCGACTCATCTTCTCAGCCTTTTACGTAGCCAACTCGTTCCCCCCGCGGCACCTTCATGTTGAGCCGGTGCTGGACCAAGACGTTGAGCTTAAACGATTAAGTCACTCCCACACCTGCGATACGTGGACCACGTAAAAACCAGCCTGGACCAGCGCATCCACCAGCTGCTTCACGTGGACGCTTTTCACCCGCAGGATAACGTTACCCCTGCGCTTTTCGGGAGGCGTATAAGTAGCTAAGCTGGCGATGGATACGCCGCACTCCTTAACCACCTTGGTGATATCAGCGAGGACTCCGGGGCGATCCGGAACATCCAGCGTAATCCTGGTCCCTTTCGTTCTAAGCCCAAGCATAGTGACGAACGTCCTGAACAGGTCGGATTCTGTGATAATGCCCTGGAGTTCGTTTTTATCGTCGGTTACCGGGAGAGCGTCGAGGTCGTGGAAATACATGTAGTAGGCCGCCATCTCCACGATCTCGTCGGGACTCACCGTTACAACTTTGGTACTCATAATGTCCCTAACCTTGCTGGTCTCGAGATAATCCTGCGACATCTTCGGCAGGTTTGACAGGATATCCCATGCTGTAACCATTCCCGCCACTTTGCCGTTGGACTTGACGGGGATAGCTTCGTAGACGTTTTCTGTCATGAGCGAGACAAGTTTTGCGATGGAATCGTCGGGCGAAACGGTGATTACTTTCGGGTTCATTACGTCCTTGACAAACACAAACAGAGCCCTCCTTCGTGGAACCGTGTGGTCCTATGGATTTCGCCGGAAATTATCCCTTTCCCTTTAAAAGTAAACGGCCGGTGTTAAGGAACCAGTAAGAAACCGAGAATGAGCTGTAGCGGTTGCCCTCTTACCCACAAGTACCGGAACGCGTTGCCCGAACCGGTTTCTTCAGGCAAACCGTCAAACCTAGGTAAGCCGGGACCACCGGCCTAGCCTAAAGGGCCGCTCCTATGGAGGCAAGTTTCGCCTCGAAAACCCGTTCCACTTCACGCCGTTAAGCGGATATCTCCGTATCAAACTCGAATTCGAATTATAGTCCGAACCTCTACTGCTTAGCCGCTTTCAGCGTGTCCGCTTTTACCCGGTGGAGGTCCGCCACCTTGGCCTTGATTTCCTGGAGCTTCTCCCCTTCAAGGGGATAGTGCCTGAGGATCAACAGGCCCAGGACGGTCGCGACTATCGGAATTGCGCTGCACAGAATCCGGAATCCCAACACCGCCGTGGTAGGTTGCGCCTCCACGGGGAGATTGGCGTTGTATTTGCTCCACGCAAATACCAGCCCCATTATGAGGGAGTTCAACGATATCCCAAGCCTGATTACAAGGGCATTAGCACCGAAGTACATTCCCTCGCGGCGCCTACCGGTCTTCAGCTCGTCCTCATCGACCACGTCGGCAAGCAGGACATCGAAAAGAACCATGGCCCCGGCAAGGCCGACGGCGAGGATCACCACTGCGACGATCCCCTGAATGAAGTTGGTTATGAAGGAGAACGGTATGAGAAACACGGCCCACCAGGTCATGGCCATCTGCATCGCCTTCTTCGGTCCGATCCTGGCGATGAACTTGCCCCAGACAGGGATTAGAGGAAGAGCTACTACGAAGATGGCACCGAGGAGATAGGTCGTCTGGTCTGGCGTAGCTTTCAACACGTACTTCGCGTAGAAAGGCAGCGCCGCCGTGAGAGCCGTGAACGTGTACTGCAAAAGGAAGCACGGTCCGATGTAAGTAAGAAAGGACTTGTTAATGAGGGTCGCCTGTATGGCTTCGAAAACACCGAGCGAGGGCTCCTGTGAGAACTCCGGGTGCTCTTTGGAACCTAAGAGCGAAGCGTAAAGCGTAACACCTCCCAGGACCGCATAGATCCCTCCCACCACCGGCCACCCTATCCGTCCGGCTAACGCCGGAACCGCAGCTATCCCCAGCATCAAGCCGGGGATGCCCAGCACCTGTCTTAGCGCCGAAACCCTGGACCTATCCTCGAGGGATGGGTACATCTCGGGGAACAGCGCTGTCCAGTTCAGAATCGCTATCGTCCAGAACCCGTCAAAAAGAAAGATCAGTACAAAATACCAGATAAACAGGTTGTACGGCTGCGTTGTGGGGAACGGGGGGGCCCAAAAACCCCAGAACGCCAGCGCCATCGGTAGGCCGAATATCGCGATATACGGGATGCGTCTTCCCCATTTGGTGCGGGTCCGATCCGAGAAGTAACCGAACAACGGGTCGTTTATGGAGTTCCATATGCCGTAGAAGAACATGGCCAGGCTGATGAGGTGCGGTGGAACTTTGAGCACGTCAACGTAGTAAAAGATGGCGTGCGTGCCCACGGCGTTCCCGGTAATAGCCGCGCTAAACGAACCGAGACTGTATACAAAGTCCTGAAACCGCGTGGTACCGCTTTTCTCCATGCTAGCCCTCCCCTTTGACTTCTCTCAAACCGATCCTCCAACGGTTAAACAGTTCTCTACCGGGCTTTTGGGTGCCCCCCAGGAAGACTCTATTTACCCCCTCTCTGAGTCGCCCTGACCGGACGCCGGTTACCCTTGCTTTTCATCCGGCCAGCCAGCGGATGACCTCGCTCTTCAGCAAAACCTGCGCCCAAAATCCTTTGAGACCCATTCGTTGATGGAGGAAACCGGACTGTCCCCTCGAATATGACGGGGTGGAAGTTCTTCCGTAGCGGGCGGAACTCCTGCACGCATAGCTTCAAACCGTTTCAGAAGGGCGATTTCGAAGCTTTGAGGCGGAGCGGCTAAGAATCGTAACAACTTAAAGGGGATGAACTAAGTGCACGCTAAAGACCTGATACCCATTCCGAGACTGCTTTCTGCCAAAAACGTCCTGGTCATATTCCCGCATCCCGACGACGCGGAACTGGCGGCGGGCGGTACCATCGCCCTTCTGACGAGGAACGGCGCGTCGGTAACGTATGTTTCGGCCACCGACGGGTCGCTGGGAAGCCTCGACCCCGGTGTCACTCCGGAACAGATGGCAGAAGTGCGAAAGAAAGAATTGGAGGCCGCCGCCGAAATCCTTGGGGTGAAGGAAATCATCTGGCTGGGATATAAAGACGGGTATGCCCCGGAACCCCCGGAAATGAGGCCGAAAATGGTGAGCATCATCCGGAGGGTCCGGCCGGACTTCGTGATCACGCTCGACCCGTGGCTGGCTTACGAGGCCCATCCCGACCACCGGAAAGTATCCATGGCTGCGGTTGAAGCTTGCATGTACGCAAGCTTCAATCACGCTTACCCGGAGGATCGAGAAAGAGGCCTCGAACCCTGGTCTGTGACAGGGGTGGCGCTGGGCCTTACTCCAGCTCCCAATACCTTCGTGGACGTGGGGTCCACCTGGGATACCAAGATCGAAGCTATCCTGTGCCACAAGTCGCAGTTCCCGGAGCCTATCTGGAATCAGGTCTCGCCTTACATGCACCTGAAAGCCCAGGAGTACGGCAAGGAAATCGGCAAGGAGCTGGCCGAGCCCTTCAAGGTGCTCAGCCTGATGCACCTTCACGTAAACATCGACACATGGAGAAGCTGAAACCCAGACCACCCAGCCTTTAGCAGCTCCAGCGAAAAGCGGCCGGGTTAGTAGCTCACCCAGAACTGGAGGGCGACCGTCGTGAAAAACATCAAAGTCGTGGTAATAGGAGGGGGCTCCTCGTACACTCCCGAGCTTCTCGATGGAGTAATCCGACATTGGGAAGCCGGCGAATTCTTCGCCGGGGAAGTTGTCCTGGTGGACATACCCGAGGGACGCGAGAGGGCCGAGGTCATCGCGGAATTCTCCCGCAGGATGATGAAAAAGCGCGGTATGCCGTCCACGGTCCGGGTATCCCTCAACAGGAAAGAAGCGCTGGACGGAGCGGCGTTCGTGATAAGTCAGATCCGCGTAGGCGGAATGAAGGCACGAAGATCTGACGAACACCTGCCCATCAAGTACGGCGTCATCGGGCAGGAAACAACGGGTCCCGGCGGATTTGCCAATGCGCTGCGGACCATTCCCGTGGCCCTGGAAATCGCGGCAGATGTGAAAGAAAAATGCCCCGACGCATGGCTCCTCAACTTCTCCAACCCGTCGGGCCTTGTGACCGAGGCACTCATCAAACATGCCGATGTGAAGACCTTCGGCCTCTGCAATGTACCAATAAGCATAAAAATGGCCATCGCCCAAGCTCTTCACGCGGACCCGGCCAAAATCAGGCTGGATGTGATGGGTCTCAACCACCTATCCTTCGTCACTCACATCTACCGCGACGGAGAAGACATACGCGACCTCTTGTTTTCCCGGGCCTTCGTCGGGCATATCACCAAGGCAGCTAAGCTTAGACCGGAAATGGGCCGCTTCCTCACGAGGTTGAAAGCGATCCCTTCCCCTTACCTTCAGTATTACTGGCTGAGGCGACGGACGGTGTCCGAGGAAGAAAAGGCGGTGGACAACGAGGGTACAAGAGCTGACCAAGTTATGCAGATAGAGGAAGAGCTATTTGCTCAATACAAGAAGCCCGGTGTGGATGAGCTGCCCGAAGCTTTGAAAAAGAGGGGCGGCGCCTGGTACTCGACGGTCGCTCTTGATTGCATATCTGCGATACTCAGGAACGCGCCGCATTTCGAGGCTCTGAATGTGCGAAATAACGGCGCCATTCACGAGCTTCCTTCTGACTGTGTGGTGGAGATTACCTCGGTCGTAGACGGAAAGGGTCCCACTCCGCTTCAGCTCGGTTCCCTTCCCTTGGAGATCAGGGGTCTCGTTCAACAGGTCAAAGCATATGAGGAGCTCACGGTGGAAGCTGCCGTTCGCGGAGATGTGGAGGCCGCCTTCTTCGCCCTCCTCAATCACCCGCTGGTCGGCGACGCAGAGGTGGCCTTCGACCTTCTCAAGGACATCCTCGAATCCAACCGGGAGTTCCTACCGCAATTCGAAGGCAAAAAACTTTGAACTAGCTAAGGTTCAATCTAGCGGGGTTGTTGTTCGAAGGTTGAAGACTTGCGGGAGGGTTGTGTTTCGGCAGGAAGGTTTCGGCGTCAGGGTCATGTCTCAACAGAAACGCCGGTTCCGGTACACCAGGGGCACTTCGCACCAGGTTTGTTTTGAACGGATTTTATGAGAATGGAGGGGAAGGTCGTGAAGTTCGCGTTGGGAGTAGACGGAGGGGCCACCAAGACTATGGCCTGCGTCGGTGACGAAACCGGAAGGGTGATGGGAGTCGGTCTGGCAGGTCCGTCCAACTACCAGCTCACCGGCATCGAGTACGCCATGAGTTCGATATCTAGCGCCGTCAACCAGGCTCTGGAAATGGGGGGACTTCCGCCCGAGAAGCTCCACCACGCGGTGTTCGCTCTCGCCGGGGCCGATTTCCCGGTGGATTTCGAGACGTTTACAAGGGCCATCAAAAAAGCCTATCCCGGCCTGGATTTCAGGATCGTGAACGATGTGTGGGCTGCTTTCAGAGCGGGAACCCCTGAATCTATGGGCGGAGTCGTGATCTGCGGCACGGGTTCCAACTTCGGAGCGGTGGGTCCCGACGGCCGGCAGGTGACCGGAAGAGGCATGGGATACGAGTGGGGAACTCGGGGAGGTGCAGGTGACATCATTCGCGATGCCATTCACTACGCCTTCAGGTCTCATGACGGGACGGGTCCCAAGACCGCCCTGGAGGCGACGGTCCTGAACCTCCTGGGATTCCCTTCATACGATGCGCTGTCCCTGTTCATGTACGAACATAAGGCCGAGTTGGGCGCCATATACGTAAAAGCTGCCGCGATAGTCCCCGCCGTGTTTCAGCTGGCCTCGGAGGGGGACGCGATATCTCAGAAGATACTCATGGACTCGGGAACGGTGATGGGCGAAATCATCGGCGGAATGATGGAGAGGCTCGGAATGCGCTCTGTGAGCGTGGACGTAGTGACGGCAGGCAGCATATTCGTGAAAGCACAAAACCCCCTCATGAGCGACTACTTTAAAGCCGCCGTACACCGGTTCATACCCTTCGCAGCTTTCAGGCTTCCCGACATCGAGCCCGCCGGAGGCGCGTTCTTGATGGCCCTGGAGGACATGGGCGTTCGCGCTGACGGAGACGTCAGGGACAAAGCTATTGAAACCTTCCCTTCCATCGAGGCGCCGGAGATGTCTCTGTGAGAAGCAGCTAGGGTCGCTCTGAACCACCTCCACAGGTGGAACCGGAGCGACCCGGCTCTTTTATAACTTGCCCAGACCGGCAGTTAGTACGCCGGGGTATTAGCCACCTCCAGGCGCAACAGCATCATTTAGCTACTTTTACTCTGGCGGGTCGCAGGAGATCTCCCCCGTAAGTGTAACCTTTCAGGATGACCTCCACCACGGTCCCTGGCTCGCCCTCGCCCTCGACCACCCCGACAGCTTCTGCCAACGAGGGATCGAAGGGCTTTCCCAAGCAATCCACGGGCACAACTCCCTCCGCGCGAAGCAAGGCCTCCATTTGCCTCTTTATCATCTCCACTCCAGCAAGGAGAGCCGGGGCATTCCCGGAGGAGCAGGCCGACCCGTCGACGAGACCTTTTCCCGCCTGAAGAACTCTCTCCAGGTTGTCCAGCACTTCCAGGAAACCGAGGATGAGTTCTCTCTTGCCCAGCCGGATCCTCAAGGCGAGGTCCCTTTCCACCCTCTTCCTGTAATTATCCAGGTCCGCGCGGGCCCTCAGGAACTGGTCCCAGTTGAACTCAGCTTTCTCCTTCCAAGCAGCTGCTTCCGCCCGGAGAGACTCAAGCTCCTCCTGGAGACCACGGTGCCCGGCGGGGCCTGTCTCCCCGGTCTCGCCAACCACCTGGTTTCCCTCTTGCGGTTTACTCTGGCCTTGACTCCGATTCTGGCTTTGACTTCGATCCTGGTTGGAGGCTTGAGGCTGGTTCTGGTTCTGGCTCTCGCTGCGGTCCTGACCCGGGTCGCGGGCCGGTTCCGCCCCGGCACCAACCGGGGTTTCGGCACCTGCCCGCGCTTCCGATTTAGCATCCACCTGAGTCCGAGTTGGGTTGTCGTCAGGCTTCACCGCGCTCGTCCCCGGCTCAAACCCGCTCTGTTTATCCACGTCTATCATGGTCACCTTTCGTCCTTCTCCTCTTTTTCCTTGAACCGCGTATCGTACACGTTCCCCTTACCGGGACCGCCCGAATCAGAACCGTCGTTGCCACCGCCGGAACCAGCTGCGCTGTCCGTTCTCGATGACGCCTGCCTGTAAAGCTCCTCCGCAAGCTTCCCCTGAGCTTCCCGAAGCTCTTCTACGGCTTTCTTTACCTTCTGGATGTCGTCGGACTTCAGCGCCTCTTTGACTGCGGATATCTTTTCTTCTACCTCGGCTTTTTCCGAAGCCGGAGCCTTGTCGCCGATGTCTTTCAGCACCTTTTCCGCCTGGTAGACCAGCTGGTCCGCCATATTCCTGGTTTCAACCTCGTCTCTCTTCCTCTTATCCTCTTCTGCGTGCCTCTGAGCTTCTTCGACCAGGTGGTCCACTTCCTCCCTGGGAAGCTGCGTGGACGCCGTGATGGTTATCTTTTGCTCCTTTTGCGTACCCAAGTCTTTGGCGGAGACGTTGAGGATGCCGTTGGCATCGATATCAAAGGAAACTTCGATTTGCGGCACACCCCGCGGCGCCGGAGGGATCCCCGTCAGCATGAAACGGCCAAGACTACGGTTGTCCTTGGCCATGGGTCTTTCGCCCTGGAGCACATGGATTTCCACCTGCGACTGGAAGTCGGCGGTGGTGGTGAATATCTGGCTCTTCCGCACGGGGATAGTGGTGTTCCTCGGGATGATCGGAGTCATGATTCCCCCGAGTGTTTCCACCCCCAGCGTAAGCGGAGTCACATCCAAAAGGATGATATCCTTCACCTCTCCGGCGAGCACCCCGCCCTGAATCGCGGCTCCTACCGCGACCACTTCGTCCGGGTTTACGCTCCGGTTGGGTTCCTTCCCCGTCAGCCTCCTCACCAGTTCCTGAACGGCAGGCATCCTGGTGGCACCGCCCACCAGAATCACCTCGTCGAGGTCGGCCGGCCTGAGCTTGGCGTCGGATAGAGCTTGCTCAAACGGATGAATGCATCTCTTGGTGAGGTCCTCCGTGAGCTCCTCGAACTTCGCTCTGGTTAACCTCATTTCCAGGTGCAGCGGCTGGCCGTCTTTGGCGGTGATGAAGGGCAAGCTTATCGTCGTCTCATAGACCTGCGAAAGTTCAACCTTGGCCTTTTCAGCTGCTTCTATGAGACGCTGAAGGGCTTGCTTATCTTTCCGCAGATCTACACCGGTCTCCTTCAGATATTCTTCGGCGACGTACTTGACGATTCGCTGGTCGTAGTCGTCTCCGCCTAGGTGAGTGTCACCCGAAGTAGCCAGAACCTCTACGACTCCGTCCCCAACTTCCAGGACAGATACGTCGAACGTTCCGCCACCGAGGTCCCAGACCAGGATCTTCTGGTTCTTCTTTTTGTCCACACCATAAGCCAGCGACGCTGCGGTGGGCTCGTTGATGATGCGCAGGACTTCGAGTCCCGCTATCCGCCCCGCGTCTTTGGTAGCTTGCCTTTGAGCATCGTTGAAATACGCCGGCACCGTAATAACCGCCTTGGTCACGGGTTCGCCAAGGTACTTCTCGGCGTCTTCCTTGAGTTTTCTCAACACATGAGCGGACACTTCTTCCGGCGTGATCTCGTTGTCGATAGCGGGCACGTACACCCTGACCTCGTCGTGCTTGCCCCGGCGGACCTGGTACGGTACGCGCTTTCTCTCTTCCTCTACCTCGTCATATCGCCTTCCGATGAACCTTTTGATGGAGAAAATCGTGTTTTCCGGGTTGAGGACAGCTTGCCGTTTTGCAAGTTGTCCCACGAGCTTCTCCCCCTTCTTGGTGAAGCCCACCACCGAGGGGGTAAGCCTTGAACCCTCTGCATTGGTGATTACCGTGGGTTCCCCCGCTTCCATTACGGCTATGACGGAGTTAGTGGTCCCCAGATCGATACCAACAACTTTGGCCATAGATGCACCTCCGAGATGAAGACGTCTTCAGTGAAAGTGACCAACTGGACTGAACCCGGAAAGCGTTCGCTGTTTCTTGAACGCCAGGTATCAAATGCCACCCTCATCCCGCCAGCTCTTCGGCGGCTTTCTGGATTTCGATCCGCCCGCGTGCTGGGTCAAGACCATCGCGCCTTCCGGGCCGGTGTCTCCCCCCGCGTCAGCCTCGGATTCCCGTCCCCCACCTTCGACATCGCTTGCACCGCTGGAGTGGGGACGGGCGTCTTCCGCCTGCAGCCGGGGGAGCCCAGCTCGGGGCATATGCCGCGACGGCGGACCGGTTCCTCCTTCGGCCCCGGCCTCCTCCTCGGCGGCCAATATGAACCGTACTCCTGCAGCATTGATGCCTTTATCCCTAAGGAGATGGATGATCCTCTGGAGCCGCTTCAAATCGTTTTCCGAATACAGGCGGATGTTGGACACGGTGCGCCTCGGCTCAATGAGACCTTCGTGCTCGATCTGCCTCAAAACCTGCGGCGTCACGCCTAAAAGTCTCGCAGCTACGCTTATCGTGTAAACGGGTTCATCCGGTCCATGGAACAACCGGTACACCCCCTTTCCCGCTCAGCGATTTGGGCCAGTCTGCGCATAGATCTAACCCTTCTCGGTAATAGCATGCAACACACAAGACGCTCACTAATCAAAAAGATATTGCCTTCTGATAGGATTCCTACCACTGGATAATAGGATTTATGCGGAGATGTGTCAATGGCGTTGACAGAAAGGGAGCTGGCTTTCGCCAGCTCCCTTCGATAGGCAGCGATTGGTAAGGCAGCCCGGCACTACCTCATGAGGATCTCCCAGACGATCTTCGCGCTTTCGGCCCTGGTCCCGGTTCCGAATGGTTCGAAGACGTTACCCGGCTTGCCCGAGATTATGCCCATGTTCCTGAGAACGCCGACATATCCCCTGGCCCAGGCCGGGATCAAAGCGTCATCCTGGAAACCGGTGTGCGCGTCGAACGGGTTGACCTTCATCGCACGACCGAGCACGACTACCATCTCCGCCCGGGTGATCGCCTCGTCGGGTCTGAAGAGCCCTCCGGTCTCCATCAGCAGGCCCGCCTGCCGGCAGGCTTCGATGTAACCGGCGGCCCAATGACCCGCGATATCCGTTAAAGGCGTGCCCGACGCATCTACTGGCGTAAGGCCCATGGCCGAGCCAACCAGCGTCACGAATTCCGCCCTGGTCACCACATCGTTGGGCTTAAAGGTGCCATCGGGACGTCCGCTTATGATGCTCAGCGACTGAAGAGCCACTATGAACTCCTCGGCCCAGTGTCCGGGCACATCGCCGAGAGTCCTCATCGCGGGCATCGCAACGAGCGCGAAGGTGGTTAGGTGAGTCGTCTTGCCCGTTGCCGCTCCGGCTTCCATATCGACGGTCGTCGGAACCGCCACCCACTTGCCGAGCTTATCGGAGTACGCAGCCACGAAGAGCTGGCTAGCTCCCACCCCTGCGGGCACGTCCGACGGCTTGAAGTGGATGACGATGGTCACGGGCTTTACGAAGCGGGTGACGGGCTGACCGTGGCTCGCGGCGCGAGCTTCGAACACGGTGCCGGGTACTACGGGCGCACCCGCCGGTTCGGTCTTCCGCTCCACCCTGACTTCGGTGTTGCCCCTGACCGAGCTCGGCTCTGCGGACAGGACGAATCCGAGCTTCTCGTCCCCAACCTTCCCTCCACTCTCGACGCTGATCAGGCCCTGCGCCGACGATACGGGGGCAGGGGGCGCCGCTATGGGAACCTCGCTAGGAGGCGTGCCACCACCAGGCGCGCCACCCGACGACTTCTGAGCGATGGTTATACTGAACCCCTTCGTCGCCTCAGTACCGAGGCTGTCCGCTACGGTGATGGTGAAGGTGGACGTACCGGCCGTTGCTGGCGTGCCGGAAATGGTGCCCGTTCCCGCATCAAGGGTGAGGCCAGCAGGCAACGAGCCCTGAACCACCGCCCAGGTGTACGGAGCGCGACCTCCCTTCGCGGCTAAGGTCTGGTTGTAGGCGTCTCCTACTCGGCCCTGTGAGAGCGAACCGGTGGTTATGACTAACGGTTCGAGTTGTAGGACCGTTATCCTTCCCGGAGCCAGAGCTTCGGCATCGTTGCCGGCGGCGTCGACCGCCCTGAACTGGACAGCTGCTTCGTCCACCACGAGACCTGCCGGAACGGCCCAGACTCCGGTGTAAAGGCCCGGGTTTTCGGGGTCCTCGGTCATGGCGGTAAACGACTGGACCTCTTGAGCTCCGGCGGGGAGCACGATCTGGAACCCGGCAAACGCCAGGCCAGTCTCGCTCCTGAAGCTGACCGCAAGCTCATCGCCCGGCAGAACCTCAATGTCCTCGGCCGGTACCAGCCCGGTTATCTCCGGCGCAACCGTGTCCTTCGTCACGCCCCGCACCACTTCCGTGGAGTTCCCCGCCTTATCCGAGGCGACCAGGGTTATAGTGTACGGCCCGTCTTCTTCACCAAGGAGAACGCGGGTCCGGAAGGCTCCGTCCACCACTTCGACAACTTCGCCGTTTACCGTGAGGACGTCCAAGTATTTGTCGGATACGGACCCTTCGACCACGACCGCGTCACGGTTCGTGACGAAGTCATCCTCCGGCGACGTCACGGTGATAACCGGAGCCACCTGGTCGAGGTACACGGTCACGGGAGCGGAGGGATCCGTCCACCGATCCCCGGCGAAGGCTATGGCCGTGAACACGCTCGTTTCCTTGCTGAGCGTCACGGGAATCTCGAAAATTCCGCCGGCGTCAGCTGTGGTCCGGCCAACTTCGGCGTCGCCCTCATACAGCCGTACCTCGACATTGGGGGATGTGAGACCCTTGACCACGATCTCAGTCTGGTTCGTCACGGCGCCGTCCGCCGGAGAGGTGATGACGGGTGCGGCCACCGCGTACATAACCGACGCCCGGATCATCGTGTTACCTTCGTCTTCTGGCCTGGGCTCCCAGGATCCGCCCACGAAGCTCCACGACCTGCCGTACCACGGACCGCTTTCGTCCGTAGCCAGACCAGGGCAGTTGGGATAGGGAACGGCCTGGAGGTACGCCACGTAGAAGTCGCCGTTCACAACGATGCCCAGGTCGCGGCAGTCAATAACCGTCCACGATCCATCTCTCTTGGCCTGGGCGTCGAACGGACCCGCAACTACATTGCCAGGTGAACCGTCCGGTCCCGACGAGTCGAAGATGGCCCACTTGAACGCGGTTCCGCCCGGGCTCGGCCAGGTAGTATCCCAGAACCGGAAGGACACGCTAGTGAGCATCGCCGAGCCGCCCTCGGGGGTCATCCTTACGGCCCACCCGTTGCCCGGATCGTAGTACGCCCAGGCGTTCTCAGCCGTGCCGTCGTCGTAGATAAGCTCGCCCGGATATCCCACGAAAGGCTTGAGCTGCACCGCCACGACAGTGGGCTCACCGGCCACGACCGTAACGGGCACGTCCGCCGGGTAGTACGTCGGCGCGGAGACATGCAGCGTGTACTCGCCGATGAAGCACTCCAGGACGAACTGGCCGTTCTCGCCGGTTAACACCGGAGGAACCATAGGATCTTCGACGAGGCATACTTCCGCACCGGAGATGGGCTCGCCGGTGTTCCTATCCACAACCGTACCCGCGATGGCGCTCCTGGGTACGGGTTCCAGGACGAAGTTGACCTCCGTAACCCCGTCATCTCGGATGGTAACTGGTTCCGTCACCGGGTAGTAGCCGTAGCTCCACGCCCGGAGTGTCCAATCCCCTGCTATGTGCCGCAGAGTGTACGCGCCCGTCGCCGGGTCCGTCCTGGTGGACCTACCGGTCTCCTCGATGCTGACGACCGCATCAAGCGGGAGCGACTCCGCCCTCACCGGCTCATCCCGGAGGACCTTCCGGTAATCGTCCGGCGTGCCGGTCCGCACATCGTCCCAGGAGAACAGCGGCCCTCGCTTGTCGGGTTTGGGCTTACCGGGCGCGGACGCAGACACCTCATCCTGCCCCGAAGCCACGATGCCGGCACCTACGGATGCCCCGGAAGGCATAGCTTGAATGCGGAAATCGTCGACGTACCAACCGAGCTTCGCCACGCTGGAATCGCTCTTGAGTCTGAACCTCACCTGGATTACCTGACCACCATAAGCCGAGAGATCGACAACGGCCTGTGCCCAGATCTTCCCTGCCGAGGAATGACTGAACTGGGCAACTGTCGTCCACGTGGTGCCACCATCACTGCTGATCTCCACAAACCCTTTATCGTAGTTGGTTTCGATCTCGTACCAGTGCCAGAAGGTCAGGATCGGGTTCGCGTAAACGGTGAGATCCACCGTAGGCGAAGCAAGCCAGGCGTCCATATTATTGGGGTAGTTCCCGGCGAGGTTCGTCGCCCAGACGTTCCAACCCGAGTGAGCGCTTCCCGGCCCGGAAGTGGGCGTACCCAGCTGCCAGCAGTCGTTCGTCCCGCCATGCGTCCAACCCTGCTCTCCCGACTCGAAATCCGTTGAGTAAACGATGGTCGGCGCAGGAGGAATCGCCACGACCTCCCCCGAAGGCTCGCTTTCATTGCCCCAGAGGTCGACGGCAGTTACCCGGTAGGCATTTTCCACGCCGCGCGCGGGCGAGGAATCGGTGAACATCGCGCTGGGGGTATACCCGATGACGCTGAAGACTTCCTCACCGTACACCTTCCGGTAGACGGTGTAACCCGCGAGATCGTCTTCAGTTCCGGGCAGCCAGGTCAACCGCACGTCGCCGAGACCGGTTATCTCAGCGCCCAGACCCGTAGGTGCTGCCGGCGGCTCGTCGTCAGGCCCGATCAATCTTACGTCGTCGATGTACCATCCGGCCTTTTGGACACTACCGTCTGTCCACAAATTGAAGAGGAGGTACACCACGTTGCCGGCGTAAGCCGAAAGGTCTATCATTTCCTTCTTCCACCCGCCGGACGTACCGGTGAACTCGGCCACGTGGTCCCAGTCCTCGCCATCGGTGAACACGTAAACGTCGCCATAGTCATAACCAGTTTCCAGGTCGTACCAGTGCCAGAACCGGAGGTACGCCTGGGTAACTCCGGTAAGATCCAGCGGCGGCATCAGAAGGTAGCAGTTGGCTCTGTTCGGGTAAGGACCGGAGAGGTTTGTGGCAAAGAGCTTTTCCCCTGAATGGGCGGCTCCCGGTCCCGAAGTGGGAATTCCCCACTGCCAGCAGTCGTTCGTACCGCTATGGTTCCAGCCTACCGGTGCAACGGAACCTTCGAAGTCCTCTTCGTACCCGGGCTCTTCCCCGGTTCTGACGGGGACATGGAACAGCCCCCCGTCAGCGGGCAGCTCCGCCACGTTTCCGCCGTAGTCCCTCACCCGGACGAAGTACTCGGCATTGACACCGGCGACGAACAGGAACCACGGCATGACCCCTCCGTAAACGCCGTCCCTATGGTCACCCGCCACCCTTTGGAGCGGGATGTAAGTGAAGTACTCCTCGCCGCACCGTCTGGCGAAGACCTCCACCGACACGACGCTCACGTTGTCGGATACATGCACCGTCACGGGAACATCGAACCCTTCGTAGGCATAGGGAACGGGTTCGTGCTCGGCCACGGGAGCTTCGAGGTCATCCCCGGCTGTGAGGACGCGTCCCTGGACGGTTCCCGCACCCAGGACCTCGCTCACCGCGCTCATGGCGTTCACCAAGCCCCAGCCGAAACCGTTGTTGGGCCTGCCGGGGTACTCCGGCGTTTCCATGGGAGTGGCCGTCTGGGTGATGATTTCCTCGAGTTCGTCGACGCTGAGCGAGGGATCGGCGCTGAGGAGCAGGGCAACCACGCCCACCACGTGCGGGCAGGCCATGGAGGTTCCGGACCACCCGCCCTCGTAACCGCCGCCCGGAACGGAAGACCTCACCCCGACGCCCGGCGCCACGACCTCCGGCTTGATTTCACCGTAAGCCGACGGCCCGCGGCTGGAAAACCCGGCCAGATTTCCGTTCCTGTCCACGGCGCCCACCGCAAACGACTCGGGATAGTTGGCCGGACAACCTATGGTTCCGGAGCCCGGACCCCTGTTCCCTGCGGAGAAGCTGGGGAAAATGCCCGCGGCCCTCCAGACCCTCACGATATCTCTGAACCAGTCGTCAGCTACGGGAGGACCGCCCCAGGAATTGTTCACGGCGTCTGGGGCGTACTCGGGATGGGGAACTCCCTGGGCATCCGTCGGCGCCACCAGCCACTGTCCGGCAGCGATGATGTCATCAGACCAGCCCGAACCATCAGCACCTAGTACCTTCGCAGCTATCCACTTTGCTCCCGGTGCGACGCCGATCTGGTTCATCCCTTCCTCGTCTGACCCACAGATGGTGCCCATGGTGTGGGTGCCGTGTCCGTGGTCATCGTAGGGCAGCGGCTCTCCATTGACCGCGTCGAACCAGCTGAAGATGGCCAATTCCCCGGGATGGCCTGTCTCCGGGTCATACCCCCTCCACTTGCGCATGAGAGCGGGATGCTCCCAGTCCACGCCCGTATCGAGGTTGGCCACCACGACGCCGGTTCCGTCGTAACCCAGCCCCCAGACCGCCGGAGCCTCGACCATCTGGACATTCCATTCAATGGTCTCTGCCCCGACCTCGGGCGCATCTGACGTAGAGCCGCCAGAAGCCGCCCCCGCTGCCGGAGCCTCCGATACGTTGTCTATGAGGTCTACCTTCTCGTTGAGGAAGAGCTCCTTCACTTCGGGCAGCCGGGCGATTTCGTCCATCACCTTCCTGGTGCTGGTGACGCAGACCGCGTTAATCACCCAGAAAGGCTTGAACTCGTCTACCTCCCCGTCCTTGCTCCACTTTTCGAGCATCCCGAGGAGGCGAGCCTGCGACCGCGCAGCAGTTTCCCGGAGGGCCCTCACCACAGCCGCTCTCCCCGCGACCTGCAACGGCCTGCCCCGCAAACCGTTGGCCGCAGCTTTCCCGATGGCCGCATCGCGCGCCCCATAGAGGTCAGCTTCCTCCCAGAGCCGCACGATGTACGTGGCCTTTTCGCTGGTGGAAAAGGCCTCTAACAGTGATTCACCGACTGTCGCCGTCTTTGTGGCGTGAACTCCCGGCGGGGTCCGTGAGACGGCCGGTCCTTTTTGCGGCGAAGTCGCGGCCAGGGCGGGCGAACCGAAGACCCCGAGGAGCATAGCGAGGACTAATGCTAGACTGAGAAAACGCCTCA
Source organism: Candidatus Fermentithermobacillaceae bacterium (assembly GCA_012842495.1). Taxonomy (GTDB): domain Bacteria; phylum Bacillota; class Sulfobacillia; order Fermentithermobacillales; family DUSS01; genus DUSS01. The sequence goes on from DUSS01000004.1 coordinate 220,683, forward strand.
TCTTTTCTCTCCTTTCCACCAGACTTCGCTGACTTCGCTGACGCCCTTGCCGGATCCGCAAGAGGCGCCTATCTGACTGAGCTGCAAGAGTGCTTGCCGAAACACCCCTCCTTCCCGGTAGGTCTAGAGCCGGAAGGAGCCTCGCAAAACAGCGCGGGTCCGGCCCTCCCCAGGCGTTTCACGAGGCGGGCCCGGGGCATCCAGACGCTGCCTTCCCCCGGTTGGCTCCCCGTGCGCTTGCTGCTGACCCAACTTCACACCCCGCATTCAAGGGGCAGGATGGGCCAGCGGCGCCGGCTCTAGCCATCGCTACCACTATATACCATTCATGAGGCAAGTCCTTGTAGAATCCTGCAAATCGTTCGACAATAATTGCAATTTGAAGGCAAAAAAGCACGCTTTGAGTCGTGCTAGGGGCATAGATTGAGGGAAGGCAGTTGAGTCGCCTGAGGACAGACCCCGGGCACAAGTTTCAAAGGTCCCGCTTGTTCGACACGGCTGGAACTTAACTGCAGCGGGTGAACATTTTTTGGGAGCAAATCAGATACTATGACGAGAACCGTCGAAGGACATATAATTCGCGGTAGGGGCCACGGCTTAGAACCGTCAGAGCCCCTTCATTCTTTGAGGTAGTCCAGTACCGCATCGATATATCTGCCGTACATCTCCAATGTCTGACCGATGCTCTGGAACACTATTACATCGTCAATTACTTCATACTCATGGACAATAATGTTCCGTTCGCCAGCCGATGGAGCAATCTCGCAGGCAAGTTCCTGAGTTAGAACGCCCAATTTCGCGACTTCGATGAAGGAAGTGTATGCATCACTGGGCGCAGGTTTGCCTGCACCTACCACAATATGGGTATTGATGTCCACGGCGACGTCTACGATCAACTGAATTAGTCTTTCGACGACCCTCTTGTTCCGGAAGTCACCAAGATATTCCTCGAGGCTGATCCCCCGCATAGCTTCGAGTTCGTCCAAATACTCGGATAGCTTCTGTAACTTGCGCTTAATCACAAGAGTGTCGACCATCACGCCTTCTCCTTTCGGCAGCCTGCCTTAAGTACCGGTCCGTAGCGCGGTAGAAGACCATCGAGTCCTCATGCTGTCTTACTGCGAGGGAACAAAAGCTGGAAAACAACCCTGGAGTCTCTTGGTAAACCGGCTTGCCGGTCCTGGCCACCTGGAACTTTAGCAACGGGTTTGCATGATTGAGGATGATCAGGTCAACATCGGTCGACTTAATGTAGCTAATTAGCTCTCTCATGAACTCCCTTCGCTCGCGGGCGAGAGACAACAAGTCATCCGGGCGGCTCTTATCTCTCATGAGCACAGCCAGGTCTACGTCGCTTGCCTCCGTTGCCCGTCCGGTAGCTTGCGATCCAAACAGCACAGCCAGGGAAACTCCATGCTGCTTGCATAAGTCAGCAAAGACAGGGCTCTTGAGAAGGTTCAACACGTCTTTAGCGTTCATTGTGTCCTACCTTTCTTGTAACCTTATCCTAGATTTTACCTGCGGACGTCTCAACGGGCAATGATACTCGTTTTATTAGATCACGCCAGATCAGTGCTCGTTTCAGGTCAACCGCGCCCGGTTCGGTTCAAGTCCCAAGCGGCGTATCCCGCAGGAAACTATCTATCTCTTCCCTCAAGGGCATGGATGTCTGAGCACCGGGCTTGGTCACCGAAAGAGCTGCCGTTGCACTGGCAAACCGCATGGCCTCGTCCCAGGCCTTGCCCTCGCACAGAGCCACCGCCAGACCCCCGGCGAACGCGTCCCCGGCAGCGGTGGTGTCCACAACGGGAACGGAAAAGGCGGGAAACCGCCGGAAGATCACATCACCCGAGGAGTTTCTGTACGCCGACACAGCTCCCCGCGAACCCATCTTCACGACGACCCATCGCGGACCTTTGTTCAGCAAAGCGGCCGCCGCTGTCTCGGCCTCGGGGAAATCTGAGATCTCACGGCCGGTCAGAAAAGCTGCCTCATGCTCGTTAGGGGTGATCACGTCCACAGATGCCCAAAGGCTTTCCGGTATCTCCATCGCGGGCGCTGGATCTAGGATCACTTTAACCCCCATGGCCGACGCGGTCCTGGCGGCAATCTCTACGGTTTCCATGGGAATTTCCAGCTGAAGCATCAAGACCTTCGCCGTTCCCAGAAGCGGCCGCATGCGCTCGACATCTTCTGCGGAGCACCGCCCGTTGGCGCCAGGGATTATAATGATGGAGTTTTGACCGGCATCGTCCACCGTGATAAAAGCGGAACCGGTCTCGATCCCGGGAGTGACTTCAACCAGGCGCGCATCGACTCCAGCGTCTTTAAGGCTCCTCAACAGGATGTCTTTAAAGGCGTCATCTCCCACCCTACCGGCCATGACGACCCGCCCGCCGGCCCGGGCGGCGGCTACCGCCTGGTTTGCCCCCTTCCCTCCCGGAAAGAGCTGAAATCCCAAGCCTTTAACGGTCTCGCCCACCCTGGGGCGGACCGATGTCCTCACGACGAAGTCCACGTTCAAACTGCCGAAGACTACTATGTCACCGCCCGCGGGCGAGCGCTCTACACCCGGCGACGCCGTATCTCGCAATGCCATACCGGGCCGCACTACCTCCGCCTCTGCCTCCTGAGTCCGGGCTCCACCTAGCGATGCCACCCTCGCGCCCGCTCCATCCGGCTCCGCTCCATCTCGCCGAGCTACGTACGGTGGGAAGCGGCGAGTTCGCTCCATAGTTCCGGGAGCCCTCTCCTCAACTTATCCAGCTCGTCCAGCCTGTAAAACTCGTTGGGGCTGTGGACGTTCTCGTCCGGGCTGGATGTAGCGAAAAACACCAGGTAGGAACCGAGTAGATCCAGGAAGGTGCGGGCTATCGGAAGCGTCCCGCCCAGGCGCACCTCCACCGGCTGCCTGCCGTATAGTTTCGTAAGCACCCTCGACAGCACGGGGAGAGCCGGGTGGTCACCGGGAACTACGTAGGGCCGGGAATTGCCCGGAAACACCGTGGTTTCCACCGTCACCCCACGGGGGGCACACCGCCGGACGTGAGCCTCCAGGATACGGGCTATCTCATCGGGCTCCTGGTCCGGCACGAGCCGGCATGTGATCTTGCAGGACGCTTTTGACGGGATGATGGTTTTCACGCCTTCGCCCTGGAAGCCGCCCCAGATGCCGCTGCAATCTAGAGTCGGCCTTGACCAAAGCCTTTCCAAGACCGTATATCCGGGTTCTCCAAAAAGTGCCGGCACTCCGACGGAAGCCCGGTACTCCTCCTCGTCGAAGGGCACCTGGGCGAAGGATTTCCGCTCGGACTCGGAAATATCCCGGACGTTATCGTAAAAGCCGTCCACCGTAATCCGCCCGTCTTCATCTTTCATGCTGGCCACGATCTGGCACAAGGCATTTACCGGATTGTTTATCGCGCCCCCGTGACCGCCCGAATGGACGTCAGTTCGAGGGCCCTTCACGTCGATTTGAATGGCTACGAGGCCTCGCGAACCGGTGGTGAGGGAGGGTATCTCCCTCGTGAACATGCCTCCGTCCACCGAAACCACCAGGTCGCAGGCAAACAGGTCTTTTTCTTTTACCAGAAGATCCTTGAGATTCGGGCTACCTATTTCCTCTTCTCCTTCGAAGAGGAACTTGAGATTCACGGGAGGCCCGCCCGCTTTGACAACGTCTTCGGTAGCCAGGATCGCCCCGTAAACGCCCCCTTTGTCGTCGGCAGCACCTCTTGCGTAAACCCGGTCTTCCTTGACCACGGGTTCGAAGGGCGGCGAGTTCCATTCCTCCAGCGGGTCCGGTGGCTGCGTGTCGTAATGACCGTAAATGAGCACAGCCGGAGCATGTGGTGAACGGGAGAGCACTTGCCCGAAGACAACGGGATGACCCGCGGTCTTAAGGATGCGGACTTCGCGGACACCTGCCCGTTCCATCCGGCGGGCAAGCCACGATGCCGCTCTTTCGACGTCGGCTTTGTGCTTGGATAAAGCGCTCACACTCGGAATCGACAGGAACTCGAGGAAATCGGAGATGTAGTCCAACTCGCTGCACCTGGTTCACATACCTGGCCGCTCGCTTTACCGCCGGGGCCAGGTATCTTCGGGAACCAAGGGCACACCTCCTTTCTTATTTCGTGATTTCTTCGTAATCCAAGTAACCGGTATTCCTTTTAACTAGCTGTTAGACGGCTTGCCTTGGGATTCCTCCGTCGCACGCACCCGTCTCACCCGCAATCTCCTCAGAGCGGCGCTGGTCAGCGTTTTCATCTCCTCTATCTTCAAAACGTACGCCGCGAGGAAATACACAAGAGCTCCGCCGCCCACAACGATTGCGGTGTTCCTGAGATCCGTCATGAGGGGCACACCACCGTAGTAGTACCCGGTAACCTTGGCCGTCAAGTAACAGTAAACTCCCATCGCCCCGGAAGCTCCGAGGATCTTTGCGATCCCCAGAGCTAAAGGCCTCATCCTGAATCCGCCTATCCGTCGCCACACCATGTAAAGGCCGGCCGCCATGAGAGCCCACTGGGCGACGCTGTTCCCCACACCCAGGCCGATGTATCCTAGGGGCTTAACGAGCAGCGTATCGATGAAAATGTTGAGAACTGAGCTTCCGATCCCCAGGAGGACCGGCACCAAAGTTTGCTGTGTCGAATAAAACGCGACGTTGATGACCTGAACACCCGACATGCCTACTACGGCGGGCGCAAACGCCATCAACACCGACGCGGTGAGAGCGGTATGAGCGGGAGTAAACTTCCCCCTCTCGTAAATCACCCGGATTATCGGGTTGGCCAGGAGAAGAAATCCCACCACCGACGGAACTATGATGAATTGTACATACCGGAATCCCGATATGAACGTGGACGAGAACTCCGCCTTGTCTTCTTTGGCCCACAAGGACGAGAGGGTGGGGTAGATGACCGTGACAACAGCCGCGGTAAACAGCCCGACGGGCAGCTGCCTCACCGTATCGGTAAACCGGATGGCCGCAACCACACCTTCCGGCAGGTAAGAAGCAAGACCGCGTTCGACCAGGAGGTACAGCTGAGAGGCCAGCGTAGCAAGGGCCAACGGGCCGGCCAGCCGGAAAACCTTCCGGGTCCCCTCGTCGAGCTCAAAAGACACTCTCAACTGCGGCCGTTCCTTGATGAGCCGGATGAGCTGTATGACGACAACACCTGCATACCCGCCGACCGTTCCTACAGCCAGAGACCACAATCCAAACGTGGGTGCAAGGAGGGCGACGGAAGCGGCGATCGCCAGGTTCTGAACGAGAAGGGAAGCGGCAGGTACCGCAAACTCCTGATAGGAATTGAGAACAGCCTTCAGTAAAGCCCCCAGGTAGACAAGGGCGGCTGCAGGCAGAAAAATCCTTGTAAGGAACACGGTGTCATCAAACCGCTCTCCGGCGTATCCGGGAGCTACCAGGCGCACGATGGCCGGCGCAGGACCAATCGACAACACCCCTATCGCCAGCACCGCCAGGACCGATATGGTGAACACCGAAGATGCCATTCGCCAAGCTTTTTCCCTCTGTTCCGAGGCTAAATAGCCGGCGAAAACCGGAAGGAAAGCTACCTGCACGGTCTGGACGATCCCCGTAAGGTAGTTCGGGATAAGCATTGCCATTGCGTAGGCGTCAGTTCTCCCCGTCGCGCCGAAAAACATCGCCACCAATTGTTCGCGGAAGAAACCGACCACCTTGGCCACGACCGTGATGACCATGACGACGAAGGCCGCTTCCGCCATCCCCTTCCTGGACATCGGTTCGACCTGGTTGCAAAGCCCGACTGTTTACGCCCGGCAAACATGGGCCCGGACCAGGTCTTCGCCTCCTTTCAGACATCTGATTTGCCCCGGCAGGCACCGCCGCGGGGCTTTGTTATCCGGTTCCCATCGCACTAGCCCCGGTCTGTATCCATACCCCGCCGGTACCTCTCTGGCCCCACCTAAAACTGGAAGTAGATAAAGGCGTTCTCCTTCGGCCTTGTAAACAGGAGGATGCCGAGGATTACGGCTGCATACACCAGCCCTTTCACCGGTGAAGGGATCCGTTCCTGCCACCACCGGAGAAGCTGCCCCCGATTCTCCAAAGCCAGGTGTTCAACCCAGTGTAAAGCGTAAAGCACCAGTATAACTGCAACGTACTCCGCGAAATGAGGCCCTACAGAGAGATCGCTGAAGCTCAGCATCTTCCCGAGTATGGGCCCGAGGGCTTTTACGTCGGTCACCCTGAAAAACACCCAGCCGACCATGGTCAGTTGAAGGTAGCCGAACACGTTAAGCGCGCGGACGAGCCCGCTGGGGCGGATCTTCCCCGCGGTCACCGTTTTCCATACCCTGTGTGCGGCACTTAAAATGCCGTGGTACAACCCCCACAGGAGAAACGTCCACGAAGCTCCGTGCCAGAGGCCGGAGATGCACATAGCAGCGATGACCGCAACGAGCCCCCGCACGTAACCCTTTCTTGAGCCTCCCATGGGGATGTACAGATAGTCTCTTACCCATGTGGAGAGCGTGATGTGCCATCTCCGCCAGAACTCCTGAGGATTCTGACTTACGTAAGGGGTGTTGAAGTTTCTGGTAAGTTCGAAGCCGAAAAGCTTTCCTACCCCCAGAGCCATATCACAGTAAGCGGAAAAATCGTAGTAAATCTGAAATCCAAAAAGATACGCGGCGACCCACACATCTACCGAGCTCATCCCAGCTCCCCTGGAAAAGAAAGCGTCCACGAAAGGTGCCAGAGTATCTGCGATGACAACCTTTTTGGCCAAACCCACAAGGAGCAGTAGGAGACCTTTTTTCGTCCTGTCCAGATCGAATTGATAGCTCTCCGTACGCTTGACCTGCGGCAGGAATACGTCCGCCCGCATGATGGGCCCGGCGATAACCTGGCCGAAGAATGAGATATACACCCAGAACTCGAGGAATGATCGAGCGGGCTCGATCCGGTCCTTGTACACGTCGACGATATACGAAACCAGTTGAAAGGTATAGAACGATATTCCTATGGGCAGGACGACCCGAAGGGTCCAGAATCGCTCGGGAACCGCCGCTACTTTCGATATGTTTCCGAGGACAAAGTAGTAGTACTTGAAGAAGGCCAGATTGAGGAGGTTCAACCCTACCCCTAGCACGCACCAGACTTTCCGCCACCGGGTGGCCATACCTAAGCCGGCAAGGTAGCTCACGACAGAGGCCGCGGCGAGCAACGAGAAATCCAATACTCCCGCATACAGGTAAAAGAGGGCGTCAAATACAGCAAGCACCCACAGGCGCTTACTCCTGGTTAAGGAAAACGCCGCGAAACTCAAGACGAGGAGGATGAAAAACTCGGGCGTGTGAAAGCCCACGTCATTCCCGCCTTTCCTCTTGCCCCTGGTTTGCCGTTTCCACCCAGTCCCACAGGATCTCGGCCAATCTTTGATATCCTCCGCTGACGAGATGCAAATGGTCCGAGAAAAGTTCCTGTGGAATGGCGTCGCTCAGGTCCCTGTAATGAAACGAATAGTCCCGGGCCAATTGGCCCATGAACGCGTTAATCTCATTCAGATTCTGCTTATACCCGGGCCGGGAAACCTCTTCCTTCATCAGTTCGGAGTTAACCGGGCTCATGAAGACGAACAGGTTTTTTCCCCGCTGGCGTTCGGCTATCTTCTTGAGAAAAAACACGTTCGGGTTTGTACCGTCGAGGACCACCGGCTCGGGGCTGAACAGACGCTGGTATTCAGCCTGCTTCAAAAGACCGGGCAGGTAAGGTTTTTCGTACCATGGTCGTGCATCTCCCGTGGTCCTGGGAACACCTGCCTTCCGGAAGATGGCGTCTCTGATGAAGTCCCGGTATTTCAGCACCGGCACAACGGGAAAGACCCGGTACTGAAGAAACTCCTGGATTTTCTCGTTTATTTTCCGCGGCTTCTCCCCCGTCTCGGCAGCTCTTGCCTGCTCCAGGTGAAGACGGACGGCCTCGTAAGTCTCCGGATCGAGCCTCTCGAGGTCGCGGTAAAACCAGTAAACGACAGGGGGCCTCGGGTCCCGTTTTACAAAGCCTCCGTAAATCAGGTTTATAATGACGTTATCCGTGGAAATCCCCTTTTCCTCGAGCTTGAGGAGGAGGGTGTAGAAATCCCCGGCCTGAGCGGCGGGGACAGCCAGGTTGAATACGGGGGGAAGCCCCCTCTCCCGCGCGATGTCGTTCATGTACCGGGACACGGACTGCTCGGGCCCGCCCGGACCAGAGTAAGCAACAGAATCTCCCAGTATAATGAAGTATTCGGAGATACCCGCGCGATCGACAGTCTTTTTGATTAGGTCGAGCACGCAATCGATGTCGGCTGGATTATCCTTCAAGATCTCGAATTCCACCCGGTCATGATAGACGAGGTTGAGGGGCATCAGGTATTCCATGAGAATCTGCGAAAGGAAAAAGAAAAGTAAGCAGTAGCACACCGACATAACCCGGCCCGCACGGCCCGACACCGCACGTACCGGCCCTGCACGCACCCCTGCGCCGGATAGCAACCTCTTCGTTGACATGCCTTAATTCTAGCATTTCGTCACCTAGAGCGGCCACACCGGGCGACCCGCCCCGGCTGCGCTAGGATGACACTCATCGGAGGCGTCAAGAACTGCGAGAAATGAAGAAGTGTCCACACTAGCCACGCACCGTTTCCACAAAGTACTTGTCGTGTTCGGAGGACAGGTCACCCAGTCCCGACCTGAACTTTCCCGCAACAGCAATTGCCCTGGAAATGTAGTCGTCCATTTCAGGACGCCGGTACTGGGAAATCACCCTGTCAACTGCGCGCCGGACCATCTCAGCTAGAAATACACCCGAAGCCGCACTCATGGCTTTAAGAGCTTTAAACTGCTCTTCCGTCAGTTGAACCTGAGTCCTGATCGATATAACGCCTCCTCCCTCGTGTTTGGTGTAATGCCACCAGCGTTATAGTATCATGTTACCATAAAGATAACACCTTCAATCGAAAGAACGGCTCTAGGTCAATAACTGTGGGATGACGCTTCGGGGGCAGCATCCAATGAAGGCCCTCTTTAGGAAACTCTGGCGGTTTCTGAAACCGAAGCCGAGCCGCTTGATCATCTTGGCCACGGTGATTTTGCCCTCTATGTACCCGTTGGTATATCGCCTGCCCTGGGCTGTGAAGTAGATGAGATTCAGAATCTCTTCGCGCCAGGACCTTATCGTATTTGCCCAAACCCGGCCCTCCGCGTTTGCGGCTGTATCGGCCGCAACCAGCCACCAGTATATCTTTTCCCTGGCTCTCTCGACGTCTCTTTCCCGCAAAATGTCTCGTAACTCTTCTTTGAGTTGATACAGTTCGTACAGAGCCGGGAATTTCCTCCGGACCACTTCCAGTTGCTGAACTTGTTTGGGGGTGAGTTTTTCCCTGGGCTTCAACAGCGGATATCGGGGAATATCCGTCTTGTAGGCCTCCTGTTCGATCTTCCGGCATTCATCCAACCTGCGGTTGGCATCCTGGACCACATGAAACGGGTCCACGACCACTTTGGCCTGGGGAAAAACTCGCTTGACCGCCTTGCGCCACGAGTCTTTCATGTCTATCACGAACGCCTCAACTACCACTCCCGAATCCTTCAGATACCTCAAATAACCCTCGATCGTCCGCATTAAGTCGTTATCCAGTAACGAGAGCACTCTTCTGGTAGGAGCCAGTTCCCCTGCCATGCTCATATAGTCGTGCCGGCTGAAAGAGAGCTCGTCCAGCGTCAGCACAACTGGTTGCCCTTGTTCGGGAAGTATATTCGGCTCAACGTACTTGAGAATCACTCGTCTCACCCGGTGTCTGTCCAGCTGCAGTAGCTCCGCCGTGGAAGTGTAGCTCATGCGCCGCGAATACTCCACCATTGTCCGGATAGCCCTATCTGTGAGCCTGGACCACGGCCGTACCCCTGCCGGGCGACACAAGAACGTCTTCCTGCACCGCGTACACCGCAAGCGCAAGGGGATCCAACTGAGATAGATCCAGTGTCCATCCAAAAACGCGTCCAAGACCCGCCTTTTCGACACAGTCCCGTGCCTATGCAGGACCCCGTTCCCACACCGTGGGCATTCTCGGGGCGGAATCACCTTCACCTGCAATTCGATTTCTTTCCTACCGGTACCAGCAGACTCAGATGCCGGTTGATTAAGGAGAGAACCAATGATACCTTTTTCCATGGGGGCACTCCTTTCGTGTTTTGCTTAGTCACAAACCACAATTGGACGTGCCCCCATCATTTCCTACCTCTCCTCAGTTCGACCTAGGGCTCTCACTGGGATGTCCCACAGTTTCTAATCTAGAACCCGAAAGAACTTGCGCCAAACGAAGGGTTATGATAATTTACGTGTGGCCTCGCATCGCTCGGACCTCAAGGTCGAAACCCGAAGGCCGAGCTGACACCCGGCGAGGATCCTCTCGTGAAAGGAGACTTCCTTGGGATGGTCCGTTCCAGAGACGTCCTTCAACTGGGCCTGTAAGAACCCGGTGCGGATCTTTTCGTCTCTAGGTCGAACGGATGTTTTCTTTTGCCAAGGAGGTCTCATACCGTGTCCCTGCTTAACGTCTCAAACCTCGCCAAGTATTTCGGCAACCGTTGCCTCTTTTCCGGGCTCGACTTCGACCTGGCAAAAGGTCAACGCCTGGCGGTTGTAGGCCGAAACGGAGAGGGCAAGACCACTCTCCTCCGGATTCTGGCGGGGGAACTTCCTCCCGACGAAGGGTCCGTCCATCTGGCCCGGGGCGCATCCTTGGGTTACTTGTCGCAGGATCTGGTGGAATCCAAAAACGCGGTTCTCGACGAAGTCATCCTTTCCAGGAAAGAACTATGGGAGCTCAGGGATAAGCTCCGTGAGCTGGAAAAGCGGATGTCTTCACCGGACGTCGAGGACGGTATCCTTGACCAGTATGGACGCGCGATGGCGCGATTTGAGAGCCTGGGTGGCTACGAGATCGAACACAAAGCTGCGGCGATTCTCACCGGTCTTGGACTTCCACGACAAGCCTGGGATATACCCGTGTCGGCATTGAGCGGCGGCCAGAAGGTCCGGGTGAGCCTCGCTAAGCTTCTCTTGAGGGAACCGGATGTGCTGATCCTCGACGAGCCCACCAACCACCTGGATATCGCCGGAGTCGAGTGGCTTGAAGAGTATCTCCAGAGATATCCCGGGGGTGTCATCCTGGTATCTCACGACCGGTACTTCATGGACCAGCTGGCTCACAAGGTCATCGAGATCGCTGACGGAAAGGCTTCCCTTTACCGGGGCAACTACAGCTCGTACCTCGAGCAAAAACAGGCCGCCCTTCGCAAGCAAGAACAAGATTACGAGAGGCAGCAGGAGTTCGTGGAGAAAACCAGGGCTTTCATACAAAAGTGGAAGGCGAACGCCAGGAGGACCGGGCAGGCCAAGAGCAGGGAAAAGGTGCTCGAGCGCCTGGAAATGGTCGAGAAGCCGCGCAAGGAGAAGCGTACTTTCAAAGCAGGATTCGACGGCGTGTCCCGCTCGGGCAAGGAGGTCCTCGTTCTGACCGGTTTAACAAAGAGTTTTCCCCAAAAGGACCTCTTCCGCGACTTTTTCTGCTTGATCTTGAGGGGGGAGAGAGTAGCTCTGGTCGGGGAGAACGGATGCGGAAAGACGACATTCCTCGAGTGCATCCAGGGGCTCCGGGATCACGCTGGAGAGGTCCGGTGGGGGCCCAACGTGAAGGTGGCCTATTTTTCACAGGACCTTGATTCTCTGTCCGACGAAAACACCGTCCTGGAAGAAATAAGAGGGCTCGCAGGGACGCCCGAGGAAGCCAGAGATGCCCTGGGCCGCTTCCTGTTCTCCGGCGACGACATGGAAAAGAAGGTCCGAAACTTGTCGGGTGGCGAGAGAAACCGTCTGTCTCTCCTGAAGCTCGTACTCTCCAAGCCCAATGTACTGCTCCTCGACGAGCCCACAAACCACCTGGACCTTCCATCCAAAGAAGCGCTGGAGAAAGCTTTGTTGGATTTCCCCGGCACCGTGATCTTCGCCTCCCACGACAGGTACTTCATCGACCAGATCGCCACGAGGCTGTTCGTGTTCCAAAACAGCGAAATCCGAGACTTCCGAGGGAACTATTCGGCCTGGAAACAAACGATCGCCAGAATCGGTACCGAGGCGAGTACGGGTGGAGATGCACGGGAAGGGCTTGAAACACGGACGGGCCCGGTCACTGGAACGCACCCGGCTGGGGTCGGCCGGATTGCAGGAGAAACCCCGTCGGGACAGGCGGGCTGCCATCGCGGACAACGTGCTCGCGCAGGATCTGCCGCCGAGAAAAAGCGGCGGGAGCAGGACGAGGCGGATACGGAACTCGAAAGAAATCTTGCCGGTCTCGCCGAACTCGAAGATGAAATTAAGACGCTGGAGGAAAGGGAAAAGCAACTTGCCGCTGTGCTCTCAAACCCGGAGAGCTACCGCGAAGCCCGGGCCCTTCCCTGGAAGGAGTGGGGAGAAACCCGGGCGAGATTGAAGGAGCTATACGGTTACTGGGAAGAACTGCAAAGTTGAGAGAGCGAGGTCCCGGATATGAAGCAGCTGGCGCGAATGATGTCATACCTGAAACCGCACTGGGCCACAGTCCTGGCGACCTTTTTGGCGATGGTCATCCAGACGGTGATGGAGCCGCTTTCTACTATGATATTGAGAGCTATGGTTGATGAGGGTCTGCCCTCAAAGGACATGTCCCTCATCGTCAATCTCTGCCTCTGGTATATCGGAATTTACGCCATCAAGGGGGTTGTCAACTGGATTCAGTGGTACGGTTCGGAACTCACGGGACAGAAGGTCACATATGACCTCAGGCAGTCCGTTCACGATCACCTCCAGAAGCTTCCGCCGTCGTACTTCAATACCATGGGCTCAGGTCAGGTGATGTCCCGCCTCACCAGCGACATCGAGTCGATGCAAAACTTCGTGGGGTGGGGTGCTCTCCTTCTCACCAACATGATAATGCTTTTCATAGTTTCATCGGCGTTCCTGGCCTATCTCAACTGGAAATTAACTCTGGCCATGGCGGTAACTTTCCCGTTCCTCGCCAGAACCGTTTTCTGGTTCGACAAGCACGTGAGGAAAGCCTGGCAAAACGTGCGAGAAAAGATGGGTCATCTCACCACAGCTCTTCAGGAGAACATAAGCGGCATCAACGTAGTGAAAGCCTTCGCCCGGGAGGAACTCGAGATGGAAAAGTTCCGGGCGAAGAACCTCGCCCACTACGAAGCTAACATGGAAAGGGCGTCTATCGAAGCCAAGGGTCAGCCGCTTCTCGATTTGATTTCGGGATTCGTTACGGTGATAGTCATCGGGTACGGAGGATACCTGGTGGCCACGGGCCAGATGACCATGGGGACCATCTTCGCCTTTTACTCCATGAGCTGGACTCTCATCTGGCCGGTGAGGATGATGGGATGGCTAGTCAACATGGCCGAGCAAGCTATCGCCGCCGCCCCGCGGGTGTTCGAACTACTGGATCAGGAACCGGAGATCAAAGATGAACCGGGTGCCGTAGACGTAGAAGAGATCAAGGGCCATATCGTTTTCGAAGACGTGTCCTTTTCCTTCCCTGACGACTCCCGGGAGACGCTGAAAGACATTAACCTGGACATCCTGCCAGGCGAGACCGTGGCCATCGTAGGAGGAACGGGTTCTGGCAAGTCCACGCTGGTCAACATGATCCCCCGGTTTGTCCAGCCCACGAAGGGCCGCATTCTTCTAGACGGACGGGACATCCGGGAGATAACCTTGAAGTCCCTGAGGAAACACATAGGCCTTGTTCTCCAGGACAACTTCCTCTTTTCGGCCACGGTAAAGGAGAACATCGCCCTGGGCAAAAGAGATGCCACCGACGAAGAGATAGAAAGGGCGGCGCGACTCGCACAAGCGGAGGAGTTCATAGAGGAACTCCCCAGAAAGTACGACACTCCCGTAGGGGAACGGGGAATCGGTCTGTCCGGCGGTCAGAAGCAGAGAATCGCGCTGGCCAGAGCACTTCTGGTGAACCCGAAAATCCTTATCCTGGACGAAGCTACTTCGAGCGTGGATACGGAAACCGAATATCTCATCCAGGAAGGGCTTCAGGAAGTCATGAAAGGACGGACTTCCATAGTGATAGCTAAGCGTCTGTCGACCATACGGGGCGCCGACAAGATAGTGATCCTGGACAAAGGCAGGATTCTGCAGGTCGGGACGCACGAAGAGCTATTGAAGCAGGGCGGGTTTTACCGGAAGCTCTTCGAAAGTCAGTTCGCGGAAGAAGACGTGGAAAAGGCGATCAGGCTCGAGCTGGCGGAGTCCGCAAACGGAGAGACGGGCTATGGCAACGAGAAGCTCTGACCAACGAGACCACCGGACCCAGGCAGCGAAAAGAGGTGAAGACTGGTGTCGTTGTACGATTTAGACTTGCAAGAAGACGCAGAAGAACGCCCGTTTAACGTGCGCTACTTCATGAGGATGCTCGGTTATACCCGCCGCTACTCTAAAACCGCGGCGGCGGGAGTCGGTTTAACCTTGGTCGGCATCCTCATCGGGCTTGCCGAGCCCATGCTACTCAAAACCGCTATAGACCAGGGAATAGTAGCGAAAAACATCGAGGTCGTCACGCGGGTGCTGGGTATCCTGATCGCATTCCGCCTGATCCAGTGGGTTTCCTCGGCCAGGCAAATCCGGATCATGAATTTCCTGGGCCAGAAGATCCTGTATGACCTTCGGGAAGAGCTTTTCGAGCACATACAAAGGCTTCCCGTAAGTTTCTTTCACCGGTACCCCGTAGGAAAGATCGTCTCGAGACTGACAAACGATGTAAACCACATGAGCCAGCTGGCGTCCTCGAACACGGTGAACCTTCTGAGCCAGCTGGTGTCGCTGGTGGGGATAGTGGCAATAATGGTGTGGGCCCACTGGAAGATGGCGCTTCTGTCTTTCACCACGTTGCCTCTGCTCGTGCTCGTCATGACCAAGGTGCGGTGGTCGATGGAGCACGCTTGGGGTGAGACCAGGAAGGCCATCGGCGAAATCAACGCCCACCTGAACGAAACCGTCCAGGGGCTCCAAGTGATCCAGGCCTTCGGGCAGGAGGAGGAGAACAGCCGGAAGTTCTCCAAAGCCGGCAAGAAGTTCTTCGGTTCGTACATGAAGGCCATCAAGATAGAAGTAGCCTTCTGGCCTCTCACGGATCTCGTCGGGGCTCTGGGCACCGTCATCGTGGTGTTGTACGGATCTATGGAGCTCTTCCGGGGCACCGTGAGTCTGGGACTCATGCTCGCCTTCGTCAACTACCTGGGCAAGTTCTGGGCGCCGATAAGCACGTTTTCCCGGGCGTGGAGCCAGATCCTTTCGGCTATGGCGTCGGCAGAAAGGGTGTTTGGCATTCTCGATGTGCCCCTTGAAACTGAAGGGGATGAAACCAAGGTCGAAATGCCCAGGGTCCAGGGCGAAGTCTTCTTCGAGAACGTGTCCTTCCATTACCGCGCAGGTGAGCCGGTCCTCCGGAATATCAGCTTTCGAGTAAAGCCCGGAGAGACCATAGCTCTGGTCGGACCGACGGGCGCCGGAAAAACCACCATAATAAATCTGGTGGCGGCTTTCCACCGGCCCACATCCGGACGGGTCCTCGTGGACGGGTACGACCTGGCCGGGGTGAAGCTCAGCTCATACCGCAAGCAGCTGGGGATCGTCCTTCAGGACACTTTCATATTCTCCGGGACCATTTTAGACAACATCAAATTCGGCAAGCCCGGCGCCTCCATGGACGAAGTGGAAAGGGCGGCGAAAGCTTCCCGAGCTATCGAGTTCATCTCCAGGATGCCTAAGGGATTCGAGTCCGAGGTCCACGAGCGCGGGCAGAACCTTTCCACGGGAGAAAGACAGCTTCTGGCCTTCACCAGGGCGCTCCTGGCCGATCCAAGGATTTTAATCCTGGACGAGGCAACTTCCAGCATCGACCCGGAGACGGAAAGGTTGATCCAGGAAGCGATGAAGACGTTGCTCAAGGGGCGCACGTCGTTCATCATCGCGCACAGACTGTCCACCGTCCGGGCCGCGGACAGGATCTTCGTCGTGCAAGACGGGAGGATCGTAGAGGAAGGGTCCCACCAGGAGCTCGTGAACAAGGGAGGGCTCTACGCCCATCTTTACGAGGCGCAATTCAAGATGAACCACAACAAGGTCAGGCTGAAGGGAGACCATGCCAACAGACGAGAACCAGACGGCACCGGCGGCACGAACATGGCCGACCTGGCGAGCTCCCCGAATTAGGCGCGCGACGGAGGGACCCTGAGGTCATATCACAGGAGTTCGAGGTACTCTTCGTATAAGGGATTTATCACGAAGCGGCCGGCTGAGAGGACTTCATAATCCCAAGGGAACATGATCCAGCCGGCCGTTTCCATCCCCCACCAGTCTGGCTTCCACCCATCGAGAGTGACCCAGAGCGAAGCGGTTCTTATTTTGCGCGCGCCTTTTTTCTTCGTTTCCTGCGAGGCCATGAGAAGGGTTTCTCCAGACACGACCATTTCGTCGACGATGAGGACTCGCTTTCCTTCCACCCTTTCCGGCACCGGTATGAGGAAGACCGGTCTGTCTCTGACGACATGGCCGCGGAATTTCCTCGTAAGCACCACGGGATAGAACTCAACCTGCAGGATGGACGCGATAATGGTGGCGGGGATGAGACCGCCCCTGGCGACTCCTATAACCACGTCGGGGTCGAAGTCGGCCTTTGCTTCCAGAGATATCGCTTTACAGATGTCCATTACTTCTTCCCAGGTTAGTCTGTAAGCGGGGCTTTCTACGTATTTCGGCTCCATAGGCTTCGCCCTCTTCTTAGTTCCATCTTCCGTTCGGCTTTACATCGAGCTCCTACGTATACTTCCCTGATGACCTGGGAAACGCGACGTCCTGCGGCACCGAGTCCTAAACCTCGCCTTTACCAGGCTAGCCCGGCACCCGCTCAAACCTGGCGGTGAAGTGCCTCAGCACGGGCGCTTCCTCCACGAGCCGGAGACCCTTTATATCCTTAGCCCTGTCCCTCACCCTGGCTACGGACTGGGCGACGAGCTTCATGTGTCTGTCCGAATACACCCTGCGCGGAATCGCCAACCTTACGAGTTCGAGCTCGGGCCATACGTCCTTCCCCGTCTCCGGGTCTTTATGACCGAAAGCGCATCCTCCCAGTTCCACTCCACGAATGCCGCCTTCGATGTAGAGCTCTACTACCAGGGATTGAGCCGGGAAGTTCTCCCTGGGGATGTGCGGTAACAGCGGGAGGGCGTTGATGTAGATTCCATGACCACCCGGCGGTTTCACTACCGGAATGCCTTCCTTTTCCATGAGCTCTCCGAGGTAGGCGACCTGGCCGATGCGGTCTTCGAGGTAGCTTTCATCTAGCACCTCGCGGAGGCCGCGGGCCATAGCTTCCATATCCCTGCCAGCGAGCCCGCCGTAGGTTATGAACCCCTCAAACGGGATTTGCCACTGGACCGCCTGCTTATAGTGCTTCTCATGTCTGAACGCGAGAAGACCGCCTATGTTAACCAGGGCATCCTTCTTGGCACTCATCGTAAATCCGTCCCCGTACGAAAACATCTCCCTGGCGATCTCTCCAACGGATTTGTGGGCATAGCCGGGCTCGCGGTCCTTTATGAAGTAGCAGTTTTCGGCAAACCTGGCTGCATCGAAGAACACGGGTATTCCGTATTTGTCTGCGATCTCCCTGGTCTTTCTGATATTCTCCATGGAAACAGGCTGCCCGCCGTTGTTGTTGCACGTCACGGTAATCAAGATAAACGGCACTTTGGAAGGGTCTTTCGTAATCTCCTCTTCGAGTCTGACCAGATCGATGTCCCCTTTGAACGGTGCCTCTTTTTCCGGAATCAACCCTTCAGCTCGAAGACAGTTTACGGGCTCGGCGCCTCTGAGCAAGATGTGCCCTTCCGTCGTGTCGAAGTGCATATTTCCGAGTACCCTGTCGCCAGGTCTCACCATTGAGGCCATGAGAACGTGCTCGGCACCCCGTCCCTGATGAACCGGAAGGACGTACTCGTACCCGGTGATTTCCCGTACCACGTCTTTCAGGTTGTAGTAGTTCCGGCTTCCGGCGTAAGCTTCGTCTCCCAGCATCATTCCGGCCCACTGGTTGTCCGACATGGCCGACGTACCGCTGTCGGTGAGGAGATCTATGTACACGGCCCAGGACGGAAGGGAAAAGACGTTATAGTGTGCTTCTGCGATGAGCTTCTCCCGTTCTTCCCGCGTCGTCTGCTTTACCCGTTCTACGACTTTGACCCTGTAAGGTTCCGCGTATTCGTCTCTTCTTCGCATAAGCACCAATCCCCCCTCCCGGGGGTGGTCCCCCACCCCCGTCCGGAATTCCGGCTACGACTTTGCGCCGACTTTGCCCTTCGAGCCCTAGCTTCCTATTACGCCAAGCTTCCGACCTACCTCCGCGAATCTTTCCAGCGCGAAATCCAGGTCCTGCCTGGAGTGGGCCGCCGAGAGCATGCATCTGATCCGCGCCTTGCCCTTGGGAACAGTGGGATAGGCGATAGCTTGTGCAAAGACATCCCTCTCCAGGAGCATCCTTGAGAAGTCCTGCGCAACTTTAGCTTCTCCCAGCATCACCGGGGTGATCGGCGTTACGCTGTTGCCTATGTCGAAACCCGCGTCCTTCAGTCCCTTCTTGAAGTAAGCGGCATTATCCCATAGTTTTTTCACAAGTTCGTCGCTCTTCATGAGAACTTCCACGGCTGCGATGGCCGCTCCCGCATCGGCGGGAGTGAGCCCGGTGGAGAACAGGAAAGGTCTGGCCCGCTGCTTGAGGTAGTCGATGAGCACGGCAGGTCCGGTAACGTAACCGCCCATCACGCCGAAAGCTTTAGAGAGGGTGCCGACTTCTATCTCCACCTGTCCTTCGAGACCGAAGTGATTGACTATTCCGCGCCCGCTCCTGCCCAGTACACCTTCGCCGTGGGCGTCATCCACCATGACGATGGCGTCAAACTCCCGGGCGACCTTGACGATCTCCGGTAAGGGAGCGATATCCCCGTCCATGCTGAACACGCCGTCGGTAACGATCAGTTTCCGGCGGGCGTCTTTGCCCTCCGTTTGGACTTTGGCACGAAGGTCGCTTACGTCGTTATGGGCATACCGCACCACCCTGGCTTTGGAAAGCCTGCACGCGTCGATAATGCTGGCGTGGTTGAGCTCGTCGGAGAAGATCACATCGCCCTCCCCGGTTATGGTGGGGATGACCGCGACGTTGGCGGTGAAACCGGCCTGAAGCAAAATGCAGGCAGGCGCCTCCTTGAATTCGGCGAGCTTTCTCTCTAGCTCCAGGTGGATGGTCTGGGTGCCCGCAATGGTCCGAACGGCACCCGGACCCACGCCGTACCTGTCTATAGCTTGCTTGGCGCGGTCCTTGAGCTCGGGCATATTTGCAAAACCCAGGTAGTTATTGGAACACAAGTTCAGAACCTTTTTGCCATCCACGATCATCCAGGCACCCTGAGGTCCCTCTATCGTACGGATGGTGTTAAACAGACCTTGCTCCTTTAAGGATTGAATTTCCCCTGCAAGGAAATCGAGTTTAGCCACGAAACTTAAACCCCCTCTTGAAACTCAAACTTCAGGCTTAAACTACTTGACCCCTTTCGGGTAGAGGACTACCTTTCCGCAGTTCCCCGAAGTCATGAGATCCATCCCCTTGGCATACTCGGCCAGGTCAAGGTGATGGGTCACGACTGGACTCAAATCCAGCTTCCCCGACTGGAGAAGCTCTCTGGTCATGACCCAGGTATCCCACATCCGCCTGCCGGTGATACCCTGGACTTGAATGCCTCTCATGACGATCTCATTGGAAACGTCGAGGTCGACCGCCTTATCCGGCAGCCCGAGCAGGGATACCCTCCCGCCAGGACGCACCACCCTGAATATCTGCGAGAAAACCGGGCGTGCTCCGGACATCTCCAGCACCACGTCCACGCCTTCGCCGCGGGTCTCGTCCATTATGGCCGCGACCGGATCGGTTTCCTTCGCGTTTATCACCAGGTCAGCTTTCATTTTCCTCGCAATGTCCAGGCGGTAGTCGTTGATGTCCACGGCCGCCACGAACGTAGCGCCCACTGCCCTGGCCACTCCGATGGCCATAAGCCCTATAGGTCCGCAACCGAATACGGCGACGCTCCGCCCCCTGGTTTCCCCTGCCATCACGGTATGAACGGCATTCCCCAGCGGCTCCTGGATGGACAGAAACGCCGCGGGCACCGACGGATCGTTCCGCCACAGGTTTTCCTCGGGTACCGTCACGTACTCGGCAAAGCAGCCGTCCCTGTCAACCCCAAGGATTTTGGTGTTTTGACAGACGTGCTTCTCTCCAAGCAGACACTGCTTGCATTGACCGCACACGATGTGGGTTTCGGCGGAAACGAGATCTCCAACCTTCACCGATTTCACCCCGGGACCGAGTTCCACCACTTCGCCGGCGAGCTCATGTCCCATAACCTGCGGGGGCTTGATCCTGTTCTGGGCCCACTCGTTCCAAATGTAGATGTGGTGATCCGTTCCGCAGATAGACGTGGCCTTAACCTCGATAAGCACCTCGCCCGGACCCGGACGGGGACGAGGAACATCCGCCAGAATAGCTCCGTATCCCGGCTTCTCTTTGATCACCGCTCTCACAGTTTGATACCTCCCGCCCAAGCCAAAATAAAGAGCGCCTGGCGCGCCACCTTAAAACCTGGTTCCTCCCTCTAAGCCCTACGGTTGTTCCGGACAATCCCCGGTTTTCTTCTTCACCGGCTGTCCGTTTACCTGCCCGCTACCGGCTCCTGCCGCGACCTGCGATCGACCAGCACACCTCCACTTTCCCTTTGCGAAATCCGTAAATGAAATCGTGGAGGTTCACCGTGGTGCAACAATGGCTCGGAACGAGAAGCACTTTGCTCCCGAGAGCGAGGTCGGCCCCTCCCCCTTCACCGGAGCTGACGAGTGTGACGTGTTCCTCGGACATGCCCCTCACCTGTAGACCGTAACCCGGGAGGGTAGCTACCAGGCCGAACTCGGAGCTCATCGACTTGGTCCCGGCGTCGCAGATGTATACGCCGGGCTCGGGGCAGCTCATGACGGTGCTCAGAACGAACAGAGACTGCTCGAAGGGCAGCCCTTCTACGCAGCGATAGCGCTGGTCCATGAAAATGTAGGAGCCCGCCTGAATATCGGTGATGCCGGGGGTACGCCCGGCGAACATAAAAGTCCCGGTGCCTGCGGTGCTCACAATCTCCGGGGGAAGACCCCTGGACGCCAGGCGGGAGACCAGGTCGAGCAGGATCCGGTAAGCTTTTTCCGCCTCTTTGCGCCTATCCTCAAGACCACGGATGAACACCGCGTGACCCTCATAACCCATCACCCCGCGGTAACGAAGACCGGCACACCATGACAAGACCTCGGCCAGTGCCACCGCTTCCTCGACGCTTCTCGCTCCCGCCCGGTGGTTGCCCACGTCTATCTCGACGATAGCGCCTATGGTGACACCGGCCTTCACGGCAGACCTGTCCAGCTCCTCGATGTTGGCCCGGCAATCCACAGCGACGGTGACGCTGGCACGCCGGGCGAGCTCCGAAAGGCGCCTTACCTTTTCCCTGCCAACCACCTCATTAGCTATGAGGATGTCCTTGATACCATGGTCGACCAAAGCTTCGGCCTCGCCGAGTTTTGCGCAGGTTATCCCCACAGCGCCGGCTTCCATTTGCAGCCTCGCGATGGCCGGCGTCTTGTGGGTTTTTGCGTGAGGCCTGATCCCGGCAGTCCCTCCCGAGAGGAACTCCCTCATTTTCTCGATGTTTCTTTCGAGAACGTCGAGGTCTACCACAAGCGCGGGGGTATCGAGCTCCTCGAGGTCGATTCCACCCATCTTCCACTCATCGCAAGATGCCCCCGGTTTGCAGGTGAGATCCGGTGTTTCGTTGCGAAGCGTTTGTCCTGCACCGGACCGGATTTCCCATCCTTCGCTCATTTTCCATCACCCTTCGTCGCCCGGGGTCCCCCACCGCCCCGAGACTCAGCGGGAAACCGCTGCCTGGCAAGGCCTTCGGGGCTGCTCATTGCTCCGGGTAATTGCAAGGTTGACAATCACAAGTTCCGCTTCGAACGAGGGAAAAGCCCCCGGCTGGTTACGTATAAAAGACCACCACATCCCCGTCCTGAAGCACGTGATCTCTGGGCACCATCTGCCCCCGGAACATCCCGGACCCCCATACCCGTGCGTAAGCCAGATTCGCCGCAATTTCCTTGTGTATCTCTTCTGCCGCCTCGAGGACGGTCGTACCGGCATCGAGAATGAACGGATTCGAAAAGTCCGGCTTCTTGCCAGGCGGGTGCGTGTAGACCCGGATTTTCCCGAGGAGATCGAAAAACATGGCTTTCGCCAGAGTTTCCAATCCCTCGCCGGTCAAAGCCGAGATCGGAATGACGTCGAGCTTCCCTGCGAGGAACTCCTCTAACAGTTCGAGCCTGTCCTGAGCTCCTTCCGCATCAACCTTGTTCGCCGCCACCAGTGAGCGCTTCTCCCTGAAGGTGGTCTCACCGGATTTCACGGGCACAACTCCATTGTCCCGGGCAAATTCCAGTACATCCTGGGTTGTAGACAGGATGTCGTCGTCGCTGAGATCCACCACAAGCAAAAGCGCATCCGCCGACCGCATCACCGCCCACATCCATGGCTGAGCGGTATCCCTGGTCAGCGGAGGCATGTCCACCAACTGAATCTGTACGTTTTCCCACCGGACCATGCCCGGAAGAGGGAGTCTAGTGGTGAACGGATAAGGCGCGACCTCAGGCTGAGCCCTGGTCATCGCCGCCAAGAGTTGCGACTTGCCCGAGTTCGGGGGTCCCACCATGACCACCTGGCCTGCCCCTTCTTTCTCGATGCGAAAGATGTCCCGCCGCCTGGGGCCCCGACCCTTTTGCATTTCGCGCCTGAGCTGGGCGATGCGCCGTTTGATGTCCGCCTGCATTTTTTCGGTGCCCTTGTGCTTCGGGATGGTGGCAAGCATCTCTTCGAGCGCTAAAAGCTTCTCCTCGTCGGTAGTGGCCTGGCGATATCGCTCTTCCGCCTTCAAATACTCCGGGCCGAGATTGGCAGGCATCCGTGCGCACCCCCCTATTCTATTTTAGGCGATGTCCCCCGAGCATCCTCCCAAAGCGGCGTTAACTTGGTATCTGTTGAAAGTGGCCCTGCCGGGTCGAATTGCACCGCAGCCATCCTCCGCGCGCGGCATTAATTGGTCCTTGGATCGCTAGACTAATTCCAGGGCTGCCCGTCCCAACCGGGCGGGGTCGGAAAGGTGAAGAGTAAAGTGTACTTCCGTCCTCTCACCGGAACGGCATGGTGGGGTTGGTTTTTGACCGGAGCCGGCTTTTTCCTCGTCGCTGCTGGCGTGCCCGTATCGTCCCTGGCTCTATTCGCCTTCGCCGTAAGGCTGTCGCAGGACGCAGGCCTTACGTGGCAAGAAGCCGCGGCTTTCACCGGGAGCGCGACGGTAGCGGGACACGTCGTCTCGTATTACGTGTTCCGGTGGATAGGCCAACGCGCCAGTAACTTTCTGGAAAAGCTTTGGCCGGATCTTCCCCTTCTCATCTGGAAAGCCCAGCGCTATCTCCAGCGCGGGTGGCCTCTGGCCCTGGTCCTGAGATGGGTGGGCACCGGCTACACTCAAGTATTCTGGCTCATGGGCATGAGTCGCAGACCCTGGTACCCGGTTATATGCGTTTTCTTTGCCAACGATTATGCGTGGGCCGCTTTCTGGTGCGCAGCCGTAGCTTACGCCGTAGCCAGGGTGCCCGTCCTCCAGAATTACCTTCTGCTGGGCGGTCTCTTGCTATTGATGGTAAGCACAGGCGCGATACTCCTCACCCGCGCAAGGCGCGCATAAGAGACGGGTCGCCGGCAGACGATAGTCTCCTGAATGGGGGGCTTAACGTGGGTCAAAGATACGATGCCGTAGCGTCCTATCTCACAGGAGGGCCGGCAAAGGTCACCATACCTCTGGGGCGCGGTGTCCAGGCCGGCTTCGTCGTGGGCACCATAACCCCGCCCAGTCCAACTCCATCGTATGCCCCCTTTTCCTCGTTCCGTCTGGAGGGCCCCAATGGTAGTTTGATCACCCTGTCGGAGGAGGAAATCACTCACATCCAGCCGGGAGGACCGCCGGACGGTCAGGAGCTCTACATAACGCTGGACTCGGGCATCACCCTAATCATGTCGAGGCTCCCGGCCGCTCCAGGGGGAGAGCTTGCTTGGAGAATCTTTTAGATCGATCGCGCTCTGCCGGTTCGGAGACCGAGTCCGCTGATTTCGTACCCGCAGCGGCCGGCTCGGGTATCACGGCTGCCGCTTCGAGAGTAGCGGGTAACGGGTCAGAAGGTTTCCCGGAATCTGGTGCAGTCCCCGGCTCAGGTCTTGCACCCTCCGGTCGCGAGCTCTTAAACACTTCTTCTAAGAATTCTCTAAAGGGTACATCTCTCTCTTCCCGAGCTTGGAGGAACACAACTCTGGCCCTGCTCACCGGCCTCTGGAGGATGGTTTCGGCAGCGAAGGCGTACCAGCTCACCTGGGAGGTGTAACGTTCCACGAGGGCGCCGGTGTCTTCCCGGGAAACCCTGTCCGTCTTGTAGTCGATTATCTCGATCCCCTCGTCGCCCATCACCAGGGCGTCTATGGTTCCCTGCACCACCACGTAATCGGAACCGTCGAACCCCCCCACAGAATTCGCCGGGCTTTTCGAAAACAGGTCCGCGGGAAGCCTCAGGGTAAAGGGAACTTCCCTCTTCACTTTATCCCGGTGCTCCCTGAGAAAGCGACCGACCGGCGAACGGAGAAAGTCGAGCACCATCACCCTGTCAATGAGGGAAGCTTCATCCGCCGTGAGAACCCCGTTCTCTACAAGCCGCTCGATTTCCGCAGACAGAGTAGATTCGTCCTGGTCTAACCCAAGGTCTATGTGAGCTAACAGCCGGTGCACGGCGATGCCGCGAATAACTGCAGGGGACTCGTCGTCGGAATCCCCAAGCCCGGCTGGCAAGCGGAACGGTGTAGCGAGAGATCGCATCCACGCATCCTCGTCCTCGGAGTCCAGGCGCGCCTGGAGTTCTCCTACGGTTATCTTCCCCGGGATTTCCGTGAGGTGTACCAGCGGGTATCTCCACTCCATGCGGCGCACGATCTCGCCTAGGATCTCCGTATCCGGTGGTGATTGGGGCAGCTCCAACCGCTTAAGTGTCTCCAAGGTGATTTCCGGGGGCGTTTTGCCCTGTCCCTCAACGAAAGGTTGGTCGGTCAGGAAGTAGCTGCCGGGTCCCCAGAACTGTACCTTCCAGATAGGAGGTTTCGAACTGTCAAGGACATTACCATCAGACGACGCGCCCGGTTCTACCCCGGCCCAGAATTCCCGTTTACCTTCGGCCACGTGCCGGGGGTTGAGATCCGTACATCCCAGCATGCACGGAGCCAGCCAGTCCAAGTACGTTCCCGCCGACGCCACGCTCGAAGCGGAAATTCCCTGTTCCGTCCAGCGTTCAAGGTTCCCCGCCAGGTCCCTCGTGGAGCCCACCAGGAACAGTTTCTCCTTCGCCCTGGTCATGGCCACGTAGAGGATGCGCATTTCCTCGGCCATTGACTCCCGAACGATGGCACCAGAGAGCGCCGCATGGGCCAGGGTGGGATACTTTATACCCCCCTCCGTGTCTACGATCACCGGACCCAGCCCAAGTTTTCGGTGGTAGAGCACGTCCTGTCTTGTATCCTTGAAATCAAACCGCCTCCCCAAGTCCATTACAAAGACCACGGGAAACTCCAGGCCCTTAGCTTTATGCACCGACAAGACTCTGACCACGTTCTCCTGCTCTCCCAAAACTCGTGCCTGCCCGAGGTCCCCTTGAGATTCCTCGAGACGCCGGATAAACCTGAGAAAGCGAAACAGCCCCCGCCTGCGGAAGGAGTCAAATTCTCGTGCACGATCACACAGAGCAAGAAGGTTCGCCCTCCTCTGCGCGCCTCCGGGCATTCCGCCTACGTAATCCAGATACCCGGTTTCCGACAACAATTTCCAGATCAGATCGCCGAGGGGCATCCGTCTCGCCATAGTGCGCCATCTATCAAGGTTTTCGAGAAAAGCTTGGAGTTTACAGGATAAGTCACCGAGCTCAGGCGTGAAGGCAGCCTTCTGGACAGCGTAAAAGAAACGCCCGGCCGGCGCAGTCAAACGGATTCTGGCCAGGTCTTCTCCGTCCAGCCCGACTATGGGCGAGCGAAGAACAGAGGCGAGAGGGATATCTTGGAGAGGGTTGTCTATTATGCTCAGGAGCGAAAGGACTATTTCCACCTCGCGGGCGGCGAAATACCCGGTTTCCACGTCGGCGTAAACCGGAATCCCTGCCCGGCGCAGAATTCCCAGGACCGCCTCGCAACGGTTCCTCGTCGCCCTCATCAGGATGACGATATCCCGGAAACGGCAGGGACGATAATCCCCCAAACTTTCATCCCATATGGGGAGTCCTGCCGGTGATGTAACCTCCCGGATTTTGGCCGCCACGACCAGCGCTTCTTTCTCCAGGGCCTCCAAATCCCCGGAGTCGAAATCACCGGAAATTTCCCCGCCGGTCCAATCCGGCTCTTCCCCGGCGTTTTCCGCTGCTTCCCCTTCTAAACTTGAGCGCTCCACGGGATCCCGCTCAACCAGGTGAAGCTCTACCGGGGGGTCACCTCGATGGTTCTGGTCAACGGGGGGAGTTTGGAGAGTCCGGCCAGGGCGCAGCTCCTCGTCGGCGCCGTAACCCATCCCGGCGACCTCTTCCAGCATTATCCGGCTAAATACAAAGTTCACAGCGTCCAGGATCTCCTGACGGCTCCTGAAATTCGCGGTCAACGTGGTCAGGAGTTCATCTCTGCCGGGAAGGAGCGCCCTGGGAAAGCTCCTGTACTTCGAAAGAAATATTCCCGGTTCCGCCAGGCGAAAAGCGTAGATGCTCTGACGGTAGTCGCCTACCATGAAGAGTTTCCGCTCCGGCGGCCCGGACGAGACTAACTGGATGATGGCATCCTGGATCGGGTTGATGTCCTGGTACTCGTCGACGAAGATTTCCCTGTATCTCGACCGAACCGCTTCACCTTCGGGCCCGGAGCGGAGAAGTTCGAGACAGTATCGTTCGAGATCCGAAAAATCCAGGCCCTGCCTTCCGGATTTTGCCTCCCGGTATCTCCGGTCGAACTCCACCACCAGACCGGCGAGAACTCTCATGAGCGGAGCGACGAGTTCAAGCTCTCCCTTCAGGTCGCAGGACGGTCTCGAAAGAACAGAGTTCTTTACGGACCTGATGAGGGCCTTAGCTCTATCCCTGTAACGTTTGACCCGTGCGGCCGCATCAGCGGCGGCACCATCCCCTCTCGGCCGGCGGGGAAGACTGGAAAACTCGAAGGCATTCAGGGCGGCAACCACGTCGTCCCAGGAGCGGGTCTCGAGCGTCTCCAGGAGGTTTTTAAGGTTTCCCAAGTCATCTCTCAAGACATCGACGTACAGCGCAGGTCCATCTGGTTTTTCTGCCTCCGAAACGGCCCGGGAGACCCACTCGGTGGAGGCCTTGACCTGAAAGATCGCCTGCTCGATAAGGGCTTTTCCCCACCCGGTATTCCGGAGCTCTTCTCCCCTTCCGGCCTCGAACATCTGCAACGCTTTGTCCAGCCAGTCTTCGGGATCGGGTAAAGACGTGATGAAACTATGCAGGCGCAGGATAAGGGACGAAAGGGATTCGTCTCCCCCTTTGCCTCCGTACCATTCCACCAACTTCAGAAAGTCTTCGGTACTCCCGCCGTTCCTCGTTTCATGCTCAAGCGGAGCTTCTCCGGTCTCCCCAACCGGAAGCCTGTACGGGATAGCGGCATACCGGTCTTCCAGAAGCTCTTCGATGACGTCAGCTTTGATGAGCTCCGCTTCGTGTTCATCCAGGACAACGAAGGCCGGGTCAAGCCCGAGTTTGTGAAAGTACTGGCGGATAGTCTTCAGGCAGAAGGAATGAAGGGTACAGATGTCGGCCCGGTCGAGGAGCAAGAGCTGCCGGCGAAGCCTCTCGTCGCCAGGGTACCGGGAAACATGCTCTTCGAGCGCTTGTCGAATCCGGGATTTCATCTCGTCCGCCGCAGCTTCGGTGAAGGTTACCACGAGGATTTCGTCGACGTCCAGAGGGTCTTCCCGGTCCACGAGTCTTCTCAAAACCCTCTCCACCAGCACAGCGGTTTTGCCGCTGCCGGCAGCGGCGGAGACCAGAAGTTTTTTGGGCCGCATCGTTATCGCTCGTTCCTGCTCCTCGGTAAAACGCATCACCCCTACCTCCTTTCTCCGACCGCCCGCCGGATAAGTTCAAGGGCTTCCTCGCCGGGGAGTCCCCCGACCTTGCGATAGGTATTCCCCGGAAGCAGTATGTCGAAGGTGCAAACGGCCCCATAAGGGCAGTACTGGCACGCCCGCTCCGTCTTCCGCCGGTAGGGTGCGATGGAAATATCGCCTTCGATGATCCCGCACCCTAACTCCCTGATCTTTTCCTCGACGAACTCGAGGAGGACGTCCATATCCTCCCGAGCCACCACCGAGCCGGACACTCCTCCTGACTTCAAGTAACGAAGGGGGAGAATCGAAGACGGTCCGCTGTTTCTCTCCCTCTCCATGAGGTTGACGACCTCGGGGGCACTCACGAGAAGCCCCTTCATCTTGCGATTCTTAACGACCAGCGACGAAGAGGGATCCACAACCGGGGGGACCTTCTCCCGTTTCGGCGGATCCATCACCGGGAAATAAAACGCCCCGGCCGGAATGGCCCGGGCCCCCGGCACCGGCTCGCCCGCATCTAGACCCGCCGAACCCCACCGCGTAGCCACCAGGAGGTAAACCAGGAGCTGCAGGGAAAGACCGTGCAGCACGTCTTCAACCTTCAGGTCCATGCTGCCCGACTTATAGTCCACTACCCGGACGTACCGGCCAGTCTCATCCTCGGCCATGTCAATTCTGTCGATTATCCCCCTGAGCTTCAGCGTCTCACCATCTCGCAGTGGAATCTCGAGCCCCTCCACTCCGCCTTCGAACCCGAAACACAGTTCCGCAGCGGCCGGCCTGAACGCGCCCCGGCCTATGTGTTCGACCAGGGTCTCGGCGGCTTTCACCGCAGCTCGCTCGAGCACGGTTGAAACGTAACGGTATCTCGAAGAGCTCCTGAAGATCTCGCTTTCCGGCCGTTCGAGGACCCGGGCAAATACCTCCCTGGCCAGGCGCACCGCCTCGTCCCGGGTAAGTTCGGACCATTTCAGGCCCTTCGCGGCGACGGCGTCGACCAATTCCTTCAGGGCGAGGTGAAGCAGGGTGCCCGCCTTCGCCGGTTCCAAAACGAAGATCTCCCGCTCTTCAAGGCCAAGACCGTCCGCAGCGAAGTGGTAAAATGGGCAGCGGGAATACCGCTCGAGCCGGGAGACGCTGGTCACAATGGGGCTTCCGTAAAGCCTGCGGGCAACTTCTTTCGACAGCTTCCCCGGGTTGTTTGAGTACCAGAGCGACCTCAACGCCTTCAGAGCTTCTTCCCTGCGCGGTCCCGTTAGAAACCAGCGGTAAACCTCCACCCAAACCTTTCCGCAGGAAAACCCCTCCCTCACGCCTGAAAGCCTCCGGACCAGAGTCCCGAGGGCTCTGCCCGGCACAACCCAATCGAGGTCGCGCGAGACTTCACCGGGGGGATCGGAACCCTCGTACCGTTCCGCCTTTTGAGGAAACAGGCGCTTTATCTCCAGCACAATGCTGGAGGGGGAAAGCGCCCTTCCTTCACTGTCGCCGAGGGGACAGGAGACCCATAATCGCCGGGAGGGTCTGGTCACAGCTATGTAGCACAGATACCTCTCAAAGAGCTGCTTTTGTCTGGAGGAGACGTCGATTTCCAGACCTGCGGCAGAGATTTTATCCCGCTCCCGGTCGGAAAACACCGGGTCGTCTTCGTGCCTTCGGGGAAACGCACCTTGAAACGCCCCCAGGAGGAACGTAGCTTTCGGATCCGGCTGCCGCGACCTCTCTACCGAGCCGACAAGCACCTGGTCGACAGCAGGCGGGATGAGTCCGATCCGCAGGTCCTCGAGGCCGGCCAAGACGACCGATGAGTATTCTTCCACTGGCACGACCTGGTCGCCCAGGATCTCCTGGGCCTGGGACAGGACCTCTAAAACCCCCGCCCATACTCGGGAATGATACATGGCTTCTTCCGGGTCCTGCGCCTTTAAGACTTGCTCTCGCCAGCGCTCGAGTGTTCGGGTCACTTCCAGGTCACGTAAGAGCTCGACCAGAGCTCGAGATAGGTACCGGGCGGTGACCCCGGCCGATTGGGATTCGATCTTCTCGCAAAATCGCCGGAGCTCGGCGATGGCCTTGTTCTTGATGGAATCCAGGGTATCCCACGGGCGCCCCGAAAACCACGAGCTTCCCTTGATGCCCCGGGCCAGTACATAGTTTTCGATGGCATCCACGTCGCCTCTTGATACCGGGACCAGGTCGTTTTTTAGATACGACAGCACCGCGTCAGAAGCCCAACCGGAAACTACTACATCCAGGGCGGACCTCACCAGTTCCACGAGGGGGTGATGAGTCGCCGGGCGCTTTTCGTCGACGAAGAAAGGGATTCCGTAGTCGCGGAAGACGGTCCTGATTATATCGCCGTAAGCGATCCCCGCGTTATCCTGGAGATCTCTGAGTTCGACGCTGATCTCTCCGAAACGATAGCCCTCGTCCCTCACCATCCTGACGATTTCCCGGGCGCAAGCTTCCACCTCAGCTCTGGGGTTCGAAGCCCGCACGAGGATGATATCGCCTGTGGAGCCCGGCGCCGGCTCCTCGGAAAGCGGTCCGGACGCAGCGGTTCGAACCGGGCACACTTCCACCGGATAATCACGAGCTCGCAGCCAGCGCTCGAGCATACGGAGCTCCGGAGAACCATTAAATCTTGGAGGTGTTCCCTCCAGCCGTTCGGCGCTCATCGACCCCATGAGCGCATCTCGTACCCGGTAACCCGGCACATTGCCTGCAGTATGACTTCGCTGGTCGACCGCAGAAACCACCAGCGCATCCTGCAACTCACCACGGCGTACGCCCGGTAGAGGCCCGCCTCGGGCCAGCCCTACCGTAGTTACCTGGTCTACGCCTATCTGCGCGGCCATATCCCGGAGCTTTTCCAGGACACGCCTGGTGGGGTAAAAGAGCCTGGTCTCATCGGGCTTCAGGAGAAGTTCCGCCGGATCCATGCATAGAGCCACGTTTACTTCTTGCGATACTTCCAGCAAGGCCCGGAGGACCTCGTATTCCTTCGGGGTAAATCCGGAAAACCCGTCCACCCAGACCCTGGCATCTCTTGCAAAAGAGTGGGGAAGCTTCTGAGCCAGTGCCGAGAGGTAATCGTCGGGGTCGGTAAACCGTCCCTTGATGAACTTCAGGTATTCGTCATATACCAGGGCGATGTCTTTGAGCTTGAGGGAAAGGAGCGAGCCGGCGGACTCGCCTTCCACAACCGCGGCTGTCCGCTCCAGATCTTCCGGGGAAACGTTCCAGGAGATGAGCTCGTGGATCGCTCGGGACAGAATCCGGGAAAACCCCGGACGTCCCGGCCCGACCGAGAAAAAGCGCAGGTCTTGCCCACGTCGCCACAGTATGGCCTGAATGGCCATCGTCTTGCCGGTCGCCGTGATGAAGGTAGCTCCCCTGCCACCTACCTCGTCCAGGACCCTCCAGGCCAGCCGCCGGAAGCTCACCACGTGAAGGCGCATGAACCCGGAAACCTTCTTTAAGACCGCCCTTTCCGTCTGGAAAGTCATTTGATCGGGAACGAGAAAGATGAGAGGAGGACCCTCCGGCGAACGCCGGAGCTCCTCCTCTATCTGGTCCAGACAATACCTCGTCTTTCCGGAACCGGCGGGTCCCAGAATGAACGTGAGCTTCATCCTTCCCGCACTCCTCCGGACGACCCGGTCTCACAAAATCTTCGAAAGGAACGCCTTGGTCCTCTCGTGTTTGGGATTGGTGAAGAATTCCCGCGGCGGCCCTTCTTCCACAAACACTCCATCGGCCATAAGCAGGACCCGGTCGGCCACTTCCCTGGCAAAGCCCATTTCATGACTGACTACCACCATGGTCATCCCCTCCTCGGCGAGCTTCCTCATCACCGCCAGAACCTCACCGATCATCTCCGGGTCCAGGGCAGAAGTGGGTTCATCGAACAGCATCAGTTTTGGTTGCATCGCCAGGGCTCTAGCTATCGCCACCCGTTGTTTCTGACCGCCTGACAGCTGGTCCGGGTAAGAATCGCACTTATCGCTCAGCCCGACTTTGGATAAGAGAGCTTTCGCGCGCTCCCTGGCTTGGGCTCTCGGCACCTTCAATACTTTTTCCGGAGCTAAAGACACGTTTTCAAGGGCGGTAAGGTGCGGGAACAGGTTAAACTGCTGGAACACCATGCCCACTCTTTCCCGGATGACGTTGATATTGGTGGCAGGGTCTTCGAGATCCACCCCGTCGATGAATATATGTCCTGAGGTGGGCTTTTCCAGGTGATTGATGCACCGGAGGAAGGTGCTCTTTCCGGACCCGGAAGGACCGATGATGACCACGACCTCGCCTTTGGAAACCTCGAGGCTCACTCCCTTGAGGACGTGGAGGTCCCCGAACTTCTTGTGAAGGTCCTTAACCTTGAGCACTCTTCCCCAACCTCCTTTCCCCCCATCCCAGGATACGGCTGAAAGTGAGGGTCAGCGCCAGGTATATCAGGGCAGCTGTGAAATAAGCTTCGAACGGCCTGAAACTCCTTCCCGCCATCATCCGCGACCTCATCATCAGGTCTTCCATGCCGATGACGGACACCAGGGATGACTCTTTCAAGAGAGCTATGAACTCGTTACCCATCGGAGGGACCACCCTCCGCAGAGCTTGCGGCAGGATCACGTACCTCATCGACTGGACGTAAGTCATCCCGAGGGATCTGGCCGCCTCCATCTGCCCCCGGTCGATGGATTCGATTCCCGCCCTCATGATCTCGGCGATGTAGGCGGTGCTGTTGAGGGTGAGGGCCAGGAGCGCATCGATGTATCCCACCGGCGTATAACCGAATATCTGAGGAAGCCCGAAGTGGATAAGGTAAATCTGAGCGAGCAACGGAGTTCCCCGGACGAAATCGATATACGCGACCGCGGGATAATGAAAGATGGGATTCTTCGAAATGCGTGCAAGGGCCAGGAGCAGCCCCAGGATGCTTCCCGCCGAAAAGGCGATGAGCGTGAATTCTACGGTAATCCCCACGCCCTGAAGGAGAAAGGGCAGGTATCTTGCTACTACCTCAAGGTCGAATACCAATTAAGCCCGCTCCTTGCTGAAATGAATGTCGTGCTCTGCCGGTTGCCTCCGGGCCTACTTCTTCCCAAAGTACTTCTCGTATATCTCGTCGTACTTGCCGCTAGCCTTGATCTTCGCCAGTCCCTTGTTGACGAGCTCGTGAATGTCCTTATCCTCTTTCCGCATGGCGATGCCGTAATATTCGACGGTGAACGCGGGTTCCGGTATGACTACTTTCTCCTCGGGATGGTTCTTGAGGTACTCCTGAATCACGGGGAGGTCACATATTATTGCGTCCACCGCACCGGTCTTGAGCTCGTTGAACAGGTCGGCGGCGGCGTCAAGGCGCTTGATCTGCATTTCGGGAAGCTTCTCTTCCGCGAACTTGGCATTGAGTTTTTGGGCGGCGAAGTCACCCGTTGTGTTGACCTGAACAGCTACCTTCTTTCCCGCGAGGTCGTTCAACTTTTTGATAGGCGAACCCTCTTTGACAGCCCACGCCTGACCCGACTCGAAGTACGGATCGGAGAACTTCACTTGTAAAGCTCGCTCGTCGGTGATGGTCATCCCCGATACGACCATGTCAGCTTCCTTTGTCAAGAGCGCCGCAATGAGGCTGTTCCAGTCGAGATGCCTGTACTCCACCTCGAAGCCGGCCGCTTCAGCTATAGCTTTGATCAGATCGACGTCGAATCCCGCCGGCTGCTTCGTCTTTTCATCGATGTACTCGAAAGGCGCGAACGTGCATTCGCCGACTGCTATGAGCTTCCTCTTGGCCCCACCAGAAGGTGCGCCGGCCTCTTTTTGGGCGCAACCGGCAAGACCCATGGCGGTTACGAGCACAGCTATAGCCAGAACAGCGACGAAGATCTTTCGCATACCGTAACATCCTCCTTCGCAAATGAGGGTTTGGTCATCCTCGGTTACTTCGCTATCGGGACGGAGCATTCCTTTCACCAGGGGGGAAATCGGTCGTACCTACTCCATTCAAATCTGGCAGATATTCACCGTAACCAGGGGTCTGACGCCGGTCTCATGGTGAACGTACTTGGTGACTGTCTCTTCGAGATCGTGGCGGATGAACTCCAGATCCGACAGCACCTCTCTGGGCAGTGCCTGAAAGTACGATCGAGTACGCCTGGATATCTCCTGAAGGACGCCGTCCTGGGGAGTATTGTACATGAAGCCTCTGGACTCAACAGAAGGCTCCGATGCAAGCTCCCGCGCGCTCGGGGACAGAACCACCGATATGGTGATGATCCCGGCTTCCGCCAGCACCCTGCGTTCCTTCAGTACCTCTTCGCTTACGTGGGTCAGGCCTACGTTATCCAGCATGATCCCTCCGGTCGGCACTACGTCGACGATCTCTCCGCGATCCGGAGTCAGCCGGAAAACCGAACCGTTTTCGCCGATGAGCACTCTCGACGGGGCCACTCCTGTTTGTTGGGCCAGCTCCCCGTGGATGACCAGATGCCGGTATTCGCCGTGGATGGGAATGAAGAACCTGGGCTTCACAAGGTTAAGGATGAGTTTCAGTTCTTCCTGGCTGGAATGACCCGACACGTGAACACCCGACTCGGGCGTGTATATAACCCTTGCACCCCGGCGGAACAGGTTATCCACGGTTTGCGAAACCATGGTTTCGTTTCCCGGCACGGGCGTCGCCGCCATAATCACCAGGTCTCCTTCGTCTATCTCGACGTGCCTGTGCTCCCCCAGGGACATTCTGTGCAGCGCCGAAAGGGGCTCCCCCTGGCTGCCGGTGCTTAAAATCACCATTTTCGACGGGGGATACTTGTCCAGGTCCTCGACATCGACGAGAGTCCCGATGGGCGCTTTGAGATACCCGAGGGCAAGCGCGACCTCGACCACATTCTCCATGCTGCGGCCCACTACCGCGACTTTCCTTCCGAAGTAGCTCGCGGTATCGATGACCTGCTGGATACGGGGGACGTTGGAAGCGAACGTCGTCACGATGATCCTGTTGCTGGCCGCAGAAAAGATTCGAAAAAGCGCCTCGCCGACATCCCGTTCGGAGGGGGTAAACCCCGGACGGTCGGCGTGAGTGCTGTCGGAAAGCAGCGCCAGAACACCCCTCTCGCCCACTTCCGCGAGCCGGTGATAATCGAAGACCTCTCCGTCTATAGGGGTTTGGTCGAGTTTGAAATCGCCGGTGTGAACGAGAATCCCGGCATCGGTATAAATGATTAACCCGCAGGAGTCGGACACGGAGTGGGTGACCCGAAAGAACTCCACCCTGATTCCGCCGAAGCTTACGACGTCTCTGGGAGATACCGTGCGAAAGTCATAACCCCCGTCGGTAAGCACTTCATTGATCTTGCGCCTGGCGAGACCTAGCGTAAGCTTGGTTCCGTATACGGGGACGTTCACCTCTTTCAGAACCCACGGCAGCGCGCCTACGTGATCCTCGTGTCCGTGGGTGAGGACGATGCCCCTCAGCTTGCGCTTCTGCTTCTTGACATAGCCAATGTCGGGGATAACCAGGTCGACCCCGAGCATGTCCTCGTGGGGGAAAGCGAGACCACAGTCGATCAAAATGGCGTCCTCGTCGGATTCCAGCATCATAAGGTTCTTGCCGATTTCGCCGAGTCCACCTAAGGCAGTTAATCTGATTTCTCGTGACATCAGTTCTCTCACCTAGTTCACTAGTATAACCGCACCTGGAGGCAGATGCCAACGCAAATCCTCCGGAGTCGAACTTCACCTCCGCCGGACGAAAACTCGACACCCCCGGGAAGTTCCCGAGATGCGTTATCCGGCAGAAATAAAAGGGGAACCGGACAGGTTCCCCTTGGTGACTTGGCTGACGCCGCCTTGCGTTTGGACGAGTTACCCGGTCACCGGGGTGGTGACCAACGAGCGTTTGCATCAACTTTGACGTGATAACCGGGCGGACCTCTTAGTGGGTCTCCACCTCGGTGGCGCCATGCCTTCTCATGACATCGGCGGCTTCGGACACTTTGTCGTCATCCGTCCTCACCAGCGCTACTATCTTTCCTTCTTTAACCCTCTCTTCGTACCTCCGGCCGACGTTCTCCGGGATTCCCCAGTCGATGAGCCCTCCTGCGATACCCCCGGTGACAGCACCTGTAAGGGCTGCCGCGACGGGGCCGGCAGCCAGGATGGGACCTATTCCCGGAATGGCGAGAGCACCGGCGCTGGCCAGAAGACCGGCTAGACCGCCAACGGCACCTCCGGTGTAAACCCCGGTGGACAGATCCTGGCCGGCTCCCATGGTCATTCCGCGGTCGCCGCGGTCACCCTGCCCGCGGTCCTCGCCACCTCTGCCTCCACCGGCCTCTTGCCGGACGTTCTCCCGGGCTAGGATGGAGATCTCATCCTTCCTGAATCCCTTACGCTGCAGATCGTCTACGGCCTTTTCGGCCTTGCTCGTGTCGCCGAATACTCCTATTACCGTCTTTGCCACGACGTTCACCTCCTCGCACTATCTTTCCCAGCATGGAAGAGAAGCATTACGTATCAGGCCGCGCACTTCAAACGGCTTGCGCGAGGCCAGCGAAACGCTCTGTGACTTGTCTAGCAGCGACCGGGACGAGTTCATAAGAACTACGCAGCGAAAATACGCTTTATATCGAGGTGAACCCGAATTGTGGTCCGCCCTGGTGTGCGTCACGTCGGGCCTTTTCCTAGTAGCGATATCGATTGTGGCAAGGGCGAGGAGGATATCGGCCAGCTGGCGGATGAGAACCAGGGAGACGGTAGAGCCTCCGTCACCCCTGGGCGAAGCTTTAAAGGAGTTCGTGGCGATCGCAGGCGGAACTTATCTGGGCTTGTCTGCCCTCGCCGAGTTTTTGAAACTTCAGATCCCCGAACACGCGGTTCTATGGGGTGTAGCTTTCGACCCTCTGGCGCTAATCGCGGTCCTGCTGGCACTTCTCACTCCCATTTTGCCGCTGCCGCCTGCCAGGTAAGAGCGGAAATTGGCAGTCAGGGAGGAGCGTACCACCCGAGATCTTGGAGAAGTAGCATGGGTTGGAAAAAAAGAAGCAGGTTAACACCACCTGCTCCAGAGAGGTTTCTGCGATCCTGCGGGGTCACTTTCTCTTTTTGTTGGCCCGAAGATTCAAGTATTCAAGAAAAACCCGATCGAAGAGTTCGCTGGTTTCGCTTGCTTCTTGAATCTTTTCGGGATCGTACTGCAAGCCTGCTTCTATGTTGAGCCTCTGCCTCAGCTCTTCCAGATCCCGCAGGATCTGCTCTTCGCTACGGGTTACTTCCAACGCCTCCCCGCTTTGTTGCCCGGACGTCACAACCGGGTGAACATTCGGCATAAACGGCGCCAGACATCCGGTTTTCGTCATTATACGACGAGATTCCCGAAGCTTGAAGATACCTTCTGGCGAGATGCCCCGCAAACCCCCGGCTGGCACTGGAAAAGCACGTCAACCGGGTTCTTATGTGTCCAATGTTATAATCGTATCAAAAGTCAACCGGAGGTATACGATGGACAGAACATTTCTACCGGCGGTCTTTGCTTGCGCAGCTTCGTTCTTTCCCGTCATCGCCGTCGTCTTTTTCCGTAAGCTTGACCCTCATCGCAGGGCACGCGCCGCGGTGGCCGTTGCCGCCGTAACCCTCACCTTCGTCGCAACCGGCGGGATTCTGGCCTGGGGGCGCGTCTCCATCCTCAGCCTCCCGATGGAAATGCCGCCTCTAGGGATGTCCTTCGTGGTGGATCCGCTGGGCCTGTATTTCGGCCTCATCGTCGCCGCAGTATGGCTTTTAGTATCCATTTACTCTCTAGGCTACTTCGACCACGACGAGCAGGCGGGTCGCTTCCTTTCCGCATCCATGCTCTCGTTCGCCGGCACCCTGGGCGTGGCTTTCGCGGGTGACATGTTCACCCTGTTTCTGTTCTTCGAACTCATGTCTCTCGCTGCTTACGTACTGATCGTTCACGACCAGACTCAGGAAGCCGTAGCTGCAGGTTTTAAGTACCTGCTCATGACCATCGGCGGGAGCCTGGGCATCTTTTTCGGGCTTATAGCGACGTTTCACGCCTCCGGAACTCTAAGCTTTTACCCTGGACACTTCGGCGCATCCGCGGGCGGTCTGGTAGCTTTTGTCGGGTACCTCATCGGATTCGGCATAAAGGCCGGCCTGTTTCCGCTTCATATATGGCTTCCCGACGCGCACCCGGTAGCTCCGTCTCCCGCCAGCGCCCTTCTTTCCGGGCTCATGATAAAGACGGGCGCGTTCGGTCTGATTCGCGTGTTCTGGCACTTTTACGGAAGGGATTATTTCGCCTCAACCGGGTGGGCCGGTGTGCTTCTGGCGTTATCGGCTATAACGATCTTTCTCGGCTCAGCTGTGGCCATTTTACAGGAAGATATCAAGCGACGGTTGGCGTACTCCAGCGTGGCCCAGATAGGTTACGTGCTGCTCGGGGTCGCGCTTCTCAACGAACGGGCGCTCACCGGAGCGCTGTTCCACATCTTTGGACACGCTCTCATGAAGTCCGCCCTCTTCATGTCGGCTGGGACGGTGATTCACGAGACCGGCAAGAGAAAGGTCGCGGATTACTCGGGGATGGGGAAGATAATGCCCCGGACGATGGCGAGCTTCTCGGTGGCGGCTCTCTCCATGGTCGGCATACCACCTCTGGTAGGTTTCATATCCAAGTGGCACCTGGCATGGGGCGCGCTGGACGCCTCCATGCCGTGGGCGGTCGTGCTTCTGCTAATATCCAGTTTCATGAACGGCATCTACTATCTGCCCATCGTCATTTCCGCGTTTCTCGGCCAGGCCCCCGGTGATCTCGCGCCGGTTAAGGAAAAGCCTTCTCTTTGGGTTCCGGTTGCGGTTTGCGCCATCGGCATTTTCGCGGTGGGGCTCGTGTTCCAGAACGCACCTTTAGCTTTAGCTCGGGTTGCAGCCCACGCACTGACCGGGGACTAGCTGAACGTGAACCGGTCACATCCAGAGGGCATCGAATCGCAGCTGATGGAGAATGGAGCGAAGCTGAAAATGGCCAGGTCACGGCTGGTTTGGGGGCGCTACCTCACGAACGTCCTCCCGCGAGCATCTCTGGCGCTCTACGGGATCGGGGCTCTGGTATCTCTTCACCTCATGCTCAAGCACTACGAGGTCACTCTCGTCGTACCCGGGGTTTTGCAGTACGGCCTGTCTTTCAAGCTTAATTCCCTATCCTGCCTCTTCATCCTGGTCGCGTCCGCGGCCTGGTTTCTCGCTGGGTTGTTTTCCCTGCCCTACCTCGAATGGTCTCATACTACCGGTCCCGGGACGCACCGCGACTCCGTCACTACATCAAGCGCTCCTCCCCATCCCTCAAGTCCCGCCTTCTTCTATGTGGCGTTCCTCTTGAGCTTTCTCTTCACCGCCGGAGTATTTGCGTCCGGCGATTATCTTACACTCTTCCTTTTCTTTGAACTTCTGACCCTGTCCTCGTACCTCCTCGTCCGGTATGAGGGGACTCCCGAAGCCGAAAAGGCCGGGACACTTTACCTTTACATGAGTCTCGCAGGCGGGCTTTTGGTTCTTGGCGGAATCCTCCTGGTTTCATGGCACAGCGGGAGCTTCGCGTTTTCGGGCCTGCGCTCCCTGCCGGATGGAGCCAAACTTACCGCGCTGGTCCTTTTGTCGTCCGGCTTCGGCGTAAAAGCCGGACTCCCCGGGCTCAACGTCTGGCTTCCCGAAGCTCATCCGGTTGCGCCGTCACCCGCCTCCGCCGTGCTGTCGGGCGTCATGATCAAGGTGGGAGCATATGGCATCATTCTTACCTTTTCGGCCATGGGTGAGTTTCCGTGGCGGCGGGAAGCTTCTCTTGCCCTCGCCTTCCTGGGAGTGTGCGACATCTGGTGGGGCGGATTACGCGCTCTAAGGGAAGACAACCTCAAGCGAATCCTGGCCTTTTCCAGTGTAAGTCAGATGGGATATATCCTCGTCGCCATAGGAGCTGCCGGGGGCTTCAGCCATTCAGCTAACGCGGGGATGGTGAGCGCCATGTCCGGCGCCCTTTACCACATCATCGGCCATTCCCTTTTCAAAGCTTGCCTATTCCTCGTGGCCGGAGCAGCTCTTCTTTCCAGAGGCAGCATATCGTTGAAGGATCTGTCGGGCGTAGCCCGCTCGTCCCCCTGGGTCTCTCTGGGCACGATAACCGCCGCGCTCGCCATCACGGGATTCCCGGGGCTTGCCGGATTTGCATCGAAGACCCTCATTCACGAAGCCCTCCTGGAGGCGGTACACAAGTCACCGGCTGGGCTCGGCGCGGCCGTCCTTCTCGAAAAGGGGTTCCTGTGGGGCTCGTACCTGACCGCCCTTTATTTCGGCAGAGTCTTGATTCACCTTTACGGGTTTAACGAGGAATCCAGTAATCCAGCGAAGTCGGGCCGGCACCCGGCGCCGGTTGTGTTCGCGGTGGTCTTCAGCGCGTACTTCCTCCTTCTCTTGCTCACTGGGGTAAGTCCCGGGCGCGTCCTGGATCTTGTGGTGGCCCCGGCCGCCGGTACCATGGGAGCATCCTCTCACGAAGAGATTCCCGTGCACTTTTTCAGCCCTGAAACCATGGCCCCCGTGGCCACCGGGTATGTTATAGCCTGCGGTGTTCTTCTTGCGAGCAGGTGGGTGAGAGACGTCTCCGGGCGCGCTAAGACCGGAACCCTGTTGGAGTTTTACCGCAGCGTACTCCCGCGCGTAGGAGCCAGGCTGGTTTACTGGTTCCTCCGACTCAACGTACTTGCCACGCACATGTACTGCTTCTTCACCACGGCGGCGTGGCAAATCGTGCGGTGCTTCGGCGGGCTGGAGAAGTTCACTCAAACCGCCTGGGCCGGGTCCAGTCATGCCACTGTTGTCTTCGTTCATCTGGCCTATCAGGGGGATTCCCTCGACGCTCGCACCTTTAGCCATCTCAAGCAGGCGTTTTTCCAGGCAAGTTTCGCCGTGGGTCAACTCGATGCGGGCGAAGAGCGTCTTGTATCTTCCGCGGAAAGGGTATCCGGAAGATTCATCAACTGGGTCGCCCGAAAAGAGACATCCCTCGAAGAGTCGGTGGAACGCGGAGCCCGCAGCGCGAGATATATTCCGCTGGCAGCGGAGAGAATCGATGACGCCCTGAGTTCCGAAGCTCAAATCACCGCCCGCGGCGCCGGAAGTTTCGTCGAGTCCGCGTCCAGGCTAGTCGAGGCAGCGCGACCCCAGGCCGTTCAGGACTGGCTTGACCAGACAACCACGCGGACGGTAGTTCGCGCCTCCCGGATACTGGTATGGCTTACCCTGGGAATAGTCGCCTTCACTGCAGGAGCGCTCCTCGTGTTCAGATAAGGTCTGCGCGTTCGCATGTCCCTTTTTCTGGCGGAATTCGCTACGCTCGCAGGACGCCTTACAGTTAGCTGCGGCACTGGTGTGGGCAGGTGCCATACCACAGGGAGCAGAGTTCGTGACTTTTGACGACCGGCTTGCCAGGGCCGCTCGGCTTGAGGTTTTCACCGTCAGAAGCCGGCACGGCTGGTCGAATTAGACGAGATGGGTAAAACACCACTTAAACCTGAAGCCTCAAACTTTTAAGCATCGTGACGTTTTCTTGGTCGTCCTCCGGGAAATCCTGCGGGGTTTCCAGAATCCCGGGGATACCGGGGGGTAGAAGAGCCGAACCAAGTATAGCCTTAAACCCCTCGACGCCGATTTTACCTCTGCCGATGTGCTCGTGCCTGTCCAGGCGCGACCCGCACTCTCCTTTGGAATCGTTCATATGGATGACGCCGAGTCTAGCCAGGCCGATACACCGGTCGAACTCCCTCAACGTAGCTTCCACCGCGCGATCCGAGGCCAGATCATACCCGGCGGCAAACGCGTGGCACGTATCAAGGCAAGCTCCTACCCGGTCCGCCGGTAGGTTCTCCAGCATCGCACCGATGACTTCAAACCTCCATCCGATCTCTCTGCCCTGCCCAGCCGTGTTCTCCAGGAGGATCTTAACCGGGCCGTGGTAGGCATCGAGAGCATCCTGGATGCTCCCGGTCACCCTCGCAATAGCTTGGGGGGATTCAGGCTCCTCGCCGGGAGCAAGGTGCCCAAGATGCGTGACCAGGTACTTCGCACCCAGCGCCTCACTTCTACCGAGATCCTCTATCAGAATCTCGACGGAGGCCAGACGTTTTTCCCGGTCGGCGGACGCAAGGTTGAGGAAATAGGGGACGTGGACTACCAGGGGCCACATGGCGTAGCGGTCGAACATCTCCTTCATTTTTTCGATGTCCCTGGAGTTGAGGGCGGAAGCTTTACCTCCCCGAGGGCTTCTGGAGAAAATCTGAACCGTCTCGCAGCCCAGACGCTCCGCCCTCTGAGCCATGGCCTCCATTCCGCCTTGGATCGATACGTGAATACCTATTTTCATGGTGCTCTGCAGGTCCCCGCTTCAACGGCGGTACACCCTCACCCTGTTCACCGTCGTTTCCCAGGGCCTCCCTTCTCGAAAGCTTGCCTGGCCGCTTTGGTCCGGTCCGGGTAGGACTTCCTATCCCCTTTCGGCCCGGAGTCACGACCTGAGACCTCCCTGAGAGCCGCTTTTCTGGACAGGTTCACCCGTCCCAGATGGTCGATCTCTGTCACCTTCACCAGCACTTCGTCCCCTACGTTGAGCACGTCCTCGACACGTCTGACGTGATCCTCGGAGATCTCGCCGATCCGTACCAATCCCTCCTTGCCGGGAAGGACCTCGACGAAAGC
The DNA here is from genome assembly GCA_012842495.1 of Candidatus Fermentithermobacillaceae bacterium. Taxonomy (GTDB): domain Bacteria; phylum Bacillota; class Sulfobacillia; order Fermentithermobacillales; family DUSS01; genus DUSS01. The sequence continues at coordinate 263,853 of DUSS01000004.1, forward strand.
GCCGAACGGAGTGACTCTGGACACCCTGCCCAGATAGGTTCGGCCCACTTCAACGTCCTGGGTGAGTCCCAGGATAATGTCCCTTGCACGCCGGCCCGAAGCTTCGTCCTGAGCCGCTATGAACACCCGCCCGTCCTGCTGGATGTCGATTTTAGCTCCGGTCTCGCTGATGATCTTGTTTATGGTCTTACCTCCGGGCCCGATGATGTCCCTTATCTTGTCCGGGTCCACTTCCATAACCAAAATCCGCGGAGCGTAGGGCGAAAGCTCGGACCTCGGCGCCGGGATAGCTTCTCTCATCTTTTCAAGAATGAAGAGTCGGGCTGCCTTTGCCCTTTCCAGGGCGATTTCCAGGACCTCCCTGGGAATCCCGGATATCTTTATGTCCATCTGGAGGGCGGTTATCCCGTCGTTGGTCCCGGCTACCTTAAAGTCCATGTCTCCCATGGCATCTTCCATGCCCTGGATGTCCGTGAGGACTACGGGAGACTTTTCATCGTAAATCAAGCCCATAGCGATGCCAGCCACCGGTGCCTTTAACGGAACCCCGGCGTCCATCAAGGCCAGCGTGGAACCGCAAACCGAGGCCATCGATGTAGAACCGTTGGACTCGAGCACTTCGGAAACCACCCTAATGGTGTAGGGGAACTCCTCTTCCCCAGGGATCACCGGTCGAAGAGCTCGCTCGGCCAGAGCCCCGTGGCCAATTTCCCTGCGGCCCGGCCCCCGCATGGGCCTGGCTTCACCGGTGCTGAAAGGCGGGAAGTTGTAATGGTGGATGTAACGTTTGAATTCCTCGATTCCCGTGGTGTCCAGTTCCTGGACGTCCCCGGTAGCGCCCAAAGTTACCGCGCTCATGACCTGGGTTTGGCCCCGCGTGAATAGAGCTGAACCGTGCACCCTGGGGAGCAAACCTACCTCGCACGTAATCGGCCTTATCTCGTCGGGACCCCGGCCGTCGGGCCTCATCCGAGTTTCGAGGATCAGGGACCTGACTTCGGCTTTGAGGACGTCGTGGAAACCTTCGATTATTTCCTGAGTCCGGTCGGGAAACTCTTCCTCAAGCTCCCCAGTTACCTCCAGGAGGAGCTCATCGATGGCCGCCTCTCGCGAAAGCTTCTCTTTTACCTTGAGAGCTTCCCTGATCTTCGGGACGGCGATCTCTTTTACCCGCTCCAGAACGTCGTTACCTACGGAGAAGATGACGGGCTCGACCTTGGGTTTACCTATCTCCTTCACTATCCGCTCCTGAAACTCGACGAGCTCCTTGATGACGGTGTGGCCTGCCATTATGGCATCGATTATGATATTTTCGGGAACCTGGTTCGCACCGGCTTCCACCATTAAGATGGCATCGCGCGTGCCGGCCACGGTGAGGGCCAGATCGGACGCTTCCATTTGCTCTACATTGGGGTTGATCACGATTTCCCCGTTGACGAGACCGACTTCTACGGCCCCAATAGGACCGTTAAAGGGAATGTCCGACACAGATAAGGCTGCTGAAGCACCGATCATACCGGCGATTTCGGGAGAATTGTTGTGGTCGATGGATACGGGCAGGATCACAATCTGGACTTCGTTCCGGAAACCCTTGGGAAACAGCGGCCTTATAGGCCTGTCGGTAACCCGCGCCTGCAGGATCGCCTTTTCCGGAGGCCTGCCCTCCCGCCGCCCCCAGCTTCCCGGAATCCGTCCCACCGCGTACAACCTTTCTTCCACGTCCACCGTAAGGGGGAAGAAGTCCACGCCTTCCTTGGGTTCCTTGGACATGACGGCCGTGACGAGTACGGCGGTGTCCCCGTAACGCACCATCACCGAACCGTTCGCTTGCTTGGCGAATTTGCCGAACTCCAGGACCAGTGGACGACCGCCCAGCAAGAACTCATATTTCTTGTACTCGCTCAACTAATAACACCCTCTCGTGCTAGCCTCGCAGTCCAAGCTTCTCCACGATCGCGCGGTAACGTTCGGGCTCCTCCCTCGCAAGGTAGTTTAAAAGAGCTCTTCGCTTACCCACCATCTTTAGAAGGCCTCTGCGGCTATGGTGGTCCTTTTTATGGACCTTGAGATGCTCGGTGAGGTCATCGATCCGCTTGGTCAAAAGCGCGATCTGGACCTCGGGAGAGCCCGTATCCTTTTCGTGGATCCTGTACTGAGTGATGATGGCCTGCTTTTTGTCGCTTGCCAGAGCCAAAGAAAACACCTCCTGAGATAGCCAGTCGCTCCAAGCTCAGTCCGCCGCCGGAGGAACAAGCGTCCGGGCAAGGAGTCTAAACTGCTGATTCTTTTTCACCGCTGCGATTCTATCACATCTAAGACGTCCCTGGCGACCTGGTCCCTGAGCTCCTCAGCCGACGCGAACTTCTTCTCATCTCTCAGCCGTCTCAAAAACTCCACCCGGAGCTCTCGCCCGTATAAATTCCCAGACCAAGCCGGTATATGCACCTCGAGATGGAGGCGCCTTTCCCCAAAGGTGGGACAAGTGCCGACGTTGGCGACGGCGGTCCTCCCGGCGAAGGTGGGCCTCGTCCCGGGGTCGGCCAGGGTTGCCTCCCGGCGGAGATCTGGTCCCAGATCTCGTTCAAGGACTCCCGGGTACACCCGGCATGCGTACACCCCCGGTGCTGGCAGGAGCTTTTGAGGGTGGACATTGAGGTTCGCCGTGGGAAAGCCAAGCGACCTTCCCCGGCCGTCCCCCTGGACAACCACACCCTCTACGCTATACGGCCGGCCCAGGAACTCCCTGGCTTTTTCCACATCTCCTTCGACCAGGGCCTGCCTTATCGCGGTGCTGGAAACGACTTCGCCCCTCCTCACCACCGGTGGTACGATGACCGCCTCAAAACCCAGCTCCTTTCCGAACTCCACCAGGTGCTGAGCTTTTCCGCTGGCCCGGAAACCGAAGGTGAAATTGAAACCAACCACCACGACGCGGGCCTCCAGTTGCTCCACGAGAAAAAGCCGGGCGAACTCTCGGGGCTCGGTCCTCATAAGATCCGGGGTGAAAGGAATGACGCGGAGGTAATCTACGCCGAAGGATTCTATAAGCCGCGCCTTTTCCTCGAGGGGCGTAAGAAGGCTCACAGCTGAACTTTCCGAAACTAATGTGGCGGGATGGGGCTCAAAAGTAACTACCACCGTAACGCCTCCGCAAGCTCCAGCCCGGCTCCGGGCGACTCGAAAGAGCTCCTGATGACCCAGGTGAATGCCGTCGAAGAACCCGACGCAAGCTACCACCTGCGCCCTTTCGGGAATATCCTCGGTCCAGTACAGCCTTTTCATGGCCATCCAAGCCCTCTTCCGTTATGACTGACATGATTGAGGTTCGACGGTCAAACAAGATTCATGAAGTTATAAGAACCTTTTCGTAACGGATCCGGTCGTCTTCAAGGCGCATCAAGGCAACAACTTCTCCGTTCCGGTCCATGAGAAAGAACAATCCCGGATGACCTGAACTCGAAAGAACGTTTCGTACCGCACCGGGTATTAGCGACGCTTCCAGAGGGGCTCCGTTCTTAACCGCCTGGATAACATCAGGACCGACCGGGAAAGCCGGAAATTCCGGAAGACACTTCGTCGGTGGAAGCAGAGCTTCATCGAGCTTACCCGACCTTTTGAGCTGCAGGATCTTTTCCGGGGAATACCCATCTTGTATCCGGAACGGACCCGCCCTGGTGCGTTGGAGACGGGATACCGTAGCCCCCGTGCCCGCCAGCTCCCCGAGGCTTTGGGCCAGGGCCCTCACGTACGTACCCTTGCCTACTCGCAGGTGGAAGGTCGCCCTGGGGCTCACGCCTTCCCTCCACTTGACCAGCGAGAATTCGTACACCATTACCTTCCTGGGTTTCGGTTGGACAGTTTCCCCCCTCCTAGCAAGCTCGTAAAGTTTCCTTCCCGAGACTTTTACCGCGGAATACATGGGAGGAACCTGAGTTATCTCGCCGGTCAACAAGGGAAGCATCCCGAGAACTCGATCTTTCGTCAAGCCCGAGCAGTCTTTGCGGGACACCACCTCGCCCGTCACGTCTCCCGTATCCGTCGTAATTCCGAAGGTGAACTCCGCTTCGTATTCCTTATCCTTCTCTATCAAGTACTCGGTGAGCTTGCGGCTGGAGCCGAGGGCCAGCGGCAGGACCCCCGTAGCCATGGGGTCCAGCGTCCCGAGATGGCCCGTCTTCCTTTCGCCCGAAAGCTTCCGGAACCAGACCACGGCGTCATGGGAAGTCATGCCCGCGGGCTTGATTAAGTTAAGAAAACCGTTCATGCCTTGACCACGAGGTCGGGATTCTGCTCGAGAACTCTGCGGACCTCCTCCAAAACCAGAGTTTTTACTTCGGGAAGGGTTTTACCTTTGATGAGCGCTCCTGCCGCCCTCGGATGACCGCCTCCGCCGAACGTTTCCGCAATTCGGCTGGCGTCTACGGCACGCCTGGTCCTGAAGCTGACGTGCACCCCTTCGTCCGCCTCCCTGAACTGCACCGCCACCATAACTCCCTGAATAGAGCGAGGGTAAGTAATGATCCCCTCCGTGTCCTCAGACGTCGCTGCGACTTTTTTCATCATTTCTCTGGTCACGGACACGCAGGCGATCTTGCCTCCGGCGTGAATCTCCAGGGTCTGGAGGGCTTCTCCCAGGAGCATGACCGACGAAAGGGGCTTAGCCTCATAAACCAGTTCGGAGATCTCCTGGGGACGTGCCCCCTTTTCTATTAGGTCGGCAGCCATCCGCAGTGCTCTCGGAGTGGTGTTTTCATACCTGAAGCTCCCGGTATCGGTGAGGACGGCCACATATAGGCACACAGCTATCCGGGCGTCAATATTAACTCCGAGTTCTCCAAACAAGTACCAGAGGATTTCCCCGGTAGCTGCAGCGGAAGGGTCCACCAGCACCGCGTCGCCGAACTTCGTATTGGATACGTGGTGATCTATGTTTACCCAGTACTTTGCCTTTTGAGCGAAGGGCAGGGCACGCCCGCACCTTTCGGGTTCCCCGCAATCCAGAAAAATAGCTACATCGGCATGAAAGTCAGCGAGACCCAGGTATCCCGTCCTGGTGAAATGCTCCTGGCCGGGAAGAAAATCGTAGATCACCGGGTGAGGATCGTCGGAAACGATAAGGGCTTGCTTTCCCCATTTCTCTAAGGCAAGCGCCAACGCGAGGCTCGAACCCACGCAGTCACCATCGGGTTTTTCGTGTTCCAGGATGACAAACCTCCGGTGCGAAAGGATGAGCTCTCGCGCCCGCGCCAGTCCTTCCTTCACCGACCTGCTCACCTCCGCCCTTCCGGCACCGTCCGCTCATGTCCTGTCCCGAGGGAAAATATCTAGCCTACGGAGATGTACTATCGCCCTCCGATGCTGGCTTGTCCCCGGAAACCTTCCGAAGGATCTCCGAAACCCTGACGCTGTGTTCGATCCCCTCATCGAGCACGAAGGTGAGTTCCGGAGCCCGTCTCAAACCGAGGCCCCGGGCTACCTCCGACCTTATGAGACCCTGCGCACTTCTGAGCCCCTCCATCGTAGCTTCCTTTTCCTGCGGCGAACCCAGGATGCTCACGTGTACCTTGGCCAGAGAGAGATCTTTCGTCACTTCCACTGCCACTACGCTGACAAATCCGATCCTCGGGTCCTTGATCTTCTCACGAAGCGTCTCCGAAACTATCTCGCGTATAACGGCAGCTACCCTTTCCTCGCGACCGGGCATGACCCTTCACCCCTTGCTCAGAGGATTTCCACAAGGAGCTCCGATACTTCCCCATCTACGTTGGACTCAATCCATTCCGCGGCGCTCCGAATGACCTGTTCGGCGTGGGCACGCCGGTTGGATACGCAGGCCAGCCCCAAAGTGGCATGGTTGTATGTGTCGTTGTCTTCCAGCTCCGCACACGCGACGTTGAACTTCCTCCTCACACGGACCACGAGTCCTCCCAGACGTTGTCTTTTCTCTTTAAGAGACTGGACGCCTGGAAGGACTATCTTGAGCACGCAAGTCCCTACTACCATGCCACGATCCCCTCCGGACTCTCCCTACTCCGGCAGGACCTTCTTAAGGGTATAGATTTCTATTACGTCGCCCGGCTTCACGTCCTGGAACCGCTCGAGGCCGATGCCACACTCGTAGCCCGCGGCAACTTCGGAAACGTCGTCCTTGAACCTCCTGAGAGACGCGATCTTGCCCTCGTAGACGACGGCCCCGTCCCTCAGCAAGCGGGCTCCGTAGTTCCGCGCCACCTTCCCATCGTTGACGTAGCAACCAGCGACCGTGCCGATTTTCGGAACGTGGAAAGTAGCCCTGACTTCCGCGTGGCCCACAACGACTTCTTCGAGCCTGGGCTTCAAGAGTCCCTTCCTCATGGCTTCCACGTCGTCGAGGAGATCGTAAATCACGCGGTAGGTTCTGATCTCCACGTTTTCCTCTTCGGCCACTTTTCTCGCGTTGGCATCCGGTCTCACGTTAAACCCCAGAACCCTAGCGTTCGAAGCCTTTGCCAGCATCACATCGGATTCGATTATGGCGCCGACGCCGGAATGTACTACTTCGAGTTTTGCCGGTCCTTCATAAGGGCTCCTGAGAGCTTGAAGAATAGCCTCGAGAGACCCCTGAACGTCCGCCTTAACGATGAGCCGGAGCTCCGGCGTCTTTTCTTTTTCCTGAGCTTCAAGGTCTTCCAGGGTCATATGATGAACCTGAGTGAGCTCCTGGGCTCTTTTCTCCATCTTTCGCTTCTCTGAAATCTCTTTGGCGAGACGCTCATCATCGATCACCAGGAATCTGTCCCCCGCTTGAGGCAGTCCTTCGAGGCCGACGATTTCTACTGGCGTAGACGGACCCGCTTTCTTGACCTGCCGGCCCCTGCCGTCGAACATGGCCCTGATCCGTCCCCATGTCGTATCCGTGATGATGACGTCGCCGGTCTTCAGTACCCCCGACCTCACCAACGCGGTTCCGACGGGACCCAGTCCTTTGTCCATCCTGGACTCGATTATGGTTCCTCTCGCCCTTCGCGTGGGATCAGCTTTAAGCTCCTGCATCTCGGCCACCAGGACGATAATTTCCAGGAGGTCCTTCAAGCCCTGACCGGTCTTGGCAGAGACGGGAACGCAGACCACGTCGCCTCCCCATTCCTCCGGCACGAGGCCAATTTCCGAGAGCTGCTTCATCACACGCTCCACTTTAGCCCCGGGTTTGTCTATCTTGTTAATGGCCACCACGATCGGCACTTTTGCTGCTTTGGCGTGGTTGGCCGCTTCTATCGTCTGCGGCATCACGCCGTCGTCGGCCGCCACGACCAAAACCGCAATATCAGTCACCTGGGCACCCCTGGCTCGCATGGCCGTGAAAGCCTCGTGTCCGGGGGTATCCAGGAATATGATCTTCTTGCCCTCATGGTCTACCACAGAAGCGCCGATGTGCTGCGTGATCCCACCGGCTTCGTGCGCCGTCACATTGGTGTGCCTGATGGCATCGAGAAGAGACGTTTTCCCGTGGTCTACGTGACCCATTACGGTCACCACAGGCGGCCTGGGCACCGACTTGGCCGGGTCATCCGGTTCCTCCAGTTCCTGAAGGATCATCTGCTCCACGGGTATCTCCGGCTCTTTGACCGTAACCGAGCAACCGAGCTTTTCCGCTACCGCGGCAGCCAAATCCGCGGGCACGTTCTGGTTGATGTTTATAAGCCGGCCCATGGACATCAGAACGCGGAGGACGACCGGAACCGGCGCTCCCACCAGCGATGAAAGCTCCCTTACGGGCATGTCTCCCTGAATCGTAACGCGCCTGGGGCCTCTTACATCGGCCTTCCCTCGAGTTCCGTTTACGCTCTCCTCTCGCTGGCTCCGTGCAGGTGGGCGCACGCTGGCGGAAACACTTGTACGGGCGCTTGCGGTAGAAGCGCCACTCGCACCAGGGCTCGCAGTTCGGGTACCAGGCGTCTGAGATCGAGTCGCGCGGGCCCCCGGTGTCGGAGCAGCAGCTGTCCGGCCGCCGGCGGCCGGAGAAGCTGTGCGGGCGCCAGTCGCAGCAGCGCTGTCTCTCCGTGCATCCACCATTGTGCCAGAGCCGCCTCGTTGCGGACCGGTCGTTCCAGCACCAACCTGACGACTGGTTGGCCGGACCTCGCCAACTCCTGCCCTGATTGGGGTTGCTTTGAGCGTATCTGATTCCTTGGAAGGTTTTGCCTGCGACGTTCCCTGAGACGTTGCCTTGATCGTCTTTCGAACTTTATCAGCGACGTCGTCGCTTACTCCGGCCATATGGTTTTTAGCTGCAACTCCCAGCGACTTCAATACGTCCAGCACTTTTTTGGAATCCACCGAAAGCTCTTTAGCCAGTTCATATACGCGGATCCTGTTTTCGGTCATGGACTCACCTCCATTCCGCGTTTCTCACAATGCGCCGCCCTTCGATTGAATCTCCCTTATCCTGTCCTTGAGCTTTTCAATTACGGCGGAACCCGGGGATATGCCGAGGGCCTTCTCCCATCGCCGCGCTCGAGTAGCCTCATCGAGACACTTTTCGTCGGGGCAGATATATGCCCCGCGCCCAGAACGTTTCCCGGTGGTATCAAGTTCCACAACACCCTCTGGGGTTCTGACCACCCTGACTAACTCACGCTTGGGTCGTACCGTCCTGCAACCAATACAGGTCCTAAGCGGTATCCTCCTCGGCACGGTCCCCCTCCTTTCAGTCTGTCAGTCCGGCTCGCCCGACGGGCGCCGTTGTCCGTCATACCGGAGGGCACCCCAGCCTCGAGAAATCCGAAACCGTCTTGGCCAACTCGCTCCCCGCATAACTTCTAACCTGGCCCGTCAGTTCGACCGGTCAACTAGGCACGTCCCTGCTTCGCAGGACGCTCCGGGTCGTCTTTCAAGCCCTTCGCCTGCGACTCCGGACGGATATCCACTTTCCAACCGGTGAGTTTCGCGGCGAGTCTTGCATTCTGGCCTTCCTTGCCTATGGCAAGGGAGAACTGGTAATCCGGTACGACCACCCGCGCCAGTTTGCTCTCGGGGAACACTTCAGCCTTGATGACCCGGGCCGGACTCAGCGCATTCGCCACAAATTTGGCCGGGTCCTCGTCCCACTCGATGATGTCGATGCGCTCGCCTTTGAGCGCCTGAACCACCGACTGCACCCTCGAGCCCCTTGGCCCGACGCAGGCACCCAGGGCGTCTACTTCCGGGAGGGTAGCCCGGACTGCCACTTTCGACCGGGAACCGGGCTCGCGGGCGATGCCCCGTATTTCGACTACTCCATCGTTGATTTCGGGTACCTCAAGCTCGAAGAGCCTCTTCAGGAGACCCGGGTGCGTCCGGGACAATATTATCTCCGGACCCTTGCTCGTCTTCTTTACTTCCACGACATACGCCTTGATGCGTTCACCCTGGGTGAGCTTCTCGCCTCTCACCTGCTCCTGCGGGGGGATGATACCCTCCACCCTGCCCAGGTCCACTATGACCGTCCGGCCCTCGAACCGGGCAACTATCCCCGTTACAACGTCCCCCTCGCGAGACGCAAACTCCTCGTATATCATCCCGCGCTCCGCTTCCCTCAACTTTTGGATTACTACCTGCTTGGCGGTTTGCGCGGCGATCCTCCCGAAATCTTCCGCGGCAATCTCCTCTTCCACAACGTCTCCTACCTTATAGGAAGGATCTCTTTCTTTGGCCTGTTCCAGCGATATCTCAGTCTTGGGATCAGTTACGTTCTCCACGACCGTGCGGCGGGATAGCACCCGGATCTTTCCGGTATCCCGCATGACCTGGATGCGGACGTTTTGAGTCGTACCGTAGTTCTTCCTGTACGCTGACAAAAGAGCTGCCTCAAGGGCTTCGAACAAAGCGTCTCTAGACACGCCTCTCTCCCGCTCGAGCTGGCTGATAGCTGCAAGAATCTCGACGTCCTTCAATGCCTCCCGCCTCCTTCCTCCGGTCTGAATAGAAGCTTAACCCTGGAAACGTTTTGTCTCGGGAACGACATCCGACCGCGGGTCGTGTCCACGACGACGCCGCCTTCCTCGAGACCCACGAGGACGCCTTCGTACTGCCGCTTTCCTTCGACAGGTGCGAACAGGTTGACCTGAACACCTCGCCCTGCGAATACCTGAAACTCGCGGTCCCTCCTGAGAGTCCTTTCGAGTCCGGGCGAGGAAATTTCCAGGTTATAGGACCCTTCGATGGGATCCTCCCTGTCGAGAACCTCTCCGAAAGCTCTGTCCATGGCCTCACAGTCGTCGAGCGTTATTCCCTCGGGTTTGTAGATGGTCACCCTGAGGATTCGCTGCCCTCCCTCGGTGAGGAACTCCGTGTCCAGCACCTCCAGGCCGAGGCTTTCCGCGACCGGCTCGGCAAGGCGAAGCGTCGTTTCCTCGATGTCCCGACGGTTCACGCTCGTTCCCCCTCCGATACATATAAAAAGTGGGTTTGTCGAACCCACTCCGTTAATGCTCGGCGTTGAGTTTTCCAGGACTTATCCGAATTTTAGTATACCACGCGCCGAAGAGGTAAACAACGTAACGAAGGCTCTGGTCCGTGTCAAGAGTTAGTAGGCGACCTTTCTTCCGGCTGTGACCCAGATTCCCTCCTTCGACCCATACACGATCTCACGCAGGACGTATTTCACAAATAGGCTGCTCTGGCAGGGACCGGAAAGC
>DUSS01000041.1 GCA_012842495.1 Candidatus Fermentithermobacillaceae bacterium
CTATCCACTGCTGCCACTGTTGCCGTCGTTGCTGTTGGGTCTTGGTCATCGCAGTGAGCCTCCCCGATTTACGTAGGTTCGGGGAGATTATCTTTCACTCAGCAGCGCAAGGCCAGGTGGGGACAGTTTGACGCTTACGGACAGTTTGACGCTTACGCTGCAAACACGGGCGGGCAGAATACTCGTTTGGTCAGCACGGCAGCAGCTGTTGCGAGTTAACACACCCTAACCTGAAGGGAGGCCAAATTGACACCTCTTGACGGGACGTGACCCGGTCGAGAAGGCCCTGCTTTTCTCCTGCAAATACCTTTGGCTCTGCAATTCCCACATCGTTCTGTAGTACTCGCTTTTCCTCAAGAGGTTTTCGTGAGTATCGAATCCCTCCAGCTGTCCGTTCTTGAGAAGGATGATTCTATCAACGAACCTAACCAGGCTTAACCTATGGGTTATGATAATTGTAGTTCGACCCTCTGAAAATTCCCTAAATTTCTCAAACATATAGTTTTCTTCGATAGGATCGATTGCAGCAGTGGGTTCATCCAAAATCAGAATTTGATTCCTTCTGTAAAGCCCCCTTGCGATTGCAACTCTTTGCCACTGCCCATGGGAAATGTCAATTCCGCCAAACTCCTTTGAAAGCAATGTATCGAGTCCCTCATGACTTAAGCCGAACTCCCGGACTATCCCGAGGATTTCTTCGTCATCGGGCTCCTTCGTGTAATCTGAAATCCTGATGTTGTCTCTCATACTAAGCCGGTACCGGTTAAAGTTCTGAAAAACTTGAGAGATTCCATTGTAGTTAATCTCGGATGAATTGTGTCCGCCAATGATGACCAAACCGGCAGACGGCGTGAAAATCCCCGACAATAGTTTCGCAAGCGTTGTTTTCCCTGCGCCGTTCTCACCTACAATGGCTATCTTTTCCCCGTCCTCGATTGACAGACTGATGCGCTTAATTGCATCAGCATGGGCATTCGGATATCTGAATGATACGTCTTTTAGCACAATCTTGCCGTTAGTTATTTCCTTTGTGCGAGTCTCTTCGTCACACTCTAGGAACTCAAAGTAGTTTCTGATCATGGGGATTTTGGAAGAGGACTCCCCATACCTACCGACAATTGCCTCTTCCATGAGAGAGTAGAGCTCGTCAACAGAGAAAATCACAGCAGTGAAGACACCAATTGAGATTCCCCCGGTCATCATCTCCCTGAACAGCAAATACATTATCCCGAAGTAACCCAAAAGGTTGACCATTTTGGCAGACAGGTCGTAGAGCACGCCGATCCTTTCAACTCTGTTTTTCAGCTTTTGAATAAGAAGAACTGTAGACTTGATCTCGGATCTGAGAAATCCAAAAGCACCACATACCTTCGCTTCTCGCCAGCCGGATAAGGACAGAATTGACTGATTAAGACTTTTGTATCTTCGCCTTATAGGAGCCAACTCATCTTCGAGTTTCCTGTATTCCCTTTTCTTAATTCGCTGCGAGTAGATCGTCGGAACGAAAATCAGAAGGATTATCAGCACCAAACTCGGTTTTTTGCTCCACAAGTAAATGGCCATGAAGACGATAAAAGGACTGTACATAAAAACCAGGTCCATGACGCTATTCAGATATGCCATCCCTGCATTTGCACCAGAATAAGACTTCTCCACCTTATCAAGAAAAACTGCGTCCTCGTATTGAATAGCACGAATCCCTCTGGACTTCTCGTTTATCTTTCCGTGCATGTACCGGATTGCCTTGATATCGTAGATCTCGGCGTAATAGTTTCCCAACGCGTTAAAAACACTGTTCAAGACGTAAAACATGAACATAACTACGATATAGAAAACAGTCTTCGCTAGACCGGTGTGTTCCACATAGAACCCTATCGCAGAATCAAACACTCTCTCCTTAATGCCAACAAGCAAGGTGAATATCAATCCGTCTACGGCAAAGCAGAAATACATAAAACAAAACTGCAACGGACTTATCGAAGACAGCTCCTTGAGAAGTTTTAGGAAGATCCTGAAGTTACCATCCTTCTTTTTCACTGTACCACCTCCTTTGAGCGTTAAACATCATGGCGTATCTTCCGCCCTTCTTCATGAGTTCATCGTGTGAGCCCTTTTCAACGATTTTGCCATCGGCCAGGACGAGAATGTTCTTAACGTTTATTACCCCTCCAAGTCTGTGAGTAATCAACAAACACGTAAAATCCCCTGGTATTGAGTCGAAATAGTTATACAGTCTGGCTTCTTGTAATGGGTCTATTGATGCAGTAGGCTCATCCAGGATCTTGAAAGGCGAATCATCCAGGAGAATGCGTGCAAGCAGTAGTTTTTGCCACTGCCCTTCAGACAGTTCAAGGCTTGACCGGTCAACTCTTCCTAAGTATGGATTCTGTTTCAAGATCTCAGAGTCAATTCCTAGAGTGTCCAAAACGCCTATCGCTCTATCGAGATCGAACCTATCGCGCCCGAAACTAAGAAAGTCTCTAAGCCTAATCTCGTATTTATGAAAATCTTGAAAAGCAACGGAGAAGAGATCTGAAACCGAATAAATCTCTCTTAAATCAACTCCGTCAATCAAGATCTCTCCCTCGTAGTTATCATAGAGACCCAGCAACAGTTTCACAATCGTCGTCTTCCCTGAGCCGTTTTCACCAACCAGAGCATATCTTTCTCCCTTTTCGAATTTCAAATTGAGGTTATCCAGCACTTTCCTGTCAGATCCTGGATATCTGAAACTGACATTCCTCATTTCAATTACACTGAAATCAGAAACACGTTTGTTTTTCACAACACGCCGAGCGCTGGCTGCTGGTCTATCGGTGGGGCGGGGTCTATTGCTCGAAAGATTCAAAAACGAAACGTAGTCTGCGTAAAACTCATGATATTGCGCGAAATCACTAATCGACCAATAGAGTTCAACTGTGATCTTCTTGATTAACGCAAAGGAAGTAGCAAGCAAGCTGACAAAAACCCCTCCGGAAATGCTCCCTCTTGAGAGAGGAACAAGCAGAAACAATCCAAATAGCAGTGGGACAAGATTTGTTGCCGTGCCTGTAATCCCAACGTTCTTGGATATTTTCTTTAAACCCTCTTCGTTAAGCTCGACATACTTATTGTATTCAGCGCTCCATTTTTCGGCGATAAAAGGGCTGAAAGAAAACAGTTTCCTCTCGGCTGAGTAGGGTCTCGATGTCAAAACACTCTCGTAGTATTCAATCTTTCTCTTGTTCTCTTGGGCCTCTTCAAAAACCTGATATTCATAGACTCCACTCTTGTAAGCCTGTCTCAATACCGGAATGGCAATAAGAACTATCCCGGCCCCGACATACCAGCTATAGCCGATTATTACGGCAGCAAATGCAACTACCTCAATCAAGTGTGAAATAATCTTCAGACTGTTATTTATGCCATTAAAAAAGTTTTCAACCGGTTCTTTCCCTATTCTTTGAAGTAAGGCCTGAGTTTCTTCATTCTCCAAAGTGGAATAACTCAGATTCTCAAGCTTGTTGTTTACTTCTGACAGTACAGATATCTCCAACTGGTTATGTACTCTTATGCCAACAAGTTTTGCAACTGCAACTATCACGGCGGAAAGCACCATACAACCTGCAATCAAACCTAAGTGCAGAACGACCCGGCTTACGCTCAAATTGAGTTTGAAACAGTCTATAGCTCTATCAACGAAACCGGAAAAGAGAACCACAATCACACTTGGGATTACTGCATTCACAGCAAATAAAACAATGTAAACCGTCATGAGAAATGGCAGCTTCCTAATTCCCCAAATCACATATCTAAATGCATCTCTTAGCTTCACTCTGAAAACCCCAATCACTAGCAATAATTGCAAGTGTTAAGCCAACACCCGGAAACCTACCCGTGTTGGCTTAACACTCTGTTACACGTCGACCTTCACGGTCGCGTTCAATTACGGTTGTCTTTTCCTCTGCATTGACCTTTGCAGCGTTCGACGTCAACAAGCGGAACAACACTAACCAATTTCGGCTTTGAGAAAGACATACCCGGCACCTCCTTTCTGTAGGCATTTGACCACCATAGACCCGTACGGTCTAGGGCGTACACATCTATCAGATAAGCCCTTTTAGTATCATGTTGTGGTATTCTCTCCTACATTCGCTGTACATTTTATTCTCATCAGAACATACTAAATAATCCCCGTATTCCAAATATGAAAAACCTGGACAAAAGCTACAGTAAGAGCCTAATGAGCATTCAGAGCATCCTGTGATGTCCGAATATTTTGCTTCCTGTAGCTTCTTAAGAATGGTTGACTCTTCCCAAATACTCTTCAGCGGGTCTTCAAAAATATTGCCTATCTTGATTAGAAACGAATTACATGGAAAGACGTTTCCTTCACTATCTATGTAGATACTGTTCTTACAGTACTTACACAAATTGGATTCAAGATTCTTTGGTTTCACTTCTTTGAGAAAGCTTTGCTTATCCATTGTACTCACCAAGAACTCCAAAAACCCACGCTTGTCAGTGATTTGAAAACGGCGAGGCGAATTATCTCCGTTGTTCTTGGACGTAATAAAGCATGTAAACTCTGCATCTATACCATGGTCATTACAGAAGGTCCTAATCTCCCTAACAGTATGAATATTCTTTGTCATCACAGGCGTTTTTACAACTACCCTGAGTCCTTCAGTCAATGCACACATTATTGCTGACATAGTTTTTCTAAAAGAACCCGTTCTTCTTGTGATATGGTCATGTATGGATTCATTTGTGGAATATAAACTAATCCCCAATTCCGCTACGTTGAGGGCTCGTAGTTGGCGAATAATGTCTCTGTCAAGAAGCGTACCATTGCTAATCAGAAAAACTCTCATATATTTGCGGCGTATGTATGAAATGATGTCAAGAATATCGTCCCTTAGAAAGATCTCCCCTCCTGTAAGGGTAACATTTAAGACACCAAGCGCATCGGCTTCATCAATTATGCTCAAAACTTTCTCCGTACTCATACCATAGCTGACTTTGTGTGGAATGTAACAGTGAATGCAATCGAGATTACACTTGGTGTTGAGCTCCAGTGTTAGATTGTGTAGTATCTTGTTCTCAATGCAATAGTCACTAATTCCAAATAACTTGCTATCGCACTCCATTGTGACTCCCCCCAACAATGCAGCTGGAAGACAAATGACCCTCTGCTTCTTCTAAGTCAATTTCTTCTACAAGACCACGTGACAACAGGGACTCACAAAACTCGGAAAAGTCACCTTGAGTCAAAACATAATCATTATCTCTGTGAGCTAGGATGTAGTTGAAACATCTGGCATATATGTCTGAGATCGATAAACTCTTCCCGATTTCTCTCCAAACAAGGGCCGCTGTATTCTCAAGAACGTATGCCTGCTTATCGACCTCATTAATAACATAGGTGAAATTACTGAAGTTCTTGAACGAGATGTGCTTACTATATCTAATAGTTTTGCTCATGGTCTGTCACCGTCGCCAGAATAATAGGTCTACACCATGTTGTCAATACTGTTGTACTAGTTCAGCTCATGCGATACACCGACCTACGCCGAGCGCTTTCCGGTAGCGGGCGGGCCTTACGTATCCCGAGCTTTAGTATGGGCGCAGCTAATTACTCCTGCTGCTGCCAAATCTCACACCACAAGCTGTTTGCCGAGCGCAAACGCCTTCTCCAGCAGTTCGGGTCTATGGGGCCAAAGACGACCCCAAGGTCATGGAGGAAATGCCCGCCTCGAAAAGACGGTGCGCAAAGGGGCCGATCGGCCGAAGAGGCCGAGCGTCCCCCGGTCGGACGACTGCCCGATCCTGAAATTCGTCGTGGACGAGCCCTATCACGCATGCTGCTGAGAGGTTGTCGATTTTCCCTGTAGGATTGTTGGGGAACTGGACGAAAGAAGTTCCAGCCTAGGTTCTGCGTTCCCAGGATGGACGG
Organism: Candidatus Fermentithermobacillaceae bacterium; assembly: GCA_012842495.1. Taxonomy (GTDB): domain Bacteria; phylum Bacillota; class Sulfobacillia; order Fermentithermobacillales; family DUSS01; genus DUSS01. The sequence continues at coordinate 5,936 of DUSS01000041.1, forward strand.
TCCGAACACATCAAATAGACGGGTGAACAAACGGCGGTAACGTCCTTCCCCTGCTACCGGCTGACGAAAGAGGCCTAGAACTTGTCTCGTTTCGTTTTCTTATCAGATTCCTATCAAATCGCGGCTCATTGCTTTCCGATTTTGGGGTTGTGCTGGTCGGGGAGCCGGGACTTGAACCCGGGGCCTCATGGTCCCAAACCATGCGCGCTACCAAGCTGCGCCACTCCCCGACATATGCATCTGCCAGGAGCTACTTGCTATTCGGGAGTTATGCCTCTGCAAGAATTATAAAGTCGCACAAGCGCGAAAGCAACGCGGGAGATGGAAAGTTGCTCACTAGCAGGTGACACGATCCGCATGTCAGTTGTCCTCGTCCAGGTATATCGTCTTTGCCTTTAGTGAGCCCTGGGCCACATCCAACACCGCACAGGCCCGCTTTGTGCCGGAACGCGGGGTGGATGGGCTACCGGGATTCACCAGGAGAAGCCCATCGACGTGCGACACCAAGGGCACGTGCGTATGACCGAATACCACGCAGTGAGCACCCAAACTCTTTGCCCGCTCAACCAGGAGGACGAGATTTTTCTTCACCTGGTACAGATGACCATGGGTGAGGTAAATCCGCCGTCCGCCAACGGCCATCATCTCCTCAGCCGGTCCCCTGACCATGTAGTCGCAGTTGCCCACCACCGAAACGACCCGAATGTCCAGGGACTCTTGAATCCGTTGGGCGTCTTCGTAGAAGTCACCCGCGTGCAGCAACAGATCGATGTCATCCAGGCGCTTCAAAGCCTCCCGGATAGCCCGAAAATCACCGTGAGTGTCGGAAATCGCTCCTATCTTCACAGCCAATCCTCACCTTAAAGGGCGTCTCCACCTGCCGACCAGCATCGGGGATTCCCCCGAAGGTCCTTCTGAGAAAACCATGCTGCAGGCACGACAAACCCGATGTCGGCTCAAGGGTTTTCGTGTTGCGTTTGGTACAGCCGCCGGAGCGCAGGAACGAGACCTGCCAGGGCCCGCGCCCTATGACTCACTTTGTTTTTTTCCTCAGCGGAGCTTTCCCCGAACGCCTTGCCCAGCTCGGGGCAGTAAAACAACGGGTCGTATCCGAACCCGCCGGTGCCGTGAGGTGCCATGAGGATAAACCCTTCGACAGTACCTTCGGAACGGGCCACCACATCACCGGCACCCACGAGGACCATCGCACACCTGTACCTTGCGGTGCGCTTTTCCCACGGAACACCCTCCAATTCCTTAAGAAGGGCGGCGTTGTTCTCTTCGTCGGTGGCTTCGGGACCGGAAAACCGGTGAGACCGCACCCCGGGCATGCCATGAAGGTAATCCACCTCGAGCCCGGAGTCCTCCCCAAGCACCAAACCAGCGGAGGACCCGATCCTTTCCCAAGCGTATCTGGCTTTCATCTCGGCGTTCTCCATGAAGGTCGAGCCCGTCTCTTCGGGGGACTCATAAGAACCGCACGCAGCTGTGAGATCCACGATCTCGACGGGGACATCCGGAAGAAGCGATCGTAGGATGCGGCAGATCTCTCTGGTCTTGCCCGGATTTTTAGTAGCTACTGTGATTTTCACGAGTGTTCCAGGTCCTGCTCGCCTGCGACTCTGCCTTCTCCCTTTTCTGTGCTGGGCACATATCGCCCGATTTCGTCCGCGAGAGGACCCAGCACCTCCTTCTGGTGCTCCATTAGCTGTTTGATGCCCAGTCGGGCCGCATCAAGAAGCAGGTCAAGCTTTTCCTTGGAGAAGGGTGAATGCTCTCCCGTGCCCTGTACTTCGATGAACTCGCCCTTACCCGTCATTACGACGTTCATGTCCACGTCCGCGACGGAATCCTCCTCGTAGCACAAATCGAGGTATACCTCGCCGGATAGGATTCCCACGCTGACAGCCGCCACATAGTCCACTACCGGAAAGCAGGTAATGACTCCCTGCTCTCTCAAGCGGTTTATGGCGTTCACCAGGGCAACAAATCCTCCCGTAATGGATGCGGTTCGGGTCCCTCCGTCCGCCTGGATGACGTCGCAGTCCACCCACAGAGTCCGCTCCCCGATAGCACCCAGATCCACAGCTGCCCGGAGGCTGCGACCGATCAGCCGCTGGATCTCCATGGTCCGCCCGCCCGGCCTACCTTTGGAGACTTCCCGAGGCGTCCTGGTTACGGTGGCGCGCGGAAGCATCGAGTATTCGGCGGTGAGCCATCCCTGGGAGGTTCCTTTTAGAAATTGGGGAACCTTGTCCTCTACAGACACCGCCACCAGCACTTTTGTGTCACCCGTCTCGATGAGGCAGGATCCCTCGGCGTATTTCAAAACGCCCGGGAACATCTTGACCGGGCGAATTGCCCGCTTGCTTCTGCCGTCGCTTCTCAATCCTCATCACATCCTAGTACGTCTTGGTTAGCGCCTTTCCAAAAATCCGCCCTCGCATTCCCCGGGGATTGGCCTCGCCTCGTCGCGGGCGACCTCCCTCTCGGAAACCAATCGACGCCGGACGTCAGCGGCCTTCGCCTATTTTGCCTTCCGGTACGGGATTACCCCGCCTCGTATCCCCCTGGTCTCCAATATGGTGACGAAGGAATCGGGCGCCACATCCCTTATTATTTCATCCACAGCGGGAATGCTCTTTCTGTCACACGACAGCATGAGTACAGGGCGTTGTCCCCGGAGACCTCTTCCCGCGAGGACCGTTACGCCGAACCCAGCTTCTCTTAGCCGGGTTTCCAGCTCCGTCTCGCGACCATCCTGTGGAACCACTTCAACTGTAGCTAGCCCTAGCGCGACTTTTTCCTCGAGCAAGCTTCCCAGGATAGTCCCGGTGGCAAAACCCAGCCCGTACGCTACTATTTTGAGGGGATCATCCATATTTCTGAGCACCCGGGTGAGGGCTGCGATATAAATGGAAGCCTCCACAAACCCTATGCACGCCGCCGGGTACTTTCTTCCCTTGACCACCAGCAGCATCCTGAAGGTGGATAAACTCACGTCGACCACCCTGGCCAGGAAGATAAGAAAATACTCCAGAACAAACGTCACAATAATCCCCTCTTCTCTTCGCCCCGGGGTGTTACTGCGAGGGCAGGTTCTCTTCGGTCATGAGAGAATGGAGCTGCTGGAGAGACCTAGCCAGAGTCTCGATGTCTTTCTCATCGAGCTTGGTCAGGATAGACTTGACGTACCTCCGCCGAGCTTGAATCACCTGCTCAATTACTTCCTTCGCCTTCGGCATCGTGCGAAGGCGGATTACGCGCCTGTCCTCAGGATCCCGCCTTCTCTCCAACAGGCCGTTCTTCTCCATTCTATCAATGAGATCGGTGGCAGTGGAACAGGCAAGATAAAGGCGTTCGCAAAGCTCGCCCATGGTGATGTCGGGGTGGCTATCGAGAACAAGAAGGGCATTGAACTGCGGGTTGGTTATGCCGAAATCGCTCAAAATATCCCGGCCTCTCTTCTTAATGATGAAGGCGACATGTCTCAAAAGCTCCTCGATTTGCTTGACCTGTACGTCGAACTCCTCGTTCATGGACACCACCCCTCAAAAGTGTAACACGAAAGCGTATCCGGCTACGCCAGATCATCTCAAATTCCGCTTCCCGGTGGAACTCCAGAGTCACCACGTGAGGGTTTCCCGGGCGGATTCCCTATCCCTATATCTAATGTTCTGCGCATTCACAAACGTTTCACCCGCACATTTTCTCCGCGATCGGAACCCATTCCTTCCAGTGGCGAAATGGTACCGCGGGACCCGAACTTAACCCCATGCTTTCGGCCGTGGCCAAGCAGGCTGCGGGAGCCATACCGATGAGGTATCAGGAAGAACGTCAACAGCCACTCCAAGGAGGTCTTACCGGGATAGGTGGTGGAGGCGGAGGGAGTCGCACCCTCGTCCGACGATAATCCAGTTTCAGTCTCTACGAGCGTATCTCCGGTTTTCGTCTTGCAATTCTAGGCGCCCCGGAGCGGGCTCCTGGAATCGCCAGTCCGGAATCGCTTTCCCCATCCGGTCCCAGACTTCCCCGTATGGGTATCCCTCCTGGTGACGGCATTCCGGAAGCCGGAGGGCACGTCTCCCGGCGCCGTGACTGCTATTGTTTAAGCAGCCAGTGCGTACTGAGTGTTGGCAGTTGTTGCTTTGCCGCTTTTTGATGGGTGCGGCGCCCATGCTCGCTGCTCAAACCCGACTATCGCCGTCGAACCTCGTCGCCCCCACTCGGCAGGTGAGATCCTAACACGTTTTCTTCGTCTCAACAAGGGATTGTCGTACCTGGATTCAACCGGGGAATCGCAAGACGCGAAACCTACTGGAATCGCCGTCTTCCTCGGGCTTCCCGCTCTATTTCCCTCCTGACGTCCCTTTCACGAATGGCTTCGCGCTTATCGTAGCTTTTCTTACCTTTGCACAACCCCAGCTCTACCTTGGCCTTGCCATCCTTGAAGTAGATTGACAGGGGAATGAGAGTGTAACCACGCTGCTGGACTCTGGCAGCAAGCCTCCTGATTTCGTTTTTGTGCAGGAGCAGCCTCCGTGGTCTCAGCGGATCATGGTTAAACCGGGAAGCGGCCTCGTACTGGTCAATGTGGGCGTTCTTCAGGAAAACCTCGGTTCCTGAAACCTCGGCGTAACTATCTTGAAGGCTCGCCCGCCCCGCCCGCAGCGACTTGACTTCCGTACCGATGAGAGCTATCCCAGCTTCTATCGTTTCCTCGACGAAATAATCGTGACGGGCCCTCCTGTTCTGAGCAACCACCCGAATACCTTTTTCACGGCCCATGAATTGTCACTCCTGCCTCTGTAAGTAGGCCGGTATTTCCCATCACTCTTGCATGAATACCATCTATAACGGCACAGGAAGAGAGCATAGCGTAAAAGCCAAACACCCACAGGGTAGCACAGTCTGTCCCTGAAAGCTTTGCCGTTGTGTGCGCCTCACAGGCGATAAACTATAATCCCAGCTCCGTTGCGATCCCCTGCATCGCAGAAAGCGCGATCTCAATGAATTCGCGAACGTCCAGTCCCAATTCGGAACAGGCTTTGATTGCATCCCGGTTCGCGCCTCTGGCGAAAGCTTTTTCACCCATTCTGTGGAATACGAATTCGGTGTCGATGGAAGCCAGCTTCTTTTCCGGAGATACCAGGGCAGAAGCCACTATCAGGCCGGTCAGCGGATCGACTGAGTAAAGCGCCTTGGCCATGGGCGTTTCCCTGGGCAAGCCGTGAGCTTCGTTATGAGCTTCCACGGCCTGGACGATCTCGTCGTCAAACCCCATCTCCCTCGCAATCTGCCCGGATATCAGCGAGTGTTTCTGGGGATCGTTCCTGGTCTCTTCGTAATCGATATCGTGGAGCAGGCCCGCAGCGCCCCACCTGTCCTCATCCTGCCCTAACCGCACCGCGAGGGCCCTCATAACCGCTTCTACCGCCAGGATGTGTTTGTACAGGTTCGGCGTCTTTACCATCTTCTTTACCTCAGCCAGAATCTCATCCCGAGTCATCAGCCAAAACCTCCAGTCATAGAACACTAAAGGCGAACTCATCGACCACCGGAGACTTGAGCCCTATAAGGATATCAGGCGGCGGTGGTACCTGACGCCCGCCACCGCCGCTCTGACTTAGGCACCGCAAATCTCCAACTCCGGCGTCTGAGCTTCAGAGGAAAAGCGGAGCAAATATCAGCGAAACGATGCTCATAAGCTTTATGAGAATATTAAGGGACGGACCCGCGGTATCTTTACAGGGATCTCCAACCGTATCTCCTACAACCGCAGCCTGGTGCACCGGAGTTCCCTTGCCTCCAAGGTTGCCGGCTTCGATGTACTTTTTGGCGTTGTCCCATGCGCCTCCCGCATTGGCCAGCATGATGGCAAGCAGAACTCCGGAAAGGAGCGCTCCCGCGAGAAGTCCTGCCAAAGCTTCCTTGCCCAGGACGAACCCGACGAATACGGGGACAACCAGAGCCATGAGTCCGGGAACCATCATCTGACGAAGAGCGCCTTTCGTGGAAATGTCAACGCACCTGGCGTAGTCAGGTCGAGCTTTTCCTTCCATCAAACCTGCTATCTCCCGGAATTGCCTCCGTACTTCCTCCACCATGCTGGAAGCGGCCTTACCCACCGCTTCCATGGCCATGGAGGAAAACAGGAAGGGGAGCATACCGCCGATGAAGAGGCCCGCGATGACGCTTGGATCGAGAAGATTAATGCCGCTAAGGCCTGCGGCCTGCGAATACGCCGAAAAGAGCGCCAGCGCCGTGAGGGCCGCCGAACCGATGGCAAACCCTTTACCCAGAGCTGCCGTGGTGTTTCCCAGAGCGTCAAGAGTATTGGTGACGCTCCTCACATCCTCACCAAGGTGCGCCATCTCCGCGATACCCCCGGCGTTGTCCGCTATGGGTCCGTACGCGTCCACCGAAACCGTCATTCCGGTGGTGGACAGCATCCCCACAGCGGCAAGGGCAATGCCGTAAAGCCCTCCGAAACCGGAGGCGTCACCGAATCTGTAAGCCATGAGGCTGGCCAGCGCGATGATGATGAGTGGTATAGCTGTAGACTTCATCCCCACGGCTAGCCCGGCTATAACGTTGGTGGCCGGCCCGGTCTGGGATGCTTTCGCTATCCCCTTGACCGAACCGTAGTCCGCGGAAGTGTACAGTTCCGAAAGAAGCCCGATGAGCACACCGGCGAACACACCGGAGAAAACCGACCAGAACAGGGTGTACTGCCCGGTGAGATAGCGGATTAAGAACAACGAACCTAAAAGCACCAGCACAGCTGCGGAGAACGTTCCAGTTCTCAGACTCGCAGCGGGGTTTCCCCCCTCGCCTCGGACCATGAAGCTCCCAAGTATACATGCGATAATACCAGCTGCCGCTATAACCAGGGGAAGCAGTATCGCTGTAAGGGCGCTGGATCGATCTTTCATCATGACGCCGATGGCCATCGCCGCTACTATCGAACCCACATACGATTCGAACAGGTCGGCGCCCATGCCGGCAACATCACCTACGTTGTCCCCCACGTTGTCGGCTATCACCGCCGGATTCCTGGGATCGTCTTCGGGGATGCCCGCTTCGACCTTCCCCACGAGATCGGCGCCTACATCTGCAGCTTTGGTGTAAATACCGCCGCCGACTCTGGCGAACAAAGCTATCGAGCTCGCACCTAGGGCAAAGCCGTTGACGATCCCAAAGGAAACGGGATCTGAAGGGTCGCCGAAGATAAGGTACGTAACCCCGAGACCGAACAGGCCGAGGCCCGCGACGGTCATTCCCATGACTGCGCCGCCGGAAAAAGCTATCCTGAGGGCAGGACCCTGACCTTTCCTGGCGGCTTCCGCCGTGCGAACGTTTGCCATCGTGGCCGTGCTCATGCCTATGTAGCCGGCGAGCGCCGACGCTATTGCCCCTGAGACAAAAGCAATGGCCGTTTCAGGGCGCATGATCTCAGGAGGGGTGAAGTAGCCCGCTATGAACACGACGATAGCTACGACGACTACGAAGTACACCAGAGAACGGTATTCCCGGCCCAGGAAGGCCATAGCCCCCTCGTGGATGGCACGGGCAATTTCCCGCATCTGGTTCGTACCTTCCGGGGACGCCTTAACCCTGCTACGAAGGAAAAGTGCGAACACGAGCGACAGCGCTCCCGCCACAGGAGCGGCGAAAGTCCACGCGGAAAGAGACACATGTATCCCTCCTCAGCGAACTACCGTCAGGAGCACGGTCACGAGCATGAACAACCCTGCGAGGTAAGGAGTGATCTTGGCGAGGGTCGCGCCGATCCCTTTGCCTTTCCTCCCGAAGAGAAACTCCGTACCTCCTCCAATTGCCCCGAGGCCCGCGCTCCTGCCCGGCTGCAAGATGATTACGGCTATGAGTCCGAGGGCGAGAATGAACTGGATGACCACCAGCGCCAGGCGCATGTCAACACCTCCGTTAGCTACGCTAATGACTGCGCTAAATCGTCACGAACGAGCGTAAATAGTAAACACCGTTCTTCATTTTAGCATCGAAAAAGAGCCCGTTCCACCCAGAGTGACCTGCTCAGCGCAGGCCCAGGAGTGTCACCGCGGACCCCAGCGTCGCGCCAGCGCCCAGCTCCTCTTCGATCCTGAGGAGTTGATTGTATTTAGCTACCCGCTCCGTTCTGGCCGGGGCACCCGACTTGATTTGCCCCGCTCCGGTCGCGACGGCCAGGTCAGCTATAAAGGTGTCCTCGGTTTCGCCGGATCGATGCGATATCATCCACCTCATACCGTGTAACTTGGCCACTTCGATGGCCTCCAGGGTTTCCGTGACGGTTCCCACCTGATTGACTTTGATAAGGACGGAGTTCGCCGCCTTCCTGGCGATACCTTCCAGGATCCTTTCCTTCGAGGTCACAAAGAGGTCGTCCCCGATGATCTGTATTCTTCCTCCCAGTTCCGCGTTTAGATGCTGCCAGCCTTCCCAGTCATCTTCGGAAAGCCCGTCCTCAATCGACACCACCGGGAACTTCGAAACCCAGCTGGCATACTTACGAACCAGGTCGCTGGCATCTCCTTCCCAACCCTCACCCTTTAAGTGATATCTCCCGTCTTTGTAGAACTCCGACGCAGCTGCATCGATGGCGAGGTAAACGTGCTCCCCGGGCCGGTACCCGGCTTGTTCGATAGCTTTGGTGAGAAGTTCCAGCGCCTCTTGGTTTGACGCAAGCCGTGGCGCGAAGCCGCCCTCGTCGCCTACGGCGGTGGAATACCCTTTTTCTTTGAGGACATTTTTCAAACTGTGATACACTTCTGAGCCCGTCCTTAGGGCCTCGGAAAACGAGGCGGCACCCGCCGGGACTATCATGAATTCTTGGATATCCAGGTTGTTGTCGGCATGTTTTCCCCCGTTCAAGACGTTCATAAAGGGTACGGGAAGCATCCTCGCAAGTCCACCCAGGTACCTGTACAGGGAAAGGCCGTGAGATAGAGCTTCAGCTCGGGCCACCGCCATGGATACGCCCAGAATGGCGTTAGCTCCCAGCCGGGACTTGTTTCTGGTGCCGTCCAGTTCGATGAGGCGCTTGTCGATCTCTGCCTGGTTTTCTCCGTCCATCCCCACGATCTCCGGAGCGATGATTTCCTCTACGTTGCGTACGGCCTTGCGGACGCTCATTCCCCGGTATTCTTTTTCTTTGTCCCGGAGTTCCAAAGCTTCGTGGGTACCGGTGCTCGCGCCCGACGGCACGGCGCTCCTTCCCACCGAACCGTCGGAAAGGTATACCTCCACCTCCAGGGTGGGATTGCCCCTGGAATCCAGGATCTGTCTGGCCTTTACGTTGACAATGGTGGACATGACCGTAACCTCCTTAGTACGCTGGGATGCCCGACTAGCATATTTCTCGTCGCACACTACCTAAACCTCAAGCAAAGATCGCCGGTCCATCTCCGGCGGCAGTCGAAGTCCCATGAGCTCGAGCACGGTGGGCGCCACATCCGAAAGTATCCCTTCGCGCAACTTCCGGTCCTTATATTCGTCCCCCACCAGGATACACGGCACCGGGTTATCCGTATGGTAGGTGTGGGCTCCGCCTTCCCGCAGTTCCTCGATGTTTCCGTGATCGGCTACGACCAGGGATATCCCTCCAACTTCCTTTACTTTGGCTACGAGCCGGCCAAGGCAGTCGTCCACCGCCCGGATGGCCTTGACAGCTGCGTCGAAAACCCCCGTGTGGCCCACCATATCGGGATTGGCGTAGTTGAGGAGGATGAAGTCGTAAAGCCCTTGCTCCACCCTTTTCACCGCTTCGTCGGTGACCTCATACGCGCTCATCTCCGGTTTCAAATCGTACGTGGCTACCTTGGGTGAGGGGATGAGGCATCTGTCCTCGCCGGGAAAAGCTTCTTCCTTCTTACCGCTGAAAAAGAAGGTCACATGGGCGTACTTCTCCGTTTCTGCTATCCTGAGCTGCCTTTTCCCCGCTTTGGAGACCACTTCGCCGCAGGTGTTTTTCAGAACAAGGGGAGGAAAGGCGTATTTCATGTCAATGTCTTCTTCGTAGCGCAGCATCGCCACGAACTGGACATCACGCTTTTTTCCCCGGGGAAAACCGTCGAAGGACTGGTCGCAAAAGGCGTGAGATATTTGTCGCGCCCTGTCCGCCCTGAAGTTGAAGAATATTACGGAGTGTCCGTCTTCGATCCTGGCCACGGGGTCGTCCTTTTCGTCCACAATGACGGTGGGGCTGACGAATTCATCCGTCTCATCCTGGTGGTATGCTATCTCCAAAGCTTCCTTGGCGCTTTTTGCCGTCCGGCCTTCTCCCTGGGTGAGCGCGCGGTACGCCTTTTCTGTCCTGTCCCACCTCTTATCCCTGTCCATCGCCCAGTACCGGCCCATTATCGAAGCTACCCTGCCCGTTCCAGTTTCCTGGATTTTACGCTCAAGCCTATCCAGATAGACGCCGGCGCTCTTGGGAGGAACATCTCTGCCGTCCAGAAAAGCGTGGATAAAGACGTTTTTCTTTCCCCGTTCCCTGGCCATCTTCAGGAGCGCGTACAGGTGCTCCTCGTGGCTGTGAACTCCCCCGTCCGATACAAGACCCATCAGGTGAAGAGGTCTCTCCGGGCCGCCTTCCATGGCGGAGACCAGGGCCGGGTTGGAGAAAAAAGACCCATCGCTGATGGCCCGGAATATCCTGACGAGGTCCTGGTATACTATGTGCCCGGCACCCATATTGAGGTGACCGACGTTGGAATCGCCCATTTGCCCCGGCATGAGGCCTACGGCTTCTCCGGAAGCCAGTAGCGTGGTGTAAGGATAGGTCCGCTTCAACGCGTTGAAGTTCTCAGGATTTGCCCTGGCTACGGCGGTCCCGGTTTCCTCCCCCGGTACACCCCAGCCGTCCAGGACGATGAGAACCACGGGTCTTTTAGGCAACGCTTAGTCCTCCGTTTTCAGCAATGGCTTCTTTCTTAAGGTTTCGCGGATGATGCTGGAAAACGCCGCGGGGTCCAAGCTTTTTCCACCCACCAGCGTCCCATCGATGGATGGACGGGCCATGAAGCCTCCGACGTTTTCCGGGGTCACGCTTCCCCCGTAGAGGACGCGGACCTTCGAACCGGAGCCGCGCCCCACAATTTCGTCCACGACCGCCCGAATGAGCAGGGAAACCTCCTCCGCGTCTTTGGGCTGGGCCTCCCTGCCCGTACCGATGGCCCACACCGGCTCGTAAGCTATGACCAGCCGCTCGGCCTCTTCCGGAGAAACCAGAGCGAGACCGCCTCTCACTTGACGCGACACCTTTTCCTGCGTAGTCCCAGCTTCCCGCTCATCGAGAGTTTCCCCCACGCACACTATAGGCAAAAGTCCCTGGTCCAGAGCGGCCCTGGTTTTCTTCGCAACGATTTCGTCGCTCTCACCCCAGCCGGTCCTCCGCTCGGAGTGGCCCAGTATCACGTATGTACCTCCCGCAGCTTTCACCATTTCCCCTGAGATTTCGCCGGTAAACGCGCCTTTTCTTTCCCAGTGGATGTTCTGCGCCCCTGACAATATTCCGGTTCCGGTCAGGGCAGCCGATACCGCGGCAAGAGCTGGAGCCGGAGGAGCTATTACCACTTCCGGCCACGTGCGCGCCGGCACCGACCCTTTCACGGATATTTCCTCGAGGATTTCGGCTATGAACGCCCCGATGTAAAGCAGCGCTTCATCGATAGTCTTGTTCATTTTCCAGTTAGCTACGATCAGAGGTCTTCGCATTCTCACCCTTCCCTTTCGAGGCGGGGGCCCCGGAAGGTGCCCCCGAACCTCATGCTACCTTTCGAGTATCTTTACGCCGGGAAGCTCTCTTCCTTCCAGAAATTCTAGAGATGCCCCGCCTCCGGTCGAGACATGACCGATTTTTGAAGCAAGACCCGCCATTTCCAGAGCAGCTACTGAATCCCCGCCCCCCACTACGGTGAAACCGTGCACAGCCGCCACTGCCGCGGCGACCTCGAGGGTCCCTCCCCGGAACGGCTCTACTTCGAAGACTCCCATCGGTCCGTTCCAGAAAACGGTTCTGGCCTGTCCGATTTTGGTCGAGAAGAGTTTCCGCGTCCTGGGTCCGATGTCCAGAGCCATCATGTCAGCGGGAATCTGCTCCTTAGCAACCACACGGGGAGCTTCGCCCACTTTGGGCGCAGCGGCAATCACGAGATCTTCCGGCAGCAGGAGGTCCCTGCCCTTTTTCGCAGCTTCGGCCATTATCTCCGTGGCCACCGAAACGAAATCCGGCTCGCTGAGGGATTTGCCCACCCCAAATCCCTGGGCCAGAAGGAACGTGTTGGCCATGCCTCCCCCGATGAGGAGGGCGTCCACCCTGTCAAGGAGATTTCTGAGCACTCCGATCTTATCGGAGACCTTGGCGCCTCCGATCACCGCTACGAAAGGCCTTTCCGGATTCTCTAGGAGCTTTCTCAAAGACTCGATCTCCTTTTTCATGAGAAAGCCGGCATAGGCGGGAATGTAGCGAGCTATTCCTTCGGTCGAGGCGTGCGCCCTGTGAGCTGTGCCGAACGCGTCGTTCACGTAAACGTCGGCGAGGTCGGCGAGCTTCTTTGAAAATCCGGGATCGTTTTCCTCTTCCTCGGGATGAAAGCGCAGGTTCTCAAGGAGGAGCACATCCCCCGGGCGAAGTTCCTCTGCCATTTTCTTAACTTCGTCGCCGGTGCAGTCCGGCGCCATCTTGACCGGCCGTCCCAGGAGCTCCTCAAGAGCTCGAGCTACGGGCCTCAGGCTCATTCCCGGGACCACCTTGCCCTTAGGGCGTCCCAGATGAGACGCGAGGATCAACGCGGCACCCCGGTCCAGGAGGTACCTAAGGGTGGGGAGGGAAGCTCGGATGCGCGTATCGTCGCGGATATTCCCATTTTCATCCAGGGGAACGTTGTAGTCCACCCTCACGAACACGCGCTTTCCTTTTACGTCCAAACCCTCAATGGTTCGCAACATAACGGCTCCTCGCTTTCGTGGGATTGAAACCTACTAGAATCCCCTGGCCGCAATCATGGATACGAGATCGAACAGTCTCTCGCAGTAGCCCCACTCGTTGTCGTACCAGGAGACCACCTTGACGAGGTTGTCGCCCACCACCATGGTGGACAACGCATCGACTACGGTGGAGTGTCTCATCTTCTTGTAATCGGACGAAACCAAAGGCTCTTTTGAGACTGCCAGGATTCCTTTAAGCTTCCCTTGAGAAGCTTCCTCGAAAGCCTGGTTCACTTCTTCGGCGGTAGCCGGTTTCCGAAGGACCGCGACAAGATCCACCACGGACACGGTAGGAGTAGGGACTCTGAAAGCCAAGCCGTTGAACTTCCCCTTCAGGCCCGGAAGGACGAGCCCAACAGCTTTTGCAGCCCCTGTCGTCGTGGGGATAATGTTCAACGCAGCAGCTCTTCCTCTTCGCAGGTCCTTATGGGGGAAATCGAGAGTGACCTGATCGTTGGTATACGAGTGGATAGTCGTCATGAGACCCTTTTCGACACCGAACTTCTCATCCAGGACCAGGGCCACGGGCGCCAGTCCGTTGGTGGTGCAGGAGGCGTTGGAGATGATGTGATGCTTCTTCGGATCGTAATCTTTGTCGTTGACTCCCATGACTATCGTAATATCCTCACCTTTGGCCGGTGCGCTGATTACCACCTTACGGGCCCCCGCGGGGTCGATATGTAGGTTCGCTTTGTCCCTGTCGGTGAATCTCCCCGTCGACTCGACGACGATATCCACGCCCATGTCCTTCCAGGGCAGTTTCGCCGGGTCGCGTTCGGCGATGACCGCAAACCGCTTACCATTTACGGTGATTCCGGTGGGGTCGTGGGCAACCTGGGCCTCAAGCGTCCCGTAGTTGGAATCGTACTTGAGAAGGTGTGCCAGTGTACCGGAGTCGGTGAGATCGTTGACCGCTACGATCTCCAGGTCCGTCGAGCCTCGCTCCAGAAATACCCTGTAGAACCTCCGTCCGATGCTGCCGAAACCGTTAATAGCTACTTTCACAGCCATACTTCGAAGCCTCCCGTTGGAATACTCAAGCCATATTATGCCACAATACCGGGGACAAAAGGCAGAAAAGAAGAGGGGTTTTGGGGGAAGCAGCTTTGGCGCTACCATGCAGCCTCACGAGGTTTCGCGGTTTTCGCCGCGCCCGGCCGGGACGTTCCCGGTTCCTACTCCTGCCTTCGCCTCCTCGCGGAGGACGGGATTCCCAGCATTTCGCGGTATTTCGCCACGGTTCTACGGGAAACCTTGATACCCCTCTTTTTGAGGGCTTCGGCAATCTCCATATCCGACAGCGGCTTCTTCGGATCTTCTTCTTTCACCAATACTTGAATCATGCGCTTTACTGAATCGGACGACACGGGTACGTCAGAATTAACCCTGTTTGCGAAAAACACCTTGACGGGAACTACCCCAAACGGGGTGTCCACGTACTTCCCCGACACCGCCCGGCTCACGGTGGACTGGTGAATTCCGAGTTCCTCCGCTATATCCTTGAGGGTCATCGGCTTCATCTGTCCGAAGCCTCGCTCGAAGAATTCCCGCTGGCGCCTGACGATGGTTTCCATCACCCTAGTCACCGTTCTCCTGCGCTGCTCGATGCTGCGTAGAAGGTTGAGAGCTTCTTTCAGCTTACGCCTGAGGAAAGCGTGGGTTTCGGGGCAATTCCGGTAGTTAAGTAGCCTCCTGTACACCGGGTTCCAGAAGACCCTGGGCAGGTCCTGATCGTTCAGGATGACCACGAATTCGGCACCGACTTTTCTTACGGTGATGTCCGGACGAATGTAGGTAATCTGTCCGCCAGAAACCCTTGCGCCGGGCTTGGGGTCCAGGCCGGATATGATCTCTTTTGCTCGGTCCACTTCTTCCAGGGAAACCTTGAGTTTTTTCGCGATCTTCTGACGCCTGCCCGCGGCCAGATCCTCGAGATGAAACTGGACGATGGCCCGGACCACTTCGTCGTGGATGCCCATGGCATCCAGCTGGAGCGCAAGACACTCCCTCAGATCCCTGGCACCAACCCCGGGAGGGTCGAACGTCTGCACCACTCGAAGAACCCTTTCCACCATGTCGATCCCGGCGCCGGTGGCCAGGGCAAGTTCCTCGAGATCCGCTTGGAGATAGCCGTTGTGGTCGATGTTGCCGATGATGTATTCGCCGACAGCCCTTTCCCGCGGGGACAAATCCGAAAGACCCAGCTGAATGGCAAGGTGGTCTCTGAGGGTTATTTCGTTTGGAGTATAAGTCTCGTACGACCGGAACGCCCTTTCCTCCCGGGCCTCGAACACCGGCTCGTTGAAGCCCAGGTACTCCGCCCATTCTTCCAGCTCGTCCTTTTCTGGCTCACCGGGCAGTTCCTCGGGGGGCTCTTCGAGTATCTCGAGCAGCGGGTTCTCTTCAACTTGCTGCCGGATGAGGGTCGCGAGCTCCTGAGTATTCATCTGAAGAATAGCTATAGCTTGCCTGAGCTCCGGCGTCATGACCAGCTTCTGAGTTTGAGAGAACTCCAAACTGTATCCGGCCTTCATACTCCTCTCCCCATAGATACTATTTAGAGAGGCATGGACCGTTTTCCTATCGGGCGAAGCGTCACAAGCTCATTTTTTTGGTGGTAATATCTACCCTGTGAACGAATATCCCTGTCAGATACTCAAGACCTTCCTTTATACGCTTTTGCACCGCGGCCATGACTTCAAAGGGCCGGTAAGGATAGGCGACCACTATTTCCACGTCAACTATGGCCCCCTCCGCCGTCGGGAGAACCAGTACCCTCGGCTGCTTCACCACGCCTTCCACTTCCCGGCAGATCCTGGATGCTATTGCCATCAAAACCGAATCAGAAATGAAGAACTTGCCATACGTGCTCCAGGTGGGCCTCACCACCGATTTCTCTACGTAAACCGGCTTTTTCCCGCGAGAAAGAATGAACATTTCGACGGGATCTACCAGGTACCCTGAAAACGTCTTCTTCACTTCAAAGGTAGGTGCCGGTATTACATGTTTTCCTTCAGTTCTTCTAGTCAGAAGGGCTCTGGTAATCTCTTCGGGAGTGGAAAGTTCGGCGATGTCCAGATACTTAGAGGGCATGGGAAGGCCGAGCCGGTTGCAGATCCTTTCAACCATAGCTTTGGACGTTCCCAGCACCAGGACGCGCTTTGGCTCGAGCTCGGAAAGAGCTTGCTTAACCTCGAGCGCGTGCACAGGATCGGAGAAAATCGCCCTTCTTACGGCGGCAGGTCTGTTCTCCTCCCTTTTCGCAGAGTGCCCGGCTACGATTCTCGATCCGGATATCAGGAGCCCGTCGTCGATGACGGCGTCGATTTCGAACTCCTGGGCTATAGCCTGAGCTTTGTGGGATTTCCCCGTACCGGCTGGACCCACCAGCGCCACAACGCTGGTTACCCTGTCACTCCGTTCGGGGTCTAACCGTTCTTCGGCTTCGACCAAGGAGCCCGGAACCCCCTTTTCTCTTCGGTCTCCAGAAGTCGAATACCCTCGGGTGGATTCGTTTCCTCCCGTACCAAAGACGAAACCAAGTTCACGCAAGACCTTTCCTCCTCGGTCCGGCACGACTTCAACGCTTTGTCTACCAGATCCGGCCATATTACGCGGCTGATGAAAGCGGAGTTAGCCAGGGCAAAGTTGGGATCGAGTTCCTTCGCTTTCACCCACTCTTCGAGGCCCTCCCTGTACTCGCCCCGGCACATGAGAATCGTTCCTCTTAAGAGCCGCCCGGCCGCGAGCTTGGGAAACTTCGACACGAATTCGTCTGCGTACCTTAGCGAATCCTCGATCTTTCCCACCCGGAAACTGAGGTCGCCCAAAGCTAGGAGGGGTTCGGGGGAAGAAGGGATTTTCTCCCGGATCTTTTTCCACTCCTCAAGCGCAGCTTCGAGGTCGCCTACCTGGACGAAATGGATAGCTATGTTTTTCCTGGCCGGAATATAAGACGGGTCCCTCTCGAGCACTTCCCTCCATATGGACACCGCTTCTTCCTTGCGACCCTGCTGGTAACGGGCCAGCCCTACGTTGTATCTGGCCGCCAGGTTCTCGGGTCTTTTTTCCAGAACTTTCTCCCACAGGCTCACCGCCCGCTCCAGGTTTCCCTTGAGGGCGTAAACTTCCCCAAGCGTGATAGCGCTGGTGATGGAACCGGGCTCGATCTTCAAAGCTTGCTCCAACGCCTCTGCGGCCTTGTCCAGCTTCCTCTGGCCGAGGTATGCAAGTCCGAGGTTGTAGTACAGTCCCGGATTGGTGGAACCGAGCGCCCGCGCCTTCTCCAGGTAAGCAAGGGCTTTTTCGTACTCCTTCCTGTCAAGATAATACGCGCCTATGTTGTGCAACGCCTGCAGGTTATCCTTCTGGATTTTGAGGAGGTCCTCCCACTCCCGAAGAGCTTCATCCGCCTTACCCATGGCCAGGTAAAGTTCAGCCAGCTGGGTCCTCACCATAGGATTACCCGGCTGGATCTCTTTGGCGCGCCTCGTGTATTCAAGAGCCTTATCGAACTTGCCCTGAGCTGCCAGGACTTTGCCTAAAAAGTACCGGGATTCAGCATGGTCCTTATCAAGCTCCGCAGCTTTCTCCCACTGGCGCACCGCTTCGTCCAGTTTGCCGCTGTCGGCGTACCCGACTCCCAGATAGTACCTGGCTGTCACGTTCTTGGGGTCTAAAGACACCACCTTCTCCAGGGACGCCAGTCCTTCCTCCATCCGTCCTCTTTCGAGATAGGCAAGACCAAGCTGGGTAAGCCTGAGCGCGTCCTCCGGCTTTGACCGGACTTCCGCTTCGAGCCTCGAGATGACTTCGTCCAGAGCTTTCTCATCAACTCTTGTATCTCTTCTCATGGCGCCCCGACGGCGACGGCCCGCCCGATGCGGCCGAGCCGCCACCATACCTCCCTTCCGCCTTGGTGGTCGAGACATGCTCCTTCATAACCAAGGTGTAGTTTCTCGAAAGGATTCCTCGTGACCTTCTTTCGGACCGCGCTTATTTTTCACGCAGGACGGAACAGAGAAACCAGGAAATGCGTCGAAACATGCGAATATGTAGTCGAAAGAGAATACGCAGGGAATATCTTATGTATTTCCAGTAATCCGCATGTCCGGGGTGA
Organism: Candidatus Fermentithermobacillaceae bacterium; assembly: GCA_012842495.1. Classification (GTDB taxonomy): domain Bacteria; phylum Bacillota; class Sulfobacillia; order Fermentithermobacillales; family DUSS01; genus DUSS01. Next base: position 24,063 of record DUSS01000041.1, read on the forward strand.
ACAAGTTGATTCCTTCGGCGCAGAAAACTGTATGCGTACATACCTTGGTAAAGAAAGCCGCAATTTGTCTTATCCTGTCGGCCTGCGTTTGGGCGATGCTTCCCTTCCCCCGGAGTCACCTCACCTACGCCCAGGGCACAGCCCTTCAGGGCTGCCGTGCGATGGTAACAGGAGACGTCGTGAACTTGAGGTCCGGACCCGGGCTCAACTACAGGGTTCTGGGTCAGGTGACTCAGGGAACTTGGGTGGAGCTGAGGGAGGAAAAAGGCGATTGGGCGCGGATCGCGTACAAATCGAAAGAATACTGGATCGCCGCATGGCTTATAGAAATAGACCTCCAACCGAAGAACCTGGTAGCGGTCGTCGACGCGTCCGTCGTTAACTTGAGACGGGGTCCGGGAACCGAGTACAGCGTGCTTTCCACGGTAAAGAAAGGAGAGCGGTTAAAGGCCCTGGCCAAGACGGGCAAATGGATACAGGTCGAGCGTTCCGACGGCGCAAAGTGCTGGATCCACGCGGAACTCGTCCGCCTGGAAGCCGGGACGACGCCGAAAAGGCCGCTGCCTCCCATTGATCCCTCGAAAATGCTTGTGTATCCCGTCGGTAACCGCGTCACCGTCTGGCAGACGGCCATCAAGAACGGCGACGCCGTCTCTTATCTCACCGCTTCAAGCCCCGGCCGGTATCTCAGCACGAAAGGTGGCTGGATCTGGGTGTTGACTGAGTCTGGTGAGAAAGGCTGGGTACCAGGCTCCGAAGTCAGACTGGTTTCTCCCGAGGACGGCGACGTTTTCTACAAGGTATCCGATGGGCTGTGGTGTATGGGCAAGTATCAGAAGTCGGTTATCACCGCGAGCGCCGTCAATGTTCGCGCTGGTCCAGGGACAAGCTATGCCGTCATAGATCTGGTCGGCAAGGGCGACGTCTTGCTGGTCCTGGGAAAATCCGGTGACTGGCTCAACATCATATCCCCCAAAGGGAAAGTAGGATGGGTGGCCTCTTGGCTGACAGGGGGAGTGGAGCCCGCGTCATGCCCGTTTTCCGTGACGGTGGAGGCAAGCGAGGCCGGGAGGAGGGTCACGGTGACCGGCGCTTTCGATTCCGCCGCAATCCTCCCCGGTCCCGTCGAAAACTCCATCCTGGTGAGCACTTCGATCTTCTTCGAAAACAGAGGCACTCTCGGGATAGGCGCTTATGAATTCGACCACATCGAGCTCGCCACATCCGACTTCAAAATAGTGTTCAACGAGAAACCCAACTATCGCATCGCCGAGCTCGGCCCGGGAAGGGTCGTGCTGGACTTTTCGCCCACTCTGACCCAGGTAGCAGCCGAGCAAAGGGACGGAAGGGATGTCCTAATCGTGAATACCTTGGGATATGCCTGGCCCGAGGTAAAGCAAAACGGTGATACGGTGGAGTTCTTCGTTCCGGGAGCTTCTTTCAACGGCACGCCTCCGAGGGCACCCGGACGATTCCTCAAGTCCATCGACATCCAGTCGTCATCGCAGGGAGTCCGCATGGTTATGACAAAGCAGCCTGGGACCTCGTTTGTCCTGCGAAAAGCCGATAACACACTGGAAGCCCACTTTCTGTCCTCTGGCCTCAGGGGCAAGGTGATAACGGTAGACCCCGGGCATGGGGAGACGGACTCGGGCGCGGTCGGCCGCACAGGTCTTAAGGAAGAAGCCGTGAACCTGGAGATCGCCCTCAGGCTGAAGAAACTTCTGGAGGAAGCCGGCGCCGTGGTTTACATGACGAGAGAAAGAGGAACCCCCGTAACACCTCCGCCCAATTGGAACCCGACCCAGGAGGAGTATGAGGGGGAACTCGCTAAACGGGCCGCGTGGAGTCGATCCAGCGACGCCTTCGTGTCCATTCATTGCGACGCCCACTGGAATTCTGGGGTTAAGGGAACCTCAACTTACTACTCTACCCGTCCGCTCAATTCATTCAGCTCGCGACGACTGTCCGACGCGATCCAGCGGGAGCTCACGTCGGCGTTGGGCAGCGTAGACCGGGGTGTGATGGAAGCGGATTTCTTCGTTCTCCGCCACTCCCACTGCCCGGCAGCTCTCGTCGAAGTCGGGTTCCTGACCAACCCCGAGGAAGAGGCGCGACTCACGGACCCGGCGGTACTGGATCAAGCAGCTCTTGGCATATTCCGGGGTCTTCAAACTTATTTCGGCCGGTGAGGATGGGCCGGCCCGGGTCAACGGACCAGCGGCTCTATGACCTTATATATCGAGGGCCTCTCGAAACCTCTCCGCCAGGCAGCCACTCCTGCAAGGCCGTATTTTTCCATCAGGTTCATCCGCATCGTCATAGACTCTTCGTCTTCCAGCCAAAGCCTATATGTGATGTCCCCTTCTGTTCTTTGGACATACCTGAGACCGGTTTCGGGGTCGCGCTCGGCGTTTATGCCTCTGTCCTCAAGCCACTTTTCCGCAGCTTCCATGCCCAGAGCCTTCGATGAGACCTCGAGCTGCCCACCTGTACGCCTTTCGACCCAGAGGCGCGTGTAAAACGGTACCCCCAGGACCAGCTTTTCCCTGGGAACCTCCTCTAAGGTCTTCTTTATGCACTCCTCAGTCCAGGGGATGGTTGACACCGGGCCGGCCACGGGTGACCCCCACGGATACTGGTCATAGGCCATGAGTATTACATAGTCCAGGACCTCTGCCAGCTTATGCCTTTCGTAACACAAAGACCAGTTGGGGCTCTCGGACTTTACCGTCACATCCATACTCACTACGAGCCCTTGCTGGCGGGCCATGGGCACAAGTTCTCTGACAAACTGGGTGAGGTAGCTTGCATCGGCCTGATAAACGTTTTCAAAATCGATATTTATGCCGTCCAGCGAGTAAGCCTTCGCGTACAGAAGGATCTGTGCTATCACCTGGTCCCTAAGGTCGGAGTCCCTGATCACGCTTCTGGTCCTTACGGGATCGAATCCATTGGAAAACAACCCCCAAACGTGATACCCGCGGGAGTGTGCCCACCTCACATAACGGGCATCGGCGATGTTCAGAACTTCTCCCGGCGTCTTGGACAGAGAAAACCAGGTGGGGGAAACCACGTTAACGCCGGGCATTTCTCCTATACGCGACGGGTCGGGCGTCCTACTATCCACTTGCTCCCATATGAGGAAAACCCGGCGCCCCGGCAGCTTGGGTGGTACGTAAGGGGGAACCCGTTCCTTCGCCGCGGGCTCCGGTTCGATTTCTCGGACCCTATCTTCTTTGACATAACCGCAATTGCCCGACGAAGTCTCCACGAGAAGCCATCCTCCCTTTTTTCCATATATGTTCACAAGGGCACCTGGTTCCATCGCTTCCACCCTTCTCGCGAGAAAGCTCGGTGCCTGCCGGAGGAAGAAAGCTTCTTTAATTTTCCCCCGTCTGGTCCAGACGTCCAAGCGCTTCACCTGCACCGTGCGGGCATCGGGAAAGTAGTCCGCCGCTACCGGGTATATCTCCTGCAGTACGCAGGCGGGAACATACGGCATAGAACCTTCCATGATGACGGGGAATTTCAAATTCACAGGGTGCTGGTTGATGTAAGCCGTAAGCTCTTCCGTTCGGAGCTTCATCACTTTATCCCTGGTAGTTATAACGAGGACTTCGTTGTCCCAAAACACATCTGGGTCGAGCTTCTCCCGTATGAAGTCAAAAGGGACGTACACCTCGTCTTTGGAGATCACCCCGGGCGTCTCGTATACCATCCCTTCGTAGATAAGCCAGGGTCTTTCCGGAGCGGGTCTTTCCACCCACAGAAACGAGGGAAGCACCACTAGAAGGCTCACGGAAGCGACCAGAAGCGCGAGGAAAATACCGCGCCACGGGCGCGTCCGCCCGGAGGGACGGGGTCTCAACGGAAGTCGGGTTCGGATCTCGGGCACCATGGAACACCAGCCTTTCGGTGGTCTCGGAAGTCGAGCCCGTCGGCGAAATCGGCCCAGGATAACCGGCCTTTTTACTCTTCGAGATCCCGCAAGTTTCTACCTCCGTAATCCTCGCAGGAAATTGGCGCCAAAAAAGAAGGAACCCCGGCTGTCGCCGGGGTCTGTAACCCTTCAACCCGCCCGGGCCCACAAAGGGAAGACCGCTTTACCCTATCACTTCTTCGTATACCCTGAGCCAGTTCTTGCCCAGGATTTTCTCGATATCTTCTCTACCGTATCCTCGATGGGCAAGTTCCTGAGTCAAAAGGGGGAGCTCCGATACATCCTTCATGACCGCGGGCGCACCTTCCCTGACCCCATAGCCATCGAAGTCGGACCCAAGCCCCACGTGATCGATCCCCGCGACCTTCACGATATGATCGATGTGATCTACGAGGGCCTGCAGGGAGACCCGCTCCGGGTCGTCCGAAACGAAGCCCGGGGCGAACACAACCCCGATAACCCCGCCCTTCGAAGCCAGAGCTTCAATCTGACGATCGTCCAGGTTCCTCGGATGAGAACACAGAGCTCTTGAGTTGGAGTGGGAGGCGATGTACGGACGTTCCGCAACCCTATCAAGAGCCCAGAAACTCGATTCGGACAGGTGGGAGACGTCCACGAGCATGCCTAGACGCTCCATTTCTTTCACCAGGGCGACCCCGAACTCCGTAAGGGATGACCCGGATTTCTCCCCGACTCCGTCGGCGATATCATTCCGCTGGTTCCATGTGAGCCCCATGGCCCTTACCCCTAGCCGGTAAAAGGAGCGAAGCACCGACAAGCTACCCTCTACAGCTTCGCCTCCTTCGATGCTCAGAAGGGCCGATACTTTCCGATTCTGCTTGGCCTCGACGATGTCTCTGGATTTCGTGGCTAGGACGAAATCGGAGCTCTCTTCAAAGAGACGGTACGCTGCGTCGAGAAGTTCAAGCGTTCTTCTTGCGGAGATGGCGGGTTTATACTGGGGCTCTATGTATAACGCCATCACCTGGCAGGTCACGCCTCCTCTGACGAGCCGGGGAAAATCTATGTGCCCCGAAGAACTCTCCTCCCAGAAACTCCTCGCCGGTCTCGGATGATAGCGGTGAAGTCCTTCCTCAACCTGGAGTAAAGTGTCGCAATGACCGTCGATGACGATGGCTTCCTCGTGGACCCTTTGGGGATCGACCAACAGTCACACCTCACTCCCTGCAACTATCGGAGTCCGGAGCGTTGTCCTCATTCCTCCACTTTGATAGCTTCGGTGGGGCAGGTGCTGGCCGCATCCTTCGCACAGCTCAAGTTCGCGGCGGCAGCCTCCTGACTCTTCACTTCAGCTTTGCCGTCGTCGGCCAGGAAGAAAACATCCGGGCACGTGTCCGCGCACAGGCCGCAGCCGATGCATGCATCCTTGTCCACTGTTACTTTGGGCATTTCCCCGATTCCACCTTTCCTTCGAGATTACGTGAAGATTCACGACAGGATTATAGCATACTTATATCCACGTGATGCACCCTGGCCCCAGCCAGTCCCAGAAACACCGTAATCTGCCTGTTCAGATCACCCACCGAACCCGTCGTATAAAACTCAAGTTCCGCTCCGGATGATTCGGTGTCACCGCGAGGGGCATTGGCGAGGCCCGCATTCTCGAGAACCCTTTTCAGCTCCTCCGCCGTCTCTCTCGCCGGATCTACCATCCTCACACCGGGAAGCGCCGCTTCGAGCCATGGCCTCAGAAGGGGAAAGTGGGTGCACCCCATGATCAGAGCATCGACGTTTCTTTTCCGAAAGATTTGGACGTGGTTTTCTACAGCACGCTCGATTTCTTCCCGGTCAACAAGTCCCGCTTCCACCAAGGGTACAAAATCCGGACACGCTTCCGCAACCACTTCGACTCCGGGAAGGCGCTCCTTTATGGCCATCTGGTAGGCGCCAGACCGTACCGTTCCTTCCGTGGCAATTAGCCCCGCTGTGCGGACAGGAGACGAAGCCAGTGCCCTTACCCCTGGGCCGATCACGCCAATGACGGGGACTTCAACTTTCTCCCTTACATACTCGAGGGCATGAGCAGTGGCGGTGTTACACCCGAGAACAACTGCCTTGGCTCCTTTTCCAGACAGGAATTTTACGATCTGGTATACGAAGGTCCTAACTTCTTCGGCGGGTCTCGGACCGTACGGCAGTCTCCCCGCGTCTGCGAAATAAAGGATGCTCTCATGAGGCAGGAGTTTCCTCACTTCCCTTACCACCGTAAGGCCGCCCGCTCCTGAGTCCATGATTCCAACGGGCCTCGGGTCCCCTCTCTGTGCCTGGCACTGCATGATCAAGCCTCCCTTCCTCCTTGCCCATCTAAAGCGTTTGCTCACGACGAGGATGAGGATAAGGATGGATTTCGACGTCAAAGGGGAGGGGTCCTGTAAAAAACCCCTCCCCTAACCTTAGCGTCGCCTGAGTTTACGAGGCTGGCTTTCGCAAGAAATCTGGTCCCTAACGAATTTGCGCGTTAGCCAGGGCATTGGACACAGCATCGATCCATTTTCTAGAGCTCTCGGTCGCCCCAGAGAATGCATCCACGTTGGGGCCATTGGCCTCTACGAACCGTTGCTGCATAACATCCCGAGCTTCCATTACCGTTGGATAGGTATATGCCTCGCCGACGTCCTTAAACTTGAACTTGCCCTCGGGAGTAACATCTTCCAGCTCTACCTTGACGATCTTATCGTTCTCGATGGTAACCCACGCTACTCCGCGTCCGCGCTCATCTTTCTGCGAGGCGCCCATGAAGGTGCCGTTGAAATATTTCGTCGCAACGGTAGGCTGTTTCCTGGCCTTTTCCAGCGCAAATCTTACCGCTTCGATGTACTTTTGAGAGGAGTTTGTGACTTTGGCAACAGTGTCCACATCGGCGGAGTTTTTCTCCACGAAGCGTTTGGACATGGTCTCGTTGGCGGCTTTAGCTTCGGGATAGGGGTACGCAGCGTAGTCTTTCACTTCCCCCTTCTCCGTGATCTCGGAGAGCTTCACTGCTATAATCGTGTCCTTCTTAATGGTAACCTCGGCGATAGCGTAACCGTGGATGTCTGCGGTGGAAATCCCCTTATAGGTACCGTCGTTGTAAACTCTGGGTTTACATCCTGAAAGGAGCATCATAAGAAGGACCAAAAGACTCAAGGTAGCGGTAAGACGCTTCAACAAGGACGGAAGCCTCCTCCTATAACCACTAGTGCGGGTTAATCAGTTACTCGAGCTCATCCCTCGCCAAGCAGCTTAACCCCAGTTCTATCCTGCTACCCAATCTAAGACCAGCACATAGCCGAGTCAAGACTTCTCGGTTCGCTGTCATAAATGTAGCGCAATTGGAACTTATCGTCAGAAAACGTCAGGACTCGACGCGCGGCAAGATCACCGCCATCTTCCACATGGATGTCTTTCTCGGATTTTACATGATTTCGGTAATTCCGTCAGTTTTCCAAGCATGTCGCCTTTCGTCGCAAATTGTCGAATGTTTCTGAGATGTCCACAAGGGTATCCACACCGTTGGCAACGAAGTCGCCCACCCCAAAAATCTTGTTGCCAAGGAGGAGAAACATGGAAAGAGAGGTACTGGTAAGAGAATTGACGCGGTCGGTCAGGGAAAGCTCCAGAGAGTTCATCCTTCGCTACGAGCTCGCCGTGCGAGACAGGATTGACGGGTTTGGCGATAGAAAGTACATTCTCCGAGCCAGGGTTATCGAAGCTACCTCGGAACATCCGTCGGAGAGCGGGTGCGAGCTCGTTCTTCCCGCTGCTTCAGAGAAGAGGGGCGAGGAACTGTTCGACATGATCGCCAGCGCCGAAAGCCCCGTTTTTCCCGTCCACGTCCCTGAAATCGTAAGGGATGAGCTGGCCGCTACTGCAATGGACGAAGCCGTTACTCTTCTTCCCTCAGCCTTTGAGTCTGGACAGAGGGTGTCCGCGTAATGTAGGGAAGGATGTCGCACAACTCGATGAATTCGTCGGCAGAGTCAACGAGTTCGTCTGCGGCCTTGTAGTTACAGCGAATATACGCTTCAGGGTGCTGAGTCGACAGTACCTGGATTCTAACGCCCCTGGCTGCGACTGCTCGCACCAGGGGCACGAAATCTCCGTCTCCCGAAGCCAGCACGTACCTGTCGCATCTGTCAGCGAGGCTCAGCATATCGATAGCGAGCTCCAGGTCGAGGTCAGCCTTGGTCACCCCACCGGCGAAGACTTTGAGAGGCTTCTTCACGACCATATATCCATTGCGGTTGAGAAAACGCATGAACGACTGGGACCGCCTGCGCTGCCCTTCAAGTTCTTCTCTCATGGCCTGAGGATCGGCAGGGGCCATAATCCTGATGTACTGCTCGATCGTATCGGTAGTCCACTCGCCGGTATAGTAGTAAGCCCTTATGAGGAAGGAGTCTTTGGACAGGTACTCGAGGAGTTTTACGAAATCGATATTTACCCCAAAAGCGTCATGTGTGGCATACTTGAAATTCCATCCGTCAACAAAAATTGCCAAGCGGGGCAAACCCGAACCTATAGCATGTTTCATGGCGATATTTTGCCTCCGATGAAATTTACCATGAGGAAACGTTTTAACTTATGGTGCGCCCGGCGCGAATCGAACGCGCAGCCTTTGGCTCCGGAGGCCAACGCTCTATCCAATTGAGCTACGGGCGCACTCCGCACAGATTATACATCCAGAACGGCCCGGTCACAAGTTGCCGACATCTCAGAGTTTTCCTAATAAAACCAGAAATCCGACCAGGACGAACCCTGCTCCTGCGACCCCGCGGATTACCCCAGGAGGCACCAGCCGGTACAGGGAATCACCAACCAGCACTCCGATGAGGGAAGTAACACAGAGGGCGAGAGAAGCTCCGGCGAAAACGCTCCACATCGACCTCTTTTGCGCAGCCAGCATCATCGTGGACAGCTGCGTTTTATCCCCCAGCTCCGCCAGGAACACCATGACAAACGTGGATATCATGGTATGCCAGTCCAAACCTCTCGGGCCCGGCCGAACACTACCGGTGCCCCATCCCCTCCCCTCGACCGGTTCGCCCGAGTTCCGGAGCCTCTTAGAGGCGACGCGAAACTTCGGACGATAATAGATGCCGTCCGTCACAGGCATCCTCTAAAGTCTAGCATAACTTCAGCGAAGGCTAAAGGAACTTTCAAGAAGGGTTTGGAGGCTATGCCACCGCTTCCTTCGTTCGGGGGGTCTTTTCCCAAAAACGAGGCTCCCGCCCTATAGCCCGGAGAACCATTGCGCTGGTGTACGGTATTGGGAACATGAAAGCGGCCATGGGAAGAATGAACAGTCCCAAGAACACGCCGGCATTAGCCAGGAAACTTGAGGGTTTGAAACTCATATCGAAGTAACGGCGGTACCGTCTGTAAGCATACAGGGTAAATCCGAGGTAGACAAAAGAGAATGCGTTTAAAGCCCACTGCCCTTCAGCGGGAATCACGGACGGATCCAGCAGGTTTCTCGCGTAAAGACCCATGGCGATCGGGGGAACGAACGTGGCGCACTGGTACAAAACCCATTCCAGCTGGCCCTTTATTATCAGCGCTCTGAGCAGCCCTTTACGCTTGACCGGGTCGTCGGAGAACCTCGATACTTTCGAGACCACCTGTATGTGCCCGGTCCCCCAGCGCAGTCGCTGTCTGAAAAAGCTTTTAAAGGTGGGCGGGGTTTGTTCGCTGGAAAAGTATGGGAGGTACTCGGGCCATGCGTCTTCCAGAAGGTAGGCTCTGGTTCCAAGTTCCAGGTCCTCCGTTAGGACCCGGTGATCCCATCCCCCTATGGCTTTCAACAGGTCATACGATACGAACAGGTTCGTCCCGCCCACGAACGGGAGGGTACGAAACAGCCACGATAGATACCATTCGTGGGCTATAGCTTGGTAGAGCGAGGCAATGCGGCAGAAGGCTGTCATCTGGTAAAAGTTCCTGACCTGGAACACGGGCCCTTGAAGTATCCTCGACCGACCCGGAGCGACGAGCCTACGGTAAGCTACGTAAAGGAGCACGCATTTTTCCGGGCGGGATTCGGCGTCATAAAAACCACAGACCTCGGTCTCGGGATTCACGAAGCGGAGCGCCCAGTTCAAGGCGCGGCCTTTGGTGGACGTACATGAGACGCCGGTGCGCCTCCCCGGGAATTCGCCATCGAAGTCGTCCGGGACGACGACGTGTTTAACACAGTGGGCAAGCTCGGGTGAAAGGCCTTTTCTCACTCTCTCAACCACTTCCTGGGTGGTCGGAAATAGGTCCTTTTGTACTTGCCTGATCCGCGGACCGAGCTGTCCCGTTTTGAGGTCAACCAGGAGCTTGCTCACTACCGAACGAGCTATGTGGTTGGTCATGCGCCTTATGATGTCCTGGGTCACCCCATGGTTGGCTCGGGCCGCGCGGCTGGCAGCTTTTCGCAAAATGGCGTCGTCCTCGCCGGCGATGTGGATATAAGCAGCAAGGGCTGGCATGGCGACGACGAGGCAAACGGGATACAGTCTCTCTAAATCGAGTTCGGACAGCCAGGGGCAGGTCCGCTTCACGCACTGGATGATCCTGTCCGCTGAAGCGCGTCCGCCGGAAGCGTATAGGGTTACCGAAACCTCCCGGATCATGGTCTCCCTTGTCGCGGCAGGCAGACTCTGGAGCTCGGGAACTCCCACGAGCGAGCCCTCATGAAAATCTCTGCGCAGGTACTCCTGGAGGGCGTAGGAGGCGAGCACGGCCACCATGAGCTCCCGAGATTTGGCCTCTTCTTCGGCGGAAACCAGAGGCCGTCTCTTTCCGTTTTCGAAACGCCTGGCCATCTCGATGACTCTCTTGGCTATCCTCGGCCTCGACTTTCTCGCGGCGATGAGTTCTTTTTCGTCAGTAGCAACTATCACTTCGTACTTGTCCCGCGGATAGGTCAAGGAAAGCATGTGCAGGATAGTGTTCTCGATGACGTCGGACTCGTTTCGAGCCGGGATCAACAAGCTTATCCTGGGAATGTCTTTCCCCAAGCGCCGGGCCGTTTCGATAAGGTTTTCTCGGGACAGGGCGGGTCGCCGCCCCCAGTACAATTTGTCGCTATAATACTTCCAGAAGAGAAATCTGGCAAATAAGATGAAGAATATGAGGTAGACGGAAAATGTACTAAGATAAAGTATTTGGGGCAGATCCATGAACAACAGGGCCTCCTCGCTAAACGTTCGTATGACAAGATCGCAAGTGAACCCCGGAATCTGTCCGATCTCACCGAAGGGTAGTTTTTCGTTCCGACCAGGAGCGCATTCGCAGGGGAAGGCGAAAGAAAGAGAAGAGGGGACCGGCCGTCCCCTCCTAGAGGCCCTTTCAACCGTTCTCCGAGGTTAAATAGCCCCTACCGTCTTCATGGCGGAGACGAGATCGGGCGCACCCACTTCCTGGAGCTCATATCTTATCCGCATGGAGGGCTTGTTAATCTTCATCACCCTCCTGAGGTCGATGGGAGTGGCAATCAGGACGATGTCGCACGGGGTTTTTTCGACGGTTTCTTGAAGTTCCGCTATCTGCTTGGGCGAGTAACCCATGGCGGGCAGGAGTGGTCCGATCTGCTGGTATTTGCAAAATGCAGCTTTTATGGAGCCCACCGCCCATGGCCTTGGGTCGACGAGTTCGCTCGCACCCCAACGCCGGGCCGCCACCACGCCGGCACCATAAGACATTTCTCCGTGCGTGAGCGTGGGACCGTCTTCGATAACCAGCACCCTTTTGCCGCGGATCTCCTCGGGGTGCTCGACGAAAATGGGAGACGCCGCCTCCACCACGATAGCATCGGGGTTGACTTTCCTGACGTTGTCCCTCACGCGTTCGAGATTCTCGGGGCTCGCAGTGTCGATCTTGTTTATCACCACTATGCTGGCCATCCTCAGATTGGTCTCGCCCGGATGGTAGGACAGCTCATGACCAGGACGGTGAGGGTCGACTACGACAATGTGGCAGTCGGACTTGTAGAACGGTATGTCGTTGTTCCCTCCGTCCCAAAGGATCACGTCGGCTTCGGATTCAGCTTGCTTCAGTATCTCGCCGTAATCCACACCGGCGAATACGACGTTTCCGCGATCGATATGGGGTTCGTACTCCTCCCGCTCCTCGATGGTGCACCGGTGTTTATCCAGGTCATCGTAGGAGGCAAACCTCTGAACCACCTGCTCGTCGAGTTTCCCGTAAGGCATCGGGTGCCGGATGACCGCCACCTTTTTTCCATGCTCTTTGAGGATTTGGGCGACTTTTCTCGTGGTCTGGCTCTTCCCCGCACCCGTTCTGACCGCGCACACGGATACCACCGGTTTTCTTGACCGCAGCATGGTGCTTTTTGAGCCCAAGAGCTTGAAATCGGCCCCCGACGCTAGGACCAGGCTCGCCTTGTGCATCACGTACTCGTGAGACACGTCGCTGTAGGCGAAAACGACCTCATCCACGTCAAACTTCTTGATAAGCTCGGGAAGCTCGGATTCCGGGTAAATGGGGATCCCCTGAGGATACAGAGGCCCGGACAGCTTGGGAGGGTATGTCCTTCCCTCGATGTCGGGAATCTGCGTGGCGGTAAAGCAGACCACCTGACTCGTCTCATCGTTCCGGTAGACGGTGTTGAAATTGTGGAAATCTCGTCCCGCAGCACCCATTATGATGACTCTTTTTTTCATAAGTTCGGCATCTCCCTTCCTTCCGTCCGGTGTTGGACCATCTCTTACATGACCAGTGCCAGAAGAGCTTTCTGCACGTGAAGCCTGTTTTCTGCCTCGTCGAAGATGACGGACATAGGCCCATCAGCTATCTCGTCCGTCACTTCCTCCCCGCGATGAGCAGGCAGGCAGTGCATGAAAATGGCATTCTTATCGGCACCGGAGAAGAGCTTGGCATTAACCTGATACGGTTGCATTACCTTCACGCGCTGCTCCCTCTCCTTTTCCTGACCCATACTGGCCCAAACATCTGTGTACACCACGTCGGCATCCCTCACGGCGTGAGCTGGATCCGTCGTCAAGACAAGATTCCCACCATAGCGCTCCGCCGATTCTCGACCCATCTCCACAATGTCGCGATTTGGCTCGTACCCTTCAGGCGTAGCGACCCTGATCTCCATACCCATTTTGGTCCCACCGAGTATCCATGAATGGCACACGTTGTTGCCATCTCCTACGTAGGCGAGACGGATGCCGGAGAGTTTCCCCTTCTTTTCGATGATCGTCAGCATGTCCGCGAGGATCTGGCAGGGGTGAACCAGGTCACTGAGCCCGTTTATGACGGGAACCCTCGAATGCCTGGCCAGTTCCTCCACATCTTTTTGGGCAAAGGTGCGGATCATGATCGCATCGCAGAACCTTGAGAGGACCCGCGCTGTGTCGGCGATGGTTTCTCCTCTGCCCAACTGGAGATCATTGGTCCCCAGATAGATGGCATGTCCACCGAGCTGCGTCATGGCCACCTCGAAAGACACCCTCGTCCTGGTGGACGGCTTCGCGAAGATCATCGCCAGCGTCTTACCAGCGAGGGGTTCCGGGCGGGTACCGGACAGAAAAGCCGCCTTCATGGTGGCCGCTGTTTGCAGGACCGTCTCAATCTCCTCGGGCGACCAGTCTTGAAGCCACACCAGGTGTTTACCTTTGATGCTCTTCACTTCAGGTTCCTCCTTCTTCCGGGAAGCTCAGGGACATTCCCGGTTGTTTGCATCGTTTTTAACCCACCAGCACCCGGGATCGAGCTGTTCCCCCGGTTAAAAGCCGCACCGCTCTCAACCGACAGCCAGTCTCACCATCTCCCCAGGTGAATCCGACCGGCTACATCGGCGGGTCTGCCGCACCTGGGACATTTCTTGTCCTCCGTCAGGTGAGACGTTTCCAGTTCCAGAGGTCCCCTTTCGAGCAACACCGCCCCGCAGTTTGGACACAAAGTGTTCGAAAATTCGCTCCGCCAAATGTTACCTACGTAAACGTAGTAGAGGTTCTCCCTGGCGACCCGGTAGAGCTTCTCCAGCGTCGAAACGGGAGTCGGCGGGAGAGTCATCTTGTTATGAGGGAAATACCTGGAAAGATGCAGGGGTATCGTGGGGTCGAGCTTCGAGACCCACGAAGAAAGCTCCTTCATATCAGCTTCATCGTCGTTTTCCCCTGGGATCACGAGATGCGTGAGTTCCACGTGGCAGGAACGGACCGCCCTTTCGACGGTGGCCAGGACGGGCTCAAGTCTCCCGTGAACGACCTTACGGTAGAATTCGCTCCTCCACGCCTTAACGTCGATATTCATCGCATCGACTAAGGGAAGAAGCTCCTCAAAGGGTTCGGGAGATATGTAACCGTTGGTCACCAGCACGTTGGCAAGGCCCGCCCGCTTGGCAAGGCGGGATGTCTCGAGCACGTATTCGAACCAGATGGTCGGTTCGTTGTAGGTGTACGCGATCCCCGTGACTTTCCCGTACCGCTTCTTTTGCTGCAAAGCAATTTCTACGAGCTCTTCCGGACTTATCTCTTCCCACCCGGGGTTCCCTTGCGATATCAGGTAGTTCTGACAGAACTCGCAAGAGAAATTGCATCCAAACGTCCCAACCGACAGAAGAAGCGACCCGGGCTCGAAGTGATACAGGGGCTTTTTCTCCACCGGGTCCAGGGCCACCGACGTAACTTTTCCGTACGCCAGCGAAACCAGCTTGCCGTTTCGAACGGCGCGAACGCGGCAGATCCCCGTTTTCCCGGGACTAATAAGGCACTCGTTCGGGCAAAGCTTGCACCGGACGGTCCCGCCCTCAAGAGCTTCCCAGTACCTGGCCGGAAAATCCTCCGCCATGGAGACTCCCCCCTTCCTGCCCGGGCTTCACCTCTTCGCCGTCTTTTCGCCCTTTTTCGGCCTCTAATTTCGGCCCCTAATGGTACCTCTTTACGGTGAACCTATAAAGTCTCACTTTCTCCCCCGGAGATATTCCCGCTTTTCTCCGGGCGATGGCGATCTGCTCCTCCACCGTGTCGACGCCGTCGAGATCGGGAAGGAGCAGCCCTCTTCTACCTCCCGCTTCTACTATCACCCCGTACTTCCTGGGGTCGAGAGACTCTTCATCCGTCAGTTCGGCCGGACCTAAGATGTCCACAGAGTAGTCAAGGTAGTCGAGCTCGTCCTCGGTGACCGGAGGAAACCGGGGGTCTCTGGTCCCGGCCTCCACCGCATTGTGGATTATCTCTTCCACCAAGTTCTTCCGCACCGGTCCCGTCGTGCCGATGCAGCCTCTGAGAGCACCCTCTCTGTGGATGGACACGAAAACCCCCGCTCTTCCCCGAAACTCTTCGGGAACGTCCTCCGGGGGCTTCATGAACCGGCCTGTCCTGACGTAGTGCTCTAGCGACTCCCGGGCGATCCTCACAGGAAAGGACTCTCTATTCCGCCTTTCTTCGAGCCTCGCCTGGAATTCGCGCCGGAGCACCTCCAGCCTCGATCCGGGTCTCTTTTCCCCCGGCTCGAACAGCGCGACGCAGTAACCTACGCCGAACGGTCCTTCGTAGGAGAGAACCTGGGGTCTCACCTCCAGGCCGTCCAGGATGCCGAGGAGGATTATGATGGGTCTCAGCCCGCACTCACCCGCCGCCTCTATCAGGGAACCGTCCATTGTCAAGATGGAAGTTACGTCAAAGGCGCCCAGATAGTTCGCCAGCGCCTCATCGAATTCCCTGCCCCGCGGACTGTAACCGGCAGGCGCCCCAGGTATCAACCGGTGAGAGAGATCACCGGAAGCGACTACGGCTACGGGTTTTCCCGACTCTTCGATGGCAAACCCGATTTTCCGCCCGAGCGCGTAAAGATCGAGATACGGAAGGAAACCGATGTTGACAACGACGAGTTTCTCCCGGAAACCGGCTTTTTTGAGGAAATACAGGGGTACCATGACACCGTGGTCGATCTCGGGTCCAACCCGGTAGCGTCCTAACTTAGCCTCATCCAGGAAGATGACAGGGTCACCGGCGAGGGATTTTTCCAGCGCTGAGACGAGGTCCATATCCGTCTCGTAATCGAAGGACACTTCTGGTGCGCGGAACCCACCCAGGTCCCCGCGAAGACGCCTTTGAGCGCGAATGGAGATAGCATCGGCGAAAGCGGGCCCATGAGGAGTAATCACGAAGATCGTTTCAGGTTGTCTTTGTACAAATCTTCTGCCCACGGTGGTTAGGGCTTCTATTGTTTTCTCGGTGACGCGCTCTTCTCCCCGTCCTACTTCCGGAACGATGATGGGCGGGTGAGGACTGAGCGCAGCCGCGATCAATCCTCTTTCAGGCGACCGCTTCTCCCCGGGTCGGGATGATGAAGTCATAGCGTTTGCCCCCCCTCAACGGTCTCGACTCATCCTCGGGAAAGACCCGCTTCCGACGCGGGTCGTTGCCAAAGAACGCCGGGACCTTGGCCGTTCGTATGTCCGAACCGTCCTAAACGACCACTTTCTCGACGTACGCTGACGTGGAGGCTCTCAGCAGGGTGCCGTATTGAACCAGAAACTCCACCACGTGCCCGGGGTGTACCGGGTTTTCCGCCTCGGTCACGTCGAGGATCAGGTGGTCGGACGAAGCCCCGACGATTCGTATGCCTGAATCCACAGGGTAGAGCGAGTCGGGATCCACATCCTGCCTTCCCGTGGCCGCAATGGCCCTCCTTCGTATACCCAGGTCCTCGTACACAGGAATCCTTCCGAACGCGTCTTGACCGATCTCGCCGACGGGTTTGGAGGGTTTGGACAGAACTTCTATGACCTCTGCCTTGAGCTTGAATGCGTCCCGGTGACAACCTGGGACCTGCTCTCGCCTCACCGCTTCGGTTCCCAGGAGGATGCTTTCTCCGACCCTAAGTTCGGTTATACCTTCCGGAACGTCTCTAGCCAGCACCATCTTCATATTCGCGGAGTTTCCCCCTGATACGACCTGGATCGGAACGCCCGTGGCATCCTCAATCTTCTCCTTGACTTCGAGAAGAGATTGCATTTTCTCCCTAGTGGGTATCACCCCGCCGTAGCAGGCCATGTTCGTACCGATACCCCACAGAACCAGGCCGGGGACATCGCGGATCCTCCGGGCTACCTCGGGCGCCTCACTGGGCCACACTCCCTCCCGAAGATCACCCATGTCGATCATGAGAATGACCCGGTGAAGCTTGCCTTTCCGTTCCGCTTCCTTTCCGAGCAACGCAAACAGGCCCGGGTCGGATCCGAGACTCACGTCGGCCACTTCGACGGCTTTTGTCACCTGCGAGGGACCAGGCGCCCGGAGAAGCACCATTTCACAGGAAACCCCCGCTTGCCTGAGTTTCTCCAGGTTCTGGACCCTTGAATCACCGATGGCGTCTACGCCTCCATCGAGCATCGCCCGGACCACCGCGGGGTGCGCACATGTGCCCTTCGCCACGCCCACGAGGCGGGGAATACCCGCCTGGAGTAGGAGCTCTTTAACCCTGGCGGCGTTATGCCGTATCTTTCCGACGTTTATTTCCAGGACCGGGTATCTCACCTTTCCGACCTCCGTTCTTCATATGGCCAGGACCGGTTCCTGGGGTGCCACATCTACCCCGAGACTCTGAAGACAAATCTCTCTGGCCTCATCCGGGTATTTTCTCGACAGCACCCCGGCAGAAGCCATCACGTAGAAGTTGTCCAGCAGGACCGACGCAGCCCTGGGGTAAAGCTCCCGTCCGGGTCCGTCCCCAATGAGCTTTTCAAGAGTTTCTTTCCCCCCGGGCAGCCTGGTGAGAGGTCCACCCGTGCCGATGATCCACTTTACGCTCGTCAAATCCTTCCCGTGGGCCACGGTAATTCGCCCTTCCGGCCCGTAGAGATACCTAAGCTTGCCCACATGCCTTTGGAAAGCTGTGTGGGCCGCCACCGCCGCGAGATACGTTACGAGCTTCCGGTGTCTTTCGTCCGCCGGGATCACTTGCAAAGTACGAAGTTCGGGCTCGGGAGAAAACCCCAGGTCTCTCTCGATCCTGTCCTTGACCATTTCGTAAACGTGCCAGGCATTCCTGTGGATTCCGAGGTCTCCTTCCACCGTCCGTTTGGAGAAAGGTTCCGGTGTGTCCAGGATGTCCTGGATTTCCGGGCTCCCACTGGCCACCGAGTGCACGTCAGTGGTCGCCCCACCTACGTCCAGCACCACGAGATCCCCCAGGACCGGCCAGATAAGCTCCGCAGAAGCCATCACCGCCCCGGGCGTTGGCAGGATAGGACCGGTCACCATACGCCTGATGGTATCCATTCCCGGCGCGGTGACGATGTGCTCCTGGAATACCTCCTGGATAACCTTCCTGGCAGGTTCCACTACAAGTTCGTCAACCCTCGGGTAAACGTTGTCCACGAACCGTACGGGAATCCCGGCTTCTCTCAATATATCCCCAACTTCGTCCCTGGCATCCACGTTACCGGCGTACACCACCGGCACCTTGACGCCTGCATCCCGGATGCACCGGGCATTATGTATCGCCGTTCCTTTGTCGCCATAGTCCACGCCCCCCGCGAGGAGGATTATGTTGGGCCGGAGATTTCGCAATCGCTCCACATCCTTGGGGGTCATCTCGCCAGCGGTCACCATCCGCACCACTGCCCCGGCACCCAGGGCGGCCTCCTGGGCAGCCTTAACTGTCATATCGTAAACGAGACCGTGGACGGACATCCTGAGCCCCCCAGCGGCGCTGGAAGATGCCATCATTTCGTCCCACTCTACATTCGAGACACCAGCCCGTCTGGCTGCATCATCCAGAGCCCGGCGGAGACCCACCGTCACATCGCCCTCCTCGACGGTGGTCGGAGAAAGCCCTTGCGCGAGTAGACACGGCCTGGGCTTCAGCTGGAAGGCGTTCACCATCGTGGTGGTGCTGCCGACTTCGGCGACGACGACATGGGCCCTCATTTTCCGCCCTCTCTCCGCTTCCGGAGCTCCCTCCTCCGCTTGACCAGGAACGAGGCTACGTGTATTCCTTTGGTCCCTCTGCCGAATCCCGCATCCAGTCCGCAGCTTTTCGCCATTTCGTCCGTAACCTGAGTTCCGCCGCCTACGAGGATGAACCTGTCGCGAACCCCTTTTTCCACGCACAGCTCGTGGAGCCGCTCCATGTTCTTCTTGTGGATGTCAGCGTGGGTGATAATTGTCGAAATCAGTATCGCATCGGCGTCGTGCTCGATCGCGGCGTTAACCACTTTCTCTACGGGGACCGATGTACCAAGGTATACAGCTCGTATTCCGAAGCCCTCGATGCCGCCGTGCTTTATGTCGATAATTTCCCGCATGCCCACGGAGTGCTCATCTTCACCAACCGTGGCTGCCACGACGGTCATGGGGTTCTGCCTGACATCTTCCCTGATCTCGTCGGGTGAGAGAATCTCAGGTTTTTCCGGTATCTTCAGTTCGTCCCGTCTCACGGCTACCGGCACCCTGGCTTTGAGTTCGATAAGAGTACCCTCCGCCGGGTGCATTATGCCTTTGTGGATGACCAGGGGCTCCTCTAGACCAAGCTTTTCAGCCGTCGCGATGGCTGCCGCTTCAGCCACGTCGGCCGGCTCTGCAAAGAACATGGTCATCGTAATATAGCCGTCGCCCGCCCACTGGACTTCGGGCCTGATAAGGCCCGCTTCTTTTTCCTTCCGGACTTTTTCCAACCGCGTTTCGACGTTATCCTGGGGGTCAAGTTCGTCGATGAACACTATCTTCTCCGGGTTACACAAGGTACAGCCGCCTATGAGGTCGCACGGTTTGGAAAGTCCCCCAGGCAGCTTGTTATATCCAAAGTGATGGCATACAGGTGCCATGTAGTCCGGATCCCTTGGGACGACCGTGCCGGCGCCCACACCGCCGTCGATGTCCCTCTTGATGCCGTCTCCGTTCCGCTCCGGGTAGTAGCCGGAATCGACGAAGAAGCCGGAAGCGACGGCGTTGAAGTACCCACCCTTCTCTTTGATCTCTTCCAGGAAGAGGACAGCTCTTTCCACGAGCTCCCTCACACGTTCTTTGACCAACCCGTCGCGTTTTACTTCCACAAGTTCTTTGACGGAATCCAGGCCGTTCAGGACCTGTTTTGCGGTGTCCACCGCCGCTATGTTGTTGTAATGCCACGGAACATTTCTTCCCTCGTCCGGCGTAATAGTGCTCTGGATGTCAGCCGAAGTCAGCCGCGACACGAGAAGATTCAGCACGTGCGTTACGGTAGCTTCTCTCATATCGGACTCTATGTACCTCGTATTTTGCTGAGCCCTGATCTTGTAACCGGAGAAAAGCCACCTCAGCGCCACGGCGTATGGCAGATCCAGAGCCAGGCACGGAGCAGGCGGAGCTGTCGGGGGTACCGTGGACAGGGCGATGTATTCCCGAGGCATTCCCACCATGGTTGAAAAGGCACAGTTGATCGCGTGCTGTACCAAAAGCTCGGGCATCACCTTCCACGCCTCCCGGGCGGTGGCGTTGGCGTTGTGGGCGCCGTCTATTTGGAGCATCCCCGCAGAGGCCATCACTTTCTTGGCGCAGGCGGCATCCACGAAAGACCTCACCATGTTCACGTTACGGTAAAGGATATTGTACTGGGGGTCCTGATGGGCACCGTTCACACCCTCTTCCGCGAACAGCACAGCGATCTCCGGGCCGGCTACTCCCGAGACATAGGAGTGAAGGTTAATCGGGCGACCGACCTCGTCTTCGATAAGGTCCAGGGCTTTCCTGGTAGCTCTGAGCTGCTTCCTCGTTATGGGAATGCCGCCGACTCCCTCCGGAGTGCCCTCCAGCAGGCCGTCGATGTGACTCTGGCCCGTCGTCCTTATAACCATCATGTGATCGGCTCCGTGCCACGCCGCCATTCGCATCCTTCTCAGGTCATCCTCGAACCTTCCCGACGCGATTTCGGTGGTTATCGTGAAGTCCGGTTGCGGATCGATCCCCCCGAAATACTTGGCCGCCGGAAGGGGCACGAATCTTTTGAGCCCTTTGGATGTGTTCCTGTATTCGAAAGGACCGATCTTCTGGAGCATGTGCTTCTCCCGCCAGACCCATCCTTTTCTACGAGGTCTGTAGTGCTCGAGATCCTCCAGGATCTTTTGGATGTCCATCTTTTCGCTGGGAGAAAGACGAAGTTCGTTTCCGCTCACCTGGTCGCACCCCCCAGCCGGCGGGAAAGTTCCTCCCAACCCTTCCCCTCACAGAGGGCTCTCCCGGCCTCGAGATAGTGAGAGCCGGTCATCGCGGCGTACTCCAGTACAGCCCGCCCGGCACCTTTACCCAGAAGACCCCTCTTCTCCAGTCCCGATACGATGGCCTTAGCTTCCAGACTGGAAAAGCCCATCCTCAGTAACACGGATCGCTCGATCGAAGGGGACGTATGAGACCACGCCAGGTCATAAAGGGGGCGGACGATTTCCTCCGCCAGCTGCCAAAATCTTTGCTTGAGCTCTTCATCGGACAGCGCCTTGAGATGCTCTCTCCTCTTTTCGAAGTCATCAGGCCTTTCCAAGAACTTTCACCCCCAGCTCTTCGAGGTAGGAAAGGACTTCATCTTCGCTTTGCCTCGAGTCTTCGGCGAGGAACCTCACTTCTTCCGGCGTGACTTCTTTCACCCCGGTACGTTCCACTGCGTTTTTCAGGTACGACTTCCTGAGCTTCTCCATCGGAAACTCGGTGACGTGCAGCTGGGAAAACTCCTCGGGAATCACGATGACTTTGCCCGGCACGTTTTCCCGCGGGTCTCCTCGACGGACGATCACTCCGTTTTGCTTGGCGAAATTCAGCTGGGCCTGCGGATGCTTTCCCGCTCCGGTGTACTCCGTTTCCTGGACGACTACCAGTTCGTCCTGGGGGAGTTCCCGCGCCAGCGCTATGGCCGCGGCTAGCGACGTGTTTCCCGCAGGCCCTCTTTCGAGACCTTCCACCTCCGCCAGGGCCTGGGTAACGTAAAACACTTCACCCTGGGTCACCAGGACGTAGCGGTCCATGTACCTTAGAGGCCGCGCCGCATTCCTCGGCACATCCGTCCGGTCTGGCCAGGTAGCGAACGGAACCCCGAAACCCGTGTGGCCGGTGGTGAAAGACTTCCTGTTGAAATCGGTATCTGAAGCCATGTGAAGACCGGTCAGGTCCACGCTGGCGCCTATCACTTTCGTTCTCAGCGCCCCGGCCTTTCGAAGCCCTCTCGCGGTTCCCGTGACGTTACCCCCACCGGCGTGGGTGACGACGACGTACGCCGGATCTTTCCCGTATCGCTCCCGGCATTGTTGGGCTATTTCGTAGCCGAGGGTTTCTATTCCCGCGATGCCGAACGGGCTGTAGAGGGAGGCGTTGAAGAAGCCGGTCTCCTCGAGGAGCATAAGTGCCACGTAAAACAGCTCCGGTCCAACGGTGAGCTGCACCACTTCCGCTCCGAACGCTTCGCACTTCCTCGACTTTTCCACTATCTCGGGTTGCCCCACGTGTCGAGAGTCGAAGGTTTCCTGAACGATGATGCAGTCAAGACCGCGGATGGCTGCCTGAGATGCGACAGCTGCGCCATAGTTCCCGCTGGTCGCCGCGAGGACTCCTCGATATCCGTGGACTTTTGCGTGGTATACCGAAACGGAGGCCCGCCTGTCTTTGAAACTCCCTGAGGGGTTCGCCGCTTCGTCCTTTACAAGTATCCTGGCACCCATCCCCGGCCTGGACGTCTTTCGCACGAGCTCTGTGATGTTTCTGAGCTCGAGTAGAGGCGTACTACCAACTCCGACCTCCGACTGAATCGCCCTGACTCGCTCGAGAGAGTAGCCTACCTTCTCCATCATACTTTCGTAGTCGAAAGCCAAAGGACTCCTTATGAACTCCGAGTAGTCCATGCCCAGCGCCTTCTCCATGATCTCCTTGCGCCTGGACATGACGGCTTTATAAGAAAGGTCTCTAGCCACTGGATTTTCCCTCCCTCAGGAGTTTCCGGAGCTCTTCGCCGATGCCCTGGAGTTCCGGAACGGAGGGTCCGAAGGAATGGGTGTAGCCCGGGTTCACCACGGCAAGCGTTCCCTCTACCGTACGGCCGGCAGGGGTTCTTATCTTGACACGCTCTCCGACCCGTGCCTCCCCGAGCGCCCAACCTTTCATCCAGCACTGCAGAGGCGTTCTCGCCGTATCAGCTGGCACGTCCGGAGATCTCTCCCCTGGCTTGAGAATGATGTTGTGCACCTCAACCCAATCTCCTGGTCTAGCTTTTTCCATTCTAAACCGGGCGTCTTTCGCCCGCTCCCTCCTTATTAGCTCCTACCAAAGCTTCCCAGTATCGCTCTGGGAACCGGAAGGTCGGCCATGGTTAAAAGTCCGGGTTGCGCTTTTATCACCGCGGGGATCATGTTCACCGCGATAGCTATAGTTCCCGTTCCACCCGGGATTTCAGGCCGGATGGCCATGCTGATGGGGGGATCACCTTCGATATTGATATAATCGCCCGTCTCAACTCCCTCGAGTTCGGGACAAACCTGCTGCGGATGCTCAAGGAATATGACTTCGCGGCCACCGGAATAAGCTCTGGCGGTATGACGGCATCCCGCTACGTCTCCCGGCTTGACCGATACGTACTTGGTTTTCCGCTCGACCTTGCTGATTATGGGTTCGCGTTCTTCAACCACCCGGTCGATCGTCCATCCAAGAGCACGGCCGATTAAATGACATGATTGCGGGAATCCGATGTGCCCCACTATTGTGTTCTCCTTGAGCCCTTTCGTGAATTCCGCGACGGTTGTTCCGACACCCTGCGTGCGCATAACGGTGGGACCAAAGGGCGCCAGGTTGTTCACTCTCCGTGCGTGTATGTGCTTGACATCTCTGGTGACTCCGGTAAGCGTGATGATGAGGGTATCTAGAACAAAACCTGGGTTTATGCCAGTTCCAAGAACCGTCTTCCCGGCCCTTTTCGCCAGAGAGTCGATCTTCTCGGCAAGCTCCGGTGAAGCTGCCCATGGATAAGCCATTTCCTCAGCTATCGTGATCACGTGCGCGCCTTTGGAAAGGCACGTTTCGATTTCGGGAAACACCTCCCGGACGAAAGACGCGGTATTGAGGAGCACCACGTCGGGCTTCGTACGGAACGCTTCCTCTACGTCGTTGGTAGCCCGAACACCCATGGGCTCGCCGCCGGCGATTTCCCCGAGATCCTTGCCAGCCTTCGCGGGTGTTCTCGCGATTCCCGCGACGACCTTAACTCCTTCTTTCCTGGCGAGCATAGAAACCATTCCGCTTCCCATGGCTCCAAGGCCCCATACCAAAACCTTGACTTCGGACATAATCGCCCTCCTCTAGGTTGGCGAAGTCACACAACCCGCCCTTGAACCTCTTTATACATTCTTGAATAACAAGGAAATTCCTTCTCCCGACAGGAAGTTGTCGCCGCCGGAAGACGGAAAAAAGGCGGGCCGGAGGGGCAAGGAGTTTACGCTGAACCACGCGACTGGGCAAAACGAAGGATCCCCCGGTATATGATTTCCGCTAGTTTCTCCTGATAAGCCGCATCTTCGAGGAGCATCTCCTCTTCGGGGTTGGATAGAAAACCGAGTTCAACGGTGACCGCGGGGACGTTCGCGTGATTCAATATGAAGTGGTCGAGCCTGGATGAGATTTCCCGGTACGTATTGGTTTCTTTCTTGAGGAGCTCTTGGATGCATTCGGCCAGAAGTCTCGACTGGGGGTGGTTAGTAGAGTAAAAGGTCTGGGCACCGTACTCCGCGGGACTGACGAAAGCGTTGCAATGGATGCTGATCACGATGGTGGGGCGGGATTCCTTCATCAATTTTAGCCTGGCCTCCACGTCGGCGCCCTCTTCAAGTTCCAGCTCGTAGTCGCCCGTCCTGGAATAGACGACCCTCGCGCCGTGTTTTTCTAGGAGTTTTCCGAGATGCATGGCAACGGCCAGATCCACGTCTTTTTCCAAGATCCTGCTTCCCACAGCTCCGGGGTCGATGCCACCATGGCCAGGGTCAATAAAAATCACCTGACCGCTGAGGGACCCCCTCGCCCCCGCTGGGACAAAGGGGATCTTGCCAGCAGCGAAAGCCACTACAGCGCAGGCAAGGAACAGACCATACACCACGGTCCGCCTTATCGAGAACACAAAAATGGGCCGGCGTTTTCGCCTGGCCCTTGGATAAAGCATGATTCGTCCCCCGGATAATTGATATGAAGGAGGAATGTGGAACTTGTGCCGGACCCACCGCATGCGGTATGCCCAGAAGGTTAACGCTTGGAAAACTGCGGAGCTTTTCGCGCCTTCTTAAGACCGTACTTCCGGCGTTCCTTCATCCTGGGGTCTCTTGTCAAATACCCTGCCTTCTTCAGAGCCGACCTCAAACTCTCGTCCATTTGTATGAGGGCTCTGGCGATACCGTGCTTGATGGCGCCCGCCTGACCGCTCAGACCTCCCCCTCGGACGTTGGAGATGACATCGAAGCGGCCCTCCATATTCACGAGGCGCAAAGGCGCGGTTACTTCGTACTCAAGCCATTTAGAAGCCAGGTAATCGGACATGTCCCGCCCGTTCACGATTATTTTGCCTGTCCCGGGTACCAGCTTCACCCTGGCAACGGCATTTTTCCTTCTACCCGTTGCGAGAACACCGCTCTCCATGTACCCTTCCCTCCTCTCGATCAAACCGGATCAACCCTGCCAGACAGCAGGCCGCTGAGCTTCATGAGGATGGTTCGAACCCCTGTACACAAACAAACGCTTCAGAAGCTTCCGCCCCAGGCGGTTGTGGGGCAGCATCCCCTTGACAGCGGTTCTAATCAAAATTTCGGGGTTGGATTTCATGAGCTTTTTGTACGGAATATACCGGGCACCTCCCGGATACCCCGAGTGCCGGAAAAAGATCTTTTGCTCCGGTTTCTTGCCCGTGAGCACGAAGGAGCCGGCATTTAATACTATTACGCTGTCCCCCATATCCACCGAAGGCGTGAACTCGGGTTTATGTTTTCCTCTGAGGATAAGCGCCACTGTCGAAGCGAGCCTCCCCAGGGGCTTGCCTTTCGCGTCTATGATCCACCACTTGCGTTCCACTTCTCCGGGCCTCGCCATGTAAGTCCCGCGCATCTTCAGACCTCCTTGCCTTTCCATAGCTAAAGGCGACATCATCCATTCTAACTACGCCCTTTTCCAGGGTCAAGATAATATGACTTCCTCCAGGCACAGACCGTAACCAGGCAGGGCCTGTCCCCGTCTTATACTCCGTATACGCTCCACCTCTTCCGGGTCTGCCAGAAGAAGGCCGACCGTACCGGGAGGAAGTTTCCCCCTGCCGACCTCGAGTACCGTTCCGACCAAAAGACGCACCATTTTATAAAGAAACCCGTCGGCGGTTATCCAGAACTCCCATATGGCACCGTCCCGGCCGTCAGCTTCTCTCGTTCTCCAGTAAGCGTCTCTGACAGTTCTCACCGTTGACTGGACCGAGGAACCGGTCGCCCTGAACGCTTTAAAGTTCTGCCTACCGGGAATAAGCTTCGTCTCTTCCACCATCAAGTCGTATTGAAGCTCGCCTGGATACCAGTAAGCATACCTTCCCCATAAGGGCGACCGGTACTCGAGCCTCCACAACCTGTAACAGTAGGTCTTCCACGCCGCCCGCTTGCGCGGGGAAAAATCCCTTTCGACTTCCCAGGCTTTGACGAAGGAAATGTCGGACGGGAGAAAACCCTCGATCGCCCGGGTAAGTCTCTCCGCGGGGATGGGAACTTGGGTATCAAAGGCTATAACCTGACCCCTGGCGTGTACGCCGGCATCCGTCCTCCCCGCACCGCTGACCTTCACGGGGTGCCCTAGAAGCTTCATCAGGGCGGCCTCGATCTCGCCCTGCACCGTTACGTCGCCCGCTTGACGTTGGAAGCCCGCGTACCGCGATCCGTCGTACTGTACGACCGCGGCTATTCTTCGCACCTCTGCCCAGAAATCGCGCCCGTCTTTGGCCATACCTGCACCTTTACACCGTCCCCTGGATCACCGGCCCAAACTTGATTCGCAGGTATACCACAAGGACGGAGGTTAAGAGCACAAGCAGGATGCCTACGTAATCCGCTCGATGCATTTCCAACTTTTTCATCCTCGTGCGTCCCTCGCCCCCTCTATAGCATCTGGCTTCCATGGCCAGTGCGAGTTCGTCCGCCCTCCTGAAGGCTGAAACAAAGAGGGGCACCAGTAGCGGTGCCAGGTTTCTAGCGCGTTTCAGCATGTTTCCGCTCTGGAAGTCGGCACCCCTCGCCATTTGAGCTTTCATGATCCTCTCCGCCTCTTCGAGGAGAGTCGGTATGAATCTCAACGCAATCGTCATCATCATGGCAAGCTCATGATGAGGCACACCCAGCCTGGAAAAAGGCCTTAAGACGTCCTCCAGACCATCGGTGAGCTCTACCGGGGAAGTCGTGAGGGTTAGGAGGGACGTAAACATTATCAATATGACGAGTCTCGTACCGATAAAAAGCCCCTGAACAAACCCGGACCACGTAGCGGTTACCGGGCCTACGCGGAACAGGATGGGCCCAGGCGTGAGAAACAGGTGAAGAACCATGGTAAAGACCAGGATGAACAGCATGGGACGCACCGTGCGTACCACTATGTGCCATGGGACTTTAGATAAGAGTACGGCGAGAAC
Source organism: Candidatus Fermentithermobacillaceae bacterium (assembly GCA_012842495.1). Classification (GTDB taxonomy): domain Bacteria; phylum Bacillota; class Sulfobacillia; order Fermentithermobacillales; family DUSS01; genus DUSS01. Next base: position 51,619 of record DUSS01000041.1, read on the forward strand.
AGCAAACAGACCCATCGCTAAAAAGCAGTAAAAGTTGTTCCCCACGAACAAGACCACCATGAAGATGGTGGCGATTAGAATCTTAGCCCTGGGATCCATGGAATGAACGGTGGACCTGACAGGGTAATATTGACCGATTATCACGCCTTGTATCATCGGGTTCTGCCCACCTTCGTCCCGGCGAGGTACCCCGAGATCTCCTCATACGCTTCCTCCAGCGTCAGGACGTCCGTCCTCACGGGCCATCCTCGCTTTCTGAGCTCCCTCATCATTTTGGTGACATCGGGAATGTCAAGACCGATGGATTCCAGAAGTTCCCCATGGGAGAAAACCTCCCTGGGTGTCCCATCCAGGACGATCCGCCCGTGATCCAGCACGACGAGCCTGTCTACCAGCCTGGCCACTTCTTCCATATCATGAGAAACCATCACTACTGTAAGGCCGCGTTCATGGAGGCGCCGGACATGCGCCAGGATTTCGCGTTTCCCGAGGGGGTCCAGCCCTGCGGTGGGCTCGTCTAGCACCAGCACCTCCGGCCTCATAGCCAGCACACCTGCCAGCGCGACCCGCCTTAGCTGTCCCCCAGACAACTCGAAGGGTGAGCGCTTCATGAGAGACTCCGGGAGCCCGACCAGAGCCATGGCCTCCATGACCCTCTCCTCTATTTCCTCTCCGGGTACTCCCAGGTTTTTTGGCCCAAAAGCTATGTCCTCGTACACCGTTTCTTCAAATACCTGGTCTTCCGGGTACTGAAACACCAAGCCCACCTTTTGCCTGAGTTTTCTCAGGTCAGCCCCTTTTGCCCTGGTATCCAACCCGTCTACCAGCACCCGCCCGGACGTGGGTACGAGAAGACCGTTGAGGTGCTGTATCAGGGTAGACTTGCCCGATCCGGTGGGCCCGATAAGTCCCAGGAACTCCCCGTTCCGTATCGTCATACAGACGTCATCCAGAGCCCTGACTTGCGACGGTGTTCCCGGCATATAGTCGTATGTTACGTGCTGGAGCTCAATCGGCATAGTTCGTCCACCATTTCTTCAACGGTTAGCGCCGACCTGGATACCTCATAACCGCTTTTTCTGAGCATATCGCCAAGCCTTTCCACGAAAGGTACATCTAAACCCCATTTAGCTAAGTCTTCAGTTTTCGAAAACACTTCCGTCGGCGAGCCGCTCAACACCACTTTCCCTTCGTACATGACGATCACCCTATCGGCATGAACCGCTTCGTCCATGTGATGGGTGATGTGCACCACGGTGATGCCTTTCTCCTTATTTAGCTTGGTGAGGGTCTCCATGACCTCCCGCCGCCCCTTCGGATCGAGCATCGCGGTGGGCTCGTCCAGCACTATCACGGAAGGCATCATGGCCAGGATACCAGCTATCGCCACCCTCTGTTTTTGACCACCGGAAAGGAAGTGCGGGGAAGCCCTCGAGAAGCCTTCCATCCCCACAGCCTTGAGGGCATCCGAAACCCTTTGCCGTATCTCGTCGGGCTTGATCCCCAGGTTTTCCGGACCGAAAGCTACATCCTCTTCAACCACGGTGGCGACCATTTGATTGTCGGGATTCTGGAAGACCATCCCCGCGGTCCTTCGAATTTCCCACAGGTTCCGCTCGTCTCTGGTGTCCATGCCGAACACCAGTACCCTTCCGGACGTCGGGAGCAAGAGCGCATTGAAGTGCCTCGCCAGGGTGGATTTCCCGGAACCGTTGGGGCCGATTATGCATACAAACTCCCCTTGTTTTATCTCCAGGTCTACCCCGGCAAGAGCGACCACGCCCGAAGACTCATCAGGACCGTACGTGTGAACCAGCGTTTCGGCAACTACTGCCCGGTTCTCCCCGTTCATGATCTTCACCGGCCCAGGGCTAGCACTTACCTGATGAGTTCGACCATCGCCATGGGAGCGCCGTCGCCCCGTCTCGAGCCGAGAAGTATCACCCTGCTGTAACCGCCGGTCCTGTGGGCGTACCGGGGGCCTAAGGTGTCAAAGAGTTTTTTGGCAACGGTTTCGCTGGTCAGAAAAGACAGAGCTCTCCTGCGAGCTGCGAGGCTATCCTCTTTAGCCAGTGTTATCATTTTTTCCGCCAGCGCCTGGGCTTCTTTGGCTTTGGCATGAGTCGTCACGATACGTTCCTTGTCCAGGAGGGACGTGACGAGCGCCCTCAACAGTGCCCTGCGCTGGGCGGACGGTCTATCAAACTTGGAGTAAGACAACTCAGATCCCCCTCATTCTTCGATTCTCAGCGCAAGCCCAAGCTCGGCGAGTTTCGTCTTAACTTCTTCCAAGGATTTCTTGCCCATGTTTCGGACCTTAGATAGCTCCTCTTCGGTCTTCGCCACGAGATCACCCACGGTCTGGATGCCCGCTCGTCTCAGGCAATTGAACGACCTGGCCGACAACTCCAACTCCTCGATGGGGGCATCCAGAATTCGCTGGAGCTCAGACTTTTCCTCAGGTCCCCGGACCTCTGCCGCCCCTGTGACCCGTTCCGTGAGCCCGGTGAAGAGCTTCAGGTGGTCTATTAAGATTCCCGCCGCCGTCTCCAGCGCTTCGTCGGGCGACATCGACCCGTCCGTCCATATTTCCAGCGTGAGCTTGTCATAGTCGGTGCGCTGGCCCACTCTGGTGTCCTGGACCTTGTAATTCACCCTTCTCACCGGGGTAAATCTCGCGTCTAGAGGTATCGTCCCTATGTCCTGCCCCGGTATCTTATTGGCCTCGGCCGTGACGTACCCGCGTCCGTCCTCAATGGTCATCTCCATGTAAAGGGAGGCATCCTCGTCGAGCGTGGCGATATGAACGTTAGGGTCGACGATTTCCACATCGGGATCGACCACTATGTCCTTAGCTGTAACCTCTCCGGGCCCGTGGGCCTCGATCCTGCCCAGTCTCGATCCGGGAGAATGCATCTTGAGGACTAGAGACTTCAGATTTAGGATGATCTCCGACACGTCCTCGAGAACCCCGGGGAGAGCTGTAAATTCGTGGAGTGCCCCTTGTATGCGGACCCTCGTGACCGCAGCCCCGGGCAAGGAGGACAAGAGCACCCGCCTTAGCGAGTTGCCGATGGTCACGCCGTAGCCTCTCTCCAGGGGTTCCACCACGAAACGGCCGTACTTTCGGTCTGGAGACATCTCTTCGCATTCTATTCTCGCCTCGGGAAAATCCAGCACGGAAAAACCCCCTCTCTCCTCGGCTTGAGACAGGTTCCCGGTGTCACTTGGAATAAAGCTCGACGATGAAACGCTCGTTCACGGGAGCGTCGATTTCCTCGCGTGTCGGGAGTCTCAGAACCGTCCCTTTGAGCTTAGACTCATCCAGATGAAGCCACGCGGGAGGCCTGTAGTCAGAAAGGGCCTCCGCCCTGGCCCTGAATTTCGCGAGCTTCTGAGAGTTCTCGCGCACCTCGATGACGTCACCCGGGTTTACCAGGTAAGAGGGCCTATCCACCTTCCTCGAGTTCACGAGGAAGTGCCCGTGAACGACGAGCTGCCTGGCTTCCTTTCGAGAAGTGGCGAAACCCAGCCTATAGACCACGTTATCGAGGCGCCGCTCTAGAAGGGTCATGAGCATGATGCCGGTAGCGCCCCTAGCTTTGGCCGATCGCTCAAAATAGTTCTTGAACTGACGTTCCAGCACTCCGTAGAAACGCTTGGCCTTTTGCTTCTCCCTTAGCTGAAGCCCGTACTCTCCCATCCTCCTGGCACGCCCGTGAACTCCGGGGGGATTTGGTCTCTTCTCCAGCGTGCATCGGGTGAAGCATTTCTCGCCCTTCAGATACAGCTTCTCGCCCTCGCGGCGGCACAGCCGGCAGACAGCTCCAGTAATCCTTGCCAATGATATTCCCCCCTTACACTCTCCGTCTCTTAGGCGGCCTGCAACCGTTATGCGGCACAGGCGTAACGTCTTTTATCATCGTCACCTCGAGACCCACCGCCTGAAGAGACCTGATGGCGGCCTCTCTTCCGGCGCCCGGTCCTTTCACGTATACGTCCACCTGGCGCATCCCCTGGTCCAGGGCCTGTTTTGCACAAGCTTCGGCTGCAAGTTGCGCAGCGAAGGGCGTACCTTTCCTCGAGCCTTTGAACCCCTGTTTCCCCGCGCTTGACCAGGCAATGGCGTTGCCCTGCGGATCCGTTATGGTGACGATGGTGTTGTTGAATGTGGACTTTATATGCGCTATGCCTCTTTCAACAACTCGTCTTTCCCTCTTCTTACCCCTTTGAGGTCTTCTTCCCATGAACCTTTCCTCCTAATCTCACTTCTTCCGCCTCACACCCACAGTCTTCCTGGGCCCTTTCCTCGTCCTGGCGTTGGTTTGCGTCCTTTGCCCCCTCACCGGAAGTCCTCTCCTGTGGCGTAATCCTCGATAAGTGCCCAGGTCGATGAGGCGTTTTATGTTAAGCTCCACGTCTCTTCTGAGATCTCCCTCGACTCTGTAATTCTTATCGATGAACTCGCGGATGCGAGCTACTTCCTCTTCGGTGAGGTCTCTCACTCGCGTATCGGGGTTGACCCCCGTCTTACTTAGGATCTCCTTGGTCCTGGAAGGACCGATCCCGTAAATGCGGGGAAGGGCAGCTTCGATCCGCCAATCCCTTGGTAGATCCACTCCAGCGATCCTTGCCATGACTTCACCCCCCTCCGGTTACCCTTGCCGCTGCTTGTGCTTGGGATTAGAGCACAGAACCATGAGTCTTCCGTGTCTCTTTATAATCCGGCACTTTTCGCAAATGCGTTTAATAGAAGCTCTGACCTTCACTGAGAACCCTCCTAATCCGAGCCCGCAATTGACTAGCTCTTAAACCGGCGTATTATTCTACCACGACTGAGGTCGTACGGGCTGAGCTCAACGAGCACCCTGTCGCCCGGCAGTATCTTGATGTAATTGATCCGCATCTTGCCGGAAACATGGGCGAGCACACGATGCCCTCCCTGGATCTCCACGCGGAACATGGCGTTGGGCAAAGCTTCTACTACGGTCCCTTCGACCTCTATACCCTCCTGCTTCGGCATAGAACTCCCCCTAAGTTAACCAAAAAAAGTGTTGACCGGGTACTGGCATATTATACCAGAGTCAGAATTCTGGCGCCTTCCTTTGTCACCGCTACGGTGTGTTCGAAGTGAGCCGAAAGTTTTCCATCCTTCGTAACCACCGTGAGATCAGGGAAGGTTATCACGTCGCCCGTGCCCTCATTGACCATCGGCTCAATGGCTATAACGTAACCTTCCCTCAACACGGGACCTTGTCCCGGCCGCCCGAAATTGGGAACCGGAGGGTCTTCGTGCATGGACCTTCCTACACCGTGACCCACGTAATCCCTGACGACGCTGAAACCGAAGGTTCTCACGTATGACTCGACAGCAAAGCCGATATCACCTATGGTCGCACCGGGTCTCACGCAATGGACGGCCTTCATCAAACTCTCCCTGGTCACCCGTATAAGCTTCTCCGCAACAGAGCTCACCTGTCCCACGGGAAACGTGGCGGCGGTGTCACCAACGTACCCCTTGTAAGTTGCGCCGACGTCGATGGAGATGATATCCCCCTCCCGGAGCTTCCGGTCTCCTGGTATTCCGTGGACCACCACGTTGTTGACGGACGTGCATATGCTCCCCGGAAACCCCAGGTAACCTTTGAACGTAGGCAGAGCCCCTCTTTCTCTTATAAAGCGCTCCGCCAGGGAATCGAGCTCGCCCGTGCTCACCCCCGGTTTGATGATACCGGCCAGCATCTTGAGGCACTGAGCTGCGATCCTCCCGGCCTCCCGCATTATTTCGATTTCCTCTTCGCTCTTGGGGATTATCAACTCCTGCGCTCATCTCCCAGCCGTTTCCGTATCTTTTCCAACACCCGCCCGAAGACCTCATCGCGTTCGCCGAGCCCATCCACATCTTCGAGGATCCCTTTAGCCCGGTAGTAGTCGATCAGTGGCATGGTGCTTACTTCGTAAACCCGAAGTCGCTCCCTGACGGTCTCGGGCCTATCGTCGTTTCTCATGATGAGATCCTGTCCGCAGACATCACACTTCCCGGCCACCTTAGGAGGGTCGGTCCTCAGGTTGTAAGGTTTTCCGCAGGACGGACACACCCGCCTGGAAGCCGACCGAGCCACGAGCTCCTCCACCGGGACATCCAAATTGAGCACCACATCGAGCCCTTTGTTCCCAAGGATCTCATCGAGGGCCCGCGCCTGCGACAGATTTCTTGGAAAGCCGTCCAGGACGAATCCAGAAGCAGCCGCAGGGCTTAAAAGTCTTTTTTTCACTACTTCGATGGTCACATCGTCGGGGACCAGAGCTCCCTGATCCATGTAGCTTTTGACGAGCTTGCCAAGCTCGGTGCCCTCCCTAACCTCTTGGCGGAAGATGTCACCCGGGGCTATGTGGAGAAGACTCATTTTCTCGCTGAGCAAGACAGACTGAGTCCCCTTTCCGGCTCCTGGCGGTCCAACGAAAAGTACGCGCAAGTTCTCCTGCCTCCCGGATAATCTCTACTTCAAGAATCCCTGGTAGTTCCTCATGATGAGCTGAGCTTCCACCTGTTTCATCGTTTCAATGGCCACACCCACTACAATAAGCAGCGCTGTGCCGGATAGAGGCGACAGCACCGGAAGTTTCGTAAGCTGGACGAGGAAATGAGGCAACACGGCCACCAGTGCCAGGAAAATCGCCCCCACCGCCGTAATCCTCATAACGGACCTGGACAGGACGTCCACGGTGGGCTTCCCCGGTCTGATACCTGGAATGAAGCCGCCGTATTTTCTCATGTTCTCGGCCACGTCGTATGGGTTGAATATCATGGCCGTGTAAAAGAACGTGAACAAGATGATTAGCAGGGCATACATCGCGGTGTACCAGGGGGCGTTATAGTCGAATATCCTTTGCAAGCTAGCCGCCCAGGGTGCCCGTATGAACGAAGCGATGGTTGCCGGGAACGCCAGAACCGACGAGGCGAAAATGACCGGGATAACCGAAGCCTGGTTGATCCTGATTGGGATGAAGGTGGCGTACCCTCCCATCATCTTTCTGCCCACAACCCTCTTGGAGTACTGAACCGGAATCCGCCGCTCGCCCTCGGTAATGAATATGACGCCCAAAACGGTTATGAGCGAGGCCAGAAGCCACAGAAGTAAGTTGTACCACTTGGCCGCACCAAGCTGGTAAAGCCCGACCACGTGAAGGATTTCTCCGGGCATCCCCGAGATGATACCGGCGAAGATGAACAGGGAAATGCCGTTGCCGATTCCCTTTTCGGTGATGAGCTCGCCTAGCCACATCAGGAAGGCAGTTCCGGCTGTCAAGCTCACAACTATCTGTACCAGCAGCCATATAGACTGCGATTGAAGGGCGCCCTGAGCTCGTATGGCGAAAGTCATTCCCGTAGCCTGAAGCAGGGCGAGAAGGACCGTTCCATACCTCGTGTACTCCTGGAGCTTCTTTCTCCCGTCCTCTTCCTTGGCCATTTCCTCCCACTTGGGGATCACCACGGTCAAAAGCTGTATGATGATCGAGCTATTGATGTAAGGGTAAATACCCATGGCCAGGATGGAGTAAGTCTTAAGAGCTCCTCCGGAGAAGAGATCGAGGAAGGCGAAGAGCGTCCCTTCCTGAAACAGACGCGCGATAACATCAGGGATTATCCCGGGGACCGGGATAGCTACGCCCACTCTGAACACCACCAACATCAACACGGTGAACAGAAAGCGTCTCCTCAGGTCCGGGACTCGCCACGCGTTTCTCAGAGTTCCGAGCACGTCAGATCACCTCGGCCTTTCCGCCCGAAGCTTGAATCTTCTCCATGGCCCGAGCTGAGAACGCGTGGGCCCTCACCGTTAAAGGTTTGCCCAGGTCCCCGTGACCCAGGACTTTCACAGGGCGATTTTCCTTTATCAAACCGGCTTGGGCCATTTCTTCAGGTCCGATTTCAGCGCCCTCGGGAAACCTGGCCAGCTCACCCACATTCACCGGGGCGTAATCCATCCGGAAAATGTTCTTAAAGCCGCGCTTCGGTAGTCTCCGAACCAGTTTCGTCTGGCCACCTTCGAACCCGGGGCCCTTTCCTCCGCCGGCGCGAGCTTTTTGACCTTTATGTCCTCTACCTGCCGTCTTTCCGGTCCCAGAGCCGAGACCCTGTCCTTTTCTTTTCGGCTTTCGGACCGATCCGGGAACCGGTTTAAGCACTTCATACAGTTCCATCCGAAACTACCTCCGATCGGCTATTGGGGGAAGCTTGACCGGCATCGGCGATGCCCCGAGCTCGCAGTATCTCGTCCCTGCTTTTCAAGGCCTTCAGCGCCTCCATAGCTGCGTACACCACGTTATAGGGATTGGACGAACCCAGAGACTTAGCCAGAACGTCCCTTATGCCGGCGAGTTCCATGAGAGGCCTGACTCCCCTCCCGGCGATGATGCCCGTTCCCGGCGAAGCGGGTCGCAACAGGACCATGCCCGCTCCAAAGTGTCCTATTACTTCGTGCGGTATCGTTCCGCCGTGTCTCGGTACATTTATCAGGTTCTTCTTGGCATCCTCGATGCCTTTCCTTATCGCGTCGGTGAGGTCAAGAGCCTTTCCGAGGCCGGCGCCGACCTTTCCGTCGCCGTTACCCACAACTACGAGGGCTCTGAAACTCCGGCGCCTTCCCCCTTTCACTGTCTTGGAAACTGGCCCGAAAGTCACCACAAAATCCTTGAACTCGTCGCTTCTTTCAGCTTCACTTTCGAGGGATATCCGCCTGCCGCGGCTCCTCGGGGACGTCTCCTCACCACGTTCTTCTCGACCGCCGTGATATCTGTCCCTTTCCGCCATTCGTTTCCACCTTCTTCCCCGCTAGAATGACAGCCCAGCTTCTCTGGCGCCGTCAGCTAGTGCCTTCACTCGCCCGTGATACTTGTATCCCGCTCTGTCGAAGATTACCAACTTTACACCACGGGCCAAAGCTTTCTCGCCCAAGAGCTTTCCGACCTGGTAGGCAGCTTTAACGTCGCTTCCCTTTTCCAACTTGCCCCTGAGTGCAGGATCGAGGCTGGACGCTGCCACCAACGTCTCGCCCCGGGTGTCGTCGATGATCTGGGCGTATATATGTTTGTTGGAGCGGAACACGCACAGCCTGGGCCGTTCGCTATCCCCGAAGACCCTCTTCCTGATTCTAAGGTGCCGGCGTTTCCTTCTCCACGTCTTTTCTTCGCGATCCACTGGTAATTCCTCCCTAATGATCCCCGTTCGCCGCTTCTACTTGGCAGTCTTAGCAGCTTTTCTGCGGATCTTCTCGCCAACGTATTTGATGCCGGAGCCCTGATAAGGCTCAGGAGGCCTCAACCTGCGAATGCGTGCGGCCAGCTCCCCCACGGCCTCCTTGTCTGCCCCGCGGATCACGAGGGACGTAGGACTTGGGACGTCGATAACTATTCCTTTAGGCGGCTGGATTTCGACAGGCTTTGCAAAGCCGAGATTCAAAATAACCTTATCGCCGGACTTGGTCGCCCTGTAACCGACACCCGACATTTCCAGTGCCTTTTCGTACCCTTCCGTCACTCCGTGAACCATGTTTGCTATGAGCGCCCTGGTTAGCCCGTGGAGTGATTTGTGAATACGAGAATCGCTCGGTCGCTCAACGCGTATCAAGCCGTCTTGGACCAGCACCTTCATATCGGGGTGGAATTCTCGTTCAAGAGTTCCCTTGGGTCCCTTGACGGTGAGGCGGTTGCCCTTGAGCTCTACGGATACACCCTTGGGAATCGCCACCGGTTGTCGCCCAACGCGAGACATGACCTTCACCTCCCCACCTACCAAACGTAGCAGATGACTTCGCCGCCAAGGCCGAGAGCTCTCGCATCCTTATCGGTCATAACCCCTTTGGACGTCGAGATTATCGCAATTCCCAGTCCGCCCAGGACCCTCGGAAGTTCTTCCTTTTTTGCGTAAATCCTCAGCCCCGGTTTGGAAATCTGTCGAATCCCGCTGATAGCCGGCATCTTCGACGGTCCATACTTGAGGTAAACGCGAATGTAACTCTTTGATCCGTTTGTCCGGATCTCATAGTCACGAATAAACCCCTGCTTTTTCAAAACATCCAAGATGGCGGCTTTCAACTTCGAGCACGAGAACTCGACGCTATCGTGTCTTGCCATACCGGCATTGCGGAGGCGTGTCAACATGTCGCCAATGGGATCGACCATCATGAAAAACCCCTCCTTACCAGCTGGCCTTTCGGACGCCTGGAATCTCGCCCCTATGAGCCAGCTTTCTGAAACAGTGCCGGCAAAGGCCGAATTTCCTCATATAAGCGTGAGCCCGCCCGCAGATTCGGCACCTGTTAACCTTCTGCGTCTTGAACTTGGGCTCTTTTTTGGCTTTCATGATTTTCGCCAGAGTCGCCAATGGATCTCCCCCTCATTCTGAGAACGGCATACCCAGGAGCTTCAGAAGCTGGTATGCCTCCTCGTCCGTTTTTGCAGTTGTCACGATAGTCACGTCCATACCCCGGATTTTAGTGACCTTGTCATAGTCGATCTCCGGGAATATCACCTGTTCTTTGATGCCCAGAGAGTAGTTGCCTCGTCCGTCCAGGCCTTTTGGAGAAACACCTTTGAAGTCCCTCACCCGGGGAAGCGCAATGTAGAAAAGCTTCTCAAGGAAGTCGTACATGCGCTCCCCTCGGAGCGTGACCTTGGCGCCGATCTTCATACCCGCTCTCACTTTGAAAGCAGAAATAGAGCGTTTTGCTCTGGTGATCACGGGCCTCTGGCCGGTGATTTGCATCAGGTCAGCTACGGCACCGTCCAGCACGTCGGGGTTTTGAGTCGCTTCTCCAACCCCCATGTTCACCACAACTTTCTCGAGCCGGGGCACCTGGAAGCGGTTCTTATATCCGAACATCTTCATCATAGCTGGTACGACTTCCGTCTCATACACCTTCTTCAGCGCCACTTCACTCACCCTCACTTATCCATCGGCTGACCGCATCGCACGCATGCCCTGACCTTAGTTCCGTCCTTTTCTACCTTTCGTATCCTCGTAGCCCGGGAGCATGCCGGGCAAACCAGCATGACGTTGGAGCGCCGGATAGGCGCTTCCTTCTCAATAATGCCTCCCTGCTGGGCTTCTTTGGTCGGACGTTGGTGCTTCTTGACCACGTTTACCCGTTCCACGATCAGGGAATCGTCTTCAGGAATCACCCTGATGACCTTCCCTTTTTTGCCCTTATACTTGCCGGAGAGCACGACGACGGTGTCGCCCTTCTTGATATCCAAATTCGCCACCTCCCGTGCGCTACAGAACCTCAGGGGCGAGCGAAAGGATCTTGGTGAAGTGCTTGTCCCTGAGTTCTCTTGCTACCGGGCCGAAGATTCGCGTACCGTGAGGCTCTTTTTCGTCCCGCAGTATCACGGCGGCGTTGTCATCGAACCGGATGTAAGTCCCATCGGGCCTCCTCACGTTTTTCCTCATCCGCACAACTACGGCCTTGACCACGTCGCCCTTTTTGACAACGCCTCCTGGTGTAGCCTCTTTTACCGTAGCTACGATGACATCGCCGAGCCCGGCATAACGGCGGTAAGACCCTCCTAGGACCCGTATGCACATTAGTTCTTTCGCGCCCGTATTATCCGCTACGGTGAGCCTGGTCTGAGCCTGGATCATTTCTCTTCACCCCCGGCAGATTCCACGAGGGCAGGAGAGCGCTTTTCAAGAACCCGCACGACGCGCCAGTGCTTCTCTTTGGAAAGCGGCCTGGTCTCGTTCAAAAGCACAACGTCCCCTACCTGGGTCTCGTTTTTTTCGTCGTGGGCCTTTACCTTTCGCGTCCTCCTGATACGCTTCCCGTATAGCGGGTGGACCTCCCAGTATTCCACCAGGACAACGGCGGTTTTGTCCATCTTCCTTGACACCACGGTGCCCGTGAGCTCTTTCCGCTTACCTCGCAACTTCGTTCACCTCTCCCTTGCCCCGGCCGAGCTCCCTTTCCCGCTTTATGGTCTTAACTCGAGCGATGGCCCTTTTCACTTCCCGGATCCGCATCACGTTGTCCAGTTGTCCGGTGGCTAGCTGAAAGCGCAGGTTGAAGAGCTCCTGCTTTAGGTCCCTTATCTTCTCGTCGATTTCCTTGTCACTCATCGCCCGTATCTCCTGCACTTTCATCCGCGGTCACCACCTCTCGGTTCGAGCTTTGGCCGACATCTTCCCTTATTTGAAACTTGGTTTTAACCGATAACTTGTGGCCGGCTAGCCGCATAGCTTCCCTGGCCATATCCTCCGGCACGCCTGCCATCTCGAACAAAACCCGGCCGGGCTTCACGACTGCGACCCAGTACTCCGGGTTGCCCTTTCCGGAACCCATACGGGTCTCCGCCGGCTTCTTAGTAATCGGAGTATCGGGAAAGATCCTGATCCAAACCTTGCCTCCCCGCTTGACATACCTGGTCAGGGCCACTCTTGCCGCCTCGATTTGCCTGTCCGTGATCCATCCCGGCGTCAAAGCGACAAGGGCATACTCGCCATAGAATATCTCATTCCCCCTGGTGGCAACGCCACAAGGGTCTACTCTGTGCTGCTTCCGCCATTTGACCCGCTTTGGCATCAACACGGTTAGCTCCCTCCTTCGCGAGGGGAGGGCCTGGATGGGAGAACATCCCCTTTATAGACCCACACCTTCACGCCTATCCTGCCGTACGTGGTGTGCGCCTCGGCAAAGCCGTAATCCACCTCGGCCCGAAGGGTGTGCAGCGGTACCTTACCCTCTCCGATCCGCTCCGACCGGGCGATTTCGGCCCCCTGCAACCTGCCGGAAACGCGAACTTTGCACCCTTTGGCACCCGCTTTAAGAGCCCGCTGGACAGCTTGCTTCATCGCTCTCCTGTAGGACACCCGCCGTTCAATTGACTCGGCGATTCCTTCGGCAACAAGCTGCGCATCCGTCTCGGGTGATTCGATTTCCAGGGTGTGCACCACGATTCTCTTCCCGGTGAGCTTTGACAGCTCTTTTCGCAAAGCTTCGATGCCGGTCCCCCCGCGGCCGATTACCATGCCGGGACGAGCCGCGTGGATCGTCACGGTCACTTCCTGAGCTTTCCTCTCGATTTCAATGCGAGATATCCCTGCGTGCCCCAGCTTTTCTTTGATATAGTCGCGGATTTTCTTGTCCTCGAGTATGGTCTCGGCGAAATCCTCCCGGGCGAACCAGCGGGAATCCCAGTCGTATACGATCCCCAATCTAAGACCCTTGGGATGAACCTTCTGCCCCAATCGTCTAACCCTCCTCTCTTTCTTGAAGTACTACGGAAATATGGCACGTCCTCTTCAATATGGGAAACGCTTGGCCCTTTTGTCTCGGATGATATCGTTTGAGAGTAGGGCCTTCGTCCACGAATATCCTGGAAACGTAAAGCGCGTCGCTGGATAACCCGAGGTTGTTTTCGGCGTTCGCTCGGGCGGAAACGATGGCCTTTTCAATAACCCTGCTCGCCCTCTTCGGGGTATACCTGAGGATAGCCAGGGCTTCTCTTACCGGTTTCCCCTTCACCAGGTTGGCAACGATCCTTGCCTTGGTGGGGGATATCCGCACATGCCTTACCACCGCTCTGGCTTCAGCTGTTCTTGCTTCAGCTCCCACTCTCAGCACCTCCTATTTCAAGGCAGTCGAGCGTTCCGTGTGCGCTCCGTGACCCCTGAACAATCTCGTGGGAGCAAACTCACCGAGCTTGTGGCCGATCATGTCCTCTACTATATAAACGGGAACGTGTTTCCGCCCATCGTGAACTGCGATGGTGTGCCCCACCATCTCCGGGACGATGGTACTATCCCTTGACCACGTACGGATGACGCGCTTGTCTCCCTTTGCGTTCATTGCTTTTACTTTCTGCAAGAGTTTTGGGTCAACGAACGGCCCTTTTTTCTTGGAACGGCTCACTCCCGCTCCCTCCTTTAGACGAGCCCCCGAAAACTTACCTGCGACGTTTTACTATGAACTTGTCCGAGGGCTTTCGCTTCTTTCTCGTCTTGTAGCCCAGAGTCGGCTTACCCCACGGCGAGAGCGGCCCGGGATGTCCGATGGGGGCCTTCCCCTCGCCTCCTCCATGGGGGTGATCCACGGGATTCATCACCGAACCCCTCACCGCCGGTCTCCAGCCCATGTACCTGGATCGACCAGCTTTGCCCAGGGACACGTTTTCATGTTCCACGTTTCCAACTTGTCCTACCGTAGCCTTGCACCGCAGGGACACGAGTCTCTGCTCACCTGAGGGGAGCCTGAGAAGGGCGTAACCACCTTCCTTGGCCATCACCTGAGCTGAGGTACCTGCGCTGCGAGCCATCTGGCCACCTTTCCCGGGTTGAAGTTCGATATTGTGAACGAAGGTTCCGGTAGGGATGTTCTCCAAGGGCAGCGCATTTCCGGGCTTGATGTCGGCGTTTGGACCAGACATAACGGTATCGCCCACTGACAGCCCTACCGGCGCCAGGATATATCTCTTCTCTCCGTCGGCGTACGCGAGGAGAGCTATCCGCGCCGAACGCCCGGGATCATATTCAATAGCCTGCACCTTCGCCGGGATGCCGTCCTTATCCCTTCGGAAATCGATGATACGGATGATCTTTCTCGAGCCGCCGCCCCTGTGGCGCGTAGTGATCCTGCCCTGGTTGTTGCGGCCTGCATGCCTTTTCACGGAGACAGTCAACGACTTCTCCGGTTCTTCCTTCGTCACTTCCTCGTACGTAGGAAGCTCGAGCCCTCTCAGCCCTGGCGAGGTGGGTTTAAAGCTTTTTATAGGCACCTGTTCTCCCTCCCTTCACCGGGTCTACACACCTTCGAACCCTTTTATCCGTTGGCCGGGCCCGAGCTTGACGACGGCCTTCTTCCGGCGCGGCGTCCGCCCTGGGAAATACCCCATCCTCCTGGGCTTGCCGGGCAGGTTCGAAGTGCGAACTTCATCCACTGAGACCTTGAATATCGTCTCCACAGCTTCCTTTATTTGAGCTTTAGTGGCCAGCGGGTGAACCTCGAAGGTGTACGTTCCTTTTTCCATATCCGCGCTGGTTTTCTCGGTGACCAACGGTTTAATAATGATGTCGTGGAGTGTAAGGTTCATGCCAGCACCTCCTCGAGTTTGGACAGAGCGTCCTTGGTTATGACGAGGTGCCTGTGGGTCATGACGTCGTACACCCCGATGTCCTGAGCTGTAACCACCGAAACACCCGGAAGATTTCGAGTCGACAACACGAGGTTGGGGTCGGGCCGGGCTGTGACCACAAGGGCGGACCGCCGGACGCCTAGGTTATCCAGGAGAATCCGAAGGTCGCGCGTCCGTGGCCTTTCTAGGGTTATGTTATCCACAACCAGCACCCTACCGTCCTTAGCTTTGGAAGACAGAGCGGAAACCAGAGCCCTCCTGCGCATAGCTTTGGGAAGGTCCCAACCGTAATCCCTGGGATGAGGGCCGAATACGATGCCCCCGTGACGCCACAAAGGGGAACGAATGGACCCTTGTCGCGCACGACCCGTGCCTTTTTGGCGCCAGGGTTTCCTCCCCCCGCCTGATACTTCCGCCCTGCTCTTAGTAGATGCGGTCCCCCGCCTTATCTTCGCTAGATGTGACAGCACAGAAGCGCGAAGAAGCGACGGATTCACCTCCTGGCCCCATATGGCCTGGGGAAGGTCTATTTTTCCCTGCTCCCTGCCTTGTACGTCGAACACGGTAGCTTCAGGCACGGGGGTTCCCTCCTTTCCTCACCGTCGTCTCCTTTATGGTCAGGAGCGAACCTCTCGTTCCGGGCACCGAACCTTCCACGAGCAACAGGTGCTTTTCAGGGTCCACTTTGACCACTCTCAAGTTTCGGATGGTAACCCTCTCATTCCCGAGATGTCCGGGCATCTTTCTACCCGGAAACACTCGAGCAGCGTCCCTCGATTGAAGCGAACCAGGACCGCGGTGGTACTTGGAGCCGTGGGCCATGGGACCTCTTCGGAAGTTCCACCTCTTGACGCCTCCGGCAAATCCCTTTCCTATGCTCGTTCCCGTCACGTCCACCCTTTCCCCGGGCCGGAACATGTCCACGGTGAGAACCGCACCCCGGTCGAGCTTGGCCTCGCCTTTCAGTCTAAATTCCCTGAGATACCGGAACGGACCCACTCCTCTTTTTTTGTAGTAACCCCTCACAGGCAGACTCAGCTTCGCCTCGCTGACGGGCTCGAAACCTACCTGTACCGCGTCGTACCCGTGTTTCTCCTGGGTTCGCACATCTACAACGGTGCACGGTCCCGCCTGTATCACGGTAACGGGAACGAGAACCCCCGCCTCGTCGAAAACCTGGGTCATCCCGAGTTTCTTTCCTAAAATGGCCTTGGACACCGATACCTACCTCCTCACCCGCTCGAAAGCCTAGAGCGTCTTGATCTCCACGTCCACTCCTGCAGGGAGATCGAGCCTGGTGAGGGCGTCCATAGTCTTCGTGGTTGGCTCCATGATATCGATGAGCCTCTTATGCACCCTCATCTCAAACTGTTCCCTGATATCCTTCTCCCCGTTGGGCGCCACGAGAATCGTGTAAACGCTCCTCTCGGTCGGAAGGGGAATCGGACCCGCTACAAGCGCGCCGGTGCGCCTGGCAGTCTCGGCAATCCTGGCCGCCGAGGCATCCAGCACCCTGTGGTCGAACGCTCTAAGGCGAACCCGTATCTTCTGCCTTGCCACTGGCACATCACTCCTCGATCTTCGTGACCACTCCTGAAGCTACGGTCCTGCCGCCTTCCCTAATGGCGAACCGCAAGCCTTCTTCCATTGCAATGGGAGATATGAGCTCTACCTTGATCTTCACGTTGTCCCCGGGCATCA
>DUSS01000042.1 GCA_012842495.1 Candidatus Fermentithermobacillaceae bacterium
ATAGGCAAATCATAGACACCTGAGGAAAAGCGAGAATGACGAAGCTGGTGATATCATGCGATGGATTAGGTCGCTTCTGCTGGTAGCTCTAGGCGTAGTGCTGGGTATATGTTTCACCGCGGGCCTGCTTTACGGTCTGGTTCGTGGGTATGTCGTCCTTCCTCCAAAAGTGACGGGGCCGGTCTTAAACTCGATTTTCGGGTCTATATCCTCCAGTCCTGAAGGAGAGTCTCCCCTCAACCTGCCCGCTATTCGCGATGCTGTTCAAGAGGTCATCTCGTCGCCGGAAGCCGAAGCCCTGGTCAGGGAGATCGTAGAGAACACGCCTCCGGAGACTTTCGCCAAAATCCTCCAGGAGGCCATCAAGTCTCCTCCGTTCAGAAAAGCGCTCTCGGAGGTCCTCCTCACCTTCTTTAGGAGTCCTGAGGGGAAGGATCTCTTGACCCGGATCCTCAAAGGCGCCCCGTGAAAGGAAACGGCCAGGAAAGAGATCTTAGTTGATCCTCCCTGGTCATCGAGATGGTGAATCTTATCTTATCGGGTTGATGAACCTCGTCAAGCTGACGCCTCAGCCGGAAGCGTCTTGAGCAATTCCTCGGCGCTCAGCGGGTCTTTCACATCCTCATCCGACACTATCCTCCCGTCCCTTATTTTGACGATCCGCTGGGCATGCCGGGCGATGTCCGGATCGTGCGTCACCAACACCAGGGTGATTCCCCTCGCGTGGAGCTGCTGGAAGATCGCCATCACTTCCTCACCCGACTTGGTGTCGAGGTTTCCTGTGGGCTCATCAGCCAGCACTATGCTGGGATCTCCCACAATCGCCCGGGCGATGGCCACCCTTTGCTGCTCACCGCCGGAGAGTTCGTTTGGCCGGTGGTTAAGGCGTTCGCCGAGACCTACCATGACGAGCGCCCTTTCCGCTCGTTCGCGCCTCTCACGGCGGGACATTCCCCGGTAAATGAGGGGAAGCTCCACGTTGGCCAGGGCGGTCGTCCGGGCCAGGAGGTTAGACGTCTGAAAAACGAAACCCACTTTCCTGTTGCGGATATCGGCGAGCTCATCGTCCCTCTTCTTGCTCACATCTTCGCCCGCCAAGAAGTACTGGCCGGAAGTGGGCTTATCCAGACATCCGAGGATGTTCATCAGGGTAGTCTTGCCGGAACCCGATGGTCCCATAATGGCCACAAACTGGCCTCCGGGGACCTCCAGGTCTATTCCCTTTAATACCTTGAGCTTTATCTTGCCTATGGTGTATTCCTTTTCGAGTCCGCGCACGGAGATCATGCCGTCACACCCTTTCCCGTCATCTTAACGACGCACAAAAGACCTTCAGGTTCCCTCCGCGCTCATCCTTTTCGGCATTTCCGGCCTTACCTCCTGGTTCTCTTCGCTTCACCGCTCTTGAGTGCAGCTTTACTGAGAATCTATACGGCGACCCCCAAAGAAAACCCAATGGGTGTGGCCCGGCACCCGGGATACCACCGTCTCGCAGCCGTCGCTGAGCCTGGCCGCACCCACTGCATCCTGCCGGTGGCCGCCAACTTCCACCTCGCCGCATGTTTACTCCGTTATTCCAAGGGTGAGAACGCTCACCGGCATCTCGGTATAGTAGACATTGGTGACCCTAACCTCTTCGCTCCCCAATGTGATGCGAAACTTAGCTTTAACTGCGACGCCCACCTTGAAATCCCCGGCCCTCTTCCATACTATGGCAAATTTCGGCGCCGGGTCGAAGGAAACCGTCTCCAGCGTCACACCGGGCGGCGTTTGAACCTGGAAGGACGCTTCGAATTTCGCCGGTTTACCCGTCACCCACTTCTTCGGCCCGAGGAGCTCGAGAGAAAAGGGGATCCTGTAGTTTTCCTCGGGTGCCCAGTGGGCGGTCTTTTTCGACCGGTACGTAACGACGATGAGAGGTCCCCATCCGGCCAGCTCTTCGAGGTCTCCTTCGGGAATCTCTTGCCCCGAAGATTCCCCAGGGGGCTCTTCAATTTCTTCCCCGGGAAAGCCGGGCACCCCATCCTCACCCGGCAACACGTTCTCCGGTAACTCATTGCCCGGCAGTCGATCCCCGGTGGTGTCATGCGGGGTTCCAAGCGAGGCGTCGCTTTGTTCTCCTGCACCCGGTGGTGAACCCCCACCCACCACGCCGCCGGTCTCGGGCCGTTCGGTCCCGGCCACCTCTTTCTCGAGCTTCACTTCCACGAGAACACTCTCCGACACTTCCCTGGTATAAAACTGCGGAACCGAGGACATGGGTCCGGCTAGAGTTCGATCTTCGGGAACGAGCTTCAGGACCACACCGGCTTCGGCCGGGCTCTTTTCAGATTTGGCTCGTACTCGAAAGGCGAAGACGCCGCCACCCGGAGCTGTCCCGCTCGCCGAACCACTCAAGCTCTCACCCGCGGTCGCCACGGAACTCAGGGGGAGTAACCCGGTCGTCCATGTGTCAGCCTGGGCACAAGGTACCGAAGCTACTTCTGAAACCCGGCCTTTACCGGCATCTTCTGGAGCCGCTGCGAGGAGGACATTTCCCGAGTTCGAAGCGGGAGCTGCGACAAACTGCCAGCCGGCGGGTACAGAGCCGGAAGCAACCCTGATCTCATACTCGCCGTTATTCCCGCCGGCGTCGCCAGCGAGAAAGACTACGGAGGGATGCCACGACGACACCTCCACCCGGGCGGTCGCTCCGGCACGGGCAAGGATGACAGGGCAATTGCAGTAAGGATCCTTGAGGGTCTTCAAAAGCGCCTCCCTGGCTAGTTTGTTGCCAAGAAGCCCCCGGCCAGGAACGGGACCGAGCGTGTTGAACACCATGACTACGTCGTCCGGTCCCGCGGGCGCCACCGCGGCATCAACCTGGACAAACCAGTCGCTGGGACCCAGCTGCGGCCATACCCCCCGCAGGACATCCGGGCGCTTCTCAACCATGGAAACGTACCTCGTTCCGTTCCTGGAGGAAAGACTCGACCGGTTCCACCCAGCCAGGTATGCGTTAGCCGGGACGGCGAAAAACCGGTTCCGGCCCGAACGACCCATGTTCACCACTATGCTTTCGGTCACGAGACGTCCCAGAAACGGATCGTCCGGTCCGTCGAGAAATCCGAGCCGCTCAAGACCCCACGACAGCACCTGCTCTTCCACCAACCCCTTCCCGAGGATGACCAGATTTTTCGCGGCGAAAGCCAGGATCTTCAGTCCGTAATGAACGAGGGCATCTTCCCAGGAGGGCGGGATATACGGGTCACCGGCGATGCTCTCGAGTAAACTTTCTCTGGGGACGATCTTCATTGCGTAGCCGTTCTTCGCCGCTTCCATGGCCAAAAGTTCGTAGTAAGCCAGGGTAAGGCCGGTACCCGGCGCCGTTGGTTGTTCCGGCTCCCGGGAAGTTCCCGGCTCCAGGCTACCACCTCGAGACACCGGGGCGACCGGCGGTTCTAACTGTCCGTCAGTCCCCGGCCCCTGCATGCCGTCTGCGGACACCGGATCGATCGCAGCGCGGCCTGAATCTCCCTCGCGAGCTTTGTCTGAAAACCTCCCGCCCGCTATCTTCGCCTCCCAGATCTCCGGATAACGACGGCTTACCCAACCCGGAAAAGTTTCCTGAGATGACTCCAGGGGAAGACCCGGTACGGCGAAATGGCGCTCCATGAGGTACTCGTGATAAAGACGCTCGTAGCACCGGGCACGCTCGAGGACAAACTGGCTTTCCGATTCCCAGGGAGTATGGGCCAGGATCTCGTCGAGACCGAATTCCTCGATGGGCGGTGCCTTCCCGGCGATCACGTCGAGCAGCCCGGTGTCCTTCGACACTTCCCGCTCATAGCGGATCATCGCAAGGACGGACTTAATCACCCCTGCAAAAAAGGCGCCCCGGTGCGGCGAAGCTAGCGTCACCAGGGTTTTTACTTTGACGGGGTACAGAAGACCTGCCTCCACACAGTACCTTACGTAAAGCCCGGCGACGCCCGGCGCGACCACCTGGATCTCGTCGATTCCCTTGGCCCGGGTCGTTTCCCGCACGAACGCCGCAAACTCCGACGATATGCCCGGAAGATCTCCAAACGCTCCTTCGGGCTGAAAAATCCACAGGTTTTCCCCTTCGTACCAGCCGTTTTTCGATAGCATCTCGAGCACACCGGTTCTCATCCAATACTCCCTGCCACCCGGTCCTTCTGACGCGAGGATGAGAGGCAGAACCTGGGGTTTTTCGGAACCACGTGCCTGCATGACCGGGGTCGTAACGCTTGCAAACACGGTGACCAGGAAGATGAGAGCTCCGGTAAGACGCACAGGTCTGCGGCGGGCGGATACTGGTGCGGCCGGGCCAGGTTGAAGTAATGCGGAAGCTCGCGCTATCCCCCAGAAGCGCCCGGCGCCGCGGGTCGCCGGGATCATCACCGTCAGGAAACGAGCGGGTCGAACGTTACCAGCCATGGCCACCCTCCCCCACCGTGATCACCCGGTCCCTCGGCCATAGACCCATGTTCGTCACCATAAGCCTTGTAGCAGGGTATCCCCGCGCCATCGCTTCTTCCAGCTCCTGCCTCCAGGAATCACCGCTTATTTCCCTGATACCGTTGCCGTCGGATACGAGGAGAATCCCCCAGCTGTCGCCCGGGTCAAGCTCGACGCGAGCTGGTCCGTATTTAAAGACGATCCTGCCCTGCGGCGTACACCCCTCGAAGCGAAGATCCCCCAAAAGCACCCTGGCTGCGTTGTCCACGGCCTCCACCGTCTCTCCGTTTTCTCCCGGGACGAGCCAGGAAAGCGGCCGGGTAAGGGGCAGCTTCATCCTCCCCGTCGACGAAAAAGACACACGGTCGTAAAACCTGACCCCGAGGGAATTCGCGGAGTAATGGACGGCCATAATCGCGGTCCAGGGCATTTCATCCCGGGCAACTTCGAAGGTCTTAGTTTCCGGGTCCGCCCACGCCTGCGCCGGGTCTTCCGATAAAGCCGGCCAGGTTTTCAGGGCAAGGGTCGACGACTCTTCAACCCGGACCATCACGTAGCATCCCTTATACCGGGCCAGGTTGCCCGCGAGCAAAATAACGGAGAGTAACGGTATCCCGAGACAAACGCCGAGGAGAATCCGTTTTTTCCCGGAACTTTGACGCTTTACCACCAGCTTGTCCGCGTACCACCCACAGTAACAACGAGGGCGCCCCGCACCGTCCCACACATCCCCCGGTGCGGCTTTTGCCCGGGGATTTCTTCCGGGCAGAAGGTTTGCATCGCTATTTCCCATCGTTTTGCACCTCCAAAATGAATTGACCTGGTGGCACCACACGGTCCACGCCGCGGCAAACCGTGCGACCGCCACCAGGTCCCCTTTTCTACACCCTGTCCGCCCGATAGTGTCACCGGGTGATTCCATTATCTGGTAGACCCGAGCTGTTGTCAACCAGGCCGCGGTATGTTGCCGGCCAGTGACAATGTCACCCGGGAGCCTTAGGTTCAGCTGCCCGGCAGTTCCGACCTGGGCCTGCCCCGGGGATCGTCCCGGGCCGGCGTTCCCATTTCCATGAGCTGGCCCAGAGTGACCAACTCGTATCCCGCCGATCTCAGGTTTTCGATGACCAGCGGGAGAGCTTCCGGCGTCTGAGGAGCCGAGTCCGATGCGTGAAACAAAATGATAGCTCCCGGAAAGACCAGCCCCGATACGCGCTGGACGATGTAGGAGACCCCCGGATTCTTCCAATCTATGCTATCCACCGCCCAGATCACTGTCTCGTACCCGAGTTCTCTGGCGGTGAGCACCACGAGGTCGTCGTAGTCTCCGTTGGGAGGCCGGAAGTACTTGAGCGTCGCCCCGGACATATTAGTGAGGATGTTATGGGCCTGCCGGATGTTTTCCGCGATGTCCTCTTTGGAATACTCGCTGAGGTTAACATGGTCATGACCGTGGCTGGCCAGTTCATGACCATCACCGACGATGCGTTTCACTGCGTTACGATGCCGGCTGGCCCAGGGCCCCGAAAGGAAGAAGGTCGCTTTGACGCCCTGTTCTTTGAGGATGTCCAGGATCTTGTCGTGCATCTTTTCCCCCCAGGATATGTCGAAGGTGAGCGCGCAAGCTTTGCGCTGGGTCCGGACATAGAAAACCGGCATCTCATGCCCTCTGGCCTGGACCGGCTCGTACATCTCTACAACAGGCGCTTCGCGGCTCCGGATCCCAAAGAAAACCCCCGCGGCCACCAGGCAAAACGCGATGGCTACACGGGATACGCGGCTAGATACGAATATCACCGAGACGGCCCCCTTTTTTCGCGGGGCCCGGCCGAGTTGCGGCCGCATTTACCCCTTTCCATCAAGATAAGAAGGACGCCTCGGCGTTATGAATGGAGACTTAAGAATCCCGTGCCCCGGTTTGTGACCCCGGGTTTGTCGCGGACCTGCGAAAAGCCGGGATGCGGGCCTGGAGACCTCCGGCGTCGAATGGGAGGTGGCTGGCTTTCGGAATCTGGCCACTCCGTTCGAATCCACCCTCACCTCGATATCCTGTCCTGAAGGCCGGTTCACCCCCGGACCGGATTCGCCTGAGGGTTGCGACCCACCCCGACCGGCGCTCACCGCAGTTCCGCCGCCAACCGGGGTGCTCGAGCGGAATTGACCGTCCCTTCGCCCTTCTCCCCCGACCTCGCCCCCGGGCTTACTCAGCGCTGCGAGGAGGTTAAGAACCAGGGTTATGAATTTGGGGTCGAACAGTGCCGCCAAAGAGGCCTTTTCTTTATCCGGTTCCGACCCTGGGCCCTGGAAGCTCTCTTCCCCGGAGACGGCTTTCGGGGCGGAAGCCCGGGCCAGGAGTCCGATCAAGCTTGTTATGAACTTGGGATCTAGCCCCCTGTCCTTGCCGGTAAGAGCAATTAGACTGGAGAGAAGGTTTGATGCGACATCCGCGGGTCCCCGGGCTCCGGCCGGCGCAAGCTGGCTCGAAGCTTCTGTGGAAACTGCCCCGGCGTCGCCTGTATTCCCGGACGAGGGGGGCTCAGACGTTCGGAAGGCTGTACCGGGGGACGCCGTCGTAGCTCCGGTAGCTGCCCCCGTAACATCTTCCGGCAAGGGGCCACCCAGCTCCTGGTCCCGCCGGCCCACCGCTAGAGGCTCGCCGGTTATATCATGCGGAACAGGACCGGTGACGGAAGCCAAGGTACTGGTCAGGCTGGTCTCGCTCACCGCGCCGGCCCCTACTTGGGGTGTTCCCGCGGCCGATTCCGCCGTCTCCCCGTAGAAGGCGTCGACAATACCGAGGAGATTCAGCAGGGCGAGGACGCCGGCAACTTCCCTCAGGTCCTGGGGCTTTTCCTCGCGAGTGGTCCTCACCAGTTGGCACGCGACGTCAAGAGGATTAGCCCTGCTCATCGAAAGCGCCCCGTCCAAAGAATCCGGAGAATTGAGAAGGTATCCAGCCCCCTAGCACCGCCCCCAGCTCCTCTTTTAAGACACCTCTGGCCGCGGAAATGGCGTTGTTGACCGCCTGCCGGATCCTATCTTCAAGCGTCCCCAGGTCATAGGTTTTTTGGGAAACCATCTCCCGGTTTATGCTGATGGAGCAAACGTTAAACCATATGTCCACCGTAGCTGTAACCAGGCCGTCGCCGGACATCCCCTCGATCCTGCGACCTTTCAGTCCCGCCAGCTTCGACGTCACTTCCGCCTCTATTTGCTCCATTTGCATGAGCATACCAGCCAGATTGTTCACGGAACTCCCCCCGATCCGTCTTTACTCAGACATCATATGCACCGCGGCGTGGCCGGTGCGAGCGCTTCTTCATGAATTACCCGACATCATCGCAGGCGCGTGAACACCGGGATTCCCGTGTTACTTTCCGGTCCCGAAGCAAAAAGGGGAAAACTTCGCGGTGCCGGGAATGCCCGACACCGGTCACCGAGCTGAAGTAACTAGGGCGCCGGTAGGGTGCTAACTCGACCCAATCGGGTACGGCCAAAGAGTGGCTGCGCGCGGGTTCGGCGCCGGCCCAACCAACTCCGCGTTTGTTTTCCACGGTTACCATCGGAGTCAGGCGGCCGGAAAAAGCCGGTAGCTCCGAGGAGCAGGATGAAGATGAGAAAGAGATCCCACGGGTCGACTTCTTTACCAAAGAACCTCACGTCAACCGACCCCCTCCGTCGACTGGAAACCTTTTCACAGGAGACTCTTTCGAATCAGCTCCCCGTCGGGGAAGGCCCGCCGGACCCAGGAGGACCACCCGGGCCCGGGCGTTGTCCCGCCCTCCCACTCCCACCTGGTTGTTGTTCCCCCGCCTGAATCACTTTGGAAAACCAGAGCGCCACGATGACTAAGAAAAGCGCTATTGCCGTTTCGATCGTGTCTTGAAACAGACCCTGTGCTTTCTCACCGAGGGATTCGAGTTCGAGATCGCCGATCTCGGGCCCCGCAACCTCCTCCGCTATACCCATCACGGTGTCTATGACCCTCTGGCCCATGCGGCTTGCGAACGGCCTCAGAGCTGAAACTAGGTCGAGCGCTTCTTTGCTGATGGTCTCAGCCATGGTCATCCCCCCGAATGCTGAGAGCTCACGACATAATATGATGACATTTGGAAATTGCCATCGTTTCCGGGCCAGCTCTTAGCGGCGCAACCGGCAATCCCCCGGGGTTTCGCAGGGATTAAGGTTTTCGAGAAGAAAACTATGGGTACAGTTCCGTTTAACCAACCGAACACAGAAAAAGAAAACGAGGCGCATGGTGTTGCAGCGGTCCTACCCGGATAGACCCTGGGATACAAACCGAGATGAATTCAGATAAAGAGATAAAGAAAGGGGCTATGGCTGGGCGTGGAAGAGCGGCAGCGCGGGCATGCAACCCGAGATGAAATCAGCCAGAGAAAGGAGGGCCTCCGGCGCCGGTAGCGAAGGGTAGACGCTCAATCATGAGGCAGGCCGGTTCTCAGCTCGCCTCATCGCCTTTAGCGGCGCCGGGAACGAGACATGAAAAAGACCGACCGGGAAGAACTGAAATCAAAGGCCGCAGATCTATTAAAAGAAGCGTTCATCATCGACGGTCACGCATCAAGCTTGTTTGATGCCGTGAACGGGTTAAGGGATCTCAGGAAGAAGGAAGAAACCGGGCACCTCGATATCCCCCGGTTGAAAGAGGCGGGGGTATCATGTCAGGTGCTCGCGGCCTTCCCCGATCAGAGGATAAGGCCGATGAGAGCTTGCCGGAGGGGGCTCATCTACTCCGACGCCTTCCATTCCCTCGCGGAAGAGCCGGGAGTACGAATAATCTTGTCCTATGCAGATCTGGAGGCCATCAAAGAAACGAAGGAACTGGGGATTATGTTCGCCCTCGAGGGCGGCGAGTTCCTCGAAGGCGAAATCGCGGTGCTCCACATGTTCTATAAGCTAGGCGCCAGAGTAATCGGCCTCACGTGGGACGAACGGAACGAGCTCGGGGACGGAGTGGCAGAAGCGATGACCAAGGGAGGGCTCACCCGCTTCGGATTTCAGGTGCTCAAAGAAGCGCAGTCCATGGGGATGCTCGTGGACGTCTCCCACCTTTCGGAAGCGGGCTTTTGGGACGTGGTGGAAAGCGCGTCGCTCCCGGTCGTCGCCAGTCACTCCAACTGCCATAAGCTTTATGCCCATCCTAGAAACCTCAAAGACGAAGAGATGGAGGCTTTGAGAGATATCGGCGGCCTCATAGGGATTTCTTTCAATCCTTCTTATCTTGCCGGGGGCGGCGAGATAACCGTTTCCACGGTGGCGGATCATATCGAACACGCCCTGGAAGTCATGGGGGAAAACGGCGTGGGACTGGGTTCCGACTTCGACAGCTTCAGCGGTCCGGGACCCATCCCTTCCGTAGAACATCTTCCGGTGTTAGTTGAAGAGCTCCTCAAGAGGGGTCTCAAGGATGAAGTACTCAAGAAAGTGCTGGGGCTCAACTACCTGAGAGTCTTCAGGGCGGTAATGGGTTAAAAGGTGCAGCCCTCAGGGCGGGAGATTCACTTACCAAAACGGCCCGGCGGCACAGGAAGTCTTTTGGGTGAATCGTAGGTGATTTTGCAATGAAAGTGCTGGTAGCTATGAACGCTTTTAAAGGCGCCTTGTCATCGATCAGGGCGACGCGCACCCTTGCTTCGGGGTTACAGGCAGGGTTTCCCGAAGCGGAGGTCACTCAGCGCCCCCTGGCCGACGGAGGGGACGGAACCCTGGAGGTCATGGCCTCCGCACTGGGCACACGAGCTGTCACCGAGTATACGGAGGTCTCCGGGCCCCTTGGGGAGAGAGTGAAGGCACCTGTGCTTTTCGTTCCCGACGAAAAGCTGGCCGTGGTAGAAAGCGCGTTGGCCTGCGGCATTGCTCTCCTCCCTCCGGGCGTGAGGGACCCGTCAAGAGCTTCCAGCTACGGAGTCGGCGAGCTTATCCGTTATGCCATTGAAAGAGGCTCCAGAACGGTGCTGGTCGGAGTCGGGGGCACTGCCACCAACGACGGGGGAATCGGAATGGCCCGGGCACTCGGCGCTCAAATCTTGGACAGTAAGGATAAGGCAGTACCCCCAGGAACGCGGGGTCTTTTCAAAGTATCGAGGGTCCTTCCCGGCGAGATCCCGGACCTCTGTCGCGGAATAAGAGTGCTTGTCGCATGCGATGTTTCCAATCCCCTGACGGGGCCCGAAGGCGCCACCGCAACGTACGGACCTCAAAAAGGAGTTCGTCCCGAAGAGATCGCCGGCATCGATGCGGCCATGGAGCGTTACGGAACCATCCTGGAAAGAGACCTCGGTGTCACGATCCTGGGGATTCCCCGGGCTGGTGCAGGGGGCGGTCTGGCCGCCGGACTTAAAGCTTTTCTGGGAGGAGAGCTTCTGGACGGGGCACGTTTCATCATGGAGCAAGCGGGAGTCGTTGAAGCTCTCCGGACCGCAGATGTGGTAATCACCGGTGAGGGCAGGATGGACTCACAGACGAGGAAGGGGAAGGCGCCGCAGGCCCTGGCTTCGGAAGCTCGGACCAGGGGTAAGGCCGTCATAGCGGTCGCTGGGAGTCTAAACCTCGATTTCCTGGAGAGTCTCCCGGACGGATTCTCGGCGGCGTTCTCGACTTGTCCCGGTCCAGTGTCTCTCGATGAAGCAATCCAAAATGCTGAGAAATGGCTCTTCTTCACAGGGCAACAGCTGGGCACCGTACTCAGGGTAGGAGCTGTTTCGCGGATGACAGCTCTTGAAGCCAGACACCCGGGCACACCGGAAGAGAGGTCTTACGGTGGTATCGTGGTCCGAAAGGCCTCGAACTCCGCACTGGAAGTACTGCTCATAAAAGATAGATTCGGGGTCTATGCTCCCCCGAAAGGACACCTGGAACCCGGGGAAGAGCCGGCAGAAGGGGCTGTCCGCGAGGTTCTGGAGGAAACGGGCGTCCTCGGCAAAGTCATGGCGGAAATCGGCGATACCACATATGCCTACCTTGACCCCCTCGGTGTGCCTACGAAAAAAAGCGTGACCTACTTCCTGATGACACCGGTTTCGGAAGCCGGACCAACCCCCCAATTGGGTGAAACACTCGATGCCGCGTGGGTGCCCGAGGACCGTCTCGTCAACCTCCCCTCTTACCCTAACAATGCGGAAGTGATCCAAAAAGCTCTGGATATGTACAGGAGGCTTGCGCCGTTTGCACTGGGGACTGAAAGTCCCTAAAAGTCTGTATGACTCGTCCCCAAAAGCATATGCCCCCGCAAGAACCCGGTTTCGACAGCGCCCATTTACCGTAGCTCGCCGGAGCTGTACAATAAGGTTGCAAAACAACGGGGAGCTGCTTTTAGCGGCTGAGAAAGGGCTCTTAGCACCTGACCCATCGAACCTGTGGGGTAATGCCCGCGTAGGGAAATAGCGTCTTTCCCGCCTGGTCTGGTGCGGCTTCGCCCTCCCCAAAGGGAGGTTTTTCTATGTCTCGCGGCAAGATCAGGATGCTCGTAGAAGGCGCCCTCATGGTGGCGCTCGGCCTTGTCCTCAGCTTGGTAAAGGTCTACACCCTGCCGAATGGCGGATCGATCACGCTCGGAAGCATGATCCCGGTGCTCATATTCTCGCTGCGGTATGGTGCGCCAGCGGGTCTCTTGGCCGGGGTAGCTCACGGGCTCCTGCAGCTCATAGTCGAGCCCTACTTCGTCCACCCTGCACAGGTCATCCTGGACTACCCCCTGGCATTCGGTCTTCTGGGACTGGCAGGTCTGCTTCAAACGAGACCGGTCGCTGGCATAGCTCTGGGAATGGCGGGGAGGTTCATCAGTCACTATCTGTCGGGCGTTATTTTCTTCCGCCAGTACGCCCCAGAGAACATGAGCCCTTACCTGTACTCGGCGGTCTACAATGGTAGCTATCTATTACCGGAACTGATAATATCGAGCCTTGTGATAAGCTTTGGCCTGAGGTCGTTCGCCAAGCCCCAAGGGATGCGAGAAGCATAACGCGAAAGATAACGTGGGCTACCTTTGCTCGCTTGAAGTCGGGCTGGAAGTTCACCATGAAGACCGGGAATCACCTGAAGGAGAACTAACCAAGCTGAAAAACAGGAACGCGACTAACACATCTGGACCCGGCCTGGTCGTAGCCGGTGGGCACACCCGGGAGGACCTCGTATCCCTTGAGGCCTCCCGGGCCGGTATCATTGTGGCCGCCGATTCGGGGATGGCCGTCCTCAGTAAAATGGGAATCGTTCCCGACGTTCTCCTGGGAGATTTCGACTCCCTCGACCAGTCTGTAGTACGTGACGCAGAGAGGGCAGGGGTTTTTGTCCTCAGGTTTCCCGTAGAAAAAGACAAAACCGACACCGAGCTCGCTCTGGATTTCCTACTGGAGCAGGGTTTTGATGAAGCCCGGCTTGTAGGGGCGCTGGGAGGTCCCCGGCTCGACCACGAGCTCTCCAACATCTTCCTCCTGGAGAAGTACATCAAACAGGGGCTCAGGGTAACCATAGTCCATCCGGGCATCTTTGTGGCGATCCTCTCCGGTCACGACGGGCGATGGTGCTGGATTGATGTTCCTGGTGGCAAGGGCGACTGGGTGTCCCTCTTCCCTATCACGGAGCTCGTGACGGGGGTAACCCTCCAGGACCTGAAGTTCCCCTTAAGAGACGCTACCCTCCGCCGTGGAAGCACACTCTCTGTATCGAACCAGGTTTCGGGTCCGCACCCTCGCGTCGAGTTAAAAGAGGGGATCCTGCTGCTTGTCGTGACGGCAGGCCGTCTCGGAATCGTCTCGGAAGAAGACCGCCCAAGACCAACGGTCAGGTTATCGTAGCCCACCCGCAAAGGGCGAAAAACCCCTTAAATGCAATGCCCCGGAACGCCAGCGGCGGTATCTGTCACCCTCATATCTCCAAAACCTACAAACCCTTCTTGCGTGTAACGCCGCGGATCGAGGCACACTACCCCCCGAAAGTTCGTCGGAGATCTGGTACAAACCATTCGACGCCTAGTGCGACTGGACCTGGCTCCCCATACCGCGCTCGATGCCGGGAGGTCCGCTAACTATCGCGCAACTGGGGCGACTCGCGCCGGACTCCGTAATCGTGATGCCCTGGTGTAGGGGGTGACATTCACTGGCACAATCTCTGAGACGCGGCCTTCCCTCCTATCAGCTTTCGATGATATCCATCGGCGGGGTGATCGGGGTCGGGATGTTCCTCGGGGCGGGAACAACCGTCTCCACGGCGGGCCCGGCTGTCGTGCTTGCCTACACTCTCGGCGGGGCCGTGATGTTCGCAGTCATGCTGGCCCTGGGTGAGATGACCGTAGAACGACCCGCTCCAGGGGCGTTTCGGGTTCACGCCCGCGAAGCGTTGGGTCCGTATTTTGGCTTCATCGCCGGCTGGATGTACTACTTTTCGTGGCTGGGGACGATGTCCGCGGAGATAGTAGCAGCGACCACATATCTCACCCGGTGGATTCCCCCTCGCGTGGCACCGTTCTTTGGCTTGCTCTTAGTCATCATCCTCATGGCCGTAAACCTTACGAAAGTCGAGTCTTTCGGAACCTTCGAGTTCTGGTTTGCCATGGTAAAGGTCGTGGCGATAGGAGCATTTATTCTCTTCGGCGCAGCGGTTATCCTCGGTTACCCCGGTCACCCGGGGCTGGGGACGAAGTATCTCACGGGGGCAGGCGGCTTTTTCCCCACCGGGTTTTCCGGTGTCGTCCGGGCCATGGCGATGGTAATGGTCGCCTACGGCGGGACCGAAGTCATCGGAGTCGCCGCAGGGGAGACTAAAGATCCCGCATCCAGCGTTCCCAGGGCGGTTCGGGGAGTCGCCCTCAGGACTCTCATACTCTACGTCGGTGCCATGATGGTGCTGGTCGCGGTGATCCCCTGGTATGAGACGAGCTTGAAGGAAAGTCCTTTCGTCCTCGTTTACGACATGCTCGGTATTCCCTGGGCACCCGATATCATGAACCTCGTGGTCCTCACCGCCGCCCTCTCCAGCTTAAACTGCGGATTGTACACGAGTTCGCGGATGCTGTATTCGCTGGCCCAGGAAACCCCAACGCTCCGGGCGCTTTCTAAAGTCTCTCCCCGGAGCCAGGTCCCGTATCTCGCCGTCATCGCCTCTAGCATCAGCGTGTACGCGGCAATCACCCTGTACTGGCTCGCGCCCACAGGGGCATTCCTCTATGTGACTTCCATAACCAGCTTCGGCTTTCTCTTCGTTTGGCTGGTGATATGCCTGTCTCACATCAGATGGAGATACGTCGTGTCGGACCGCTCAGCTTTCAAAGCACCTCTTTACCCATGGCTGTCCCTGGTGAGCGCCGCTTTGCTCGCCAGCTTCATGTTCACCCTCACGCTCATACGCGAGCAACGGGTAGGGATTTACGCGGGACTCATCGTACTCTCCGCCTTGTCGGCCGCTTATGGCCTGGAACTTCTTGGTACGGTACCCGCTCTGAAACGCCTCATTCCTCGCGCTTTCCCGAAGCCCGCCCATGCTCCCGTTACGACCACCACCACCGCCACAGCCACTACCGCCACGGCCACCACCGCAGCAGCTGCGGCGAGCTTCGGGCTTCTGATTGCGAAATACTTCGGGTTCGTGAGCGAAGGAGCGCCCGAGGCCTAGTGGACGTGATCGAAACGCCCACGCCGCAAGCCTCTACAGCTGGAGACGGTGGGAGTGAAACGAAGAAGACAAGTGTCGCCCCGGGTTTCCAGATGGCCACTCCCGATTGCCTAAGCCGGCCTGCACCCCGACCTTTTCGGCCCTGTAGCCCAAGTATCGTCTACAATTTGTATCCTATTTTCCTTAAGAGAACCTTGCGCTTTTCGACGTCCTGCGGACCCTCCACTCCCTTGGGTGCATACCCGTCTACCACGCCGAGGACGCCCGCCCCTCGCCCGGTCCGGAGCACCACTACATCCAAGGGGTTAGCCGTGGCCGCGAAGATGCGGCACACTTCGGGAACCATCTTGATGTTGTTGAGGACGTTGATGGGGTATCCCTGTCTCATCATGATGATGAAAACGTGGCCCGTGCCGAGTTTGAGAGCGTTGGACTTGGCAAGATCGATCAGTTCCTGGTCGTTACCGGCCAGCCTGACCAGGCAGGGCCCGGAAGCTTCAAGAAATGCGATGCCGAACTTGGTGTTCCCACCCGCGTTGGCCATCGCCTCATAAAGATCTTCCACCGACTTGATGAAATGAGTTTGACCGAGAATAACGTTGACGTCCTCGGGTTTGTCCAGCGGGACTATTTCGATACTGTAGTTTTCTCTATCAGGTCGGATATCCTCGCACATGTTCATCCCTCCTGGTTTTGGATGTATCTGTACTGGTTTCCCCTACTTCCCGCCGTATTTCCGGAAACTACGGTTCCGGAAGCTACGGCCCGAGCGTGTTCGGGTTTTTTCGGGTATGTCTAGCCAATCTATAGCAGTACTCCGGGGTGCAAGGCAACAACGCCAGGGTTTAGTCGAGCCGCTCTGCTTGTCCGCCCTGGCGGGTATTAGCGATGCCGGTGCGAACTTTAAACCCCCCGTCACAGCGTCACCACCAGGACGCCCGATTCGCTCCCGGTACCGGCCGTCACCAGAGTCCACCCGTGTTGGCGACAGTAGTAGTGAGCCACAACACTTCCGCACGGTTTCTGGTCCAGACCTCCGCAGCCGTACGCGAGTTCGCCGATCTCCTCCACTTCGTCACGGCCGAAGGGCAGCACCTGGAGGGGAAGCTGGCGAATGACATATGAGGCTTCGGCGAAAGCCTCCTGACCCCCCAGGCGCGTAACCCGGCTGTAAAGTTCGTGGAGGTCTACCGCTGAGATCATGACCCTTGCCTGACCCTGCTCAGATTGCCTCAACAGGCGCTCGACCTTGGAAGCTCCGGGGGCGTCCAGAAGATAGGCCAGGAGCGCGCCGCTGTCCAAGAGATATGCCTCCCCGGGCGGGACGTCCTTCGGCGACTCGTCCGGTCTCACCTACTTCTCACCCATCCTTCGAAACTCCTTGCGCCCCATCTTCGGTACCCGCTCTCTGCACCCTTCACCCGTAAGCCCCTTCGTTCCCAACCTTCAGAACCTCCCTACACGTTTTTCACGTCTACCTGCCCTCTATCTGCCCTCTACCCACCCTCGCCCCGGTTTGCCACTCCCGGCGATGTGCCGTCCGGACCGCTTGTGCCGGCAACGGCCTCCTTCAAATCGTCGCCGTACCGGCTTGCCACGCCCGGAAGGTGCTTTGCAAGAAACCCCCGCCCCTGGGAAACGGGGTCGGACAGTTTGGGAGTAAGAACGATCCTCCCTCCCGCCTCGCTGATGAGCACCTCGTCACCGGGTTTCAGCTGGAATTTGTCCCGTAAAGGCTTGGGAATCGTAATTTGGCCCCTCAAGGAGAGAGAACTCTTGTACATCATCCAGTACTCCTCCCAACGGTCCCGCTCCGAAAACCGACCGCGATTTATGATAGGTGCTTTGCAGCGCCGCAATACGTGTTTGCGCCCGGTTACCCCGCCGCTGACTATTCCCGGATCATTCGTGTATGCTTTTCTGCACTAGAAAACCCGCTGCACTCCGGTTGCTCCCCTTCGAAATCATCGTATATCTCGCGGATCTATTGTGCGTCACCTTGCCCCCATGCGACCCAGAGCAAGTGCGAGCATTTAAGAAAAGGCCTACCGGTGAGCGCCAGATCCCCGCCGGTCATGCAGGAAAACGAACGGCCTTCGGGTAAGACACTAGACTGACGTAACCTGACTAACCCGGAGTTACAAGAGGGCGTAATAAGAGAGGAGGAAGTACAGTGCCCAGCGCTGGTGACTTGTTCTGGAAGGATATCGCACGGGAGTTCCCGGCGTGCCGGGAGGTACGGTACCTCAACACCGGGACAATAGGCATAATGCCCCGGTCTGTGCTTTCTAAGACAGCTTCCCTGGCGTACTCGTACTACCTGAGAGGTCCCGCCAGGGTGGACGTATCTTCGGAGGCGTATGACGCGGTGAACGAGGCCAAGAAGCTTCTGGCAAACCTCATGGGATGCGAGGAACAAGATCTTGCCTTTATGGTGAACACCACCGAGGGTATAAACGCGGTCTTAATGAGCATTCCATGGAACCCGGGGGACGTCGTCATCACGTCCGACACCGAACATCCCGCCGTTAAGGCCCCCTTAGCATACTTGGAAATCAAGAAACGCGTGAAAATCGTCTCCGTTCCCGCGAAAGCTGCGCCTCCAGACGAAGTGTCCGTCGAAAAGGCGTTCCGGGAAGCGCCTGGTCAGGTCAAGGCGGTGGTGATGAGCCACGTGTCGTACATCACGGGAATGCTGGTCGACCTTTCCTCCCTGGCTGGCGTGTGTCACCGTTACGGCGCAGTTTTCCTGGTGGACGGCGCACAGTTCGCCGGTGCAGGTGCTCCGGACCTCCGGGAGACGGGGGTAGACGCATATGCATTTCCCGGATATAAATGGCTCCTCGGACCCGAAGGAACGGGGGGTCTCTATCTCGCGCCGTCGCTGAGAGAACGGATTCAGCCGTCAAGAGCTTTCCCCTGCTCGATTAAGTGGGAAGAAGGATCACCGCCCGAACTCGGACGCGAGGCCGGGGCGTACCAGACATCCACCCCGCCGGTATTGAACTACGCGGCACTCGGGTGGACCGTAGCTTTCCTTCTGGATATAGGGATGGACAGGGTCGCTGAGAGATGCCGTACCCTGGCCCGGATTTTTAAGGAAGAGATTTCTTCAATCGCCGGATTCGGTGTAGTGACACCCGCTGACCCCGGACGCTCTCTCGGACTCGTCAGCTTCACCATCAACGGGTTCAAACTCGACGACTACCTCAAGGCCGTGGAGCACCTCTACAAACACGACAGGGTTGTCATCAGGGCGGTGAGCGACCCGCCGGCGCTGAGAGCTTCCTTCCATCTTTACAACACCGAGGAAGACGTCCGGGCGCTGGTGCGGGCGTTAAAAAACCTGAAACTTCCGGCATAGGCGAATATCCTTTCAGGTCTAACATACGGGGCAGTAGCTCTCACCCCCGGAATTGCGCGGACCTGGCCATTCCTGCGGTAGATTCAAATCTTGATGAAGATGGTACAATACGCCTGGGAGCATTTCGCCAGAGGCGGAGCGCCGGTTCGAACGGTACCGGGCTCAGGTGGGCCGGTCTGGACCGCGGAGGTTTCAACCGCGTATGTTCCCGGCGCGCCGGCCCCAGCTGCACCGGTCGCTGTCCGTCCGCCGGCGGGGCTGTTCCGGGTACACAAATCTATCAGGAGGTGCTCAGGAAAATGACAGGAGAGCATGAGGTAATCGTTTATTCGACTCCCACCTGTCCCTGGTGCTCGAGAGCAAAGGCGTATCTCACGCAACTTGGAGTACCTTACGAGGACAAGGACGTTTCCAGGGACGTCGAAGCGGCCAGGGAGATGGTGAGGATATCCGGCCAGATGGGAGTGCCGGTCCTCGTCATCGACGGAAACGTGGTAGTGGGGTTTGACAGGCCGAGGATAGATGAGCTTTTGAAAAGGTAAGGTGAGGTGACATAACACCGGCGTGCAAGTCCGGGAAGATTAATCCAGGACCGTACGACACCGGTGAAAAAACGTAGTTGAAGCGATAAATAATGGGCGAGCATTTTGAAGTTTTGAAGAACTGATTGCAACAACGTACGATTACGCATCTGCTGAAAACAGTTTCAGCATGATAGCAGACCAAATAGCCGTAACATACGGGGCATAATGAGACTTTGCACTGGGACGGCGGGTCCTGCCGGGTACCGAACCGGCAGGGCCCGTTCCCCGTTAACACCCGCGGTTGTCATCCCCGTTAATGTGTTTTTTGGCTTCGACCCAGCACCAAACACAGGGGTGCAGTAGCGCTCGAACGGACCTTCGTGAAACATTCGGATCTAGAAATATCCGCGGCCATGGTGGATAATTAGGGTCGTCAGGGCCGACCCTGCGGTCAAGGCCCTGCTTTTCGGGCGCTTTTGGGAGGGAACTCTCAGGAATGAGTGCGCAGGAGAACCCCCGGACAGCCGCAGTCGGGATCGAGCGAGACGAGCAGTCCCAAATCAAGCGAGCTCTGTGGGCATTGGCGTGGCCGGTCGTGGCGGAGCAGGGACTCGCTATGCTCACGCAGGTCGTGGACATGAGCATGGTCGGGAGGCTGGGCCCCCGGGCGGTGACAGCTGTCGGGTTGACCATGCACCCGTTTTTCCTGGCGAACGCCCTTGTAATGGGCCTTTCGGTTGCCACAACGGCGCTGGCAGCCAGAGCTGCAGGTGCGGGCAACCGCGACGAAGCGGGCAGGGTTACCGGTCAGTCCATCCTGGTCGCGGTGGTCCTGGGGATCATGGTCGCCTCCGCCGGTTACGCCCTGGCTCCGCAGATCGTCGCGTTCATGAGAGCCGGTCCCGACGTGGCACCCATGGCCATCCTGTATGTGAAAGCCATGATGCCCGGTATGCTTGCGTTTTACATATTTACCATCGCCACGGGGGCCCTCAGGGGAACCGGCGATACGCTGAGCCCGATGGTAATTAACCTCATAACCAACGCCGTCCATGTAGGAACCAACTTCGTCCTAATCTTCGGATATCTAGGGTTTCCCAGGCTCGAGGTCATGGGCGCGGGTATATCCACCTCGATATCCCGGATTTTGGCCGCAGTTTTGGTCCTGGGAGTTCTCTCGTCGTCCCAGAGCAAACTACATGTGAACTGGAGGAACCTTTTGCCCTTCGACCGGGCGCTCTTCGGCAGGCTTATCAACGTGGGACTCCCCGCGGCACTCGAGCGGGTCCTGACCTCGTCAGGTCAAATGATGTACTCCCGGCAGGTGGCGGGGCTCGGAACCGTCCCTTATGCAGCTCATTCCCTGAGCTTGAACGTGGAGTCCTTCTCGTATATGCCTGGCATGGGGTTCGCTACCGCGGCGACGGCCCTGGTCGGACAGAACCTGGGTGCCGGCAGGCCGGACAGATCCGAAGCTTCCGCCAAGGAAGCCATGAAGCTCGGCGTCTTAACCATGGGTTCGATGGGGGTC
Source organism: Candidatus Fermentithermobacillaceae bacterium (assembly GCA_012842495.1). Taxonomy (GTDB): domain Bacteria; phylum Bacillota; class Sulfobacillia; order Fermentithermobacillales; family DUSS01; genus DUSS01. Next base: position 20,504 of record DUSS01000042.1, read on the forward strand.
CTCTTCTTCACCTTTCCCCAAGCTTTCCTAAAAATCTTCACGGATGATGCTGAGACCATCGCTTTGGCCGTGCCGCTTTTGCGGATAGTAGCTTTCACGCAGATTCCGGAAGCCCTCGGATTCGTGATTCCCGGCGCGCTCAGAGGGGCGGGCGATACGAGGATAGCTGTGTACGTCACCGTGGCTGGCATGTGGATCGTCCGCCTCGGATTGACTTACCTCCTGATGGACGTCTTCCATATGGGGTTGGAAGCAGCGTGGATCGCTATGTTGATGGACTGGGTGGTAAGGTCGACGCTCTACGCGATCAGGTTCAAACAGGGCAAATGGAAGGAGCTGCGGGTATGATCACGGTGCCTGCCAAGCCCTCGAGAAAGTGCAACGTTATTTGCTGGACGGCGAGCCTCTCTCTCTTGAGGAGGCCGAACAGGAACTTCAGGTGGTCTCGAAATACGTCCGTGCCCATGTTCCGTGGTCCGTCCCGCCGTTCAACGGGTAACAACTAGTTACCCCGGGCTGCCAGCGATCCGGCTGGGACACTCAGTACTGGAAAAACCCCCGACCAGTCTTCCTTCCAAGTCTTCCCTCCTTCACCATCTGCTCGAGAAGCGGACACGGTTTGTACTTGGGCCCGAGATTCTTCTCCAGGGTCTGCATGATGGAATAAAGAACGTCTATCCCCACCAAGTCGGCCAGAGCAAGTGGTCCGATGGGGTGGTTTGCGCCGAGCTTCATAGCTTTGTCCACGTCCTCGGCTGAAGCTACTCCCTCATACACCAGGTAAGCGGCCTCATTCATCATGGGGCACAGTATGCGGTTGACGATGAACCCGGGTGACTCGACCACCAAAACCGCTTCTTTTCCAAGTTTGCCGGCAAAGTCAAAGGCCCTTTCCACCGTTCGGGCATCCGTCGCTTTCCCCTTCACGATCTCCACCAGCTTCATTACGGGAACGGGGTTAAAGAAATGTATCCCTATGAAGCGTCCAGGGTTAGGAACCACCGAAGCCATCTCCGTGATGCTCAACGCCGAGGTATTTGACCCGAGGAGCGTGCCGGAGGAAACGTGCTTGCCCAGTTCGCGAAGGACTTCCTTTTTTACCGCCATGTCTTCGAAGACGGCCTCGATGACTATGTCCGCCTGGCCGAGATCGGCCCAGTCTTTGCCCTGCACCAGACGTCCCAGCGCCTGGTCCATTTCTTCTTGGGTAATCCTGCCCTTCTCCACCGAACGACTGAGGCTCTTCTTGATGGCGGACAGCCCCCGCTGTACGAGACTTTCGTCCCTGTCCAGCAAGATCACCCTGTATCCGGCCCTGGCCGCCACTTCGGCGATACCCTGGCCCATCGTCCCCAAACCCACAACGCCGAGGATTTCAGACACTATCTACACCTCCCAACTACCGTGACCAGCTTACCGGTCCCGGTGGCCGTGATTCCGCAAATCTCGGATCGTGTGTTCTTGCACAAGACCCATTTCTCCTGCTAGGTATCGAACATCTCGCCGGACGAGAGCTCTTGTCATCTTGTTTTTGGATAACGACCTCACCTAACCGGCAAGGGCCCCGCAGCGTCTATATAATCGAGGAAGGTGACGGGTAATCAAAAAACTCCTCTCCGATGAAGAGCTGGTTGAACTGGTCCTCGCGAGCAAGGAGTCGAGGAGGGCGGCGCTTGCTTCCAGGGAACTCCCCCGGTCCGCCGGAGTTCCCCGGTCAGCCCAGCTCGACGAGGCCATCGAGACCGGCAAGCTTGCCTTCGAAGAGCTGCTGATCCGGCACTTCCGCGCAGTGGAGCAAGTCGCCCGGGCCATACTGGGAGACTCTCCAGAGGTGGAAGACGTGGTCCAGACGACGTTCTTCCGGGCATATGCGTGCCTGGAGCAGCTGTCGGATAAGGCAAAGTTCAAGTACTGGCTGAGAGCTATAGCGGCGAATGAAGCGAAGACCGTCGCCCGCCATGCCGTCGAGGAAAGATCGTCGAAGTTGCTGACGCTCCCCGAAAGGCACCCGGATCCCTCCCCTGCCGATCGCGCGGAGGCAGCTGCCCTGGTTTCAGCTCTCATTAGGAAACTGCCGAAGAAGTACCTCCAGGTGCTGTTCCTCCGGTATGCCCTGGAATACAGCGTAGAGGAGGTGTCCCAAATCCTGAAGGTCGACCCCGGGCTTGTAAAGTGGCGTTCGAGCATCGGAAGGAAGATGGCGTCGAAAATCCTCGGGGATGAGGAAAGTAATAAGGAGGTCATCGGGAATGGATAAGGTGTCACAGGTCAGGTCCGTCCTTCTCTCCCTCAAAAGTATGATCGAAAACAGCCTGCTTACTGGCATGTACCGGGGCATCGAGAAACAAGCGGCGGATATGTACGGAAAGTGTATTGCAATGCTTAAGACGGAACCCGGTTACGAAAACATCGAGGAGCTGCTCCCAGCTCTTCCGGACGAACCAACGCTGGCGCAGGTCGGCTTCGCGGTGGGAGTGTTCCTTGGACTGCTACGGCAACCGGGAGAGCCGGGCCGGAAATCCGTCCTCATCACCACCGGCGCTCGTGGTTCGGGAGGGATAACCGTGGACGTAGGGTCAAATTACGCGGAGGCTCGGAGGATTCTCGACAAGATCAAAAGCTTCCAGCAGACGAAAGAGGATCTCCGGACCCAACTTAATGAGTCCCTGGCTAAGCTCGAGGAAGAGCTGAATGAGAGAATCCGCCGACGCCTGCAGGAAGGTTCTCTCGATGAGTCCGCCGACGAGCTGGAGGAAGAAATAGACGAAGCTCTCGAGCAGGCGGAGGAGGACTGGGAGAACAAGCTGGAGGAGCTTGAGAACGAGATCGAGGAGCTGGAAAACGAGATCGAGGAACTCGAGAATCAGGTGGAATCCCTGAGCGACAAGGTCGAGGAGATCGGCGACGACCTCAGTGAAAAACTGGAAGAGGTACGCGAGCGTATCAGGGAAAAGTGGCGGCTTTGATACGCATAAGGCCGCCGGTAGAAGCTTCGCTGGATGGCGCTCGCTTACCGCGGAACTTTCGTGAGCTTAAGAAAGGGCCCCAGGTGGCGTTCCTTTGGGCACTTCGTTAAGTGAGCCTTACTCGAGCTGGGTCTAGGCGGGTTTGTCTCAATTGGAAACTGTCTCGAAATAGGATGCCGTGAAGTATGTCGCCGGGAGTTAGAACCCGGCGACACGCTTTCTGAAGAAACCTGCTGCACCTTGGCATTGTGAGTACATGGCTTCCTCTGGCGGTATGTCTGGTTTGTGTCGAGATCAGGCCCGCTGTCGTCCCAAACTGTAAGCACTGAGGGCGAGGAACACCGCGGGACCTTGCCCGAAGATATAGCCCACACTGCAACCGGACATGAGAGAAGTCGCTGCATGGTGTTCTCTTCCCTGTCCGTCGCGAAGGAGGAGCTCAACATCGAAATCATCGTCATCCCCACGAGCCTTCGTGCAAAAGCCGTCCGTGGGCCGGAATGGAATATCGAAGGGGCACCTGTTGCCTACTTGTTTACAAGAGTTCACTCAACCAGCGACGAGAGGATGAACCGACGTGCTTAACATGCTCAGCGCAATCATAGAAAAGGGTCTTTTGCAAGGAATCCCGGTTGATTCCAGGGGCGAGTTCGACCCAGGTATCGCGGTAGACCTTTGCCGTGTGCTTCAGGGAGTATCTTTGATCAGGTGCGGGGCGCTTCTGGCAGGCGTTCAGGTGTTAGCGGAGGTGAAGGAATGGCACAATTCGTTGGTCCAGATCTGCTGTGAGTTCGTTCCCAGGGAAAGACTTCTCAATGCCCTGGCCGAGGCCATGTTCGCCGCCTTCAAGCCCGAGCACCGTCTGGGTCTGCTCTTTGGAGCTGCGCTCGGTGCCGACTTCTCTAAGGTGTACAAGTTTTACGAAGAGACACCCCAGTTCATAACCAGAGTAGTAGGCCCGCACCACGGTGATCCCCTGGGGCTCAAGCGCCTCAAGGCCGGGCAACCTGCATTCCTCGTGAGGGAACCCGCAAACCCTTACGACCCTAACGCCATCTCGGTGAGGGACTTCATGGGAGCTGGCATCGGTTACATCCGCGCGACCATCGCTGAACGGCTTGCCCCGATTATGGATCAGGGAGTGCGCTTTTCAGCTGCCATTGAAGTGGTGCTCGACGACCGGTTTTCACCGAATGACCGGATTTACGTGGCCGTGCGCAGGGAGGCCAGTCAAAAGATGTGGCAGCCCAGTAGCGGCATATCAGCAGTGTAAAGGCGTTGCAGGGCGATACGACCGCCAATGCGGGGCCGGTCCCCGTACCCGGCTCCCACGGCTCGGGGGTCCGGCCGGCGAACGCGTCAATCGCAGAACTGCATTATTCGGGTCAATCCCGCTTCCCGAGCGATCCGGAGGGCCTCCCGGTATTCTTCCCTCGTGATGCGCCGCCCCAGCACGGGATCGCCCACAGCTTTGTAGTACGGTCTGTACTGGTCCATGATGTTCACGTAGGTATCTTTGCTGATTTCTTCCGCGATGAACTTCATTACGATCTCGGTACCCGCGAGATTACCCGGCAGAACCAAGTGCCTTACGAGCAGGCCTCGCACTGCGATACCCCTTTCATCCGTGACCAGGTCTCCCACCTGCCGGTGCATCTCTTTGACGGCAGCGAAGTTCACCTCGGGGTAGTCGGGTGCCAGGGAGTATTTTTCCGCAGCTTGGCGGGTGCCGTACTTCATATCGGGCATATAGATGTCCACTATCCCGTCGAGCAATTTAAGGGCCTCGATGGTATCGTAGCCCCCGGTGTTGTATACGAGAGGAATTCTCAACCCCTGCTCAACCGCAATGACCAGAGCCGAAAGGATTTGCGGGAGGACATGAGTCGGCGAGACGAGGTTGATGTTATGACAACCCATTTCCTGGAGTTCCAGCATGATAGCGGCGAGTTCCTCGTCCCGAACTTCCCTTCCCTGGCCCAGGTGCGCTATCTCATAGTTCTGGCAGAAGATGCATTTGAGATTGCAGTACGAAAAGAAGATGGTTCCCGACCCTCGCCAGCCGGTTATGGGAGGCTCTTCTCCAAAGTGAGGACCGTAACTTGATACCACCGCCCTCCTTCCTGTCCTGCATACGCCGGCCCGGCTTCTTCTTTCGGTTTTATCAGGGACTTCGTCCCCTAGTTCAGCAGGAGACTCGTCTCGAAACGCCTCTTTCCGACCTCTTCCGCTCCCTTCTCCGGGGTCTTCAGCCCGTTCGACGAAACACTTCCGCCAGCAAAGCACACAAGGAGACGCCAGTTTCCAAGCTTGCCCGGCCCTTTCCATGAGAACATCCTTGGAAAGGCCACTATAGGACGGGGGCATGCCCCTCACGGTAAACTCGTCGTCTCGGCTGTAGTGTTTGCCAGGCAATCCAGGTCACCTCGCCTGTCCGGTCAGTTTCAACCCACGCCTTCGTGCCCCCGCAAAGTCGGGCGGTACAATCTCGGTTCTGCCCCGCCGCTTTCGAGCTCCGCTAAGTTTCGGCAACGGTCGGAACATGTCCTGGTACCGCAAAAACTTTCACGCGGTCGCCCGTGTTCAATGCTCTAAGACTCAAACCTTCCCCAGGCCACCACCCCGCTAATCATGCCTCAGCGAACTCCGGGAGTCGTGCTCCCTGTTGTACGCGGCTCCTTCCGGAAAGCGAGAAGGAACTCCCCGGCGCGATCCAGAACTCTCCCAGCAGGTCACCGCAAAGCCCACCACCGCGTCCGGAGACAAGCTCCGGAGCAGTCGCCGTGGTTCGGCTCTTTGGCCGGTCGCCCACGATTTAGGAGTAAGATTCAGGAGAAGGAGGAGTGAGTTCCATGGACGTCTTCGAAGCTATCCGGACAAGGAGGTCCATACGGGCGTACAAGAACGAACCTGTACCCGAAGAATCTCTGGCCAGGGTTCTCGAAGCAGCAAGACTCGCCCCATCGGCGGGAAACCGCCAGGAGTATAAATTCATCGTGGTCAGGGACGAAAAACGCAGGCGCGAGCTGGCTGAGGCCTGCAATAACCAATCCTTCGTCGGTGATGCCGGCGTCGTCATCGTGGGATGCGCCACGAATCCCCAGCGCCGCTACGCTTTCGTAGACGTAGCTATCGCCATGGACCACATGACCCTGGCAGCTCGGGCGGAAGGACTCGGGACTTGCTGGATCGGGGCTTTCTCGGAAGCAAGAGTCAAAGAGATTCTAGGCATCCCCGATTCCGTCAGTGTGGTGTGCCTGCTCCCCATCGGGGTCCCCGCTACCGAAGGCGTGATGCGAGGCCGTAAATCGAAGGAAGAGCTTTTCCCGAACGAAACCTGGCCTGTGTAGATTGGGTGAGCGCTGGGCAAATTCAAGACAGCTGGACTTGGGTCGGAAATCCGGAAGGATGAGGGACGTTTGACCGGGCTTAGGAAAGACGGTTACCCGCTCATTGTTACGGCAGGCGTCGTTTACAAAGATGATGCCGTCTTGATTGCCAGGAGGACGGCAGGTGCCCTCGAGGGACTATGGGAGTTTCCCGGAGGAAAACTCGAGCGGGGGGAAAGCCCCGAGGAGTGTTTAGCCAGGGAACTCCGGGAGGAACTCGGGCTAAACGTGGAAATCGAGGACATCTTCCGAGTAGTCTATCACGTCTATGCCCACGGGCCGGTACTTCTCCTCGCCTATCGCTGCCGGCCTGTGGACACAAAGCCGGGGGATGCCGGACAACCTCCGAGGAGCACAGAAGGCGTGCTACGAAAACTGCACGGCCAGGGCCAACCCGTGCATGGTCCCATGCCGGGGGTAGCGAGAACAAGCCGGGCGGAAAACCCGCCATCACGTTGGGTGCGGATCTCCGACCTGCCTCTGTACTCCTTCACTCCAGCAGATAAGCCGATTGTGGAAAAGCTTCTTCGGAGCGGCACCTTGTAGGGGGTCGGGAGTCCCCTCACCGTATAGTCTCTTCACCGCGAGCAGAAAGCCCTCTCTGCCACGCGGGCAATCTTCTCTCAGCCCTTCCTTTCTGCTATCCTCGTTTTGATCCTCAACGCTGGCCTCCAAGGCCTCCTCCGTGGGTGAGCGCCCTGGATGCCACTGAGGGCGACGGCTCAGAGCGCCGACCAGCAGGCCAGTACTTCACAAAACGTAACCCTGGTGAAAGGACCATTAAGTCCAGGAAGTCGGGTATCCTGTTGCTGTGAGGGAGGGACAGCTCGTGGCCGGATTCGACATACCGGGAATTCAAGAGCTCATCGAAAACAGGAACTGGTCCCGCCTTCGAGAGGAGATATCTCGGTGGCGAGTACCGGATATAGCTGACCTTCTCACCGGGCTCGACAAGCAATCCAGGGTACTGCTCTTCCGCTTGCTGCCGAGGGATATCGCGGCGGACGTGTTTTCCGAATTCGATTCCGCAGTTCAGAGGAACCTCCTCACGGAACTCACTGACGAGGAGACCCGCCATCTGGTGGCCAGCCTCCGGCCCGACGACAGGACAGCTCTTCTGGAGGAACTCCCAGGTCGCGTCACCCAAAAGCTCCTCAACCTGCTGAGCCCCGAGGATCTTGAGGAAGCCCGGGAGCTTCTGGGATATCCCGAGGAAAGCGTCGGGCGTTTGATGACCCCGGATTACGTGGCAATCCGCCCGGATTGGACTGTCCAGACAGCCATGGAACACATACGCAGAATGGGTCAAGACCGCGAGACCATCAACGTTGTGTATGTCACCGACCGGGGCTGGCATCTCTTAGGTGTTGTATCGTTGCGCGATCTCGTCCTGGCAGAACCGGGCCAAATCGTATCCGAAATCATGACCACTCCTGTCGTAAGCTTGTCCGCCTTCGCCGACCGGGAAGAAGCATCCAGGACAATGGAGCGACATGGCCTGTTCGTGCTCCCCGTCGTCGACTCGGACGGCGTCCTCGTGGGAATCGTGACAGGCGACGACATCCTCGAGCTAGCCAGCGAAGAAGCGACCGAGGATTTTCACAAAGGAGCCGGCGTGAATCCTTTGAGGGTGAGTTTCGGGAACGCCGGCCTTTCAATCCTCTTTAAAAACCGGATAGGATGGCTTGTCAGCCTCATATTCGTCGACCTTATGGCAGCTGGAATCATATCCAGATTTGAGCACGCGATTTCGAAAGTTTTGGCGCTGGTCTCGTTCCTTCCGCTTTTGATCGGCTGTGGCGGCAACGCAGGCGCCCAATCGGCTACACTGGTCATTCGGGACCTGGCTACCGGGGACGCGGAGTACAGTGATTGGTTTGTTCTGGTTTTGAAGGAACTGGGCATATCCTTACTACTCGGTTTGACGGTCGGACTTGCCGTGGTAGGACCCGGCATTCTCCAGGGTGGCAATTCCGTAGGTTTAGTGGTTGCCCTGAGCGGAGTGGTCATCGTGACGATTTCGAGCCTCATAGGAATCACCGTACCTATGCTCCTGGGCAGGCTGGGTTTCGACCCTGCGGCGTCCAGTTCACCTCTTATCACATCGATAGCCGACATCCTGGGTGTTTTCATATATTTCAAGTTAGCCAGCTGGTACCTGGGTATTTGAGGAGCACCGCAGATCCATGCAGATCCATGCAGTTATATGGCGGTGCGGATATATGCGGAACTATCATATGGTGAGCAAGAAATCTTAACGGCTACGAGATGAGACCCGGGCAAAAACGGGAGGTGAAGGTCGGTGAACAGGCTAAACAAAAGGAAGATTCAACGGGACCCGCTGACCGAAATCAGGGAATTGATCGCTAAAAGGGACTGGTCGAGCCTGAAGGAGCTATTGACCAAACGACCCGTGGCCGATATCGCCGACCTCCTCTCCGATTTGGATAAGCCCGAGAGGGTGCTCCTCTTCAGATGCCTTCCCCGGACCCTGGGAGCGGAGGTTTTCGCCTATCTCGAAACCACCGACCAGGACTCGCTCCTCAAAGAGCTCACCGACGAGGAGACCCGCAGTCTCATACAGAACCTGGCTCCCGACGACCGGACCGCCCTTCTTTCGGAGCTCCCGGCTGAAGTCACCCAGAAGCTTTTGACTCTCCTGGATCCCGAGGAGCTGAAAGAGGCCAGAGAACTTTTGGGGTACCCAGAAGAAAGCGTCGGGCGCCTCATGACGCCGGACTACGTCTCTCTGCGCCCAGATTGGACGGTAAGCCAGGCCATGGAAGAAATCAGGCGTACGGCGCAAAGTCGCGAAACCATCAACGTGCTGTATGTCACCGACGCCGCCTCCCGCCTGGTGGGGGTAGTGTCCTTGAGGCAAATCGTGCTGAGCCGGCCCGGGGAAAAAGTACGCGGGATAATGCGGTCTCCCGCCATCAGCATTAGCGCCTTCGAAGACCGGGAAAAGGCAGCGAAGCTTATGGAGCGATACGACCTTCTGGCGCTGCCGGTCGTCGATTCCCAGGGCGTTCTGGTAGGTATAGTTACGGCAGACGACGTTTTGGAAGTGGCACAGGAAGAAACCACCGAAGACTTCCACAAGGGAGCGGGCATCTCCCCGTTGAAGGTCTCGCTGAAAGAAGCTACCGCCCAGCTTCTTTACAAGAACCGTGTGACCTGGCTTCTGGGGTTGGTCCTGGTTTACCTCCTTTCCGGCAACATAATATCCCTGTTTGAAGGCACCATAGCTAAGATGGTACCCCTCGTGTTTTTCCTCCCTCTCCTAATCGATAGCGCGGGAAACGCAGGGGCCCAGTCGGCGACGCTGATGGTGAGAGCTCTTGCCACCGGCGATGTCAAAGCGAGGGACTGGGCCCGGGTCGTGCTGCGAGAAGTCGCACTAGCCCTGGCTCTAGGTGCTATCATGGGCGCAATCGTCTGGGGAGTCGCCGCCCTCCAGGTAAGCGCTCAGGTAGGCATCATCGCGGGAATCAGTATGGTGCTGGTCGTTCTGGCCTCGTGCGTCATAGGCGTAGCGATCCCGTTCATCCTCAGCAAGCTAGGCTGGGACCCTGCTGCGGCAAGCTCACCCCTGGTGACCTCCGTGGCGGATATCCTCGGGGTTATCGTCTATTTCTCGGTCGCCAGATGGTGGTTGGGTATCTGATTTGCTCACCCTCTTCCCGTCAGGCATACTCGCCCGTACGAGAAACCCGGGATTCTAATTCCCCACCCCCTGGTAGCAGTCCATGGCCTTCGTCCAGAACCAGTAGGCGCAGGCGAAGATCATCAAAGCTATAACCGGCGTGGCCAGCGCCATCCGCATTAGTGCGCCGTTTCCGAAAACGAGTTGAGCGGGGTAAAAGCTGGCGAACGCCACCGGTATGACCCATGTGATAACCGTTCGGACACCCTTGCCGTAGATGTCCGCCGGGTATCTCGCAAACTCATCTATCGTCCACGCGAGACTGGTAAATCCGCTGCTCTCGATGGTGAAGAATGCCATGGCGTTCCCTACTATGTGCATCGAGGCGAAGATGAGCGACCCGGATATCCCCGCCACCAAAATCCAGAGGATGTTCCAGACGGTCCTCTGTCCGAGCATTCCCAGGGAAGTCCATATGAGGATGAGGGCGGTCAAAAGCTCCCCCCAGTCATCGTCATCGAGGTATCCGGCCACGACCTGATAGAGCGGGTTGAGGGGCCGTACGAGAAGCCTGTCGATGTGACCCGTCCGTACCATCCACGACACGGACATGAGCTCTACCCAGAAGAGGTGAAACAGCGACCGGGAAAAGATGCTCAAGCCGTAAATGAGAAGCACCTGCGGGAATGTCCAGTCGCCTATAGCGTGAATTCTTGTGAACAGCACCCAGACGGTGGCGACCGAACCCAGGGAGTATACCACCCCCGCAAGATTCATGGTGATAAACGGGACAGGGTAGGCCATGAGAGACAGCCAGTTTGCCCTGAGATACCAGTAATACAGGCGCACATGCCTGGCTACGTCCTTCGTTTTCTCGACCATCGGCCTAACCTCCCTGAATGGTCAGGCTTCTGACGGCACCCGACCACAGAATTCGCGACGCTACAACCATGAGCATGGTCCAGATGAGCTGGTGGCGGAGCGAGGATGCGACCGCGCCCGGCGCGATGATCCCGCTCCAGATACCCAGAGGCACATAGTGGATGGACTTGAACGGCAAAAAGTCAGCTACCGTCCTCAACCAGCCCGGGAAGAAGTCGAGCGGGAAGTACATGCCCGACAGTAGTTCCACAACCGTGTAGACGTGGTCTATCCCCACTCGGCTTTTGGTATGGAACGTGACCACCGCTGACAGGAACGACGTTGAAAAAACGGTCACATACCCCATCAACATAGATACTACGAAGACGGCCAGCACCGGAAGGCGGGGCACCTTCAGCACACCCGTCAACCAGAGGACGGTCAGGAGCGGTAAACCCGTTGAAACTAGCTTGAAAAGAGCGTTCCCGAGGTTCTGGAAAAGAAGCTGGAAATGGAGGTCCGCAGGTTTTACGAGGTCGTGCACGATCTCCCCTGACCATATGCGTTTTCCCGCTGGCAAAGCTACTGGTTCGCTAAGAAACCCCGAGACAACCCTGCCCATCATGGTATATGAAATCATGCTGCCAAGGCTGATCCCTGCTATCACCCCCGTGTTCCGGTACACTGCCGTCCACAGCGACCACTGAATGACTACCATTATTAAGGCCCCGCCGAGGGTGGCGCAGTAGTTGGCGCGGTACCGGAAACCGCGGAGAAATTCGCAGCGGGTGTACGCTAGATACTTCATCCGAGCTCCGCCTCCCTGTAAAACCTCCGGACCGTATCCTCCAGGATCCCCAGCGAGCCTCCGGTGACCCGGCGGAGCTCCTCGTGGCTCCCGTCGAACAAGATCCTGCCCCGGTGGACCAACATAACTCTGTCGGTCACGATCTCGAGGTCGTCCAGGTCGTGGCTGGCCAGAAAGATGGTCACGCCTCGCTTCTTCTCCGCCTTGAGAAAATCGCGGATTTTTTCCCGCGCCAGGATATCCAAACCGATGGTGGGCTCGTCCAGAAAAACCACCGCGGGATCATGCAGGAACGTAAGGGCCAGGTCGCACCTGGTTTTCTGTCCCAGCGACAGCATCCTCGCTGGGGTGTCCATGAGGTCTCCGATATCAAGAGCTTCGACCAGCCTGTCCCTGTTTGCCCTGTAGGTCTCCCTACTCAGGTCGTATATCCTGCCGAGCAGGTCGAAGCTTTCCCGCACCGGCAGGTCCCATAGAAGCTGCGTCCTCTGGCCCATCATGAGCCCTATGCGTCGGGCGTTCCGGGTCCGGTGCCTGTAGGGCTCGACCCCTAAAACGGTGACTATGCCGGACGTGGGAACGAGTACGCCACACAGGATTTTGATGGTTGTGGATTTCCCCGCTCCGTTGAGACCGATGTACCCCACCGATTCTCCTGCGCGAATTGTGAAAGACACGCCATCCAGGGCTTTCACGTAGCGGTATCGAGGCTTGAAGAAACGAGAGACCTTCTCAACAAACCTTTCGCCGTCGAGCCTCACCCGGTAGTGCCGGGTGAGTTCCTCTACGACTATTACGGGGTCGCGTTCATCGGGCCGGGGAGCGTAAGGCGATCTTCGGCTCATCAAAGTGCTATTCAAAAAGGCATCCTCCCTTCGGGGGAAAGGTAACAATGCCATCGGCACGCGAACTACTTGCTGGAAGCGTTCTTCGTGACGACCCGCGGGCGCTCGAAGCCCGCCAGGGTGTCAAAACCAATCTTCCTTTTCAGGACGGTACGGAGTGATGACCGGAGGGAGCAAGCAGGAGGTCGGTGAATACCGGTAAAGGAAAAGCGGTTAACCGGTGCCGGCAGAGGTCTACGAACGGCTCCGGGTTTTGGACTCGCGTTCCGGATCCGGGTTCCGGTTGTTCATCGAGCTATTCAGCTTTCACCTCTCCCCTTCTCTCCCATCCAGCCGCGCTGATCGTGAATGCCATGGAGATCACTTCCTTTCCGTTACACTGTACTGTTTCGATTACATCGGACTTTTGATTAGATCGGATTGTTCGAGACGGACTTCCCCGTCCCTGCCCCGTAAACACATCTCGGAGCCAAACTCAGTCTATGGGCGGAAGACCAGCGTGTCAAGCAGTTGTTCTGGTTTTGGTTATGGCGCACACTTGCCTACGAAGGTGGGACTTGCCCTTGGCGTATCCAGGTTCTTCTCTCGGCTAATGCAATCTCCCAAGGCTGAAGAAATCGGAACGTGGCTTCAAGCGAGGGCGACGATAGGATGGAAGCGGGTCAGAAGCGTGCTTCGAGCTCGGGGACGAGGGGCACGGTAGCAACGAGGCTCAACGGCCTCGGAGTTACTTTTTGAGGGAGGGAGGTTCTTGAGTATGCGGAAGCTGAAGAGTGTGGTTGCAGCTGTCCTGCTTTCAGCTGCACTGTTGCTCATAACGAGGCCAGCACTGGCTGCATCGGTAGCGTGCGTCCGTCTGGGAAACGGTCCGGTTGTGACGATTATTAATTGCTGGGGCTGCATGGATCGCTGGTACGAGCTACCAGACGCGGTAGAAAGGTGGTCAACCGGCCTGTATGACTGCGACTGAGACGGCTTCGCCGACACGGTGATTCCTGAAGTATTGCTGAGTTACTACTGCACGTATGACCCCCAATGCGGGCCACACCCTTAGCATACGTGGATAACAGCAGAAGGTAGTACCCCTTGTCCCTATCCAGGAAGGTGGAAGGTCCCTGTGCACACGAAATCCGCAGTACTCAGTACCCTGGTCTGCCTTACCTTGTCAACGATGGTTCTGACATGCATAACTGGGGTTCGCGGAGGCCTTTCAGACGCATTAGAAAGGGTGCTTCAAACCAGCCGATCATATTACTACACTGTGAGATTCCCGAACCCTCCGTCAGGAAGCGGGTTGACCCGAGCGAAGGCGCAGGAGCTGCTTGAAATTCTTGCCCGCTCCGACTTCGCGAAAGACGTGGCTTGCGTGCGGACACTAGATCTACCGCTGGTCTATTACACTCGGGAGAGCTCTCCTGCTCCTGGAGTCCCACTTCCTGGAGCTATTTTGGTTGGTTTCGCCACACTAAACTATCCTCTTGTGGTCGGAGAGAAGCCCGCACAAGGCAGATGGTTCACGCGGGAAGAGGTAGACAAAGGCGCTGACGTCTGTGTGGCTCATACGGGAATCGTGTCTAAGTCCCGAGCTCAAGTGGGCTCAGATCTATTTTCGGCGTTGCCGTTCGAGGTAGAAAGCCCTTCCCCAGCCTGTATTCAGCTAGTAGGCATTTTCGGATATTCGGACGTCGACAGCAGAATACATGCATACCTTCCGTGGAACCATCCTTGGGCGGTTATGACTTCCCATGAGCGAACAGAAGTTATTTACTACGTTCAGCCCAAGCCAGGGTTTGCGGGTTCTGTCATCGCGGTGATAGGCGTCATCGTGGCCTTGGTATCGATAGTGATGATACAGGGTCTGGGGCGGGTAACGGAGATGAACGCCGACAAGCTCATCGAACTCGGCGGACGGAACGGGCTGGTGATTCAGGGTTACGACCCGGTCGACAGGGTGGGTCTGGGTATCCAGCGGAAGTTTCCGGTTCTGGATGACTTCCTGCAGGTAAGGAGACTTGAAGATGAGCTTGGTTTCAAGTGTGCGTATCTCATGAGCAGCATTGTGAACGTAGCTTCCGAAGAGAACGTAGTGGCTGTCGCTGTGACAGGAGTCGCAGGAGAAGCTCTTAAGGTGAAAGGACTGCGCGCGAAATGGGGGACGGCTGAAGTCGGTTCCGGGAGGTGCGTGCTGGGGTATGAGACAGCGAGGCAGCTATTCGGAAACCCTGCGAAAGCCGTTGGCAGGAGCGTTGTTGTGGGTGACGATGTAGAAGTTCTGGTAACGGGAGTGCTGGAGCCGGTTCCCAGGGGGATGGTATCCAAGGTGGTTGAGCCCGACGAGACGTTGTACATGCCGTTCGAGGAGGCTATCCGGGTGAGGGCTTTCGAGGTAACGCCAAGAGGCGCCGAGATATTCTTGAGGTTTGGATCGGAGGAAGCGTTGGAGAACGGGAAGGAACGGGTGATATCGATTCTTCCGGTAGAGAACGGCATCGTTGCTTACAAGGTAACCGAGCCATTGAAGAGCCTCGAGGAGTACAAGTCGTTCAGGGCGAAGAGCGGGAGGATATTCAGTCTGTTCGGATTGATAGCGCTGGTAGACTCGGGCATAGGGATACTTAATTACATGGTGGTTGAGGTTTTCAACAGGAGGAGAGAGATAGCGGTACTGAGGGCTGTTGGTGCGCCAAAGGCGGTGATAGCTGGAGAGGTGCTCAGAGAGGGACTGGCGATAGCGGGTATCGGGGGGCTCGCGGCTTTCGTCATATCGGCGGTGATTCTCATTTTGATGGGGAACCCGTTGCCGGTTATGGAGTGGCTGAGGTTGTTCGGTTTGGCGCTGGCGATATCGGGAGCTCTGGGCATACTGTCCGGCCTTGTCCCGGCAATCATAGCTTCGAACCAGGACCCGTTGGAGTGCCTGAGGACGGAGTAGGCCAGGTAGGTATGAGGGGATCGGGCGACATTTCGTCGAAGAAAATCCCTTCCTGGATGACGGTGGTAAGGGATGAAAGCGGGAGTATCACGAT
>DUSS01000043.1 GCA_012842495.1 Candidatus Fermentithermobacillaceae bacterium
CGAGACAAAAACTCGGCTCTATTTCTTCGGGTCTCAGTACCAGGGTAAGGTACCCTCTCTTTTTGCCTGTCGATACAATAGGACGAACCCTGCGCCGCTCAGGAAGATGATAACCAGCGTTGCGACAGCAACATACAGAAACTGAAGCGCCGGGGACCATACGGTAGGTATCCCCAGCACCGAACTGCGGATCAGGTCGACGAAGTGGGTCTGGGGTATAACGAGGGAAATCGCTCTTATTGGTTGGGGCAACACCGACACGGGGTAGGTGTAACCCGACAACGTCAGGACTAGACCGTAAATAGTAATGGGAAAGGTCTTACCCCTGGACAGCATGCGAAAGCCCGCCATTAAAGTGCCCAGGGCGGCCAGGTAGATGACATATAAAGTCAAACTGCCCGCGAGCTTCGCCAAATCAAGGTTGAGAGTCGGGCGCTCGATGAGGAAAACAGCACCGAGGGCGGCGAAAACAGCTAGGCTCTTCTTGACCATGCTATACAAAAGATATCCCATCAGAATTTCGACGAATGACGAAGGTGCCGCCAGCTGGATTTCGAGGGTTCCCTGCATGCTCTCGTCTTCGACAAAGCCGTCGGCCCCGAAGTACAACGTGTCGGAGACGTCCAGAAGGATCGTCCCGATGGCATAGTAAGTGAGCAGGTAAGGCGTCCCAACGGCCTGGATAAACCCGCTTCGGGACCCTCCGACAAAAGTGAGCCCCATGAGGACCAGCGGTAGGGCAAAAAGCAATGGAAGCACGATCTCCGAAACCAGGCTCAGTTTTCTCCGGCGTTCCTGCCGCCACTCCTTCAGGAACGACTGGGCCAGGCGATGAACGCGCAACACGGTTTCAGCACCTCCTAAAATATGCGAGCGACGGCCCCGCGGAGATTTGCCCGGCGCATTTGGGTACCCCGTTTTTCATCCCGCATCACTTGAAGACAGCCGGCTAGAAAGTAGAAAGAGTACCCTCGGTTCTAGCCTCCCTCAACAGCCGGCGCAAGACCCACAACCCGAAAGACGAAAGCACCCCCGCTTCGATGATCAAGACCACGATCCCCCTGACGCTGCCGAAAGCCCCGGCATTCAGGAAAGCGCGCCGCGTAAGATCGATGACATAAGTGGTAGGCAGAAGAGCTGCCACCACCTGCAAGTAGCGAGGGAACACGCTCAGCGAATAGGTCGAGCCGCTCAGCACCCAGAACAGAGCTCTGAGAAGGTTGCCGAAGGCGCCCGTATCTTTGTACCGGATGATAATACCTCCATAGGCCAGGCCAAGCCCTCCCAGAGCAACGGAGCCTATCACCGCAGTAACGAATACGAGCAGCCAGTTGACTTTCAACAGATTGATGCCCGAAGCTACGGCGATGATCAACACGTGCAACATGACCGACGGCGCGGAAAGGGCCAACCGGAAGACGGAGACCGAAAAAGCCCATACAAGTATGGAAACGGGGCTGGTCAGAAGTACCTCCAATGTTCCCTGCCTCATTTCGGTGCGTAACACCGATCCCGTGCTCCACAAGGCCGAAATAAGCCACAACCAGACGGAAGCACCGGCAGCGAGATAGGCCTCCGGAGACGCGGTCCGGGTCAACGCCTGGAACTCATCGGTACCTACAGTGGAACGCAGCGCATAGGAGGCCAAAATCAGGGGGAGGGTAAAACTCACAATATCTTCTACCGTGGAAATGACCCACGATTGATACTTGTTCACCTGTCGCCATTCTTTAAGAAAGACACCGAGAACAGCGGTCCACACGATTTCAAAATCCCCTTCCCTCGACTCCCCGCCATATCTCCTGGGAGTCACATCCATATCGGACTATTCCGGACCACCCCTATCGAGCTCCCAATATCTTCCCGTCGCTCTCCAGAACACTCCATCGAGGCCGGGCTTGGTCACTTCCATCCGTAGGAGCTGCGTGGAGGTCTGACGAAGAATCGCGAAGAGCTCCCCGATGGTCTCGTCGGGGGAGGAGCTCCACAGCCTTACCTCCCCTTCCAGAACGTCCACGGGACCCAGTTGCTGCTGGGAAATCGCGTGGACGACTTCGTCCGGAGGTCCGTCGAGCACGAACCGGATGAGGGCTTTCTGGCCCATCTCCGCGATGAGTTCCGCCGGTGAACCTTGGGCCACAATCCGTCCGGCGTCGATGATCAGCACCTGGTCCGCCAGACGCTCCACCTGTGGCATGTCATGGGTAGAAATGAGCAACGTAACCCCGTTCCTGGCGAGTTTCCTTAACAGCTCCTCCATCTGATGTTTGGCTATCGGGTCCATTCCCGAGGTGGGCTCATCCATCAGGAGCACTTTCGGTTCGTGTAGCAGAGCCCTGGCCAGCGACAGCCTCTGACGCATGCCCGTGGAGTACCGCTCGACCGGCGTCCTGTAGAATTCTTCAATCCCGGTAAGCTCAACGACTTCGGCAATGCGTACTGCAAGTTTCCGGCCCCACAGTCCATATAGGGAACCGAAGAACTCGAGGTTTTCCTCCCCCGTGAGCTTCCAGTACAGGTTCCGCTCTCCCGGGAGGACCACCCCCACGACCCGCTTGATATCGGCAATGCGACTCGAATCAATGCCGGCGATCTTAAACGACCCAGAAGAAGGTTCGAGCAGACCGCAGAGCAACCTGATCAACGTGGTCTTGCCAGCTCCGTTCGGGCCAAGGAGAAAGGTCATCGTGGAAGGGGCCACGGAAAAGGTGATGTCTCGCAAAACCGTCTGTTCGCCGAAGTTCTTGGAAAGTGACAGGACTTCGATCAACACCATTCCCCCGCATCCTGAAGACCTCAGCTATGAAAAGTAACGTAGCAGCTCAGACGGGACGTACCGACCCCACGGGTGACTTTCTGTCGGTAGCCGTCGGGATTCCCACTGTTCGGCGAAAAGGATCTGAGCCTCCCCGAGCCACCCCGTTATCCAGGCGCGCCTCCGGGTTTAGCTTCTCGCCGGAGGCTCGAGGACGAACACTTCCGTGCTTTCGGGAAGATTCCCCTCACCCAGGGAAAGCTCGGAACTGCCCACCCTTCTGACCCTGTCTTTGCCTTTCAAGAACTCCTCAACTGGCGCTATGGGCCAGGCCGCTACCGCCGGGGTCTTGTAATGCATCGGAATAACGACCCGGGGTTTAAGGCGGTTTACGACTTGCCACGCTTCGGCGGGCCCTATGGTGTAATGACCGCCTATGGGGATGAGGAGTATGTCGACGGGCCCTATCTCCCTTGCGGTCTCTTCATCCACGACGTGACCGAGGTCTCCCAGGTGACAAACGGTGGCACCGGCATCGGCCATTACGAATACCGCATTGAGACCTCGCTTGACCCCTCGCCCGGGGTCGTGAAAGGTTTTGACCGTTCGGAAGTGCGTGTCCTTGATCGTTCGGTCTACCTTTACGAAATCAGAGCCCTTCCGCGCCACCCCCTCCAGCACAACCGGGTTTCCCCTAGCCACGTCGACGGCATTATGGTCGAAGTGCTGGTGGGAAACGGTGACCACATCGACAGTAACGTCGATCCCGGGATAGGGGACGTCCTTCCCAAACGGATCCGTCAAAATCCGGAGCCCCTGGTCGGAGGTTACCAAGAACGTTGAATGTCCAAACCACTTCAGGCTTTGCATGGTCTCTCCCCCTCAATCCTGAGTTCCCGCGCTTCCTGCCACCTCTTCGCTGGCCAGTTCCTCCCCTGTCACGACCTTGCACTGCCGGTAACGGGCCATGCCGGTCCCGGCGGGTATGAGTTTTCCTATGATAACGTTTTCCTTCAAACCGAGGAGCCGGTCCACCTTGCTCTTGGTGGCCGCCTCGGTGAGAACTCTCGTGGTCTCCTGGAAGGAAGCGGCGGACAGGAACGAGTCGGTCGCAAGCGAAGCTTTGGTTATCCCCATTAATACAGGCTTCGCCGTAGCCGGCTCCTTACCCTGTTCAAACATCTCCGCGTTGGCCTCGGCAAATTCGTGGATATCTATGAGACCGCCTGGAAGCAGTTTCGTGTCTCCGGGGTCCTCGACCCTCATTTTCCTCAGCATTTGCCTTATGATGATCTCTATGTGCTTGTCGTGGATGTCGATTCCGTGCAGGCGATAAACTCGTTGGATTTCCTGGAGCAGATACTGCTCTACCGCACGAACTCCCCTGATCCTCAGGAGATCGTGAGGATTCACCGGCCCTTCGGTCAAAACATCACCCGGTTCTACCCTTTGCCCGGTGGATACCGTGATGAAGGAACCGTACGGTACGGCGATAACGGTGGTCTCCCCGTTATCCCCTAATATTCTGATTTCCCGCTTCTTGTCGCCCTCGACGATTTCGACGGTTCCGGCAATTTCCGCGATAGCCGCCTGCCCCTTCGGCTTTCGCGCCTCGAACAGCTCTTCCACTCTGGGGAGACCCTGCGTGATGTCTTCGCCGGCCACGCCGCCCAGGTGGAACGTCCTGAGAGTCAGCTGGGTGCCGGGCTCGCCAATAGACTGGGCCGCCATGATTCCGACGGCCTCACCCACCTCCACCATGCTGCCGGTGGCAGGGTTCCTTCCGTAGCACTTCACGCAAACGCCGTGTTTGGTTTCGCAGGTGAGCACCGAACGGACCTGGACTTCCTCTATTCCCGCATCTACGATGGCTTTGGCCCTATCCTCATCGATCTCCTGGCCCTCTTCCACGATGACCTCACCGGTCTCGGGGTGGTGCACGGTAACCAGCGCAACCCGGCCCAGGATCCGGTCGTACAAGCTCTCGACCAGCTCTCCTTCGATCTCAACTTTTTTCACGGTGATTCCCGCAGTTGTCCCGCAGTCTTCTTCACGCACGATGACGTCCTGGGCGACGTCCACAAGCCTCCGGGTGAGATACCCCGAGTCCGCGGTTCTCAACGCGGTGTCAACCAGCCCTTTTCGCTGGCCGTGAGTGGAAGTGAAGTACTCGAGAACCGATAGCCCCTCCCGGAAATTCGAGCGCACGGGTTGCTCCACCTGGCGCCCGGTGGGGTCCACCATGATGCCTCTCATACCGCCGAGCTGGGCGATTTGCTGGATATTTCCCCTCGCTCCCGAAGTGGCCATCATGAACACGGGGTTCCACGGGTCCATCGAACGTTTCAAGGCCTCCGTCACGGCGTCGGTAGCTTCACGCCACACCGCGATCGTGCGTTCGTACCTTTCCTCCTCGGTGAGAAGGCCGCTTCTATACTGCTCCTGGATCGCCTGGACTTTGGTGTCAGCTTCCCTCAGAATCTCCGCCTTTTCCTTGGGGACGACTACGTCGGTGATAGCGATAGTCGACCCGCCTATTGTCGCAAAGTGAAATCCCAGATCCTTTATCCGGTCCAGCACGTCGGCGGTCTCCTCCATGCCGTACCTCTTTACGCACTGCGCGGTAATTTCGCTGAGACGTTTTCGGTCGATAGTTTCGTTTTGGAAGGGGAACCCTTTGGGAAGCGCCTCGTTAAACAATACCCGACCTACCGAGGTTTCAAGCATTTCGCCGTTCTCCAGCCTCACCCTGATCTTTTCGTGGAGCTTTACGGCTTTATGCTCATAAGCCATGATAGCTTCGTCCGGATTGGCAAACGACTTTATCCGTCCATCCTCCGAAGCTTTCTCGTCCATGAGGGTGAGATAGTAGCAACCGAGAACGATGTCTTTCGAAGGAGTGACCACCGGAGTACCGTCTTTGGGCCACAATAGGTTGTGTACGGACATCATAAGGATTCTGGCTTCCGCCTGAGCTTCGGCGGAAAGTGGAACGTGAACAGGCATTTGGTCGCCGTCGAAGTCTGCGTTGTAAGGCGGGCAAACCAGCGGATGAATTTGAATGGCCCTGCCTTCCACCAACACCGGCTGGAAAGCTTGAATGCTCAGCCTATGAAGGGTAGGCGCGCGATTCAAGAGAACCGGATGGTCCTGGATAACTTCTTCAAGGATGTCCCAGACTTCCGGCCTAGCTCTTTCCACTATCTTTCTGGCGTTCTTTATATTGTGGGCCTGGCCCGTTTCCACCAGTTTCTTCATTACGAAGGGCTTGAAGAGTTCGAGGGCCATCTCCTTGGGCAGCCCGCACTGGTTGAATTTCAACGTAGGCCCCACAACTATGACTGAGCGTCCGGAATAGTCCACCCTTTTGCCCAGGAGGTTCTGGCGAAAACGACCTTGCTTGCCTTTAAGCATATCTGACAGGGACTTCAGAGCTCTCCCTCCGGGCCCGGTCACAGGGCGACCCCGGCGCCCGTTGTCTATCAGAGCATCCACAGCTTCCTGTAGCATGCGTTTTTCGTTCCTGACTATAATGTCGGGAGCACCTAGGTCCAAAAGCCTCTTCAACCTGTTGTTTCTGTTAATGACACGGCGGTAAAGATCGTTCAAATCGGACGTGGCGAAGCGGCCTCCGTCCAGTTGCACCATCGGTCGCAGTTCAGGCGGAATCACCGGGATTACGTCGAGGATCATCCACTCGGGCCTGTTTCCCGACTGGCGGAATGCCTCGACGACCTCGAGACGCCTCATCGCCCTGACTTTTCGCTGGCCCGTCGCTTCGGTAGCTTCTTTGCGCAGCTCCGCGGAAAGCTTTTCCAGGTCTATTGAGGCGAGGAGCTCTTTTACAGCTTCGGCTCCCATACCGGCCCGGAACCGGTTCCCGTACTTGTTCAACGCTTCCCTGTACTCGGCCTCGCTGAGGACCTGTTTATAGGAAAGCCCCTCGCAATCGCCGGGATCGAGCACCACATAAGCGGCGAAGTACAGCACCCTCTCCAGGAGTCTTGGAGACATATCCAGGAGAAGAGACATCCTCGACGGGACAGCTTTAAAATACCAGATATGGGAAACAGGGCTGGCCAGTTCGATATGGCCCATCCTCTCGCGGCGGACCTTTGCCCTGGTAACCTCAACACCGCATTTATCGCAAATGACACCCTTGTATCTTATCCTTTTATATTTACCGCAGTAGCACTCCCAGTCCTTTGTCGGGCCGAAGATCCTCTCGCAGAACAAGCCGTCTCTTTCGGGTTTCAGGGTCCGGTAGTTTAAAGTCTCGGGTTTCTTCACCTCACCGTGGGACCACTCGCGGATTTTCTCCGGCGAAGCCAGAGAAATCTTTATAGCCGCAAAGCTGTTAACATCCATTCGGTCAGATCCCCTTTCTTCAAATCCCGAAGATGGCCGGCATTACTCTTCGGACGTATCGTCAAAATCCAGGTCTTTGATAGATCGAACCTTCCCGTACCGCTCCAGATCATCGTCGGCAACTTCGCGCCGCATTCTCTTTTTAGGCGCCTTTGCCGCTTTGGCCCGAGTTTTCTTCTTACGTCTCTTACCAGCTGCTTCCTCTTCCAGGTCCTCGTCCACTTCCTCTTCGGCGATGGCGACACCAGGCTCGATTTCGATTCTCTTGAAGAGCTCGGACGTATCCATCTCTTCGAACGTCTCCTCCGCCTCTTCACCCGTCTCTTTCTCCACCGCCTCGACCTCGCCCGCTGGAATCTCCTCCTCTGAGGGTACTTCAGGTTCGGCGGGTATTTCTTCCTCCTCTTCTTCCTCTTCACCAAAGCCTTCCATGGGAACTTCTTCCTCTTCCTCTTCGTACTCTTCGGGAGGCACCTCAATCTCCCGCTTTCTCCTCCGTTCCATGAAGCGGGTAGGTTCGCCTTCGATGGCGAGGTCAAGCTCGCGGGTCGTTTCAGTCACGTCTTCCTCAAGTTCCTTGATCTCGATCTCGTTACCCTCTTCATCGAGGACTTTCACGTCCAGGGCCAGGCTTTGCAGTTCTTTCATCAGCACCTTAAAGGATTCTGGCACGCCGGGTTCGGGTATGTTCTCCCCTTTAACGATAGCCTCGTAGGTCCTCACCCGGCCGGTCACATCGTCAGATTTGACCGTGAGCATTTCCTGAAGAGTGTAGGCAGCCCCGTATGCCTCCAGAGCCCAGACCTCCATCTCTCCGAAGCGCTGGCCGCCCATCTGCGCCTTACCACCCAGAGGCTGCTGAGTGACGAGGGAGTAAGGCCCTGTCGATCTCGCGTGGACTTTGTCGTCAACAAGGTGCAACAGTTTCATCATGTACACCCAGCCGACCGTAACGGGGTTGTCGAAGGGCTCTCCGGTCCTACCGTCATAGAGAACGGTCTTGCCGTCCTCTGGAAGCCCCGCCTTGCGCAGCAAGTTCCTGATCTCTTCCTCGGTCACACCATCGAAAATGGGGCTCGACACCCAGATCCCGAGCGCCCGTGCGGCCCAACCCAGGTGACATTCGAGAATCTGCCCGAGGTTCATCCTGGAAGGAACCCCGAGCGGGCTCAAAACTATCTGGACAGGTGTTCCGTCGGGCAAGAAGGGCATATCCTCTTTGGGGAGTATCTTCGCAACTACGCCTTTGTTCCCGTGGCGACCCGCCATTTTGTCCCCTTCGGATATCTTCCGCTTTTGTGCCACGTAAACCCTGACCAGCTGGTTCACACCGGGAGGCAGTTCGTCCTGTGCCTCTCGGGAGAACATCTTCACGTCCACGACAATCCCGCTTTCTCCGTGAGGCATCCGGAGGGAATTATCCCTGACCTCCCTGGCTTTCTCTCCGAATATCGCCCTCAGAAGTCTCTCCTCGGCGGTGAGCTCCGTTTCGCCTTTGGGGGTGACCTTGCCTACGAGGATGTCGCCGGATCTCACCTCGGCGCCGATCCTTACCACGCCTCGTTCGTCGAGGTCCCTGAGCTGGTCCTCTCCGACGTTGGGAATGTCTCTGGTAATCTCCTCCGGACCGAGCTTAGTGTCCCTCGCGTCGCATTCGTACTCCTCGATATGGATGGAGGTGAAAACATCGTCTTCCACAAGCTCGCGGGATATGAGTATGGCGTCTTCGTAGTTGTACCCTTCCCAGGGCATGTACGCCACGAGAACGTTCCTTCCCAGAGCAAGCTCGCCACCGCTAGTCGCCGGACCGTCGGCCAGAACCTCCCCCTCCTCAACAACCTGACCCACTTTTACAATGGGTTTCTGGTTGATGCAGGTCCCCTGATTGGAACGGGCGAATTTGGTGAGTTTGTAGGTATCCTCTCCGCCGTCATTGGCCTTTACGACGATTTCGGAAGCGGATACTCGAACGACGCGTCCGGCTCTTCGTGCAAGCACCAGTACTCCGGAGTCGCGAGCTGCCTTATGCTCCAGACCGGTCGCGACCAAAGGCGGCTCGGTGACCAGGAGAGGCACAGCTTGCCTTTGCATGTTGGAACCCATAAGGGCTCGGCTCGCGTCGTCGTGCTCGAGGAAAGGTATTAACGAAGCGGCCACAGAAAATACCTGCTTGGGCGATACGTCCATGTAGTCTATCTCGTGAGGGCTCGCCTCCAGCACTTCTTGACGGTATCTGCACAGCACCCTCTTGTCCTTGAAGTAGCCGTTTTCGTCCAACGCGGCGTTGGCTTGGGCCACCAGGTATTCGTCCTCTTCGTCGGCGGTGAGATACACGATTTCGTCGGTAACCCGACCCTTTTCCTTATCTACCTTTCGGTACGGAGTCTCGATGAACCCGAGGTGGTTCACCCGCGCGTAACAGGTGAGCGAGCCGGTCAGGCCGATGTTGGGTCCTTCGGGAGTTTCTATCGGACACATCCTGCCGTAATGGGAGTGGTGAACGTCCCGGACTTCGAATCCAGCGCGCTCCCGGGAAAGGCCTCCCGGCCCCAGGGCCGTCAGACGTCTTTTAGCAGTCAGCTCTGTCAGCGGATTCGTTTGCTCCATGAACTGGGAAAGCTGACTCGACCCGAAGAACTCCTTGATTGCACCCGCGACAGGGCGCACATTTATCAGGTTTTGCGGAGTAACGCTCTCGATATCCTGGATGGTCATCCGCTCCCTGACCACCCGCTCCATTCTGGCCAGCCCGATTCTGAACTGGTTTTGAAGGAGTTCGCCGACGCACCGGACCCTCCTATTCCCCAGGTGGTCTATATCGTCAAAGCTCCCGACGCCCCTGGAAAGTCCGATGAAATAGTTTACAGCTGCAGCTATATCTTCCGGGGTAAGGATCTTCTTATCCTCCGGTATTCCCCTGGTGGCCACCACGTGAACGACGTGACCCTCGTGGGTTATCACGTCCATCGATGTCACGCCTGCATCCTCCAGCTTTTGAGCTGTCTCTCTGTCGATTTGGGCGCCGGCCCTCACCAGCAAAGCTTTGGTTTCCGGATGCAAGACATCATGGGCGGCGGTCGTCCCGGCGATCCGCTTGCGCAGAGAAAGCTTCTTATTAAGCCGGTACCGTCCAACCGTCGCCAGGTCGTACCGTTTGGGATCGAAAAAGAGAGTTTGAAACGAGCTCCGCGCCGTCTCGATAGTAGGCGGCTCTCCCGGGCGCATGCGCTTGTAAATCTCAACCAAAGCTTCATCTCTGGACTTGGTCGTGTCACGTTCCAAGGTATTGCGGACGATCTCGTTATCCCCAAGGAGCTCTAAAATCTCCGCGTCTGTCTTGTATCCAATCGCCCGCAGCAGCACCGTCAAAGGCAATTTTCTCGTTCTGTCCACCCTCACCCACGCTACGTCCGCGGAATCGGTTTCCATCTCCAGCCATGCACCGCGGTTCGGGATGATCGTAGCAAGGAGTACCATCTTCCCGTTCTGGTCGTAGTCATTGGCAAAGTACGCACCGGGGGATCTCACGAGCTGGCTAACTATTACTCTCTCAGCTCCGTTGATGACAAACGTGCCCGATGGCGTCATCCACGGGAAGTCACCCATGAATACTTCCTGTTCTTTGATCTCCGCGATCTCTCCGGTTTGGTTGCTCTTAAGCCTTACTAGCCTCACTTTCACTTTAAGAGGCCTTGAATATGTCACATCCCGTTCTTTGCATTCTTCGACAGTGTACTTGGGGGGACCGAAAGTATAGTCGCCAAACTCCAGCATCAGGTTCTCGGTAAAATCCTTTATCGGGGAAACGTCTCGAAATACTTCTTTAAGACCCTCTTTTACGAACCACTCGAATGAGTTTTTCTGCACTTCTATGAGGCCTGGAATGTCCAGCACTTCCTGAATGCGACCGTAGCTTTGCCGGACCTGCTTGCCCGCCTGGATGGGATAAGCCATGCATTTCACTCCTTATCAGGGGTAAACTCGGTCGACTTAGACGCAAAGGTGGAACTGCTGAAACCACCTCGATAGTATAGCGATAGTATAACCAGAATTCCGTTAACTGATTCCTCATTAAGTGGGTATGTCGCGAAAGCAAGTACTGATCGTAACACGCTCCTCCACGTGAGTCAAGCAACCCCTCCACGGAAAATGGAGAAAAGAGATGGCCGGTCGAACGACGCAGATAGCCAGGTAGGACTTTATAAGGCGCAGGGTTGGCCTTTCGAGCTACCTTTTCCCCTGTCCTACCGCAATGGCGGATGCATCGCGTATGGCCAAAACGCGCACCGGAACGATCGGGCCCACCTCGCCAGGGTCCACGATATAAAGCCCGTCCACATGCTCTTTTGGCAATATGGAGTTGCCCTCGGGTACCGAGCCGACAAAGTAAGCTTTCCCGTCTACCGTTACCATATCGGTCGCGCAAAAACCCGCCGTCAAGTCGGTCCGGCGGTATCGGCCCGAAAATACCTCGAGCTCCACAAGCGCTCTTCGGTGATCGACGTACTTCGAGGACCAAATGCGACAGTAAATGAGGAGAACCCCCTGTCGCAGAAACTCCGCCTTAAATGGGAACCCGCCTACGTCGTAGTTTCTTTTCACCACTCCTTTGACCGGATCAAACAGAATGATATCTCCCGGCCCTTCGCCCTGGTCTCCCAAGCCCATTTTCCACTGAAACGCCGCATTGTTTATCAGGTAAAACCCGTCGCCCTCGTCCGGTACAATATCCCATACAGCCACACCGGGGCCGAGGTCCACCCTGCTCACTATTTCGTCTGAACGGCAATCGATCACAAAAACCTCACCGTACGGTAGGTCAAAAGCTCCCTCACCTTCTTTCCCTGGCGGAGGAGAGTGGTTGGCGGCAACCACCAGGAATCTCTCCCCCACCGCAGATGTAGTGAGAAATGAATATTCATATGGTGCTGCGTCGAGGTCGAGCACTTTCTTGACCTTCAAGGACTCGAGATCTATCACCCACACCTGGCCGGAAAACCCTGTACAGCGGCAACAGACGTACGCCCGACCACCGTTGAAACTGATTCCGGCCTCCGGCGCCTCTCCCACTTCAATCTTATCTCTTACCCCCCCGGACGGGTCGATTATCCAGACCTCTTTACCCGCTCTGTCCTGATCCCCCGATAGCCCTACCCAGAGTCTTCCCATCGGGTCCACAGCCGGGCTCCGAACCCATGAACGCGGGAGTTTTACCGGCCGAATGGTTTTTAAACTGGAAAGGTCCACGATGTGGACAGCGGAACGGGAAGAACGCTCGAACACGTTTTCGCCTGAGACGACGAAGATCGGACGCTCAGCCTGCCGGAGAGGTTGAGGACAACACCCTCCCGCAGCGGCTACAATAACGCAAGTCAGCAGGAGCAGAGCAATCAACCGGTGACCTTCTGTAATGCTCCTGACCGCACTTTTGAAGTCAATGAGGCGCCGGGCTGGCATATCTTCCCTCCAGCAGACAGCTCCATCCCAGATTGCTCAGGGCAATCGGGGATGGAGCTCTCTACTTTCGTCAGCTAACCGGTTCCCACCGAATAATAGGTAACCAGAGGCGAGAGATAAATCTCATCTGGGGCCACCGCATAGTATGCGAAGGTGAGGCCAACAAGTCCATAGCGAATAAACAGGAACCAGGCGTAATCGCCGTCGTTGCTATCAAGGTCGTCACCGAGATAGAGATTGGTCTTCCATACTAGTTGAGAGCAGTATAGAGAGCTGTCCGTCTGTTTGTTGAGGAAGTTCCAGTTGTACGGCGTACTCCCGTCCGTACCGTAACGAGCTTTGGCCCAATCCAGAGCGGCCACGCGTTCAGAGTATGTCCGCCTGTTGTTATAACCGAGCGCCACCGGCTGCCCTTGCTGCCAGTCGCTGAGCGGCCGGAGCCTCACGCCGTCGGTGTTGGAGTCGTAAACCAGGTTACCTCCGTCATATATACCCGAATGGGAATAGTAGAGGGCATAGAGGTTGAAGAATTTCTTGTTGTTCACGTGCATGATATCGCCGCGGCGCAAGAGATCCCACCTGACGGTGCTCGCCACGGCCACGGTCTCCCCTTCGGGCAACACCGTGGCCGTCACCGCACTTCCGGCATCATCCGTGGTCAGACCCGCTTTTCCAACCGTCTTGCCCGGCCCGGGAAGCCTCTCGTTATTCGCTAGGTCGTGGGCTATTTTCGCCTTCACCTTGGCGTCGATCTTTGCCTTAAGCTCGGCGAGATTCCTTTGAACTTCCGGATCTCGTTCCAGCTCGCCAATAAGCACCGCCATTCTCGCTTGGAGCAGCTGGGCTTCTGTGGGGCTTTTCACCTCCATCAACTGCTTGTGTAATCCTGCCAGTTCAGCTCTGAGCTGGTCCGCATTCGAACTCTTGGCCATAGCTTGACTGCCCGGCACCAAAACGAAGAGAATAACTAGGCAAGAAACGAGAAATCTTCTCAACAGCCTTTGCACCTCCTTGCAGAATACCCACTTACGGAACCGGCCAATTGTAGGCGGGTCCCGTTCGCCGTTACCAACTAGGCCGCAGGTAATACGGCGATGTGGGCGTGGGTACGATCACCTTTCGTCCGGCAGGCCGAGCTCTGTAAGCACCTTCTTTATCTCCTGCAGCTCTTTCTCGGAGGGGTCGCACAGAGGAGGCCTCAGAGGACCGGCGGGAAAGCCCACACAACGCAAAGCTGCCTTGACCGGAACCGGGTTTGAGGCTATGAACAGCACCTTGAAAAGGGGCCACAGGCGCACGTGGATTTCCCTGGCTTTGGCGACATCCCCCTCTTTATACGCCCGTATCATCTGCTTCATCTCGCGGCCCACCAGATGACACGCAACGGACACCACGCCCTGCGCTCCAATGGAAAGCATGGGAAGAGTCAGACTGTCATCCCCCGAATAGACCAGAAATTCAGGCTTCAGTCGCAAGAGATGGGACACTTGGTCCAGGTTTCCGGAAGCCTCTTTTAGGGCAACAATGTTGGAGAGCTCCGAAAGCCGGGCCACGGTTTCGGGGGAAAGGTTCACACCGGTCCTACCCGGGACGTTGTAAAGCATGATAGGGAGGCTTGTCGACTCAGCTACGGCTTTGAAATGCCGGTAAAGACCCTCCTGCGAGGGCTTGTTGTAGTAAGGCGTCACGGCGAGCACGCCATCGGCGCCGGT
Source organism: Candidatus Fermentithermobacillaceae bacterium (assembly GCA_012842495.1). GTDB lineage: Bacteria > Bacillota > Sulfobacillia > Fermentithermobacillales > DUSS01 > DUSS01. Next base: position 14,293 of record DUSS01000043.1, read on the forward strand.
GGTTTCCGCGAGGTGAGTCATCTCCACACTGTCCCGCGTGTTGTAACTTCCGGTCCCCGCCCAAACCATGACGGTTTCTGGGAGAGCTTCGCGGACTTCGGCGATGAGACGCAGCTTTTCCTCCCGCGTGAGCGTGGGAGACTCTCCCGTGGTTCCCGATACGACTACTCCATCGCAGCCTTTCTCCACGAGTTGCAAAGCAAGCTTCCGGGCAAGCTCGAAATCCACGGCGCCGTCCTCACGAAACGGCGTGACCATCGCAGCTATGAGCTCCCCAAACTGTTTTTGAGCCACTGCCTAGCGCCTCCTTATCCGGTTTTTAAAGCATATGATCTCGTCGGTAGTGCTTACCTACTGTTGGCGCCTTTTTCTCCTCCTCAGAGATGGAACGCTTTATGAAGGGCATTGACCGCTTTCGATAGAAGTTCCCCGTCTATCAGGCACGAAATGGTCATATGGGAGTCCGCCGTGGCGTAGATTCTGACGTCTGCGCCAGCCAGGGCCTTCACCACCGTGTACATGACGCCGGGTCTCCCATGCATGCTGAACCCAACGACCGTAACCTTAGCCCGGCCGGAGAATGCTTCCGCCGGGACCCCCGCGTTTTCCAGGGACATGAGAGCTTCAGTTGCGTCCTGCTCCGAGACCACGAATGATATCATTTCGGGAAAAACGTTTATGAGGTCCACGGACACGCACCGGACAGCTTCAAAAATCCTCTCAGGACGGATGGGCGCACCTTGGAACACTCCGGGAACCACTATTTGAACCAGAGATTCCCGGTAGGTTATTCCCGTAACGGGTTTGCCGTTTTGCCAGTCCGACCAGGGGCTGGCCGCGGCCTTATCGGCGCTGGTCACCAGAGTCGTTTTTCCGTCCGCCGCCATGGTACGCACTCGAACGGGAATCCCTGCCCTGGCTGCGATTTCGACTGCCCGAGGATGGATCACTCTTGCACCTTCCCTGGCGAGCTGAACTGTTTCTTCGTAAGTTACAACGGGAATGGTCCTCGCTTCGGGCACTATCCGGGGATCGGCGGTCATTATGCCGTCCACGTCGGTATATATCTCCACCGCCTCTGCTTGCAGGGCCGCCGCCAGCGCCGCGGCACTGGTGTCGCTACCGCCTCTTCCCAGGGTCGTTATATCGCCCGACTCCGCCCTACCTTGAAAGCCCGCCACCACGACTACATATCCTTCTTCGAGATGTTTCAGTACGTGTGCGGGTTCAACCCTCAGAATCCTCGCGTCTCCGAACGTGGTATCGGTGATGATCCCCGACTGCCCCCCTGAGAGGGCAAGAGCTTTGAGGCCCCTCGCCTTGAGTTCGGAGACCATGAGGACCGCGGAGATTATCTCTCCGCACGACATAAGAAGGTCGAGCTCTCTTGGAGCGAGTTCCGGCGATATTTCCCTGGCCAGCCCGATAAGGGTATCGGTGGCGTAGGGCTCCCCCCGCCTCCCCATTGCGGAAACGACGGCGACCACCCGGTAGTCGTTGTCCACAGCTTCCCTTATCCGCTCCACGGCAAGAGACCTTTTCTCCGGTGTATCCAGGCAGGTTCCACCGAATTTCTGCACCAGTATCTTCACTTTGCTCACCCCTGCACGAGTCCCATATTGTAGGCGGTTTCGAGGATTCCAACGGCGTTGACTGCCGCACCTCGTACCAGATTATCCGCAACCACCCAGAGGAGAAGCCCCCGCGGAGAGCTTAAGTCTCTCCTCACGCGACCTACAAACACCTGGGTTTTACCTTCTACCATGACGGGTAAAGGATACGTCTTGGTTCCGGGATCATCCCAGACTACTATCCCTGGAGAAGACCCCAGTACGTTCCTGGCTTCGTCGGCATCAGGGGTGAGATCGGTTTCCACCAGGATGGACTCGGAATGCCCGACGAACACCGGAACCCGGACCGCCGTAGCGCTGATGGGGAGATCGGGCAACCCGAGGATCTTTCTAGTCTCCAGGACCATCTTCATTTCTTCTTTTGTGTATCCGTCGGCGGTAAAGGCGTCGATGTGCGGTATGACGTTGAAAGCTATGGGATACGCGAACGCCTCCCCAAGCGGCGCAAACACGGGTTTTCCCGATGCAAGCCATACGCGAACCTCATTTTCCAGCTGTCTCATGGCCGCATACCCTGCGCCCGACACGGACTGATACGTGGTTACCACCACTCTCCTGAGACCGTACTTCTGTTGTAAGGGATGAAGCACCATCACCATCTGGATGGTAGAGCAGTTCGGTCCTGCAATAACCCCATGGTGATGCCGGATTGCGGGACCGTTGACCTCCGGCACCACGAGAGGTACCCCCTCGTCGAGACGGAACGCGCTGGAGGTATCGATTACCAGTGGGCCTCCTCCGAGGCGGGTAACGATATCCCGGGAAACCTCGGTAGGTGTCGCCAAAAGCACCGCGTCAACCCGCCTCAGCAACTCGACATCCGTTTTGACTACGGGATGCTCCCCGCCTCTAAACCGCATTGTCTTTCCAACCGACCTGGAATGTCCGGTCAGAACGAGAGCGGACACAGGCAACTTCGATTCTTCGAGTGCGGACAGGATACGCCTTCCGACAAGACCACCTGCTCCGACGATGGCCACTTTCATCCTTGGGTCGTCTCCTTTCTTCGGGAGGATCACCGAGGAGGAACTCTCTGCAGCACTGAGGAAGGGTACCGCCGGAGGGAAAATCTCTTGTTAAGGCACAGTTGCGCCGCCAACTGAAGCAGTGTGCCGGGTCACCGCGGTTTTCCTCCCCCTGCGTTCGGTCGTTTTTCGTGCCCCCCGCCTATTATATATATGTAGCTGTCCGCCAGCTCCACGTTCCAGGTTTTGCGAAGAACCGAACCATCCCAATCGGAAACCTGTCGCCGGTGAATCATGCCGTAAGACAAAATAGAGGCCGGCTCGTATGGGCCGGCCCCCGCGCCATGTCTCAGTTACAGCTTCTCTTACTTGACCTCTACGGTAGCACCCGCATCGGTAAGGGCTTTCTTGGCCTTTTCCGCGTCTTCCTTGCTTACTTTCTCCTTCACGGGCTTCGGTGCGGATTCCACCAGCTCTTTGGCCTCTTTCAGGCCTAGACCGGTAAGTTCGCGAACCACCTTGATGACAGCTACCCTGTTGGCGCCCGGTGAGGTCAGGATGACGTCGAACTCGGTCTTCTCCTCTTCGGCAGGCTTGGCTGCTTGCGCAGGAGCTGCAGCAACAGCCTGCACCACGTGCGCAGCCGCCGAAACGCCAAACTCTTCCTCAAACTTCTTGACCAGCTCTGCCAGTTCCAGAACGGTCATGCCTTTTACCAACTCAAGTACCTGCTCAACCTTGGACATTGCTCATACCTCCCTGTTCAACTCGCTTTTGTCTTAAGCCCTCCAGAGCACGGGCAACTCCCGCAAGCGGCGCATTGACCACCGTGACCAGGCCTGAGATGGGACTTCTGAGGGCACCTGCCATCTTGGCGAGAAGTTCCTTCTTTCCGGGCAGGGTCGCGAGATACAGCACCCTGTCGGCAGATACAACCGAACCCTCCACTATGCCTCCCTTCACCTTAATGGCAGAATGGTCGCTGGCGAAGGAGTGGATGGTTTTCGCTGGCACCACGGGATCGTCCTTGCTGACTGCTACAGCAGTGGGTCCCTGGAACACGCTCTCAAGACCGCTCATTCCCATCTCACGAGCAGCCCTTAAGGCGAGCGTGTTTTTGATGACTTTATAGCTTACTTGCGACTCTCTACAGAGCTTGCGCAGTTTCGTGTCGTCGGCGACCTTGAGACCCCTGAACTCCACGAAGACAATGCCCTTGGCGCCCGAGAACAGATTCTTAAGTTCCTCAGCCTGCTTCTGCTTCTCGGGCCTGACCTTCCGCTCTTTTCTCACACTCCGACCTCCTTTCCGTTCGGACCCCGGGTGGGCAACTAGGCCCCGGATTTTGAGTTCGGTCCTGTCCCCTAAGTTAAAAGGCCCCTGCCGTCGAGGCAGGAGCCCGTGACAATTGTCTGATGATGTCAGACTATTTGATGGGAGATCGTCATCCCCTCCCATCTCGCTTCACGAACCCGACCTCGGCTGGCAACTCCGCTGGGGCTTTAAGTCGAGTGACACCAGCTGTCTTCGGTCGTCCCTTTTGTTATTGCTTAACACCTATGCGCCGGACGAAGTTTTTTCCGGCCTTTGACCATCCCCTCGCCGGCTTACAGTGCTGCCCGCGCACCACGTTCGCTCGCCCATGCCGCTTGGGCAACTTCAGGCTATCTCCTCCTTAGCTATCTTGGCAGGGTTTATCGGAATTCCCGGGCCCATTGTGGAAGTAATCGTAACGCTTTTTACATATTGTCCCTTTGCTGCAGCTGGCTTGGCCCGAAGGAGAGCCCCCATGAAAGTATAGAAATTCTCCAGGATCTTATCGGTTTCAAACGAGAGCTTCCCGATCTTGCCGTGGACGATCCCCGCTTTCTCCGTCCGAAACTCGACCTTCCCTTGTTTGGACTCCCTCACCGCAGATGCAACATCCATGGTCACCGTGCCCGTCTTAGGGTTTGGCATGAGCCCCCTCGGTCCAAGAATGCGACCGAGCCGCCCAACCAGACCCATCATATCAGGAGTGGCGATGGCGGTGTCAAAGTCAAGCCACCCTCCCTGAATCTTTTCGATGAGGTCCTCAGCACCAACATAGTCGGCGCCTGCAGCTTGAGCCTCTTTAGCTTTGTCTCCCCTCGCAAAGACGAGAACCCGAGTAACTTTGCCCGTCCCGTGAGGAAGTACCACCGCGCCGCGGACCATCTGGTCGGCGTGTTTCGGATCAACTCCTAGCCTGACGGCAACTTCCACGGTTTCGTCGAACTTTGCCCTCTTTACCTTTTTGAGAAGCTCCACAGCCTCCCGGGGTTCGTAGAGCTTCCCCGGTTCCACCTGTTTTTTTGCTTCATTGTACCGTTTTCCGTGAACGGCCATCTTTACCTACCTCCTGTGGTGCAGTCGGACGGTGTTTTCGTCGTCCTCCCACATATCAAATCCGCAGCATCGCGCCGCAATGAGCTGGTGGTTACTGGATTTCTATCCCCATGCTCCGCGCCGTTCCTTCCACCATCCGCATCGCCGCTTCGATGCTGGATGCGTTCAAGTCCCGCATTTTCAGTTCGGCAATCTCTCTCACTTTCTCCCTGCTTACCTTGCCGACCTTTTTGCGGTTAGGCTCTCCCGACCCAGTTTCTATGCCTGCCGCCTTCTTGAGGAGAACTGCGGCGGGAGGAGTCTTGATCTCAAAGGTAAAAGTCCTATCCTCGTAAATCGTCACAACCACGGGAACGATGGTGTCCATCTGACCGCGGGTTTTATCGTTAAACTGCGTTATGAACTGCTGCATGTTGATTTGGTGCGGCGCCAGCGCCGGTCCTACGGGAGGAGCTGGAGTAGCGCGTCCACCCGGCAGTTGTAGTTTGACAACGGCTTTCACTTTCTTGGCCATTCGCTTACGCCTCCTCGACCTGGTTGAAATCGAGCTCAACGGGGGTCTCCCGGCCGAACACCGAAAGGAGCATCCTAAGCTTTCCTTTATCGAGCATCACGTCCTGAACCACACCCATCATGCCCTGGAAGGGACCAGTTTTCACCCTAAGAGGTTGGCCCGGTTGAAACCGCACCCGTACTTTAGGCCCGGTCTCCCCCGACATCCTCCGCAAAATGGCTTCGACTTCGGATTGGGTAAGGGATGTCTGAGCCGTGGGCTTTGAGGAAGCTGGTCCCACAAACCCCGTGACGCCCGGTGTATGCCTTACAACGGAATAAGAATTATCATCCATTATCATTTCAACCAAAACGTAGCCGGGGAATATGCGACGACGGACTATCTTCTTTTTGCCTTCTTTGTATTCGACCTCTTCCTCCTCCGGCACAACTACCCGGAAGATTTTACCTTCCATCCCCATGGTCTTGATGCGCTTTTCGAGGTTAGCTTTGACCTTGTTTTCGTAACCGGAGTAGGTATGGATCACGTACCACTGTTTTTCGGCCATGGAATTAGGACCCCCTATTCATTATCCGAGGTCCCGGCTTCCCTCGCTCCCTATTCATTTCATCACGAACTGCAGAACAAGGGTCAGAAGGGCGTCCGTTCCCCACAGGACCACACCCACCGCTACAATGCTCACCACTACGACTCCCGCTAGAACCCACGTGTTCCTCCACGAGGGCCAGATCACTTTCTTTAATTCCGTCCTGGTATCCCCAAGGAACTGCCCTATCTTCTTGCCGCTATTTCTGATCGCTGTTAGGAACTTCATCCGTCTCCCCCGCCCGCTCGCGTGTCCGCCAGAACGCAGAAAATAGCTAAAACAACATGGCAGGCCCGGAGGGATTCGAACCCCCAACCATCGGATTTGGAGTCCGCCGCTCTACCTGTTGGAGCTACGGGCCTGCGACCAATGGTACCCGTTCTACCTCACTTCTCGATGCACGGTATGAGTTCGGCAGAACTTACAGTACTTTCTGAGTTCCAGCCGACCGGAATGGGCCTTTCGGTTCTTCGTCGTCGTGTAATTCCGGTTCTTGCACTGCTCGCATTGCAGCGTAATAATCTGCGTATCAGCTTTCGGCATGAAACTTACCCCCACCCCAGCCAACTGCCAGAACAGTCTAGCACAGCAGTTTTTCTACTGTCAACGATAAAATTCATGGCGCGCCTGGAGAAGAAGGCTGGCATACCCAGCGTCGCCGCCGCCACAGAGTGCCTTGCTCTCACAGCCTCTCCGGCGCGCCAGACAGGCTCAGTCTTCGATCTTCGTGACCACTCCTGAAGCTACGGTCCTGCCGCCTTCCCTAATGGCGAACCGCAAGCCTTCTTCCATTGCAATGGGAGATATGAGCTCTACCTTGATCTTCACGTTGTCCCCGGGCATCA
>DUSS01000044.1 GCA_012842495.1 Candidatus Fermentithermobacillaceae bacterium
AGATCGCACGGAGACTCGAGGAGCATCCACAGGCAAAGGTGCTCCTGAGCATTCCTGGTGTGGGCGCCATCACGGCGGCTGCCATATGGGCCTGGCTGGGAGAACCCAATAGGTTCCGCACCGGGAAACAGGTGGCATCCTACGCCGGCCTCGACCCATCGGTACATCAATCGGGGGAGACCTACTACCACGGGAGGATCAGCAAGAACGGAAACCGGCTCCTCAGGACCCTCCTCATCGAAGCAGCTCAGACACTGGCGAGGTACGACCGCGGGCAACTCGGTGCGTTCTTCCGAAGGAAGTGCCTGCAGATCGGCGCAAAAAGGGCGATCGTTGCGCTTGCCCGCAAGCTCGTGGTACTGGCCTGGAGGATGCTCCAGCGAGGGCAAACCTATAGGGAGCAAGTACCCGCCACAACGCAAAGGAAGCAAACTGCGCTTCGTAGACTGAGCCATAGAACGACGTCCTGGGAGGAAGTTGCGGCGACACTTCAGGCGTGTTTTCTTGCGCGAACAGGTAGTCCACAAGAGAGCGTAGCATTGTCGGCTTGACATCAATCACAAGTGCAAAGTGACACCTTAGGGACCGGAAGGAGGTCACCCGTCAGGTGCACCGAAGGATTTCGATTACGGTGGCAGGAGAGTTCTTCGACTCATGACCGCGTGACCAGGATCACCGTCTGGTGGATTCTCAGAAGTCCACTCTGTTCTCACAGGGGGCCAATCGTTGCGCCTGTCTTTGGGGGCTTGTTTCAGCTATGAGGAGGTTGCTACTGTGAGTCCTCAGTCAGCGATTACAGTAATCGTTGCTTTGCCCCTCTCGTGGGCACTCACTAAGCTGGTCCAACACTACGCGCTAAAGAGAGGCATCCTTGACATACCGAACGAACGGAGTTCGCATACTGTTCCAACGCCAAGAGGTGGCGGACTGGCTATCGTAATCACCTTTTTCGCCTCGGTTTTCGCAATGGCATTTCTCCGAGTTGTACCCTCCCGGCTTGTACTAGCAATTCTGGGAGGCGGTCTCCTGGTTTCGGGGATCGGCTGGCTAGACGATAGAAGAAGCCTCTCTCCGCTGGTTCGGGCTGCTGTCCATCTGCTTGCGTCAGCGTGGACCGTGTACTGGTTGGGTGGCCTCCCGAGCCTCAACCTTGGCTTTTGCCGCATTAGCATTCCGTTCTTCGGGACGTGTCTGGCAATGGTCGGAATGGTGTGGTCAATCAACCTTTACAACTTCATGGACGGAATTGATGGCCTCGCGGGGTCAGAAGCAGTCAGCGTCGGTATAGTCGGTGGAGCTCTGGCAGCATTGTGCGGAGCCCTGGATGTTGCCCTCCTTAGCTGGGTTTTAGCCGCAGCTTGCGCTGGATTCCTCATGTGGAACTGGCCACCGGCCAAGATTTTCATGGGCGATGTCGGAAGCGGGTTCTTAGGGTTCATTTTTGCGACCCTGGCCTTAGCTACCGAGAATGCGGCGGCCGTACCTCTGTTTGCCTGGGTACTTCTGTTGGGCGTATTTGTCGTTGATGCTACTGCCACCCTTGTTCGAAGGGTGGTACGCGGTGAGCGTTGGTATGAGGCACACCGGTCCCACGCGTATCAACTCGCTGTTAGGGCCGGATACACTCACAAGCAGGTTGTACTAGCTGTTTTGGCGATAAATGCGGTCCTGTCCGTTTTGGGTATTGCCGTGTTGTTGTGGCGGGAATATACAATACCCATTTTCGCGATGGGGCTAGCATCTCTATTAATGTTACACTCAGCCGTATTGCGCCGCCTTGAGAACGCCGATATTCCCAAGCCAAGTCTACGCTCTTGATACTGCGAGGCTGCCAATGGACCTTAGAACCACAAGTTAAGGAGCGTGATCAACAGCATTCGGTCATGCTCAGGACCATCTGCTGGAGCTTATTCTTGACTGACCCCACCCGTTCTTCGGTTCCAATCTCTTGCAGGAGAGATATCAGTATTTATCGAAAACTCCAGGGAGCGCATGAGTTACGTCGACATGGGGTATACGGAAAACCTAACCGATGGGAGCCGAAGAGACGCTTCTCCCGGAATGTGAAAAGGGGAGTTGTATATGGATGTCTCTACGACTGCTAGACTTCATAAGGCTGAGGTTGATGCTCCGCGAAACTTCAAGCTCTACGAACGGGCCGTCGCCGCGGGCGTGATATCTACGGGGAACGGTCTCATCGTGGCGCCTACGGCCACGGGGAAAAGCTACATAGGGAGAAGCGTTATCAGAGAAGCTGTGAAAAACCACCTCGGCGGCGTTCATGCCTACCTCGTTCCTTACAGGGCGCTAGCTCAAGAAATGTACGAATCGTTCAAGCGGGAATTACAGAGCGAGGGACTGGTCGCAAAACTTAAGATCTCGACCGGGGACAACTGGGACCCCGTATACCCTGAGGAGACTGACATACTGGTTTCCACGTTTGAACGATTTTCGTCAATCCTGTCTCAGGCCGACCTTCAGGTAGGCCGGGTGGTCCTCGACGAAATTCACCTTCTTGCGGACGAGGGGCGAGGCCCGAACCTCGAAAGCCTGATAGTGCGGCTGCGTACCTGGAAAAGGCCGCTCTCGCTTTGTGCTCTGTCTGCGGTTGTCGCAAACCCCGAAGACCTTGCAACGTGGTTGGGGGTGCCCCTCGTGCGCGGGTCACACGAGGACCGCTCGGTTCAGGTGGAGTTTCGGTGCGAAGAGGAGATGGACATAACCGGTCGTATCAAGGCGGAGGTAGCTGCCGCGATCGGAGATGGGGACCAAAGCATCGTCTTCTGCAATTCCAAAGCTTCCGCCCAGAAGCTGGCCGGGGAACTGAGCCAGACCATATCAAGGATGCTTCCCGGGTCGGATGTTGAAGCTTTGAGGGACGCCGTAGCTCGCTTCACCGGTGCCGGCGATGCGGAGACGAGGGAGGAGGAGACTCCTCTTCTGGAACTCTTAATATCGGGCGTTGCCTATCACCATGCAGGTCTCTCGAAGCAGGCGAGGCTCCTGGTGGAAAACGCTTTCCGGGAGCGACACCTGAAAGTCATTTGCTGCACTCCTACTCTGGCGGCGGGTGTGAACCTGCCGGCCAAGCTCGTGGTCGTCAAAGATGTGTACAGGACGGAATTCGTCAGGGGCTATCCGAAAAAAGTCGTCCTGTCCACGGGCGAACTCCTCAATATGCTCGGGCGGGCCGGAAGACCCGGTCAGGTCGACGCCGGGCACGGAATCGCTCTGGTCGAACCCGGACTACTGGACCCCGCCAATCTGGAGAAACTGCGTCTCGCTATACGAGAGGGCTCCGGCAATCCGGTCGTGACGAAGCTTCCCGAGTCCTTCGACGCGATCATGAGGTTCATACTTCAAACCGTTTCCGACCGGGGAGAAGCTACGATGGACGACATCGTCGCCGTATTTAAAGCAAGTTACTGGTTCCACCAGGAGAAGCAGGAGATCACGTTTGACAAGCCGCTCAGCCAGGACGTCATGGAGGATATTCCGTCGTTCAAGAAGGTCACTCCGGAGATCTATGTCGAAGACGTGTGGACTACCCCCGACGGTGTGGCTGGAATCGTTCGTTCCGGCGAGAACGCATACACGTTCAGCCCGATCTCGTCGGCGAGGACTGTTCGTGTCCGGCGAGACAAAAGTACCGGCGCTGGGAGCTGTGTAAGCACCTGGCGTGTGCTATTAACACCTTGCTGTTTTCCGAGAAAACCCCGGAGGAGATCAGAAACAGAGCTCTTTATGTTTCCGCTCACAAGTTCCGGAAGACCCTCGACACGGGGAGCAAGATTGAGATCGCTCTTCGTCTGCTGATGGCCTGGGGATTCGTGGAGAGGGTTCCCGGAGCCTACCGCGTGACGAGGATAGGGGAGATTGCAGGCGGGTCCGGTCTTGACCTCCTCCTTTTGAAGACAGCTCGCGAGAGAATCGCGTCCACAGGTGACACCTGCCGGCCTGAAGACGTAGCTGCCTGGGTAGTCGAGGACTTCTTCGCTGAACAATCCAAGCGCGACAGGTGGAGCCGGGCTGTCGCCGCGTGGATCCACGAGGTCTCCGAGAAAGAAATTCCCCTGCCGGAAAGGTATAGAGGGGACTTCGAACGGGGACTCGAGGACCTTGCCGCGTTGGCGGGGGTCTACGGAGAGATCGCCCAGGCTCTGGGGAAGAAAGATGTGGCACAAGCTTGCGCGAGGGCGAGGGCAAGCATAGCCTACGGCGTGTCCTGGGAGCTCGCTCCCCTGGTAGCTTTGCGGATCCCGCAGCTTGGCCGGGCGCGGTGCCGGTATCTCTACGCCGAGCGGGGGATAAGGACCCTCGACGATTTAGCAGATGCCGATCCCCGTACTATCACCGGGCCGGGAGTGAGCCTTGCCCTCGCAACCTCCTGGGTGGGGAGAGCTAAAGAGATCAGGGCAGCTCGGCGAAAGACCCAGATCGCCGAACAAGGGGGCCAGCGGGATGCCGTCGATGACTTCCTCGCGTCTTTTGAAGTCGACCGGATGCTGGTGACCACGCAAGGAATATGACCCCGGGGAGCCGGACCGGGCCGGGGCATCCTTGCCCGGGACATGGAAGGGGGCTGTTCCATGAAGCTCACGCCTTCTCAAATCGAAGCTATCGAGTCACCCGCCAGACGCCTCCAGGTGGTGGCGTGCGCGGGATCGGGGAAAACCGAGGTTCTGGCCAGGCGGGTGCTGAAATTCCTTTCGGACGGGCTCGAGCCATCTGCCATAGTGGCCTTCACGTTTACGGAAAAAGCCGCCGAAGAACTCAAAGACAGAATAGACAGGCGGGCCGGGGAAGTTGGCTTTAGCGTGAGGGGATTACCGCCGTCGTCGGCAGGTCTGTTTGCCGGCACGATTCACGGTTATTGCCTGCGCTTGCTTCAGAGTTCGGGGGAATTCGAGCTTTACGATGTCCTCACCGAGGAACGGGAATGGGCACTCGTTTACCGGTTTGCCAAAAGGCTCGGGCTCGTTTCGCTGTTCGAGAACACCTGGCCGGGCACAAAGGTATCCCGCAAAGTCGCCGTCGACGTCTTCTTGGAGAACCTCTCGGTCTTTTATAACGAGATGATTCCCCTGGACTGCCTTGACAGGTACTGCCCTGCCTTTGCCGAAGCGGTGAGGCGTTACGAAGCGCTGACAGACGCGATGAAACTCATCTCATTTGACCAGATAATCGTGCGAGCTGTCCGGGCCATTCGTTCCGAAGGCCCTGTGAGACGCCTGCTGGAGGGCCGGGTGCAGGAGGTGCTCGTTGACGAATACCAGGATCTCAACCGGGCCCAGGAGGCGCTTTTATGGGAGTTCGCCTCGATGGGAGCTGGTATCACCGTCGTCGGAGATGACGATCAGGCTATATACCAGTGGCGCGGCGGGGACGTCGGCCTCTTCCTCGGTTTTGCCGGTTCTTTCGGAGCTGAACGGAAGACCCTCGGGGTCAACAAACGTAGCAAACCGTCTATCGTGAGGTTTTCGCGGGAGTTCGCACGTACCATAGAACCGAGGATAGAAAAGGACATCCGCCATGAAGACGCGGACGATGAACCCTGCGTCGAACTGGTGGTCGCGAGAAACCCCGAGGACGAGGCGCTCCTGATTGTCGAGCGGATTCGGAAGCTCGTCGCAGAGGGGACTTCGCCCGGGGACATAGCTATTCTTTTCAGATCCGTGCGGACCTCGGCGGCGCCGGTGATGAAAGCTCTTTCGGACGCAGGTGTGCCCGCGGCTATTGCCGGAAAGGTTTCCCTCCTCGACCACCCCGAGACGAGACTCGTCGCCCACGTTTTCGTGTGGTGGGCTGGAGGTTCGTGGAGACCGGACGAGACCGAGGAGCGGGTTACCGAAGAGCTCCTCATTGACGAAATCACCGAAGTCACCGGGAAGTCACGGGAAGCGGCGTTGAAGACCCTGTCAGCCCTCCGCGAAGTCGGGGAGCGCGTTCGACGGGACGGGGTTCGCGACCTCATCGAGACGTACATGTCCGTTCTGAAGATACTGGGACTTCCCACGGCAGAGGAGCGGACCTCTCAGCAGAAATCGCTGGGAGCCATGTCGTCTCTTCTGGTGAGCTTCGAGAATTCGGTGAAACGAGGTATGCCGGAGGGAATCTTGAGATCGCCGTCCCTTCTGAGGATTCCCGGTGCAGAACAGGAGCGTCACGAAGACGAGATGATTTCCCGTGTAGAGGGCGAAGGAAGCCAAGCTCCGGATATATCCGGCACGTCACCGGGTTTTCAGCGCGGAGAGGTATACCTGTGGTGGCTCCGGGGTTTTCTCGAAAGATTCAGTTCCGAGGCAGTTGAAGTCTCCTCCGAGGGTGTGGAGAGGCTGCCAGATGCGGTCAACATCCTCACCATTCACCAGTCAAAGGGTCTCGAGTTTCCGGTAGTCTTCGTCCCGTGCCTTGTGAATGGGCGCTTTCCTTCGTCCCGCATGGGCCAGGAGAAGAAATGGTACTTGCCTGAATCGATACCCGGGTCTCTTTCGCGAACTTGTGACGGGGTGATTCAGGCTAACCCCGCTCACGATGCGAGTCGTGAATCCGCGAGTCAAACGAGCAGTGCCTCCGAGACTCCGGAGTCAGGTCCTGACGAGGGGCGGGGCGTTCGCCGGGCAGAGGAGCAGCTGTTTGACAAGCGGCGGTACGAGGGGCGGATGTCCGACGAGAGGCGCCTTTTCTACGTAGCTGCGACCCGCGCCCGGGACCTTTTGATTCTCAGTACATTCCGAGATTATGGGGGAGGAGCCGGAACCCGGGCGAAGCCAGCAGCTCCGTCGCCGTTTCTCGAGGATGTTCGCACCAACCCAGATCTGAGGAAAGAAGTCAGGCAGTATGGTCAAGGTGTGGTCCGAGGGCGGCGTGCAAGCTCGCAGAGCAAGACGCTCATGGTGGACTGCGGTCAGCTTCTCGTGTACAGCGAGTGTCCGCGGAAGTACTATCTCAGGTATGAGTGTGGCTTCGCCCCGTGTTTAGCTCCAGCTCTAGGGTTCGGGAAGCTGGCTCACCACGTAGTGACGGAAGCTGCGAGGCGAGCTCAAGCTGGCGTTCCCGTCACGCCGGAAGAGGTCGCAGAGATCCTCCACGAACGCTTCTACCTGCCTTTTGCTTCCTCCGAGCAGAAGGATATCATGTTTCAGGCCCTCCTCCGGACATTGCGAGCTTATGCAGAAAAGCACGGAGAGGATCTCAAAAGGGTGACTGACGTTGAATTCCCATTTGAGGTTCCGGTAGACGGTTCGCGGGTCCGTGGCAGGATCGATCTGGTGCTGTCAGTTGCGCCGGGGGATGTATCCCGCAATGCATGTCTACTCAATCCGGATCGTAGTGCAGGTTTACTTAATCCGGATCTGATTAATGGAGGTCCACCTGATGGACGTCCTTCGCCGTCAACCTGTGGGGAATCGCGAACAACTCCCGTCGAAGTCGTGGATCTTAAGACTTCCGAGAACAGGCCGCCTCTGCCGCAGCACAAAAACCAGCTCCGGCTTTACGGGAAAGCCTTGAGCCTTCTGGGAAGGGAAGCTGTACGTTTGACCATACATGACCTTGATTCCGACGATGGGCAGGCCATCCAAGTTGAACCTGACGACGCAGAATTCGGCGAGTTCGAAGCTCAGATGGACCGGTGGTTGTGGGGTATAAAGAATTCCAAATTCGACCCTACTCCCGGTCCTGCATGTAAAGATTGCGATTATAAGTCCTTGTGCGGCGTGACGCGAGTGCAAATCCCACAATTATCTTCCCCGGTGAGGCGAAGTGAAGGCGTAGCTAGACCTGACTGACGAGGAGCAGAAGGCTGACTTGGCCCAGGCAATGTTGGCTCTTGCCAATTCCGGCGGTGGCTACATATCGTACGCGTAGCCCTATCCGTAAACCTGGACCAGGGCCTTACGCCTGCCGGACGGTACAAGAATGTCTTTTTGCACCGCGGGCACCGCAGGCGTAACGGTGTCCAACTAACATGGACCCACCGTCCGCCCAGCAACACATCTAAAAGCCGCCTCTTGGGCACCGTACCCTGTCTATGCAGTCCTAGGTTCCCACACCGAGGACAGTCTTTCGGCGGGATTACCCTCACCTGTAACTCAATCTCTTTCCCACCGATACCAGTAGGCTGAGATTCCGGTTGATGAATGAGAGAACCAGTGGTACCTTTTTCCATGGGGACACTCCTTTCTGGGTTCTCTTGTCAAACAATTGGACGTGCCCCCGCGACTTCCTACCTCACCCCACCTCAAGTGCTTTTATTGATTCGGCTGGGGACTCCCACAGTTTTTAATCTAGAGCCTCCTTCGGTGGGGGAACGTTGGGTCATGGACTGGATTTTGGTTGGCCATGCGGTTTACAGTCCGTCAGCGGATCGATATAATGTCAACCAAGGGGGGGGGGGTTACCAACAAATGCTCGGCGACCGTATCAGGGCCGCTCGGATGGTTAAGGGCCTGAGTCTCCGGGCTTTGGCCCAGCAGGTTGGGGTAAGCCATCAGGCCATTTTTAAGTACGAGACTGGTAAGGATATTCCAAGTTCACAAGTGATTCTGGCTCTTGCGAGGGCCTTAGATGTCAAGCCTGAATTCTTCTTCCGGCCGACGAGGCCAATGGAGATAGTACCGGCCTTTCGCAAACGTTCATGTCTCCCGGCCAAGGCCGAACGCAGCATTATCGGACAAATAAGGGAAAGTCTCGAAAGGCGGTTGGAGCTGGAAGAGTTGACTGGAGAACCTGCTCGGGACGACCTTTCGCCGTTTCTAAAAGGAATGAAGCAGATTGAATCACTCGAAGGAGTCGAAGCTGTTGCAGAAAGGCTGCGAGATTCTTGGGGCCTCGGTATAGCACCGATAAACAACCTCGTGGAACTCCTCGAAGACCGCGGGGTTCGCATCCAGATTGTTGATGAGATAAGTCCATACTTCGACGCCTGTGGGTTCTGGGTGAGGACGGAGCGCCAGGAGACTACGCCAACTGGGGACCCGCAGGTGGGAAGCTGCAGGATTCCTGTGATAGCTATTCGCAAGGGCGTTCCGGGTGACCGGCAGCGTTTCAGCCTCGCCCATGAACTCGGCCACCTGGTTTTCGATGACTTCTCGACGGGTAACACGTCCAGTAGAGCTCTTGAATCGGGGAGACGGTTGGATATTGAAGCCGTCTCAAATCGGTTTGCGGGGGCCTTTATTGTTCCTCGAGCGGCCGTTCTACAAGAACTTGGCTCAAAAAGGAGAAATGTGTCGATCGCTGAGTTATACCTTTTGAAGCACAAGTACGGTTTGAGTATCCAGGCATGGCTCCGCCGGGCGCAGGAGCTCGGGATAATTTCAAAAAAGACCGAGTCGCGCCTGTTCCGACAGTTGAGCGCGGCAGGGTACCGAAAAGTTGAGCCAGGAGATGCCATTCCTTTTGAGGAGCCCACCAAAGCGAGGCGCCTCGCGTTAAGGGCTGTGGCAGAAGGGATCATCTCTAGGGCCAAAGCTGCAGAGCTGTTGGGAGTGCGACTGTCGGAGTTTATGGAGGAGGTTTAGATGGTTGGACTGTCATCCCACCCACGTCCTGGATACGAGCGTTTGTATAGACCTGTATTGGGGTGGACTCATCGGGGCGTGTCTGGATCTCCCGTTTCACTTCACGATCCCGGACTTCATTCGCGATGAGTTGACCGAACCTGCCGGTTTGGTCGCGGGATGGGACAGGATCGAAGTTACTCCGCTGACTGGGGACCAGATTAGCCGGGTGTACGTGTTGAAGCAGGACAAGCGTTGTAGGCTCCTTACTGTGAACGACCTCGCCGCGCTTGTGTTGGCGAAGGATATTAGCGCAACCCTCCTTACCAACGATGGAGCTCTGCGACTCCTAGCTGCGGAGCACGGAGTCATTGCCACGGTACCCTATGGCTGTTGGACATGCTTGTAGCTTCCGGCAGAATCTCACCTACAGAAGCGGCAGATGCTTTAGGCGAGATAGTTTCACACGGTGCCTGGCTACCGAAGCACGAGTGCCAAAATCGCTTGTTCAAGTGGAGAGGGAGACAGTTGGAAGTCCGGTTCAGTGATTTTCTGGAAGGGAGCAGGCATGAATGGCTCGAAAAGTTACAAGCAAAAGGGCAGCATCCGCGGCCTAGGCGGTGCTCCGAGACAAGAGGACCAGCAAAAAGGCCAAGACGGCCTCCGGCAGCGCGCTGTCGCAGCGCGAGAAAAAACCCAGAAAGAAGAGATGAGCGGGTGGAAGGAGTCGCAAGCATGCTGTTACAGGGCCTTCCTGTCCCTTCTTGGACGCTGTAGCACCGCGCATCTTGTCCTGAAAGGAAACGAGCTTGCGTTTGTTTATGGGCAGCCGAGCACCTTTACGTAGTGAGGCCCAATGTGCTTGCTCTCTTGATGTCTACTTCTTAGCTGGCAAACCCCTGTCCGTCGGTGTGCCGGCTGTCAGCGAACGGTCACATAGGTGCGATTATTCATGCCAATTTAAAGGAGTTTTGAAAGCTGCATCGAAGAGTCTTGTCCGGAGCATGCGTGGGCCAGGATGCTGGTTGGCGAGTGAAAAGAATCGCATCTGTCGGGGACGGTGCTCGAGGAAACATTTTAGAGAGTTCCGACCCATTCGGTGCCTAAAGGAGAGGGAGACCAGTGGATCCCATAGTCCAGCGTATTCGTAACCAGGTTTCCTCTCTAGTCCAGGCTGATGCTTTCCGCGAATGGTGGCGCAATGAGAGGGCCGGTGTCGGGTCAAGTCCGAAATCCGGTGTTGGTATGATTGACGCCAAGTCAGCGCCTGCCGACCAGGAGTCGAGGGTTGGTGGGAATGAGGATCGAGTCTTTGGTGGTCGGTGTGAGCGCAGGCACCAGTGCAGGGCGGAGGGTGCGCCGGGTTTTTACATACTTTTGGTGAGGAGGCTATCTGCCTATGTTCCGATTGGCTCTTGTAACGGCGCGGAGAAACCTCGGGAAATACTTGATACCCATTTTAGTCCTCGCAGCCGCCGTCGTGATAAGCAGCCTTGGGCTGTCCGGAGCAGCTTTGTTATGGAGGTATTCCCAATATCCGATTTATCAGGTCTTCGGAGGTGAATTGATAATCCTCCATTCCAGCACGCCTCTGCGCAGCCAGAGAGGTGGGATCTTCACGGATCAGTTTTTCACAGTTTTCCCCTCCGAGGAAGTCATTAAAACTGTAGCAGAAACGCTTCCCGCTGCCCAGGCTACGAAGACCCTGTTCACCGCGGGGATAGTTCCGTCCTGGGGCAACCGGGTTACAGTGTGGCCGCTGATGGGAAGGCTCGATACCACGGGGAGATGGCTATACAAACCCCGCGTCCTCCAGGGCAGCAATATCTTGACGGGGGAGTCGGCGGAAGCCTGGGTCTGGGGTCCCAGTACCGACGATGGGAAATCGATGTTTGGTGACCCCGGTACAAAGCTGGAACTCAGAGCCGCTCAATTTAAGCAGGGGAACCAGTGGGATGTCACGTCGGGCCAGGAATACTTGTATACCTTGAAAGGCACATATGGAATGCCCTACGCAAACTTGGCTCTCTGGGCTCCGCTCGAAACGGTGCAGGCACATTGCGGAGCACCCGGTCTGGTGAGCTGGATAGGCGTGGCATGCGCGAATCCGTTGCAGGTTGACGGAGACAGGGACAAACTGGGTGTCGAATTGTCCGCGCGCTTTCCTGAATTGAAAGTCGTTACCGCGGAGGAACTCGCCGAGATGCTGGTGGCAGACCTGTCCAAGTTGAGAGAAACCGCCCGTTATTACTTGCCTCTCCTGGTGCTCGTTTCTTGCTTGAGTATCGTAGCTACTACGATGGCCATCTCCAGGAGCAGACGACGCGAGCTCGCCTTGCTCAGGGTCATAGGGCTGAGCAACAACGAGGTTCGGTTGCTCTTCATTGCGGAGTGCTGTCTCATCGGGCTTCTCGGGGGTGTGCTTGGAGTCGCTATTGCCTCGGGAGTGTCACTATTGCTTTTCAAGGCGTGTATCCTGACCCACGAGCCTTTTGCGGTGTCTTTTTTGGTCAGCCTCGTCACAGGGGCCGTTTTCTCTTGCACGGCCATACGCGATGTGACCGTGACCGAGTCGATGCGGAATCCTTAGGATCCAATATCCACCGAGTTTTCGAAGGAGGGATCAAGCGTGGACACGGGTCTTATATTATCGGGCGAAAAGATTGTGAAGTCGTATAGAAGCGGTGATGCTACAATTCGAGTACTCGATGGGGCCACTATCACGATCTCTGCCGGCGAAATGGTTGTCCTGTTCGGGCCATCGGGCTCCGGTAAGACCACTCTCCTTCACGTCCTGGCGGGGCTCGAACAGCCTGACTCGGGCTCGGTGTCAGTAAACGGCACGGACGTGTACTCCCTGTCCGACGCCAGGCGCTCGAGGATGAGGCGGGAGCAGTTCGGGTTTATTTTCCAGTCGTTCAACCTTTTGAGCAGCATGTCCGCATTGGAGAACGTTCAGATTCCTCTGTGGACGCTGGGACGCAAAAACGCCAGGGGGCTCGCGGCGCAGGTTCTCGAACGCGTTGGACTTGCGCACCGAATGCACCACCGTCCGGCTGAGCTGTCCGGAGGTGAACAGCAAAGAGTAGCGATTGCCCGGGCCCTGGTCACTCAGCCCAAAATGGTATTCGCCGATGAACCCACGGGTAATCTTGATAGTTCCTCGGCTTCGAGCGTGATGAATTGCCTCGTATCGGCCGTGCGCGATTCAAACGCGGGTTGTCTCCTGGTGACCCACAACGCGCAGTGGGGCGAACTTGCCGATCGAGTTCTGTACCTGATCGACGGCAGGGTGGAGGTGGAACCGAAATGATGCCTACGATAGCTCGCCTCGTCTGGTGGGGCTTCACCAGGGACCGGTTGAAAGTGGCCTTTATGGTTCTTGCAATGGTGGGAGGCATGGCTGCGTATGCGATGCTCGAGCCGACCTTGAGTCACGTTTCGGCTACATCCATGCAGATGTGGCGTACGGAAGTCCCCTGGGACATATCGATCAAAGGGGCTGGAGTACACAGCTTAGCGGAGAGTTTTTCTTCAATAGGGGGGATTATTGCATACGAGGAGGTGTTCCTCGTAGATGCCATCCTCCCCCGGGGACAGGTGACCCTGTTAGCTCTAAAAGCTCACAGTGAACCTGCCGCCGGAACTATGCCGATGTTTTCGTTGGAGTGCGTCGAAGGAAAGGGGCCAGCGGCAGAAAACGAAATAGCTCTCACTCAGGAGCTGTCGGAGGCGCTGGGGCTAACGGTCGGAGATCCTGTTTCACTACTTCCCGTCGAAAGTCCCGAAGCGCCTGTACGCTTTACAGTGTCAGGCGTCTTGGCTGCTAAGATGCGTGTGCCGACGCTTCCCGTGATAACCGAGGAAGGGGCATCCAGGGTCTGTCCTGATCTTTCGAGATACGAATGTATTCTCGTTATGCTCGATGGCCGCGTAGACATCGCAAGGGTGGCTTCTGCCTTCAGGAAGCTCGCTCCTCACGCACAGGTCGTCACTCTAGAGGAGCAGTACAGAGGTGTTTCAACGGGGTTCGGCTACGCAGGCGCCATTCGGTCGGCTGCCCAGGTTATCACGATGGTCGTAGCAACCGCGTCTCTCATAACGCTCTTCTTCCTAGGCGAGAAGACTAAGTCTTATCAGATGGGAGTCCTGAAAGCTGTCGGGGTACCTTCGAGCTGGTTGGTGCTTTCTTCCGGCATCGAAGGGGTCATGATTTTATGTGCCGGGGGCGCTCTGGGATGGATTCTCGTGGTCCGGTTCTATGAAATAGCTGCACCGCTCTCTCTCGAAAGCGCAATGCGGGGTCTCGGAGAGATGCTTGAGGTACTCCTGCCCGGAGGCGCGGCAGGCATAATCGTCGCTTCAATCACGGTCATCTCAAGACCCGTGGCCTCGCTTTTGCGGGAGTGGTAAGGCAATAACACGCGATTCGTCTGAGCGGCTTTAGTCATCACACAACATACCATGTAATACTTCCGGGCCATGGGTCCAGGGAGGGAGGCTTATCCAAATGCGTTCCGTTACCGTCAAAAAGGTCTCCCCTGTTTCCTATGTGTGGGTATCAGCACTTTCTTTCATTGCGATCGGGGTTCTGCTGGGGACAGTGGTATTCATTGGAAGTGTGTTCGGGTTACCGGTTGAAAACGAAGTGTTCGGTAGGGATTTTCATGGCGCACAGGCGGGCGCGCTCTCGCTTGTTCTTGGTCCGCCAGTACTGGGGATCCTAGGGGTGATTGCAGGCGTTTTGTCGTACCCGCTCTTTTCTGTGATGCTTCGCCTGTTTCGTGGAGTTCGGATTCATGGCCAGTTCGAGCCGTGAAACGGCCTGCTTTTCGCATGCGTGCGGTAAGGAAGCGACGCTTTTTGTTCAATTTGCTCGGGCCATCCTCAGGCTTTCTTTGAACCGGCGGCTGTCGCCTGACGTCGTGAGGGGAGAAGGTGCTTTCGCTCCTCCTCCAAGGCTTCTCCAACCGTAATTTTGGAATCCGGTACAGGAATGATACTTCAGGTACTCAATGCTCTTACGCATCAGGAATTCGTTGAGTTCGTCGTAATCTTTTACCTCAGGCACAGGAGTGAAGAAGTGCCGTTCAACAAACCCGCCCAGGCTCTCGATTGATCCCTTCTCGTTTCCTTTCCCCACCTGGCACAGGCTCATGCTGAAGTTAAGTTATAGTCAGCTCAGAGGACGGTATCCCCTGGGTTTCTTCTTCCTGGACGAGGGGTTCGGAACGCTGGATGAGGAGAAGGTAACTTCTCAGTTCCCGCTTCGGTCGGTAGCCTTACCAGCCGAAGACGGGTTCCGATCTGCCGACGATGTCCCGGCGGTAACGAGACCGAAGGTTGGGGAATCTGCACATCCCGGACAGCTTCTGTAATATAGGCAAGTCCGGGTCCAGCCAAAGTGACAAAGATATCAGGACGGATTTTGCTACACGATGAGTTCGCCATCGAAACAAGCCTAAGTGGGCGAGACTGCGACCGTCGAGCTCATGAAACCGGACGGAAACGTTGTGGAGCTCCAGGTGTCCAGGGAAGTTCGAGCGTGGGCGGCGGGCTTCGTGTGGCCTCCCAGGTTCCAGGAGAGTCAGAGATTACAGGCGGCTGAAACGCCGGCACCCCAGACGGTTGAGAAGTGGAGAACCGGGAACCTCTACGCCACGTTCTTAAGCGACTCCGTCGGGTACATTCAGATTCGGCAGATGTTGCAGGAACCCGGTGAAGATATGAAGGTTGTCCGGGACTTCATGCAAGCTGCCAGGTCCCTACCTGACCTCATCATCGACATACGGGGCAATCAGGGCGGGAGCGACATGTACTGGAGGACGCTGGTGGGTCTCCTGGCGGAGAGTTTATCCGCGCCGGTACTGCGGGGGATACGTGTCTGGCTGCTTCCGAGAGAAAGTGTGGGATACCCTGGACGCCCTTGGCCGCGGACTCCACGATTGTTCTTCGCGGTTTTCGATGGTGCCCGCCAGGTCATGAAGCGGTGCACGGGATTGCCAGGTGTAAGTTCCCGGTTGGATGTCCCAGAAGCTGTTGCCTTTCCCTGCACCGATTTACTTCTAGGTTCTTGCCAACTCTCCCACCGCATCTGCTTCCTGACGAATGTAAGCGATCTTCCTCAAAACGCGGTCTTCATCTATGGTCACACTTTATACCCCCGCGATTATTCTCAGCGCTTCCCGATACCGCGGATAATTTTCGCCGTAGAGGCGGCTTATTCTCTCGATGAAATCCGTAACCACCGACGGCATGCGGTTGTAAATCAAACGGCCACCTCTTATCACCTTGAATGCGAAGATGCTGTTCGCCGTGTTTAAAGGTACGACATCGAAAGGATGACCGTCGAACTTCGGCAGCTCGTTGCTTATCACATTGGCGATCCTTTCATACTCGCGCTCTGGGAGCCCGTCGACTGGGGTTAACACAAGCCCGATATCGACATCGCTGTCCGGACGGCATAACTCAAGAGCTGAGCCGAAAAGAAAAGCAGCAGCTATTTCCTCCCGGGTTTCGAAGACGGGAGTGACTGTTTTGACTATCAGGTCAATCGGCAGGTGAACGATGTTCCATCACCCGTCAACAATGGTAGCATACAGCATGTGGTGCATCAACAAAGGTCCGCGGGGCAGCCCCACGGTCTCTTCCTGCGGTTTCTTCTCTGCCTGGAAAGGGTGTAGTCCTTGACGTTGCCGGCGACCGTCGACCCGATGGTACTCTCCGCGCATTCAAGATAGACGGGGGCAGTCCTTTGTGCGCGAGCTGTGCAACTTGTTTGATTCGTTCGGAATAAAGCATGGGTGTGAGCTGCACCCCGCTGGAGCCAGACGCCACGTACGGCCGGATGGACCCGGCCGGTACAATGACACTTCTTGAACTTTTGGGGAGATCCGTCGACCTATGGCCGTTTGGTCTGTCGCCAACCATGTTCGAGGTAGTAGAGTGGCTGGAGCAGCGAGGTTGGGAGTGGAACCTGTCCAGGGACAACATTCCAGAGCATGTGCTCGATGACCCTGACTGGCGCGAGCACCAGTGGAGCTTAACTCTCTCCGCAAGACATCGCCCCCACCTGGCCTTGTGCTGCGGAGTGAAGCATAATCTCCCCGAACCATGAATCGGGGAGGTTTTCTGCGGTGACCAGGGCTGAGCAGCAGGCACGGCGTAGGCAGTGGCAGCAGTGGATAGCGGAGTACACAGCCAGCGGTCTTGGCGCCAGGGAATGGTGTGCGTCCTACGGGGTAAACCCTCACCGGTTGTGGTACTGGCTCCGGCGTTTCACCGCCTTGGGCGCCACGGACCTCAGGAAGTCCATCGACGGTCTGGCCGCGCTGGTGAAGGAGAGTTTTCACCTCGACCCTTTCTCCAGGAGCCTCTTCTTCGCCGTAGAGGACGACTATTATCGCATCGTTGACGATCCGGAGAGGACCATATCTACTAGAAAGGGGAATTCGAAATCATCGAAGAGTAGACGTCTCATGCCCCTCTGTCGAACGAATATGCAGGTACGCTTCACCCACTGTAGATATAGCTATTGACCGTGATTTGGATCTGGCCGATGATGCCGTAGGAGGGATTACAATGCAGCTCAACATGTACGTTCCAAAGGACAAGGAGGAAATCCTTGCTAGGCTTGACGCCATCTCCAAGGAGACGGGCAAACCGAAGAACGAGATAGTCATCGAAGCCCTGGAACGATATCTTCGTCTGAGTGCAGTGCCTGCGAAACTCGGCAGGTATCCGACCAGAGTGGTGGGTTCCGTGTCCCGCAAGGAAGTATACGGTGATAGGGTAGAGCCATGATCGCCGTTGACACGAATGTCCTGGTGTATGCCGAGTCGGCAGAAGATCCTCATCACGCTCCCTCCAGAGCCCTTGTGGGGGCCGTAGCGAAGGGAGTCGTACCTGCTGCGCTGTTTCCGCAGAACCTCCTGGAGTTCTACACCGTCGTGACCGATTCGAAGCGCATGACACGAACGTTGACCCCTCAGGAGTCCCTTTCGGAGCTCTCGAACCTGACGGTCCTCTTCCAGGTCCTGTATCCCGGAGAAAGGTCGTTGGACTACCTTTCGGAGTTACTCGGTTCGGGCAGAATTCGAGGGTCCAGTGTGTTTGACGCTTTCATAGTGGCACAAATGCAGGACGCCGGAATCGGC
Source organism: Candidatus Fermentithermobacillaceae bacterium (assembly GCA_012842495.1). Lineage (GTDB taxonomy): Bacteria > Bacillota > Sulfobacillia > Fermentithermobacillales > DUSS01 > DUSS01. The sequence continues at coordinate 17,660 of DUSS01000044.1, forward strand.
ATCATATGCACCTATAACACCCGTGATTTCTCGTCCTACCCAGTGCGAAGCGTGACTCCCGAAGAGGTGCTGCAAGGCTTAGGGGTCTTGCCGGACGGACCGGGGCTTGTACAGGACCGCCCGGAGACGAAGTAGCCGAGACGCATCCGGCGCGCGGGTGTTCCTAGCCTGCTTGGCCGTGCTCTGCGAGTAGAACCAAGTTTGTCGCAAAGATGGCCTCGTGTTTACTAGGCAACCAAAGTCAGGAGGTGCTCCTGGTGGAAAGTGGACGGATGTCTGCCGGCAATATGCCCACCATCGAGGAAATCGAACGGCTCATCGCGGAGGCGATTGAGAAAACCGAGCAAAGCCGGAGACCTCGGGGGAAGCTCGAAGAAGCTCAATCAAAGCCAAAGAGGAGTTCCTGATAGAGACGATACCGCGAGGACACTCCTGGAGATTTAGTAAAAATTGGGACGTTTGAACGCTCAGCGCAAGGAACTCGTGGAGGGGCGGTTTGGCTTGGGCTCTTTCCAAAGAACCTTCGGAGGTGATGCGAGGATGACGCAGCCTCAGCAAACTCAAGTCAGAACGGTTGGCGTCAACCACGGCGTTCCGCCCCGTTCACATAGGAGGTGTGTAGGCTTATGCAGGAAGAGAAGGCAGCGAGATCCCTTTGGGAAGTGGTGGGTATCGAAAAGCGAGCCAAAGTCCTGCTCGTAGGCACATTCCACTTCGCGTATTACAACAAGGATATCTTCAACCCCGAGAGGAAGGAAGACATGCTGTCGGAGAGGAGACAGGCGGAGATCAGCGAGGTAGTTCGCCGTCTGGCCTCGTTCCGTCCGACTAAGGTTGCGCTTGAGGCCCGGGCAGAGCATGACTCAGAACTAAACCGGGACTACCAGGCTTACCGATCGGGCAAGCTGCAGCTTCGGGTAGACGAACACCATCAACTCGGGTTTCGGGTTGCTGGAATGATGAATCACGACCGCGTGTATTCAATAGATGAATGGGGCAAGCCTTACTTCCCCGAATCTGAACTGCTGGACTATGCCAGAAGGCGGCTTGGGGACCGAGCTGCCGGACTGTCGGAGATGGACCTTTGGTATAGCTTACACGAGAGCTTCCTTCCTGAGTACGCCAGACGGTATGTGTCCTACTCCGATCAGCATCTCGCCGAGCATACTCTGCGGGAGCACCTCCTATTCTTGAATTCCGACGAACACCTCGCTGTGAGTCACGGAATGTACCTTGCTTGGGTGGACAGCCCCGGTGGTGACTACACGATGCCCGACTACATTACCAGTTGGTGGTACAATCGAAACCTGCGCATATTCGCCAACCTGAAACGGATCACTGAGTCATGTGACGATAGGATCCTCGTCATCTTCGGCGTAGGCCACGTTCCGATCCTGAAGCACGCGATAGAATGCTCACCGAAACATGAACTCGTGGATCTGCGTACGTATCTGGCGTGAGTTTAGCCATCAAGGGCTGTGTTACGATAGCTGTGAAGGGGGAGCAAGTAGTGAACCGTGAGAAGCTCAATCGACTGTGTGAGCAGCTGATAGTCGAAGGGCGTGAGCGCTTGTCGCAGCCCCGCAGCTTTGTACAGTTCACGCGCGTACCCGAAGCTGACAAGATGCTCAACAACCTCGAAGAGTACCCGCACGCCTTCGTGATCGCATGCGTCATGGATCGCCAGATGGCGGCCGAGAAAGCTTGGTGTATACCTTACCATCTGAAAGAGATAATCGGGTGCTTCCACTTTTCAGCCCTGTCCACGCTGTCAGAATCTGATCTGAAGAGAATCATGAGTGGGCCCCCAGCCCTCCACCGATTTCCGGAGATGATGGCAAGAAACCTGCGCTCCGCTATTCGTCGTATTGAGGTACACTACGGCGGGAATGCTGCCACGATCTGGGCGGGCAAACCTTCCAGTGCGACTATTGTTCGCCGCTTCCTCGAGTTCGACGGCGTGGGGCAAAAGATAGCGACCATGGCCGCAAACACCCTCGTGCGAGACTTCCGCATTCCCGTAAGCGACCGATACTCCATCGACATATCCGTAGACGTTCAAGTGCGACGTGTCTTTGCGAGAATGGGGTTCGTTAGCGAGAACGCGCCGGCCGAACTCATCATCTACCGGGCGCGCGAACTGCACCCGGAGTATCCCGGTATCTTCGATCTGACCCTCTGGGAGCTTGGCAGAACTGTTTGCTTGCCAACACGACCTCATTGCGAGAAGTGTCGCTGGTCTGAGCTGTGCGCATACGCGGAAGAGGTGGGGGCGGGTACGTGACAAGCTTGATGGCAGGAACGTGCTGGCTCAGCTCGATACCGGGGCGTCCAACACCATTCTCTACCGGCAGGTACTCGACCGCCTCGGGGTCCGGTATGAACTCGGCAAACTCGATTCGAGCGACCCGAGAGGCGTTGTTGAAGACGACGCTCTGGCCTGTCCCCACTTCAGATTGAAAGCCACGTCATGGGGAAGGCTCGTTTATCTCTTACATATGGGAACCGACCCGTCTCTTCAGGCGGCGGGCGCAACCTTTCCGCTGGAGATGCTCTCGGGTTCCGAACTGGTTGACAAGCTGGAGGAAACCCTCGGGGTCAACGCCATCGCCGGCAACGCTCTGTTCGCAGACGTAAGGGTCTACGTCGGCTTTCGAGGGAAAGCGATGGTTATCGTGCCGTCCCGGTGACAACGTGCCCTGGGAACCGTCACCGCCTCCGGGACGTCACAAGAATGAGGTGGAAACGCGTGCTGGGGAAGATGCTCGACGGTTCGCGTCGGCACCCCGCGCACGATGTGTGTCGGAGTGACCAGGTACGGAGGGACCCCGGTGTCCAGAAAGACGCGTAAAGACCCGTGTATTCGTTCCACGACCAACGGACTGGCTGTGCTCATGGTCATAACACTGTTGCTTTTGTCCGTCTTGTGCGCGAGTTGCAGGCGTGATGCTTCGGTTAGTCCGGATGATGTGAGCCAGAAAGCCACGGACGCCACAGCCTACCAGAGCAAGGTTCTGGGCTTTTCCCTGAAGTTCCCGGAAGACTGGAAGGACAGGTACTTCGTCAAGGAAACCGAAGACTGCGTTTCGTTCTATAGCAAGAGGGTGCACGAGGCTTACCCGGATTTCGGACGGCTTTTCACCATTGGACGGATGGTCGGAGAGCTCGTTACCGAGGAGGACATGGAACAGGCTCCAGCCGGGCAAAAGGTCCTCGGTCGAGGAAACGGATACACGTACTTCGTGACGTTTCCTTCTGACGTCCAGTGCCCGCCCGCCGACGAAGAACTCCGGGCTGAGTACCTCCGGATGAGCGAACAGGTCCCGGCGGTGTGCGACAGTTTTTCGCTCTTACCCTGTGCCGAGCCTAGGGCCGTGAACAGGGGGTTCAGGGTCATCGGGTCGAGCTTCTTCACCGTGGAGGTGCCCCGGGAATGGGAGATACGGGCGAGCGGCGAGATTCCCCTGCGCTGGGACATATACTCGGGGGACAGCGAGATCGGAAGCATCGAGCTGGTTCCGTACGGGTGCACCGAACCGGCCGCTGAGGGCTGGAGGCGAGAGTACGTGTCGAGCGAAAGCTTCCGCCGCACGGCGCGGATCACCGTCGATGCCAAACACGCGAGTGCCGGAAGGATGAAGGCCATAAGGGACAGCTTCAAATTCACCGGGGGTCCATTTACCGTCGTTGACCTGCTATCTAACGCAGAACTTTATCTTTCTCTGGGTGGCACCAAGGTTTTCGGGAAGATAGAAGGGTTTGACATGCAGGACGGGAAGCTGGTAGCCGTCCGGGTGAGAGCGATGAGGCTCGTGGACGAAGACGCAGGAGGCGAACCGGCGGGTAGACTGCTCATCGAAGATTTGAACGAGATGCACACGTATCCGCTGGACTTCGGCGCGTACATCGCTCCCCTGGTCGCGCCGCACTACCGGACGTACGGTACCTACCAGATGTTCCCGCTGGACGAAGACTTCATCCGGCGGCATCCGGGCTTCGACGACTTCTTCTACGACTTCATCGTCGGGCGAGACGGTCAGCTCAAGATCGTCCTAGGGCACTACGTGCCCCGGTGACCCGGACCCCGAACGTCCCCGCAGTGCCCTGGGTGGGTTTCTGCAAGGGATGTCCGAATACCAAGGGAAAACGTAAGCTCCCGCCGGCACGCGGGGGCTACTGTTTGCTCACAAGTACAGCTTCCGTACGAGTTAATCCCACTTTCTCACGAGGAGAATCGCCTCCAGATGGTTGAGAACCTCATCTTCTGGTCACTCCCAGCAGACGGACGAACGAACCCAGCTCTTCACCACGGTTTCTCGGTTGGATGCTCCGGTTGGAGAATCCGAATCAGGTGCAGAGCGCTTCCGGGTAGTTTCCGAAATGAAGCTCTATCAGCCCAAGGCCCCAAAAGGTCGGCTGCAACCGAATCAAGCCCGACCCGAGTGCGGAACGATTTCCGCGGTTTACAAAGGGACTCAATAAGCATATAATGTCAACCGAGGAGGGTGCTACACCGTGATTGGCGAGCGTATCAAGGCCGCTCGAGTGGGAAAGGGCCTTAGCCTCCGTGCTCTGGCCGAGCTCGTGGGAGTGAGTCATCAAGCCATTTTCAAGTATGAGACCGGTAAGGACGTGCCTGGCTCCGAGGTGCTCCTGGCTCTTTCTGAGGCGCTGGGCGTCAAGCCGGAGTTCTTCTTTCGTCCCACCAGGGTAATGGATATCGTACCGGCCTTTCGAAAGGGTTCGTGTCTATCGGCTAAGGCCGAACGCATTGTCCTTGCTAAGGTTAAGGAGGCTCTAGAGAGACGACTGGAGCTCGAAGGGTTGACCATGACGCCGGTTCAGAACGATCTCTGGCCAATTGTCGAACAAGTAAGCCACGTCGACTCCTCGGAAGAGGTTGAAGGAGTTGCTCAACAGGTTCGCAATCTGTGGGGCCTTGGTATTGCACCGATAGATAACTTGACGGCGCTTCTCGAGGACCGCGGTGTTCGGATCGAGGTGGTCGACGATGTCGACGAGCGGTTCGATGCCTGTGGGTTCTGGGTTACGATGAACGGGCAAGGAGCTGTGATACTGGAGCACCTGGGGGCCAGGAGGCCGGCCATCCCAGCAATGGCTGTTCGAGCAGACGTCCCCGGTGACCGGCAGCGTTTCAGCTTGGCTCATGAACTCGGCCACCTGATTCTCGATGGCTTCTTTGGCTGCAAGGCGTCCGTAACCGGGTCTGAATCAGCCGGGAGCCTGAACGTTGAGGCCGCAGCACACAGATTTGCAGGAGCTTTCATCGTTCCGCGGGAGGCTGTTATTCAAGAACTTGGCCCAAAGAGAAAGAACGTGTCGATCGCTGAGCTTTATCTGCTGAAACACAAGTACGGCTTAAGCATTCAGGCGTGGATCCGTCGAGCCCGCGAGGTGGGGGCGATCTCAAGAGAAACCGAGTTGCGTCTGTTCGAGCAGTTGAGCGCAAAGGGATACCGAAAGGTTGAGCCGGGAAAGCCCGTGCCTTTCGAGAAACCCATCAAGTCACGGCAATTGGCACTGCGGGCAGTGGCGGAGGGGATCATCTCCAGGGCAAAGGCTGCGGAGTTGTTAGGCGTGCCGCTGACCGGGTTACAGGAAGAAGGGGAGGTCTAGCAGGTTGGAGCGCCACCAAATCTACGTCCTGGATGCGAACATCTGTAGAGATCTCTTTCAGGGCGAGCTGCTGAAGCAGGGGCTCGTCGGGAAAAGGATCCTCGCCGAGGGAACCGGATACACGCATTTCGTGATGTTCCCTTGCGACGTCCAGTACCCGCCCGTTGACCAAGAACTGCGGGGTGAGTACCCCCGGCGTACCGTGCGGATTACCCTCGATTCCAAATGCGCGAGTGACGGACCGGCCCTCGTTTCGTGAATTCCATGACGCAACAAGTACCGTCGTATGACATTTTCAGGTCCCATCCAGCCGCCCGCGCCCTATCCTTCCAGACCGTCTCGAAGATGGCGAGATAGTCTTCTCTGGAAATCATCTCCCTCAAGTGTGAAGTCGTGTCATAGAGCTTGACATAGATCGGTTGAAGGCGGACCTTTGCTCTCGTTTCGTCCAGGTGCTCCAGTGTGACGTGGTTGCCGCGCAGGACTGATTGTTCCCAGCACAGGTACAGGATGAACGCTTCCTGCTCGGACAGAAGGGGAAGCCATGCCCTGGCCGCCACGAAATACCCCTCGCCGTCCCTGAACCAGCTCAAGGCGAAGTCCCTGCCCTTTTCCCGCTTCAAGAAGGTGAAGAGCCTGATGTTTTCACTGGTCTGAATCTCCTCTCTCATCCAGGCCTTCTTAGATTCGGGCAGGTCCGGAAAGGACGACGCGGGCAGAGGAGGAACGGAACAAAGAGGGATCTGGATGGTCTCGAGGTGACTGAAGAACCAGCGGCCACCGTCCACCTCGAAAGTGAAGGTGAACAGATCACTGTCGGGCGCAAGCGTTGCCACAAAGACGAGCCGGTTCCCCCGCTGCCGGAAGGCCTTCGTCTTCCACTCCTGGGGCGGAGGTGCCGACGCCTTAAGGCGGCGGAGAATGGCGCAGATCATCTATTTGCTGAGCGGGAGCAAGGGCTTGACCTTGTCCATGACTTCGTCGCTGCTCGTCTCTTCGATGGAGGTCATCATCTCGACGAACTCTCGCCATACCGTCTCGGGGTCGCAAACGCGCATCGCAGCGGTTTCGTTCTCCGCTCCTAACATGTGGGTCTCCTCCTCTTCTTCCGGATACCGCTTCGGAATATGTTTACGGCGGCGGGCGTCGATAACCTCCCCGCGGAGATCGGAGTGCGGAGGGGATCTCACGGCTCGGGCACTCGCGGCGGCGAGACCTGCCACGATGCTTAAGCTAAGTGGCGCAATTGATGCGCCCTTCGGCACGCACGATGGGTGTGTCTGTGGCTAAGCCGGGCCGCCGGGCTGGAATATCTGAATCAGGTTACCGCACGTATCGTCGAACACCGCAATGACCTGGTTCCCCACGGGCGTCGGCTCGACGGTGAAAGCCACTCCCAGGCTCTTCAGCCTCTCACATTCCGTATAGATATCGTTGACCTTAAAGGCCGTCAGCGGGATGCCCTGTGCGAACAGGGCGTTCTGATATGCCTTTGCCGCCGGGTTATCGTTGGGCTCAAGCGCCAGCTCTATGTCGTCGGGCCCTTCCGGCGACACCACCGTGATCCACCTGAACTTGCCCACCGGAATGTCAGTCTTCTTGATGAAGCCCAGGACTTCGGTATAGAACTTGAGGGCCCTGTCCTGGTCTTCCACGATCACGCTGGTCAGGCAAATCCTCATGCCAATGAGCCTCCCTTCTCGCTGTCATCGGACGATCAAACCCCAAAGAATGCTCGCTGTCCTCCATCTCCGTAGTTCTTCAACTGTCCAGTAACGGTGAAAACGATTTCTATAGCGGAGCTCCCACCCCCTGCGAAAAAGCAGCTCGAGTTCACGAAACATAGCCTGGCAATCGGCCCATCGGCCAGCCTGCAGATCTTGGGAACCCCGGAACGGATTTCATCGTCTGTTCCGTTGGGAGAAAGTGGGCGACAGAACCGGCAGCGCGAGTGGTTGACATGTACATCGACACAAGCACCCATGCGGAGAATTGTGGTAAGGAATGCCTTTTTCCTGCAAGGAGAGTGTCGACGATGATCGGAGAGGCGAAGCACAGACTACCACTATTGACAAAGGTGAGTTACGGATCGTCGTTCTTGAGAAGAGCCCTTCTTGGTAAGGTCATTTTCGTCCTGGTTCTAACGACCTTAACCTGTCTCTCTCTTCTTTCTTGCTCGCCGCCGGAGCCGGCCGGGGTAGCGGTCCGACCCGGAATGCCGCCTGCCCTGAGGCTCGTTTGCGGGGACTATTCCATAGTCGCGATGCGAAACGGTTTCACCTGGCCTACGGACTCCGAAACCCGCGTGGTTCAGGAGAACCCGTTCATTCCGCCCCCGAACCAGTTTCTTGTGGTTCAACCGGGTCAGGAGGTTACTTTCGGAATTGAGGGTACAGGTCACAGGCCACAAGCTGCCAGCCTGAGTCTCTCTTACCATCAGGATTATCCTGATCCGCAAACCCCCAGGCGGATCATCGCATCAGAAGATATCACGGAGTTTTCATCGCAGGGCGGAGCGTTTACCTTCAAGTGGAGACTACCGGAGGCGATTCCTGCGGTGGGCACGTACGGTGATAACGAATTGCCCATATTCGACCTGAATGTGGGAGTAAGGTGGACCCAGCCTCATGCAGCGGAAGTTAAGTATATTGCGGTGCTGGCCTCTCCTGACGAATCAAGCGTCGAGTCATCCGTGGATACGTGCGAGCGCTTTTTCCACGCCGCCTGGTCGGGCAAGAAGAACGTCCTGGTGGAGTTGATGGACCCCAAGATTCTCGCGGAGAGGGAAAAGTGTGAAGAATACCCTGGCGCCCCGGAAGAGGTTGCCCCGCTTTCAGTACACGCGGTCAGCTCGTCGTGGGAACGGATACTGTGGCAGTCCGAACGGTATTCATTCAAACTTAAATCAGATCCCGAAGTCAGCATCGTTTCTTTGGACCGGCATTACAAGGTCCCCCACGGTGTTAGAGTAGAGCTCTGGTACAGCGTTGAGGCGACGGATAACGAGACTCATAAGAAGAGTACGTGGGATTTTAGAGAATTATACAGCGTGGTAAGAGGCCAGAAAGGAAAATGGCTCGTTCAGGCAATGACAAGGCTCGGATTCCCCCGGTGGTCTTCGGCTTTAAGCGGACAGGCTTCCGGCGCGAAGGAAAGCTTCTGGGAAGTCAGGGCCCTTCGGGAGACCAGGGGAAGCGACACGATAGTCTCGATAGGAGACTTTTATCAACATCTGGCGGTCCACATGTTGTCCGGGGGGAAATGGAGCGACGACAAGAGGTTTTACGCCTTTGCTGCTGAGAATCTCGACAGGAGGGAAATCTGGGTAGTGGGGAGGGACGGTACCGGGCTTTGCAGGCTGCTCTGCCTCGAGGATCTTCCTTCCGCGGGGACCCTTCTGTCCCGCCAAGAACTGCAGGTCCTCGATTGGGTTCCTGGAGAACACAGAGTGCGGTTTATCGTCAGCGGTCACCAGGTTACCGGCCCCCATGCCGAGGAATACGGGCACTGGGTGGGCGAAGTGGACGCCGAGACCGGGAAGGTCCAGGACGTAGCCTTTATCCCCTTCTACTCCCAGGGTTACTTCTCGGCTAGGGACCTTTCGGTAACCCGGGATAGGACGGCGGTCCTGTTCCGGAGCGCCAAGGACCTGTGGAGAGTCGATTTCGAGACCAGACAAGCATCCTTAGTGGTCCCCAACGTCCGCCCGGAAGGTTATGACCTATTCATGCTTCGCTATTCTCCGTCCGGCTGGTATGCGGCATATCCGGCTTATACCCCCGACGGATATCAGGTTGTAGTCTACGATCTGAGAACCGGCGAAAGGCGGTCGATCGAAATCGACAGCGAGATGGGGGGGTTCTTCCTCGGGTGGACTCCAGGGGAAATGTTCACAGTAGTCTTGGCCGAAGAAAAGGAGGTCAACCGCGGGGAAGATTCCGACTTGCCGGCGGCGGCCAGGTCAGTGCGATTCTACGATGTGAAGGGAGAATTGAAGGCCGAACTCTCCGTTCCCTCCCACAGTGTGGGCGAGAGCATAGGGCACTGGGTCTGGACGCCCGATGAGAAGGCGCTGCTATTCACCACGGGGAGGGTTGTAGAGGGTGGCATGAGCTCGCTGAGCAATCCTTACCTTGTTCACAGGGCAGAGGAAGTATGGATTTGGGAAGACCCGATAGCTACAAAGGAATCTACCGCAAGCGGAAAAGGGCCTCGGAAACTTGCGGACGTTTCCGGGATTGTGCAGTCGGTGGAGTGGGATTCCATAAACCAGTGCATCAACATATGGTATCGAGAGGCAGAAGAGCCCCGGCCGCAGCAATCCGGGGTAAGCGTATCTCTGACAGGGAAAACCGCGACCCTCTCGAGGCCCGACCATTACTATTCTGCACGGGACCAGGATGTATTCATAGCCGCCCTGGGTGGAAAGCAGTATTTCCGGCGCGAAGGCAAAGACGGTTCCAGGGTCACTGTGAAGGACCAGGCGGGCAAAGAAACGGTGCTGCTGGAGGGCCAGTTCTGGGTAGATGCCGCCAGGGTGGACGGAGACGCTCTGGTGCTTACGACCAACACGAGCAGGCACTTGGGCGTCATCAACAGAGCGCGGCTCTACTTGATCTTGCCTTGATGCGACGGGATCTTCCGGCGAGAGTAGTCCCAGGTCTTCACGCATTACTGGAACCTAGCTGATGTCAAGCGAGTCCGTATCTGCAGGTAACTTGATAATTGTGCGGACGTGCTCCCGAAAGGAGGTGTCCCTCATGGGGAAGAGGCTTCGTTTTGGGTTCCTATCCTTCGGTAGCTTGTATTTCGTGCTGGCGGTGCTTGCCATGATGAGTGAATCATTACAGCAAGCGGTCGGCCCACTACTAAGGCCCATGAGCAACCTTGTTCGGCCCATCTATGATGTCTTTCTCCTCCATGACGACGATCCAAGGGTCATCTATCCTGTCATCCTTTCATCCCTACTATGGGGCCTCCTTGGCGGAGCAGTAGCTGTTCTGATAGGCGGACTCTACACGCTTTTGCGGCAGAGATACCGGTAGATCTTGGCACTACGGGGCACCCTCTGTAATCCGGTCGAATCGACCACTCGATCCGCCGCATTTCGACCACGGGATCCGGGGCTGAGCGATTCCCGCAGCGATACTCATCATAATAGGAGGGGCGCTGGCTCGCGGTCTGCCCGCGACTCTACCGACGGCAAGATCCGGCTGGATCAAATTGACATCTGCAGATGCTCAGAATAAGATACGTTTGGCTTGGTTACGAGAGCAGAACAGAGGTCAAGTCAGCTCGAGATTGAGCCGCGCGTGAGTCGTGAGAACGGATCACCTCTATCCAACTCGTCTGGTAAAGTTGAAGCTGGAGACAATGTTGCTGAGGACAGCTCTTACGTCGAGATCCTGAAGACCGGGGGTGACACAATGTCTACGCGAAACGATGTCCGCCCATGGGAACGCGATTATGAGGGCGCTCGCTGGGTTCGAGTCGATTTCCATCTCCATACGCCCGGAGTGGACAGTTTCAGGTGCCCCAGTGGTCTTGATCCGCGGAACGAAGACCATAAGAGCCAAATCATTCGGGACTACGTCAACCAGCTCCACGCCCAGGGCATAGAACTGGCGGCCATCACCGATTACAACGGCATAAGAAAGTCGTGGTTCATACCGATACGAGAAGAAGCGAAAAAGCTCGGCATAGTTGTTCTCCCCGGGGCGGAACTTGACTTCTGCTCTGGAAGCGCGGGTAAGTATGGTTTGCACGTACTGGCGCTTTTTGATGCAGAGGCCGACCTTGATCATATCAATCGTGCGATACACCAGTTAGACAAGAGCGCCCGGCCTCTTTTCACCGATGATGGTTCTCATCGCTGCATAGAGCCTCACGATACTGTAGAAAAGTCTATTGACAAGATCCATAAGGAGCTTTCTCCGATCATCGTTCTGCCTCATCCCAACGACGACAAGGGGCTATTCAAGAGTTACTCGGCGGAAGGTGGGGCCAAACTGATACGTGAAATCAAACCCCATGCTATAGAGTGCTTTGACGAAACAGACAGACAGAGGTTGCTTTCCACAGGAGCAGTTAGCAAGGACCTTATTGATCGTATTGCCTGTGTGGAGTTCTCGGATCCGAAGGCTATCGAGGAGATCGGGACCAAGTCACGGCAGTCAGGACGTCTGCGCGCTACTTACCTGAAGCTCAGCACGCTGACGGATATTGACGCGATTGCCCTTGCCCTCGCCGATTCGCAGGTGATGGTTCGAGTGGACCAGGCCCCGGAGTTCCGGTACACTCGCCTCACCGCGGTGGAAGTTGAGGGAGGTGGGTTTCTCGGCGGTGTCAAGGTAGTCTGGAGCCCGGAACTGAGTACTATCATCGGTGGCCGGGGAGTGGGGAAGTCCGCGTTGCTGGAGACAATTCGGTACGCCCTGGACATAACGCCGCTCACCGAAACCGAGTACCGTAGCGGTCTGGTGAAGCATTGTTTGGGGAGTGGCGGAAAGGTGTCGGTGTGGCTCGAGAGGCACGTGGGCGGCGGCGTTTGCCGGGTCTACCGCGTAGGCAGGATCTACGGTGAAAGACCTCGCGTCTACGAGCTCACCCGCGATTACCGGTCGGAGGCTCCGGTAGACCTTGCGCCAGCAGACATACTTGGAGATGAAGAATTGCCGCTATTCTTCGGCCAGAGAGAGATCTATTCCGTCGCGGTCGACCCCGTCAAGCGGGTGAAGCTCATAGACAGCGTCATAGGGAAGGCCGCTCGCGAAAAGCAGGTTGAGATTCGTAAGCGGGAGGAGGAGCTCCGCAAGAACGCCGCGGAGATCCTCCGGCTGCGTCGCGCTCTCGAAAAGAAAGAGGAAAGGGAAAAGCAGTTGGAAGCGATAAGACACGAGATAGATCTCTACCGGAGAGAAGGGCTCGTCGACAAACTCAGGGAAATGACCCTTCTCTCAAGGGACGAAGAGGTCCTGCGCCTGATTCTGTCGCATATGGAGCAGATCCGCGACATCCTTGAATCAGCTGAAAGCGAAGTTGAGGAACACAGACGGGAAGTCACCAGGCTGTCTACGCAGGCCAACAGCTCCAATAAGCATATCGTGCAGTCGGCAGCGCGGTTAGTCGACTCTCTCGGAGGCGAGTTGAAGGAGTTGCTTTCCCAAGCTAAGACCAGGCTGGTGGCTACACAGGATGAACTTGCTGCAATTGAGAAGAAGTGGCAGGATGCCAGAGTGCCCTTGGACGAAGCGATCCGCAAGGTAAAACAGTCTTTAGGACGTGACACGCTCGACCCGGACAGGTTGGACTGGCTGACTCGCGAAGAAGCCAAGGTATCGGAGGAACTGAAGGTTCTCGTCAAGGCGGAGCAAGATCTCAAGGCCGCCGAAGAGCGGCGTAAGCGGATGCTGGATGATCTCCGTGACGCCAGGTATGGCATCTTCTCTCTCCGCTCAAAAGAAGCCGAGCTCCTGAGCCAGAGGCTGGGCGGACAGGTAAAAGTGAACGTCGAATACAAGGGAAATGCCGAGGAGTATAGGGCCCGGTTGGCGAGTCTATTCTCGGGTTCGAGAGTTGATAGGGCTACTATAGAAAAACTCTACCTGGCCAAGGACATGTCTCCGGCTGACGGATATCGCGTAGCCGAAGCTGTACGTAAAGGGGCCGAGGAGCTTGCCCAGCAATTCGATCTCACCCCGACCAGGGCACAGCAGATAGTCAACTGGCTCAGGCAAGACGAGAGCAGGTTACATGAGCTGGAAATGCTTTTCCCCGACGACGAAATCAAGATCTCGATGATGGTCGACGGGGCGGCGGTCCCGGTGGAGAAACTCTCAGACGGGCAAAAGGCCACAGCTATCTTGCTGATTTTGTTACAGCAGGAGGATAGGCCGCTTGTCATCGACCAGCCTGAGGATGACCTGGACAACCGGTTCATTTACGAGAGAGTTGTCAGGATCCTAAGGGATCAGAAGTGTAAGAGGCAGATCATCGCAGCAACGCACAATCCAAACATCCCCGTCCTCGGGGACGCGGAACTAATCGTTGCGTTGACTGCAACAGATGGGAAATGCAGAATCACAGACATCGGTTCCATAGACCGCCGGAATGTCCGGGACGCCATCAAGAAGATCATGGAAGGCGGTGAAGACGCGTTTAGGCTGCGCGCCCGAAAATACGGCGCTCTTAATGAGAGGTGACATCATGAATGCCTGATCTAACGGAAGTCAGAATGCGGATCGCCCGCGGGGAGGATTTCCACACGGAGTTCAAAGAGCAGGAGACTAACGCCAATGCCATGGCTGCGTCCATCGTGTCGTTCGCCAACTGCGATGGCGGTTGGATCCTCATTGGGGTGGGGGACGACGGCAGCGTTAAGGGGGTCAGAGATGTTGACCAGGTGTTCCAGTGGGTGGATAACATTGCCCTGAACAACTGCGACCCTCCGATTGTGGTGAGCTCGATGTCCTTTGAGTTTGAGGACGGCAGGACAGTCGTTCTTGTCGAGGTACCGAGAGGCGAAATGCGTCCGTACAAGACAGGACAGGGTATACCCTTTGTGCGAACCAGTTCAGGGAAGCGGCTTGCGTCAACAGAGGAGCTCCGGCGCATGCTCCAGTCTTCAGGATACCTCTACTACGACGAGACCTTAGTTTACCGCACAGGACTATCTGATCTCGATAGCGGAGCACTGGAGAACTTGATCAAGTCCGCCTCCGAGTACGGCATCGACGTTGGCGACATACCGCACGACAGACTCCTCGTGAATTGGCACCTGCTTGGTGAATCAGAGCATGGTAAACAACTCACCGTAGCAGGAGTGCTGTTTCTTGCCAGGAACCCACAGGAGTATATACCGTACGCCTACGTGTCGGCTCTTCGCATCCCCGGGGCAGACATATCGAACGCTCCCGAAGATCAGAAACGCGTCGAGGGTCGGGTAGACCAGGTGCTGGAAGATACATTTCGATTCCTTCAGATTCATCTCCGGTGTCCCCACCGGATCGTTGGTATGCAACCCGACGCTGAGCCCGAGATCCCCTCGGTGGTTCTGAGAGAGTTGCTGGTCAATGCGGTGGCGCACCGGGACTACACGATCTCCGTGCCGATCCGAGTAATCGTGTTTGACGACAGGGTCGAGATCCGGACTCCAGGGTCGTTGCCTAACACCGTAACTATCGAGTCTCTGCGGACGGGAATTCATGTGCTTCGAAATCCTACTATCTGCAACATCCTTCTGAAGCTAAAGATGGTCACCGACGCCGGCAGCGGTATTCCGCGCGTTATCCGTTTCATGCGAGAGAAGCTCGGCTCGGAACCGCGATTCTCGGTAGAGAACCAGGAGTTTGTGCGCGTCTGCAAAGCTCCGCTTTCGTAGCGGTGTATCGTAACCACTCCCCACCCGAGAGCCTTGGCGAGGGCACGCTGGGACAGCCCGTAACGTTCACGAATCTCCGCTATTTGCTCGGGCGCGAGCAGACCATGTCTGCGCCGGTACTCATCATGATGGTGTCGCACGAAGGGTGGGAGCCCAGGACGTCCAGGAGCGACGAATACGAACTGGTAAACAAGTCGCATTACCCGGAGGTCGAGCAAGCCGAGGACTTCTGGGACAATGCCAGCCGTCACC
>DUSS01000045.1 GCA_012842495.1 Candidatus Fermentithermobacillaceae bacterium
AGCGTAGCTCAGTGGTCGAGATGGGGAGGACAGCCCTCGTGGACCGGGTTCGGCGGCGCCGGATTTGGGGCCGGCGGGTTCCAGGGGACCGGTGAAAGAGGCACCTGGCAGCAGTCGGATATCGGTCAGCGTGGCGGACAGTACTGGGGCGGCGGCCAGTACAGCGGCGGATTCGGAACGGGTGCGTTCGGGACCGGCTTCGGTCAGGGTACCGGAACCGGGACGTGGTACGGTGCTCAGGGCGGTTCGTACCAGGTGAACCTGCCCGACTGGGCGAGGCAAGACAGGCCGGAGTTGGGTTCGGATAGAGGATAGAGGCTCTGGTTGTCACCCTTGCGATGGTGACCGGTTGCAGGATCCTTGGGAATAAGGCGCAATGAAAACTGGAGGGCAGCCGGTGCCAGGCGTCCGGAGGCGGATGCCTGTACGGCTGCCCTTCTCGTTGCGGGACAACGACGGACCCACCGGACATAGTCCGCCAATGCGTATCCGGGAAGAAAACGTTGCCTGCGTTAAACTGCCCTTTTGAAGGGACAATATGAGAGAACAACAGAGAGCCGGCTGGATCCATCAGAGAAAGGGAGTCTGGACTTGACCACGGTACGGTACGATGTGCTTTCGGGGAGCTTTTGCGTCATAGCTCAGGAACGTTCCAAACGGCCGTCGGATTTCCCCGGGGCTCAAAAACACCAGGAGCTGGGGAGAGCCAGGGTCGAGAATTGCCCTTTCTGCCCCGGAAACGAGAAGATGACCCCGCCGGAGGTGGCTGCGTTTAGAGAGGGTGGCGAACGCGACGGCCCGGGCTGGTCTGTGAGAGTCGTACCCAACAAGTACCCGGCCTTCGTTCCCGTGGAAGAATCCGGCGAGGAAGAAGAAGACGCTTTTAAGCATTGCCTTAAGGAGATGCCGGAGGTCGTCGGGAGCCCGGACGCGTCCATGTACTGGGAACTCCCGGGGATAGGTGCCCACGAGGTAATCATCGATTCCCCGGCGCACAACGGTACCCTGGGGACATACTCCCGGGCTACGGCAGGCCTTATCATCCGGATGCTGCGGGACCGCCACCGGGCGCTGTCTGCGAAACCGGAAATAGCTTACGTACACCTCTTTCGAAACTGGGGGCCCGAAGGAGGCGCGTCCCTCTCTCACCCTCACTTTCAGGGGATCGGCCTTCCTTTCGTCCCCGGGTCCGTGCTTGAGGAAGAAACCCGCTTTCAAGAATACTCCAAAAAAACGGGAAGATGCCTTCTCTGCGACATCGCCGAGAGGGAGATGGAAAAAGACGAGAGGGTGGTCCTCAAGGGCGATGCTTTTAGAGTCATCGCGCCCTTCGCTTCGAGATTCTCTTACGAGACCCTCATCATCCCCAGAGGGCACAAAGGGAGCTTCGGAAGGATCTCGGACGATGAGTGCGACGCGCTGGCGGCATCGCTCACCGCGCTTTTTGCCCGGTACGAAAGACTATTCCCATCCCTTTCCTATAACATGGTATGGCATTCTCTCCCGGACGGAAAACATCAGGTTCCCGAGTACCACTGGCATATTCACGTTTTTCCACGGCTTACTACCATGGCGGGCCTGGAGCTGGGAACCGGCGTGTTCATAAACCCCACGGCGCCCGAAGTAGCTGCTGGTTTGCTTGGGGAGCGGGCGGACCGGGAAGGGGAGACCGGATCCGGACAGGGTGTTATGGGGGGATGAGTTATGCTATCGGATATAGCAACCACCGTTCTTCTCGTGTCATCCGAAGTGGCCCCTTTTGCCAAGACGGGAGGGCTCGCTGATGTAGCCGGGTCGCTTCCCAAGGCCCTCAAGCTCGCCGGGCTCGATGTGAGGGTGGTTTTGCCTCGGTACAGGGGCATCGGCGATCTCGAGACTCTCACGGACTTTCCCGTCGAGATGGGGGGACGCAAGGAGACGGCCATCTTAAGGCGGTCTTTCATCAAGGCCCATTCCGATGGCGACGTAACTCTCATCCCCTGCTACTTTGTGGATAACTACGGTTACTTCGACAGGCCGGGGTACTATGGGTTTCCCGACGACGCCGAGCGCTTTTCCTTCTTTCAGAAAGCCTGTCTTGAGATGTGCGAGGCTATTGGGTTCGTTCCGGACATCCTCCACGCCAACGACTGGGAGGCCGGTTTTCTGCCCCTTTTAGTGAAGGAAAGAGCTACGAAGAACCCCGCTTGGAGACGTACCGCCACGGTGTACACGATCCACAATCTCAAGTACCAGGGTAATTTCCCTCCCTGGGTTCTTGACCTCCTCGGAGTGGGGAAGGAGCACTTTCACGTGGAGGGGGTGGAGTTTTACGGGCACGTGAGTTTCATGAAAGCCGGGATCGTTTACGCAGACGTGATCAACACTGTTTCCCCTACTTACGCCAGGGAGATCCAAACTCCCCAGATGGGCGAGGGGCTAGACGGTGTTTTGAGAAAACGGAGCAAAGACCTGTACGGAATAGTCAACGGCATTAACTACCACGAGTTCAATCCCGAAACGGACCAGAGAATCTTCAAGAACTACTCTTGGCGGGATCTCGAGTCCAGAAAGCAAAACAAGTATGCGCTTCAGAGAGAGGTGGGGCTTCCCGTAGGTGACGCTCCTCTCCTGGGAACAGTCACGAGGCTTGTCGAGCAAAAGGGTCTTGACATCGCCCTTGAAGCTCTGAACTCGCTTCTCTCCGAAAGGGATGTCCAATTCGTGTTGCTGGGAACGGGTGCGCCTCATTTCGAGGAGGCCTTTACCCATCTTTCCGCTCGCTACCCGTCGAAGTGCCGCGTCTTCATAGGATTTAACGGGGTACTGGCTCAGAGGATTTACGCAGGCTCAGACATATTCTTGATGCCGTCCAAGTTCGAGCCATGCGGGTTGGGACAGCTCATTGCCATGCGGTACGGGTCCATTCCGGTGGTGAGGAAGACGGGGGGTCTCAACGACACGGTAATGAACTATGACCCGGCGTCGAGGAGCGGGAACGGCTTTGTGTTCGAAGAGTACGATGCGGGAGCGTTGAAAAAAGCTATCCAGCGGGCGCTGGAGGTGTTTTCCAGGCGCGAAGAATGGAATAATCTGGTGACTTCTACGATGCAGATGGACTTTTCCTGGAACCGGTCAGCCGCAGAGTACCAGGAGGTTTATGCGGAAGCCCTGAGCAGGAAGGGAAGGGTCGAAAGGCCAGCTTAATCCTGGTAGGTGGGCGGCAACGCGCCAGACTGGTATAACCTCGCGCCAGGGTCCGGGAAAACCAACGGGGTCCGTGCGCGGAAGACGGAGGCCGGAGGAATGCTCCGGTAATCGCGTAGCCCACGGTATCCGGCGAGATCAAAATGCTGTACCGGCCACGAGCTTTTCGTAAATCCTCAAAAGCTCTCGAGCTATTCGGTCCATGGAAAATGCCTTTGCGTTTTCTCGAGCTCGGGACGACATCCGCCGTCTTCGTTCGTGGTCGGACAACAAGAGATCCAGGGCCGATGCGATGGCAAGCGCGTTGTTGGGGAGGAGGAATCCGTCTTCTTCGTGTTTCACGGCGTCGGTTACGCCCAGGGCGTCTACAGCCACTATTGGTAGGCCCGCCGCCTTGGCTTCGGCGATGACCAGTCCCTGGGTTTCCGTCATTGAGGTGAAAACGAAAACATCTCCCGAGGCGTAAACGTCGGGCATGACGGACGGCGGGACCTTTCCGAGAAAGAAGACTCTGTCCTGCACACCCAGGGCTTCGGCCTTAGATTCCAGATCCCGGCGCATAGGCCCGTCGCCGGCTAGCACCAGGACGGCGTCCTTAACCTTCATAGCCGCAAATGCCTCCAAAAGTACTTCCAGGTTTTTCTCTTTGGCTAACCTCCCCGCGGTCAGCACCAGCGGACGGTCCGGGGGGACAAGACCGTTGCGGCGCAGGTATTCAGGGTCTCGACCCGCAAAATCCTGGAATTTGATGCCGCTGGGAAGGACCTCGACAGGTTTTCTCACCCCCCAATCGAGGAGGTACTCTCTCACAGCTGTGGAAGGAGCTATCACCAGGTCGGCCCGGTTTGCCACGGCGACCGTGTAGGACGCCACGATGTTCTTGAGAAAATTACCAGCTACAGGTGAATAGTGGGTATACAAGGCGTACATGGTGTGGTATGTGAAAATCACCGGCAAGTCGAGCTTTTTCGCCACGCGGATTCCCAGCCTTCCGGTGGTAAAAGGCGAATGGATGTGAACCACGTCGGGACGACGCCGGTCCAGATACTGCCCTAGTCCCGGGGCGAAAGGCAACGTCAGATAAAACCCGGGATTGGTTGGAGCGGGCACCGAGGGGAACCTGAACACATCTTCTTCGTCCGGAGCGCCCGGGTAGTTGGGAGCGAAAATCAAGACATCATGCCCGAGGGCTTTCAGAGATTCCCTGGTATCAGCCAGGGAACGGGTCACCCCGGACACGTAAGGATAAAAGCTATCGCTCCACATGGAAATCCTCAACTATCGCTCGTCCTCCTCAAAGATGAGTCTGCGACGACACAAGTACCACTGCAACGCCCGGGGGCCGGCGGGAACCGCGCGCGGCGGGCCGGGCATACCCCAACCGCGGTCAAAGTTTCCAGGACTGGAGGTACCTGCGCTGCTCGTCCGTGAGCTCTTCCGTCTCGTAACCCATGCTCTCCAGTTTCAAGCGGGCTACCTGCCGGTCGATCTCCTCCGGGACGGGATAGACTCCGGGTTTGGCAGGTCTTTCCTTCACCAGGTATTCTACGGACAGGGCCTGGTTTGCAAAGCTCATGTCCATGACTTCCGCGGGGTGTCCTTCGGCCGCGCCCAGATTCACGAGCCTGCCTTCGGCCACGAGGTACGCCTTTTTCCCCCATGGGAAGACGTATTCGGTGACGTTGGGGCGGACCTCACGCTTGGACAAAGCCGTCTCGTCGAGGGATCGCACGTCCACTTCGACATCGAAGTGACCGGCATTGGCCAGGATGGCTCCGTCCTTTAACAACGGAAAGTGCTCTTTTGTGATGACGTTGATATTTCCCGTCACGGTCACGAAGATCTCTCCCACGGGCGCCGCCTTTTTCATGGTAAGCACCTCGAATCCGTCCATTACAGCTTCCAAAGCTCGAACCGGGTCCGCCTCGGTGACTATTACCCGGGCGCCGAGTCCTCTAGCTCTCTGAGCTACTCCCTTTCCGCACCAACCGTAACCCGCCACCACCACGCAGGCGCCGGCAAGGAGCTTGTTTGTCGCCCTGATGATTCCGTCCAAGCTCGATTGCCCGGTTCCGTACCTGTTATCGAACATGCTCTTTGTTTTGGCGTCGTTTACCGCGATAACCGGAAACGACAGCCTGGATTCCCTGGCCATGGCCCGTAAACGAATAACGCCAGTAGTGGTCTCCTCGGTTCCACCCAGGATGTTCCCGAGCGCAGCGGGAGGGGCCTGCGTATGTACGAACGTGGTAAGGTCTCCGCCGTCATCCATAATGATATGAGGTCGCGTTTCGGCCACCCGGGCAATGTTAGCGAAATACTCGTCCTCGGGTTCCCCTCGCCTGGCGAAGGTGGGTATCCCCAGCTCTTCGTTCAGAGCGCATGCGACGTCGTCCTGAGTTGACAGGGGATTTGAGGCGCAGAGCGTGACGCTGGCACCGCCTTCTTTGAGGGTGAGCATTAAAGCGGCGGTTTCGGTTGTCACGTGGAGACAAGCCCCTATTCTCAATCCTGAAAGCGGTTTTTCCGTGCCCCAGGTTTCCCTTATCCTCCTTAAAACGGGCATTCGGCTCTCGGCCCAGGAGATGCGCTGAATTCCCAAAGAGGGAAGGTCTTTTCGATTACCCAGACTTCCTTTACGTTGATTTTCCATGCCGGTACCTCCATATGGCGCAGACTTGTTCCTTTGCGAGCTACCTTGCCAATAATACCATTCCGCGGGCCGGATAAACACTTTCGCGATGCCGGGATAGGGGAACCCCGGTGGGCATCAAAGTGCTCACGTACAGGAATGAAGGATTGACTTGACTTTGGTATTAGTTTTCCAGGATCTACTTGTGTATTGCATAAGACTGCCAATATAGGGAAAATAAATAGTGATATTCAAAGGAAAGGAGTCATACACATGGAAGCACTTTCGAAGCAGTCACAGAGAATAAGATGGAAAGATGGAAAAGATCAGGAACTGGCTGAATTCATGAAAGCCCGGATCGACGCGGGTATGAGCATCACAGACGCTCTTAAAGCGTTTGCCCAGGAGAACGGCATTTCCTGGCTGACTGCGCGGTGGAAGTACTACCAGATGCAGCGTAAGAGGGATTCCAAGGGAGCGGCGGAGATGACGAGGGCGGTTCGTCGCGGCCTCCGGGGCCAAGATGCGGTAGGGAGCGAGGGGCAATTTCTCGAGTCGCTCCAGCGGTTTATCGGGGCGTCCAGAGCTTCGGGGGTGGATATTCTCCCTCTGGTCAAGGGGCTTGCCCGCTTCGCCACCCTGGCCGAGGAGGGCGCGAAGCTCAGGGCCAGGATAGAGGAAACCGAACGGGAAAAGCAGGCTCTCCAGGCCGAACTCGAGCGCCGAAGATTCGAGTCCGGTGAGATCGAGGATCATTTGAAAACTCTCCTCAGGCAGATCGATGAATGGCTCGGCAAGAGTGAGGTGGACAGGGTCCAGTACCTCACGGAGTTCGCGAGCGGTCTCAAGCGCGAGATGGAGCACATCCGCCGGGTCATCGAGACCACTGCTTGAGGGGAAAATACCTCTGGAATGACCATCAGACGAGCTCAGCGGAAAGAAGCGGAGATCATCGCCGGCCGGCTCAGCATCCTTCGGACCTCGGCCGGCGTACTGATCTTTTGCCTTCTTATCGTCTGCTTCAACTACCAAATCGTCGGCAAGGTTGGAGGGAGAAGCCTTCTGGTCCTGGCCCGGCGCCAGCATCTTGAGAGGGTTTCCGCGGGGATACCCCGGGGAAACATCCTCGACCGGCACGGTGTGCCGTTAAACGACCCGGGATGGGGGGCAGCCTGTGTCGTGTTTCCCCAACTCGCCGGCGATAGCGAAAAGGTCGTAAAAGCTCTAGAGCAGGTCTTCGGCAAGGGGTCGGTTTTGCTCGAAGACAATCAGTGGTCCAGTGGCGGACCGGTAAGGATAGCCGGAGATCTTAGCAGTCAAACTGCGCAAGCTCTCATTGCGCTAAACCGGAGCGGACTTGAAGGGGTGTATGTAGTCCCGGAAGAACGGAGGTACGGTCCGGAGTCTTTAGCCCGCCACGTAGTCGGCTACGTTCCGCGTAACGCATACTTCGATTCCGCCGATAACGTGGGCCAGTTGGGGCTGGAAAGGTACCTTGACGGAACGCTTAAAGGCGGGGATGCGTCGTGGGTCGGTGTGGTACTGGCCGGAGACCGCTCGGTCTTTCCTGGCTCGTCCGTGAGGATCGGCCCGGGTCTTCTACCCCCTATAGATGTCCGGACCACCATCGACGCACGCATTCAGCGGATCGTTGAAAGGACGATGGACGCCGCCGGAGTTTCAAAGGGCGCCGCGGTGGTCCTCGATATAAATACCGGCCAGGTGCTGGCTATGGCGTCGAGACCCGATTTCCAGCAGGATAGGCCGGACGCGAGCATCGGGCTGCGAGACGCCCCTTTTGTTAACAGAGCGGTATCCGCTTTCATACCCGGGTCGGTATACAAGACGGTGATCGTCGCTGCCGCCCTTGAGAGCGGGGCCATTCAGCCCCACCAGCGATTTCAGTGCAACGGCTCAATCAAAGTGGGCGATAGAGAGGTAAAATGTACCCGGGCTCACGGCGAGATCACGCTGGAAGAAGCTCTCGGCTATTCGTGCAACTGCGCGTTGATAGAGATAGCTCTCAAGACAGGACCGGAAAAGCTCCTGGAGTTTTCGAAAAGAGCCGGGTTTGGAAAGCTTACCGGGATCGAACTTCCGGAGGAAAGCTCGGGGTACCTACCAAACGGGCGGGAGATGCTCGCGGGTGATGTGGCCAATTTCGCCATCGGTCAGGGTTACCTGGGGGTCACGCCCCTTCAAATGGCCGTGTTTTTCCGGGCTATCGTCACCGGTGAACTTGACCGTCCCACTCTTCTCCTGCCCGGCGGTGGGGAAGACCCCGAGCGGAAAGTTGGGCGCCCGGCCGCGGAAACTTCCGCCCGAAGCCCGACGCCCCGGAATGGTACTACCATCATGTCTCAAGAGACTTCGAAAGTATTGAGGGAATCTCTGCTTCTCGGCACTACCACGGGTACCGGGCAGCTCGCCTGGGTTCCCAGATTCGGCTCGGCGGGGAAAACCGGTACTGCGGAAGTGGGGGAGGGCCGTTTGCCCCATGCGTGGTTCGTCGGGTTCTGCCCTCTCGTGTCCCCCAAGTTCGTGATCTGCGTCTTCGTGGAAAACGGAGGCGAAGGTCCGGCGGTGGCGGCTCCGTTGTTCGGAGAAATCGCCCTTAAGATACTTGCCCGCTGAGTTGCCGGGTCTGACGAACCCCATCCCGTGCAGGTATTATTTGTGGTAGGATGAGATCGTCCGAAGCCATCTGGGAAGGGATCGTGGCCATGCTCGTCGTTTACCTCATCATATGGGTTATCGACATCATGGGATGGAAAAGGCTGTCGCGTCTTTTGTGGTCAAAGGTGGCGGTAGCGGGGGCGCCAGATTACATCGTATCCGTGGCCGCAAGAAAGCTCGTGACGTCAGGGGCGATAGCTGAGGCCGAAAAATTATGCCGGGAGCATCTCCGGTATCGACCGGCGATTCGGGTGGGAAGGATCCTCATAAACGTCCTCCTGCGGGACGGCAGAGCTAAAGAAGCTGCCGAGGTAGCCCGGACGCTTGTAAAAGCTCACCCTGAAAACCCGTGGGTGAGGTTTTTATGGGGCGATATCCATTACTTTTTCATGAACGATCAGGACACGGCCAGGGCCATCTATTATGAGGCACTGGACGTAGCTCGGAGATCTCCCGACTCTCGCAAGGCCCTGAAGATCGCCTACAAAAGAGTCTATCCCTTCCTTGAAAAAGAGGGCCGTTACGAGGAAGCTGCGAAAATACTCGAAGAGTTCATGCTGACTAGGGCTTCTAATTTCCACGATGTTGAATTCCTGGCTCTGTACAACATATTGCGTCAGCTCGGTAGGCTCTCCGAGGCTAGAGAGGTACTGAGGGAAGGCATAAAAGCCTATCCTCCGTCGAAAGACCTGAGAAAAGCCTGGGAAGAATCGGGCTTCGAAGGCGGGGAAGACCTCCCTCCGATTCCGGCGAGGGGTAAGCCGGTGCCCCCCGGAGTAGCCGTCACCCCGGTCAAGACCAGGCTGTTCACGGAGGTCGACGACCCCATTCCGGCTGTAGCCTCAGTAGTAACAGACGTTCTTCCTGGGGACATCGTGACGGTCTCGTCTTGCGTTACGGGCGTAATGGAAGGCAGGTTCTTGATGGAAGGGTCATGGAAACCCGGATACCTGGCGAGATTCTTTTCCGGGCTGGTTGATCAGAAGAATCCTCCTTACGGAGGCGCCGCTCCCATGGCGAACCCTCTTTCCATGCAACTTCTCGTCGAGGAAATCGGTACTCTGAGGCTTCTTTTAGCCGCCGTAGCGGGAGCTCTCGGCAAATTGTTCGGCAAAAAAGGTTGGTTTTACGTGGTCGCAGGACCTGATTCCGCCCTCATAGACGACGTCCCTGGGAGTCTTCCTCCCTATGACTATTATTGCGTGATGGGGCCGGAAAACTCCTTCCGGTTCAGCGAAAAGCTTAGCTGCGCTTTGGGGTGCGGTGCCGCGGTGATCGACGCAAACGATGCCGGTATCGCCTGGGCGGTGGGATATTCCCGTGGTCTTAATAAGGAGTGGCTCGAGGAGGTGATGTCTTCGAACCCCGCCGGTAACCAGGAACAAAGAACTCCCATAGTGGTATTGAGGGTGGAAAAAGAGCCTTCGTTGTCCCGCCGGAACCTTTCCTCCTGAAATCAAAAGAACCTTCCCTTCTGAGGGCAGAAGAACTTTCCCTTTTCACGCTGCATACGATAGAAGGGTTTCTCCCCTTCTAGACTGGATACTTTGTCCTTAAACGGAGGGAAGCACGATGTGGGGCGTTCTCGCGGAACTCGCCTCCGGTCTCTTGAAGATGCTCGAGCACGCGGTAGGCTATTTTACGGCCAACCGCTTCCCCCACCCCCTCAGCGAGGAGGAGGAAAGAAAACAGATCGAGGCATGCCAGAAAGGGGACCGGAACGCCAGAAACACCCTGATCGAACACAACTTGAGGCTTGTCGCGCACATCGTTAAGAAATTCGACCCGCCTCCTCAGGACGTGGAAGATCTGATTTCCATAGGGACTATCGGATTGTGTAAAGCCATCAACACATATGAAATGGACAAAGGTACCAGGCTGGCCACTTACGCATCCAAGTGCATCGAAAATGAAATTCTTATGTACCTCCGGGCTTCCAAGCCCTTTAAAAACAAGGTGTACTTGTTCGACCCGGTCAACGCCGACGGTGGAGACGGCGAGGTATCTTACATCGACGTTGTCAAAGATGAGGAGCCCGACGTTTCGGAGATAGTTTCGGACAGGGAGGAAGCCCGGGATATTGTAAGGCGCTTTGCTGTGCTGGATGACAGGCAGAAACTCGTTCTCGGGCTCAGGTACGGGCTTTCGGGCAAACGCAAAACGCAGAAGGAAATAGCGAAGCTCCTGGGAATCTCCAGGTCCTACGTGAGCAGGATCGAGAAAAGAGCCCTCGCTAAACTGGGCAAAGCTTTTGAAAACTAGGTCCTTCAGCGGTCGTTCCGGGAACAGCTCGACCGCTCGCCGAGCCGGGCGAGGACGAGCTTTTCAAGGAGCCGCATGAACCTGGTGCCCACGAATTCCCGGTTTCCTATCCTGTCCACCAAGATCGTGTGACATCCGACCAGGTTTCCCCCGAGAACGTCCGTGAAGATCTGATCTCCGATGACGCAGGTGGAGTGGGGTTGAGTGCCGAGAAGTTCAAGGGCATAGCGAAAATAACGGATGATGGGTTTGCGCGCCCCCACGACGAGACCCGTCTCCAGTTCGGAAGCGAGTTTTTCGACGGTCGGTGCGGGTCTCGCGTTGGTTAGGATGACCGTCCGGAATCCTTCGTCGTGAAGCTGACGAAACCAATCCTTGAGCTCGCGGGCGACGGAATAGTCCCTCCAGGGGACCAGTGTGTTGTCGAGGTCGCTGATTATACCCTGAATGCTCCTGGCTTTAAGCCACTGGAGATCGATATCGTATATGCTCTTCACCCGGCATGACGGGGTGAGAAGCCGCATCGGCCCTTGTCGGGACATCGTCGAAAAGTCGCTCAAAGGTTACCCCTTTCCTTTCCGGTGCTTTCCCCAGCACATTGCTGGCTTTTGCGGCGCGCACCAGGGCTCCGTTTCCCGTCGTCTACCTATCAATTTATCATGTGCAACCTCAAACCTTGAACCTTTCAACGGCTATGACGGACGTGCGGCCCGGTTACTCCGCTCGCCCTTGAACCTCGCATCTCAACAATCCGAGAGGAGATTTCGATGATCTGATCGGTAGTGGGGCCGTACGCGGTTGACGCGGGCCCGTCGCAAAATGGGGGAGGCACATGCTGAGGATCCTCTTGGTAGGCGGAGGGACAGTCTGGCGCCTGGGGGTTAAGAGCCTTTTGGAAAAATCAGGTGAAGCTACTGTCACGCTGTCTGGGGAAGAGGGAATCGTCCAGGGGAAATTCGATGTCGTCGTATTCGATGCCGCTTCCTCCGGAGACAGATGGGTTGAAAGAGCGCTCGAAATTCAAAGAAAGTATTCCGGGGCGGCGCTGGTTGCGGTCCTGCCCCGGTTGACCAGGGATGATCTCATGCTGGCGCTGGAAACAGGCGTCCGGGGATTCATCCAGCCAGAGAGCGACGACGGTATACTCATCGACGTGGTGAAATACGTTGCGCGGGGTAACGCCTTCGTGTCCCGGGCGTTTCTCGAAGAAACCGGGATGATTACGCCCCCCAGGGTGCAGCACTCTCCCAACCTCGAGCACAAGCTAACCGAACGAGAAAAAGAGATCCTTGACCTCCTCACCCGGGGGCTGGCCAACAAGGAAATCGCCCAGGCCTTGTTCATTACGGAAAAGACCGTCAAGAACCATCTGTACCGCATGTTCAAAAAGCTGGGTGTTCAAGGGAGGACCCAGGCTGCCGTGTTCGCCATGAGTCTAGGGTCTCATAAAAATGAGTCTTTAGACTGATGCTCAAATTCCCCGGTTCTATCGATCATATGCTTAGAACCACGGCCGGCTGTCTACCCCCCTGGACAGCGGCCCAACTCCTTGGTACCGGGTCTGTCATGGACCCGGTCGTCTTATTTCGACACCTGAGATTCTCTCTGCGGCGTTTGCGGCCGAACTCTTCCGGTCAAGGGTAGAATCCGTGTTGGTAATAATAATACAAGGTAACTCCGGTCGAAACCAGGGCGAGGAAAATGGCCCATATAGCGCCCGGTTTGTTCCCTTTGGCCCAGAGGTCCCTGGCAAAACCCAGCGTGTAAACCCCGATGGTGACGGCGACCACGATGCCGGCGATGTGCATGTGCCAACCTCCTCGTGTGCTTTGATTTGAACCCAGCCTGCTCCCGGTGCTAGTATTCCTCGGGATTACGACCTGGCTCCCGCTACCCGTCCGGCAACTCCGGTGACTCGACTACTGGTGGTTCACCTTGTGCTCCAGACGCCACGGTTGAGCCTCAACCCGCTGGCGCAGGCACATCCGGATCCGGGTTCCTTTCCAGTTGCGGGTCGTGTAAAATCGTCATAACGGGGGATATCCTGAACTGAACAGATATGGATGATATCGCGGTTGAGCCATGAACCGGAATAGTAGCCGGGGGACCTTTCAGCGAGCCGGCGTAAGGTGCGAGTGCCGGTGAGGTGGTACCGGTGAATGGGCCGGGGAGCTTCCGGGCGAAAGGGCCGGACTACAAAGCGCCGTTAAGCCCGGCGGTGTCTTCCGCCGTTAACGGGTAGATGGTATCTCTCGAGGCGTTGTAAAACACCGTCTCTCGATGGGGTACCTGCGTCGAGAGCGCCGTGGGCGAAGCCGGGTGGTACCGCGGAAATACCGTCCCGTCGAGGGGCGGTTTTTCGTTTTCAGCCAGCCGCCTGAGCGACGGCTCTTTCATCAGCCGGCCCAGAGGACCCGGCAAAAGAAAGGAGGTACGGAGGGGGATGGTGTGCGTCCCTCAGCTTGAAGTGGAATCTCGAAACAAGAAAAGGGTCTTTTCCGGTGTCCAGCCGTCGGGTTCGCTTCACATCGGGAACTATCTAGGTGCCATCGGGCGGTTTGCCCTTTTTCAAGAGGGTTACGACTGCTTTTACTCGGTGGTGGACCTTCACGCCATCACGGTTCCCCAGGACCCGGCGGAACTCCGAAGGCGGACGGTGGCCACAGCTGCTCTGTTCATCGCCGCGGGTCTAGACCCTGAGAAAGCCTGCATCTTCGTGCAGTCGGACAACCCGAACCACGCGGAACTGGCCTGGGTGCTCCAGTGCATTGCGACCTTCGGTGAGCTCGGCAGGATGACCCAGTTCAAAGACAAAGCGCGCGGAAAGAAATCGGTGACGGCCGGGCTTTTCACCTACCCCGTGCTCATGGCCGCGGATATCCTGCTGTACGACACCGATGTGGTCCCGGTAGGGGAGGATCAGAAGCAGCACGTCGAACTCACAAGGGACCTGGCGGAACGGTTCAACAAGCGCTTCGGCGTCACTTTCAAGGTACCCGAACCGCTCATCCCGGCGCAGGGCGGCCGGATCATGTCCCTGACGGATCCCTTGAGAAAGATGTCCAAATCGGACGAGGACCCGGACAGCCGGATCGAAGTCCTGGACTCACCGGAAGAAATAGCGAGGAAGTTCAAAAAAGCGGTGACCGACTCCGGGAGGGAAATCGTGTACGACCCGGAAAAAAAGCCTGCAGTGTCCAACTTGATGACCATTTACTCGCTCTTCTCCGGTAAGAGCTTGGAGGAGGTTCGCGATGCCTACGAAGGGAAGGGGTACGGCGTCTTCAAGTCAGGTCTGGCCGAGCTCGTCGCGGAGAAGCTTCGCCCGGTTAGGGAGAGATATTCGGAGCTCATGAGCTCCGGCGAAATCGAAAAGATCCTGAAGGACGGGGCCGAGCGAGCTTACGGGATTTCCTCGTCGAAGATGAAGGAAGTTAAGGAGAAGGTGGGCTTGTGCTCCCGGCTTTCACTTTAACCCCGCGACACGCGCTTTGGGTGAGCTGCACACTTACGATCGAGAGTTTGCGTATTTCCGCGGTTGCGGTCGTGTCCCGGCGGATCTTGTCAAGTCCGCATGAATCCCATATACTGGGGCTACCACCATAAGTGACCAGAGGTGATCCCGTGTTTGCGCGAGCATACAGCGCAACCCTGCTTGGAATCGAAGGTATTCCCGTGTCGGTAGAAGTCGATATCGCCGGCGGGCTGCCGTGCATCGAAATCATCGGGCTCGGCGACGCTTCGGTGAGGGAGGCTAAACACAGGGTGCGGTCGGCTATTCGCAACTCGGGATACGAGCTTCCGTCCAGACGCATCGTAGTGAACCTGGCACCGGCTGGCATCCACAAGGAGGGTTCCCATCTTGACCTGGCAATAGCTGTGGGAATCCTCCGGGCTTCCGGAAGTTTGCCCTTGAACGGTCCGCGTTCCGACTACGTGCTGCTGGGGGAACTCGCGTTGGACGGAGAGATCAGAAGAACTCCGGGCATCCTTCCGATGGTCCTTTCGGCCATCAAGAACGGACGGCGGCGGGTTGTGACGCCCCGCGCCAATCAGGCGGAAGTGGGATGGCTTGAAGACGGTGAGGTGAGGACCGCGTCCAGACTCGAAGAAGTAGTGCGTTTTCTCTCAGGCGCGGTTGACCTGTCGGCTGCCGGAAGCATAAGAGGCGAAGAGGGTCCGGGCGAAGATACGCCGGTAGATCTCGCTGACATCCGGGGACAGGAGACCGCCAAGCGAGCTTTGGAGGTGGCGGTAAGCGGGGGCCACAACATCCTTCTGATAGGCAGCCCCGGCTCGGGAAAGACTCTCCTGGCGCGGGCTATCCCCGGGATAATGCCAGATCTTGGCCCGGACGAGTCCGTGGAAGTGACGGCGATTCACAGCGTCGCCGGCATCCTCCCGCCGGAGGCCGGGCTTATAAGACGCAGGCCCTTCAGGGCGCCGCATCACACCATTACCCCTCAAGCCCTGGTGGGAGGCGGAATCGTTCCGAAACCGGGGGAGGTGACCCTCGCTCACAGGGGAGTGTTGTTCCTCGACGAGATGCCCCACTTTTCCCGGGCGGCACTGGACGCTCTTAGGCAGCCGCTGGAAGAGGGAGTCGCGACCGTGGTGAGGGCCAAGACCAGGGTGCTCTTTCCGGCCAGGTGTTTTCTCGTAGGTGCAGCTAACCCTTGTCCGTGCGGGAAGTTTCCGTCGGGTGACTGCACCT
The DNA here is from genome assembly GCA_012842495.1 of Candidatus Fermentithermobacillaceae bacterium. Taxonomy (GTDB): domain Bacteria; phylum Bacillota; class Sulfobacillia; order Fermentithermobacillales; family DUSS01; genus DUSS01. The sequence goes on from DUSS01000045.1 coordinate 15,471, forward strand.
GCGACGAAAGAGCCCGGCGTAACTACCTCTCCCGTTTGTCCGGGCCCCTGCTCGACAGATTCGACGTGTTTGTGGAGATGTCCCCGGTAAGTTTGAAGGACCTCGAGAGCCCTCCGAGGGAAAGCAGCGCAGACGTGAGAGAAAGGGTGGCCCGGGCCAGGAGGCGACAGCTGGAGAGGTTCTCGGGCAGGGGCTTTCTCACCAACTCGCAAATTGCCGTAAAAGATCTGTCGAGGTACGTGAACCTCTCGAGAGACGCGAAGAAGATCCTGCATCGCGGCTTCGACGAGCTAGGTCTTTCCGCCAGAGCCTATCACAAAATCCTCAAAGTAAGTCTCACCATCGCCGATCTGGACGGCTCGCCTCGAGTGGAAGAAGTGCATGTGGCGGAAGCTCTCGCCTATAGAGACTGCTTTCTCTTATAGAAAACCCAGCTGGGAGGAATGGGTGACGGGTACCCGCAAGGAAATCGGGGATTTCTGGGAAGACCGCGCCCGGGAATTCCTCGAGGGGAAAGGCTACCGGCTTATTGAACGAAACTGGCGGTCGAGAACCGGTGAAATCGACCTCGTTTGTCAGAACGGAGACACCTTAGTTTTCGTGGAAGTGAGGTTCAGGAGAAAAGGTGCGCTGGTTGAGGCCGGCGTCTCCCTCACGGGAAAGAAACTTTCCCGCCTGAGATGTTCAATTTCGGCCTACATGGCCTCGAAAGGGCTCCCCATGGACACACCCTGGAGGCTCGACGCTGTCCTCATCGACGGCCAGGACATGGAGCTCGTCGAGAACATCACCGGCTAGTTGAACCGGGGAGAAGCTCTTCCGGTGAATAGGACATGGCCCCAGTCTCTCCAGGTTTTTGCGGTGATCTGCGGTGCAATAGCCCTTATGCTTTCCGAAACCGTACTCCGGGTAAAGATCTTGATACGAAGCCATGATGCGGTCGCGCATCACCTTGGCTATGATGGAGGCCGCTGCTATGCACGCCACAGCAGAATCGCCCCTCACCCGCGTTTCTTGCGGAAACGGCAGGGCAGGTACGGGGCGGTTTCCGTCCACCAGCACGAGTTCGGGAGGATACCCGCGCCTTGCAAGCGCAACCACAGCTTGTCTCATCGCCGCGTATGTGGCCTCGGCGATTCCTTTCATGTCGACGAAGCGTGCAGACCTGATTCCTATTCCCACCGCGACAGCTTGTGCCAGCACGTCGGGAAAAAGCGCCTCCCGAAGACGGGGCGCGAGTTTTTTCGAATCGTCGAGGAGAGGAATAAAGGCATCGGGCCGGAGGACTACTGCGGCGGCTACCACGGGACCGGCCATAGGTCCCCTTCCCGCTTCGTCCACTCCCGCTATGTACCTGTATCCCCTGCGCCGAAGCTCCATCTCGTCCCCGCACAGGGACTCGAATCGGTTTTTCGTATTGCGCTCATTGGACATGGCGAGTCTTCATTCAGGATTTCGCCAGAGGGTCGCCGGTTCCCTGCCGGAGGCCGGTTGAGCTCGGACAGAAGCAGCGGGCACAGGACGGTGCAGCCAATATGAATTACCTGGGCACGGGAGGCCTTGACGTGAACCCGGTCGTGAATACGAAGAGCTTGATGTCAAAGGATACGCGGGTTTCGGGGAACTGGGAAGGCCAGTCGAACTCCTCCCATTCCTTCCACGTTGCGAACTTTGTGTGCACCGACATGCCCAAATTGACGGAGTCGGAGCGCAAGGATTTTAGCTTCTCGATAGTCCTTTCGAGAAGAGCCCGCAGCTCCTCCGTGGAGGTCTTGGCGACCGCACTAGCGAATTGAGGGGACACTTCCTGAAACTGACCCTGTGCTTCATCGAGGGACGCGGTAACCCTGACGTTATAGGTGACCTGAATGTCCCGGCCACTTCTCTTCACCTTGGGATGAGCGGAGACGTGGTGAAACCTTATGATCGACTGTCTGTCCGGCGCACCGGGCAAGGCAATCTCGATGTTTCCTCGCTGGAGTTCCCCTCTCATGAGGAGGGCGGCCATGGTTTCCTTCGGGTCCAACGTGCCCACCATCCTGATTTTCCCACCGGAAACCCTAAACAGAGCTGCTCCTTGGACGGCTACAACTTCTTCCCCTTCCTGACTTTCCTGGCGGCTCCCGCCCTGGCCTGCTTCGCTTTCCCCGCCCTGCTTCTTTTCCCCTCCTTGCCCAGGCGGCACTCTTTCTTGAGTTTTTCTGGTTGTGACCAGGTACGGACTGAAAGGCTCCGATTCTAGAGTCGTGGAGGCCACAACGAATTCGTGTACTGTGACCAAGGGCGAGGTCCCGAGATCGTTGTACGCCACGGTGGTAAGTCCCACGAGGTAGGTGGCGGGGTCAGCTTCGACGGCAGGCGAAAGACGCATCAGAAAATCTTGAGCTGTGCCTTGACAGACTGCTATGAGCGTAGTGTGACGAAATTCCAGATTTCTCGTGAAAACGTCCAGGATACAGCTGGCGTCTTCCCGGGCCAACTCCTCGCCCAGGATCACATATGTGGTTTCGATGGTGGTGACGTTCCGTGCCAGTGACTCGTCTATTCGCTGCAGTGCGTGTACGATGGACTTTCCTTCCCTGGAGACCACCACGACGGGCTTCCCTTCACCCCCTCCACCTCCTGCCGCACTCGGTCTTATCCGGCGGGGTATAGCAACGACCGCTGTCACCAGGATCGGGTCTGTCTTTCCCTTGTCGACGCCTAGCAAGGTGATCAGGCTCAAGTCTTCGAGCTCCCGCATCCCGTAGCACCCTCCCGCCGCCACGCCGGTCAAGATAACGAGGAGCCCGACCATGGTCATCCTGAAGGCTGTCCTGGAAGAAGCTCTGCTCCTCACGGCGCATCGCCCCCCGTATCACTATCCGGGACGGCGCCGGTCGGCCAGTTGCCCTGGTCTCCAGGATGTTTTCCTCCTCGGCGCCGTACGGTGCCGCCGTTGGCGCCGGTGCGGCGCGACTGCTTCCCGTTTGTCACGCGCGAGATACAGTACAGAGCCCAACCCAGCCACAGGACCGAGTTGCCACCCCAGCTGTAGATGGCGTCGAGCCAAGCTACCGCGTGGATGAGGGAGGGTGGGAGGAGTCCCAGCCCGAACGTCAGAGATGACATGGGGAATACGTAAGGCCTCACGGTTTGGGTATCGGAGAGCTGGGAAAAGACGATGAGGGAGAGGACGTAAGCGACTGCCAGGTTGACAGCTATGGAAAAAAACCACGAGAAACTGAATAGCGCCTCCAGTCGCTGAAGAAACTTGCCCAGGATGATCGATCTCGCCAGGACGCCCAATGGAAATAGCTGTCTCGTGCTTTCGGGGTAAGGAAAAGCTGCTGCGACGACCAGCGTCGTGAGAATCATGAAAAAGGCACCGAGAGACATTCCCCATATCCCCGCGGCTCTCGAAAGTCGCGGATTCCGCATATATGCCTTCAAAATCACGAGTGCGCTGATGTTTGCGAATATTCCTGCTCCCCGCAACCCCTGTTTCAGCACAGCCAGAGGGCCCAAACCCCAAAAAGGGAAAACGTGTCTTATGTCCACCAGACGATACGAAGCGAGAAGGACAACGGTCAGCGAAAGTGTTACCACGGGGGCGAGGACTACGCCGGTTCTCGCCACCGGCTCCAGTCCCAACCACGCCCCGAAAGCCGATACGATGATCAGCGTTCCCTGAAGTATCTCAATGGGAACCTCCGGAAGGAGGCCGATAATAGTGCCACCCGAGAAGACTCTGGCCAAAAGACTAGTGGAGGATAGAAGGTACGTAAAAACCATGAGCCCAACGAAGTCGCCCGAAAAACGCCCGAGAGTCTCCCTGAGCGCCGGGACGAACGCTTTGTTCGCCGTTGTGTCCGACCAGCGAATCCACCCCCATAAGCCTATGTATCCAAATCCAGCCGACAGGGCCATAGAGAGCCATGCAGCGTTACCCGCCTTCGTCATTATGAGGGCCGGGAAAGCCAGGAATGCCGTGGAAGCTGTCAGGTAAAGAAGCAATATAACGACCTGCTTCGAGTCAAGGTGGCCAAGGGACGGCGTCTGGGAGTAGGATGAAGGCGAGCGTCCTGCGGGAGACTGCCGTGGGCAGTTGGGGGGTGCTTGTGAGGACGGTGGCTCCGGCCCCGGTGCCGCGACCTGATACAGGTCTTTTCCTCCCTGCTGTGGTTTAGTCCTGGCGACCATCGCCTTTTTTGGGTTCCTCCCGTCTTAGAGTTTGACCGCGGTCCCACAACCTCGATACCCGGGGCTGCCTGCGAGGATCCTTGGGGCGAAAGAAGGGTGGTCGGAGGCTCATTTTCCACATGGGACCTCTCAGGACAATATCGGGAGCCGACGGTCTCGTGGGCGATACAGGCGAAAAGAAAGGCACCCCGATGCTCCGAAGAGACATGAAGTAACAGAGGAGCATGAAGGTGAGGGCCACTATGCCGTAAAGGCCGAACGCCGCTCCTACCAGAATGAACGTGGGGGTGCCGAGGCGCAGGGACATTTGAAGCTCCTGACTGGGTATGGTGAGAGATGCCAGGGCTGTCACGGCGATCAGGATCACCATGATGGGACTGACAACCGAAGCTCTCACTGCGGCTTCGCCGATGAGGAGGGCACCTACGATTCCGATGGTGGTTCCGATGGGAGAGGGAATGCGTATACCCGCTTCCCTGATGAGTTCGAAGCCCACATACATGATGAACACTTCTACCACCATCGGGAGAGGTATGAACTCCCTGGCGGAAGCCAGCGCCATCGTAAGCACCGTAGGGATCATTTCGGGGTGGTACAGGACGATGGCTACGTAGACGCCAAGGAAGTAAAGCGCCACGAAAAAGGAGAAAGCTCGGATAAGCCTGAGGATGCTCCCGTAAGGCCATCTCAGGTAAGCATCTTCCGGGCTATGGAGGAATGCGAAGAAAGTCACGGGGCAGACGAGAGCAAAAGGGTCCCCTGCCACCAGAATCGCGCAGGCCCCTTCCAGGAGGAAGCTCGCCACTCGATCGGGTCTTTCGGTGCTGAGAATCGTGGGTATGAGAGAGGGAGCGTCTTCGATGAGTTTCTCAAGGTCGCCCGAGGTCAGCACCGTGTCTACGCTGACAGAACCCAGGCGCCGCTTGAGCTCCTGCACGATTTTGTCGTTGGCGAGTCCCCGTATGTACGCGAGTACCACCTGGGTCGGGGAACGCTCTCCCACCGTTACGTTTTCCATTACGAGGTCAGGGTTGTGAATCATGGTCCTTATCAGGGCGGTATTGGAACGGATCACCTCCGTAAAGCCCGTTTGCGGACCCCGGACGATGCGTTCGGTGAGAGTCTGCTCGACCTGCCGGTGTTCCCAGCCTTTGGTCTCGACGGCTAAAGCTACGTTTTCCCCGTCCACGAGGACAGCTGCGTCCCCCATGGTTATGTGCTTGACGAGGTCGTCAATGTCCTTGCTCTCGCTTACCTGTCCCGAGGTCAGGAGAGATTCTTTTAGCCTGGCCAGGAGGTTCTTTTCCCGGTCTTTGCGGAGTTCCGAGAAGATCAGAATGGGTTGGAGCACGGAGTGGTAGAGTTTGTCGAAACTGGCCAACCCCTCTACGTACATGAGCGCGACTCGCTGGTGAGGTTCGGCCATGGTCATCTCCCGTACCACGATGTCGCAGGAATCCGGCACGTGGAAAATCTCCTTGAGCGTCTTCAAATTGTCGTCCAGCTTTTTGGACAGGGGACGTTTGGGTCGCTTGTCCACGGGCGGCTGGGGCGGCGTCTCGCCCTTCAGCGGTCTGGACCCCAGGGAAAACTGGAGCCTTTCCGAGCGGCCTCTCGCGGGAAAGAGTATGGACAAGACCTTCTTCCAGGGATTGGGTAATCTCACCCTCATCTCACCGGACTATATTTTTCCCACATCATGCCGGTGAAAACGAACTCACGCGGGAAGTCGGAAGGTGACGCTCGTCCCCCACGGGCCTGAAGATATGGCGAGCTCGCCCCCGTGTTTCCCCACAATGGACCTGGCCGTGGAGAGCCCCAGTCCCATTCCATGTTGTTTTGTGGTGACGAAAGGAGTCGCGATGCAGGAGAGTATCGCCTGGGGAATGCCCGGCCCGTTGTCCTTGAAAGTCACCTCGACGACAGGACGTCCTTCAGTGTCCTGAGATTTCCCTGCGGTGATCTTGAGTTTTCCCCCTTGCTCCATGGCCTCTATGGCGTTCTCCCACACGTTTCGAAAGGCCTCCGCGAGGAACAACAAGTTTCCGGGGATCTCGGGGAGGTCCCCGGGTAATTCCAGTTCGGTGTCGACTCCGGCCAGCTGGCTCCTCGGCGCCATCAAGGCATAAAGGTCCTTGAGAAGATCCTTCAGGTTTACCTGCTGCCTGTCCGGATCGCGGCCGTTCTGGATACACAGCATGAGCTGGGATATGTCCTCGAGCTCCCTTTTTATCAGGCGGTGATACTTCTCATAGTCGGAGCCGGACAGGCCCGGTTCTATTAAGCCTATGAGGACTCGCAACGACGAGATGTGGTTTTTGAGCGAATGCACAACGCCGAAGGCTTCGACAGCTCCTCCGACAACGTCGGACATCCCCCTCACCCTCTCCCGGACGAGATATATTCTTCATTCCGCATCAAATTCCTTCCATGGTTTCCATCGTTCTATACTTTTAACGACCGTACATCTTCGCCCTTGACCGGGCTTGACCGAACTCCCGCGCGAATGAAGGGTGACCGTGTTTCCGGGGCTCAAATTCCTCCGCTAGCTCGCGATTGATATTTGAGGAAAAGCTCTGTTAGACTGGATTATGGTTCACGCGCTGGTCTTGCCATGGATTTTCTCAAGAGATGCCCGCCGGGCGTACAGCCCCTGTTCGTAGTTGTAGTTCTCGGGAGCGGGAATTCACCGGAGGTGAGGTCGTTGGCAGAACATCAGACTTGTGCCGGCGAAAGCCAACCACGCAATAAAAGGTGGGCGGGACGGCGCAGACGGTTTACCGCAGCCGCCTTACTGATACTGTACGTACTTCTGATCAGCACGACTTGTGTGCAGGCGAGCTCCGATTTCCTGGCACGGATCGGCACAAGAGTGTTAAAGGAAGGTTCCCGCGGAAGCGATGTCCTCGCTCTCCAGGAGGCTTTAGCTCTTTTAGGTTTCAGGCCGGGTCCCGCCGACGGTTGGTTTGGAAGCAAGACGCGGGCAGCGGTGGTAGAGTTTCAAAGGAAGTCGGGTCTTTACGCCGACGGCATCGTTGGCCCGAACACGAGAAAAGCTCTGGAGAAGGCCCTCGAGGCCGTGCAGGGTGGTGATCCCCGGTCTCGGATTGCCAGGTACGTCGTAAGGAAGGGCGATACCCTGTGGTCGATATCCAAGGCTATGGGGACCAGCGTGGGTTCTCTTATGGAGGCCAACGGTCTTAAAAGTGCCGTGATTTACCCGGGGCAAAGGCTCGTTTCGCCTCTCAGTCCTGCGCGACAGGTCTGGGTGTTCGCTCCCAAGTACAAAGCCGATGATACTGTGGCGCTGGAGAGCGTCAAGACTTGGCTTGAATACATAGACGTCGTCGTTGACTGCGGGTTCTCGCTAAGAAGCGACGGGACCATTCGGGGAACCGGCAATCCCGACCTGGTTTCGCTGGTAAAAGGGAAAGGCAAACTTATCCTCGCGCTGGTTACCAACACTAATGGGTCATCCCACGACAGGACAATAGCATCGGCGGTGCTGACCGGCAGCTCTGCCCGAAAACAGGCTCTGGCTTCGATCAAAGGACTTATGGACCTGGGCTATGATGGCATCAACCTCGATCTGGAAAACGTGGACCCGGCGCACAGGGAGGAGTTCGGACGTTTCATAATGGATCTTTCAACTACCTTGGGTCCGGCCGCTCTGCTCACCGTCTCGGTTCCGGCCATGCTTAAGGAAAACCCGTCAAGCCAGTGGTCCGGCGCTTTCGATTACGAGAAAATAGGCCGGTGGTGCGATGCCGTGGTGGTCATGGCCTACGACCAGCACTACTCCTCCTCAAAACCCGGCCCCGTCGCCGCTCTGGACTGGGTCACGGGCGTAACGTCGTACGCTCTGTCGCGCATTCCTCGAGCGAAACTCCTGCTGGGAATACCGAGCTACGGATACGAGTGGCCTGTTTCGGGTGGCAAGGGTCGTTCCCTTCCCGCCCACAAAGCCCAGGCCAACGCCGCGGCTGCGGGGATACAGGTTTCCCGTGACGAAGGCGCCGTTCCTTACTTCCAGTATCAGGCAGCTGACGGCGCGTACGTGGTGTACTACGAGGACGGCCTGAGTCTTCGCCGAAAAATGGAGATTGCTGTCCGGGAGAACCTGCTGGGAGTAGCCATGTGGAGGGCCGGCTACGAAACGCTCGATACCTGGGAATCAATGAAATGGTTTAAGGGTGCGGCAGAACCTGGCACATAATGACTTATTATGATAAAATCGGTATCAGGGCGCTGGCGGGCCCGAGGTGGTAACGCGATTGGATGACCTGGTATTGTGGGTCGCCCTGACGCTTATGCCGGGGATGAGACCCTCCGTTTATGAGAGATTCCTCGAGACGTTTCCAGATCCCCTCAAAGCCCTGGGAAGTCCCGCCGGGCGTTTCGGCTCTCTGCCCCCCGGTCTCGTCAGAGCCTGTTCGCTCCATTGGAAAGATTACATCCCGAAGGCCAGGGAAGTGCTGGCCTTGGCTGTCAAGAAGGGAATGGACGTCTTGAGCTTGGTCCATCCCTCGTACCCGGAAAGGCTACGGCAGATCCCGGACCCGCCTCTCGTCCTTTACGTGATGGGGGAAATCCTGCCCCGGGACCACCTGGCCGTGGCTGTAGTGGGTACGCGGTCTCCCAGCGTGACGGGGCTTGTCACGGCGGAACGAATGGGGAGGGATCTCGCTACAGCCGGCATAACCGTGGTTTCGGGCCTTGCGAGAGGGGTCGATTCCCAGGCTCACCGCGGCGCCGTCCGGGCGGGAGGCAGAACCGGGGCCGTGCTGGGTTCGGGTCTCGATGTGGTTTACCCGCCGGAGGAGAGGCGACTATTCGAGGAGGTCCGGCGGTGTGGCTGGGTCGTCTCGGAATACCCCCCGGGATCTCCACCGCTTAGGTGGCATTTTCTCGAACGAAACCGGATCATCAGCGGGTTGGCCATGGGCGTGGTCGTGGTCGAGGCTGGTTTCAGGTCAGGCGCCCTTTCCACCGTCGAGCGGGCCATGGCCTACGGGCGTGCCGTGATGGCGGTGCCCGGAAGCGTTTCTAACCCGTCAGCAGTCGGCACCAACATGCTCCTGGCGGACGGGGCGGGACTGGTTACCTGCGCCAGGGATGTGCTATGCTTTCTCAGGCGTGAGACAGAATACGTTCCCGAGTTCGAAGAGAATGAGAACTCGGGCGTTTCGGTTACCTTGGAGGAAGGAGAGATCCTCAAAATCGTGGGGAATGATGTTCTCTCCCGGGACGAGGTCCTGAGGCGGTCGCCGTTCCCTCCAGGGAAGTCGTGTGCGCTCATATCGGCGCTGGAAACAAAAGGACTGCTCGAGCGGATGCCTGGCGGGAGACTTGTCCGCCGGTAAACCACATCCTTCTGGAGAGGTGAAATCCTACGGACAAAGGAAAACCCCTGATAATCGTCGAGTCGCCGGCGAAGGCCAGGACGATCCAGAGGTTCATGAAGAGGAAGTACGACGTGGCCGCCTCCCTCGGGCACGTGCGCGATCTGCCCAAGAGCCAGATGGGAGTAGACGTGGACGACGGCTTTAAACCCAGGTACATCAACATAAGGGGTAAGGGTGAGGTAATCAAGAAGCTCAGAGAAATGGCGAGGACGGCTCCAGCAGTCTACCTTGCCACCGACCCGGACCGGGAAGGAGAAGCCATCTCGTGGCACCTTTGTCAGGTACTCGGGATCCAGCCGTCCGAGGCGCGGCGGGTCACGTTTCACGAAATAACTGAGGAGGCGGTCACCGAAGCCTTCAAGCACCCCCGGCCTATCGACCAGAACCTGGTCGACGCCCAGCAGGCCCGGAGGATCCTGGACAGGCTCGTGGGCTACAGTTTGAGCCCGCTTTTGTGGCACAAGGTGAAAAAAGGACTATCGGCGGGAAGGGTACAATCGGCCGCGCTCCGCCTGGTGTGCCAGAGGGAAAAGGAGATCGAGGAGTTCAAGCGCGAGGAGTACTGGACCCTGGACGCAAAGCTCGAGTCCGCAGGCGAGGTGTTCCTTGCCAGGTACTACGGGACTGAGGGCAAGAAAGTCGATCTTCGTTCCCGGGCAGACGCAGACGAGATCATCGCTTCCGTGAAGGGCGAACCCTTTATCGTAAAATCAGTAGAACAAAAGGAAAAGCGGAGATATGCTCCATTTCCGTTTACCACCTCCACTTTGCAGCAAGAAGCTTCAAGGCACCTCGGTTTTTCGGTGAAACGAACCATGGCGGTAGCTCAAACCCTCTACGAAGGAGTCAACCTGGGGAAGGAAGGTCCCCGGGGTCTCATAACGTACATGAGGACCGATTCCACGAGAGTGTCCGAGGCGTCTGTGGCACAGGCGAGAGCTCTTATCTTGGAGAAATTCGGCCGGGAATATATCGGGCCCGTAAGACAGGCAAAAGAAGGTCCCGGGGTTCAAGGAGCTCACGAGGCCATAAGGCCCACAGACGTTTCGAGGACCCCTGAATCGTTAAAGCAAGACCTGAGTCCGGACCAGTACAGATTGTACTCTCTCATATGGAAGCGGTTCGTGGCGAGCCAGATGGCGCCCGCTGTATACGACACGATTTCGGCGGAGATCGAAGCGGGTAGGCATTTATTCAAGGCTGGAGGCCAGAGGCTCAAGTTCGACGGATTTACCAGGGTATACACTGAAAGGACCGATGATCCCGAGAAAGACACGCCCCCGCTACCAGCGCTTAGAGAAGGAGAAGTTCTGATCCTGCGGGATCTTTTGCCCGCCCAGCACTTTACCGAGCCTCCGCCCAGGTACACCGAAGCTTCTCTCGTGAAAGCGATGGAAGAAAGGGGAATAGGTCGTCCGTCGACGTACGCCCCCACCATTTCGGTGCTTCTAGAAAGGGACTACGTCACAAAAGAAAAGAAAAAGCTCGTTCCGACCGAGCTGGGACGCATGGTCGACAAGCTCCTGGTGGAGAACTTCCCTTCCGTCCTTGATCTGGATTTCACCAGGGAGATGGAGGAAAAACTCGACAAGATCGAGGCAGGCGAAGGACATTGGCAGACCGTGGTAAGGGAATTCTGGGAGCCCTTTAAGGCTCTTGTGGATAAAGCTGAGGAGTCCTTAGGGCGTCAGGAGCTCCCGGAGGAACCGGCTGGGGTCAACTGCGACGTCTGCGGGAAGCCGATGGTGATAAGGACCGGAAGGTTCGGTAAGTTCATAGCGTGCTCCGGTTATCCCGAATGTAAGAACACCAAACCCTTCCTGGACAAGATCGGGGTACCCTGTCCCAAATGCGGTGGAGATCTGGTCCGTCGAAGGTCGAAAAAGGGCAGGGAGTTCTTCTCCTGCGTGAATTACCCCACTTGTGACTTTCTGAGCTGGTCCAGGCCGGTGGGGAGGAACTGTCCAGTTTGCGGTGAGCCCCTGGTGGAAGGTCCCGGCAATGCGGTTCGATGTTCCCGAAAGGGTTGCGATTACCGGGAAAAGGCTGCCGGGGGAAAATCTTTCCCGGCCCCGGAAACCCCGAAGGAAGATGCGGCAAATAGTCTAGAAAATTGAGAACTTCGCCTTGCCGCAGCCTGGCGGCGGGTGTTAAGATAACCTGACGGAAACGAGGCGAGAGGTTTTGACGGATCTGGACGAGATGATAGATAGGTTCCTCGACGAACTGGCGGTTACGAGGACAGGCTCGTTGCACACCAGGACCGCTTATGCCCGGGATCTCAAGGATTTCGCCGAGTATCTCCGGGAAGCGGGGTTACCCCTCGAACTCTCTTCCGTCAGCGCCAGGGCGATCGGCGGCTTTATTCAGAACTTGTCCAGGCGAGGGTTTTGTCAGTCATCGGTTTCGAGGAAGGCATCGGCGGTGAAGTCCTTCGCCCGGTTTCTCGTCAGACGGGGTATGCTTCGGGTTAATCCGGTAAAAGATCTCGCGCCCCGCAAGACGAGCTTCACCTTGCCCAGGGTTCTTTCGGAGGGCGCCGTCTCTTCCCTCCTGGAGAGTCCAAGTCCCGATTCTCCCCTCGGCCTCCGGGACAGAGCGCTTCTTGAGACCCTCTACGGCGCCGGGTTGCGGGTGTCTGAGCTTGTCAGTTTGAACCTGGGGGATGTTGACTACTCCCTGGGCTTCGTCCAGGTCACCGGAAAGAGGGGGAAGCAAAGGATCGTGCCTCTGGGATCAGAAGCCATAGCCTGGCTGGGAGAATACTTGGAACGGGGGCGACCGGTCCTTCTTTCCAAAGCCCGCAAAAAGTCGAACGCCCTCTTTCTCAATAGATGGGGAGGCAGGCTTTCGTCCAGGAGCGTCCGGCGGATCCTCGAAACTTACCTGCTGAAATCGGGACTAGGAAAAAGAGATGCTTCTCCTCATACACTCCGGCATTCCTTTGCCACGCACCTCCTGGCGAACGGGGCTGATTTAAGGTCCGTGCAGGAGATGCTCGGACATGCCAGCATCAGGACGACGCAGATTTACACGCACGTCTTACCCGCAAGGCTTCGCAGGGTTTACGACCAGGCCCATCCCCGGTCGGGAAGGGTAAAAGAGGATGAGGGGAAGCAAACGAGCGGAGGCGGTGACGATGAGCTCATCTCGTGATTGTGGAGCGCCCATTTTTCACGGCACCACGATAGTGGCGGTGAGGGCAAAGGGCAAGTCGGCCATGGCCGGGGACGGTCAGGTTACAATGGAATCCGGTTCTTCGCCTACGGTAATCAAAGCCGCAGCTCGAAAGGTCCGGAGACTCTACGGCGGCAGGGTTCTGTGCGGGTTTGCGGGTTCCGTGGGGGACGCCTTCACGCTCTTCGACAAACTCGGCTCGCACCTGGAAGAGTCCAGTGGCGATCTGATGCGGGCCGCGGTGAATTTGGCGAAAGAATGGAGGACCGACAGGGTGCTCCGGCAGCTTCAGGCGGTTCTCCTGTGTATGGACGCCGAGCATATCTTGCTGGTTTCGGGTACGGGGGAGGTTATCGAACCGGATGAGCCCGTTCTGGCCATCGGATCGGGCGGGCCGTACGCGCTGGCAGCTGCGAGGGCTCTTTTGCGTCACACGGATCTCGACGGACCTGCTATCGCCCGGGAGGCCTTGAAGCTGGCAGCTGAGATATGCATATATACCAATGACAACATAACCGTGGAGGAAATATGACTGCTATGGCCGACTCGAAGGGTTATCTTGATGAGCTCACCCCCGCAAAGATCGTGGAGGAACTGGATAAATACATTATCGGGCAGGCACGAGCTAAACGGGCGGTGGCCATTGCGCTGCGGAATAGAATACGCCGGCAGAGGGTCGCGCCGGAACTTCAAGAGGAGATCGTCCCCAAGAACATCCTCATGATAGGTCCCACGGGAGTCGGTAAGACGGAGATCGCAAGACGTCTGGCCAGGCTCGTTAACGCTCCCTTTGTTAAGGTCGAAGCTTCCAAGTTCACCGAAGTAGGTTACGTCGGGCGAGACGTCGACTCGATCATAAGGGATCTGGTGGAAGCTTCTGTTAGGATGGTGAGGAACGAGAAGTTCGCCGAAGTCGAGCCGAAGGCGCTGGCGCTGGCTCAGGATAGGCTCGTCGACGTCCTGGCGCCTCTTCCCAAGCGGTCGAGACCCATGCGGAATCCGTTTGAGCTGCTGTTCGGCACGCAGCAGGAAGAACGGGATGAAAGTCCCGACTACGATTTCGAGGATAAGCTTTCCGCAGCGAAAGCTCATAGACGGGAAATCCGGGAGAAGCTCGAAGCAGGCGAACTCGAAGACGAGTACGTGGAGATCGAGGTGGAAGACACCTCGGTTCCCATGATCGAGTTTTTCGACGGTTCGGGGATGCAGGAAATGGGCCTCAACGTGCAAGACCTTCTAGGGGGTATACTGCCAAAGAGGAAGAAGCGGCGCAGGGTAAGGGTAAGGGAGGCCAGGAAGATTCTAGCTCAGGAGGAAGCTTCAAAGCTCCTGGATCAGGACGCCATCACAGCGGAAGCTATCTCCAGGGCTGAGAACCTGGGGATCGTGTTCATCGATGAAATGGACAAAATCGCCGGAAGGGAAAAGGGCCTCGGTCCCGATGTTTCCAGAGAAGGTGTTCAAAGGGACCTCCTGCCCATAGTCGAGGGCACCACCGTGGTGACGAAATACGGCCCGGTGAAGACGGATCACATTTTGTTCATCGGAGCCGGTGCTTTTCACGTGTCAAAGCCTTCCGACCTGATCCCCGAGCTTCAAGGGCGCTTTCCGATCCGGGTAGAGCTCGATGCTTTGAGCAGGGACGATTTTGTGAGGATTCTCGTAGAGCCTGAAAACGCGCTCACCCGGCAGTACAAAGCTCTTCTCGTGACGGATGGGGTGGATCTGGAGTTCACCGAAGATGGTATCAGAGAACTGGCCGACATGGCTTACAGGGTAAACCAGGAGACCGAAAACATCGGTGCCAGGCGACTCCACACCGTGATGGAGAAGCTTCTGGAGGATGTGCTCTTCGAGGCGCCGGCGATGTCCGAGAAGAAGGTGATCGTCGATTCCAAGTACGTAAGAGAAAAGCTTTATGACCTCGTCAAGAGCGCCGACGTGTCCAGATACATCCTTTGAGGCGCACCACAGGGCTGGCGAAGGGAAAGGAGAGAAATGGTTTGAAGACTCTTTTGGATAAAACAAGGTATGTCAATAGAATGCTGGCACATACAGCTCGAGAGGTCGATTTTTCCGAAATCACCAGAGTTCTCATGGATGTTCTCGAATCCAACGTTTATCTCCTGGACGGGGAAGGGCGGATCCTCGGGTATGCCCTCAAGGATGATTTCGATTGCCGGGTAGTTAAAGATGAGCTCCTAAAAGACAAAGAATTTCCCGAAGCTTACAACCGGGATCTTCTCCGGTACGGGGAAACCGCTGCCAACATCGAAGAGTCCAGAGGGATATGCGTCTTTAAAGATGGAACCCCATGCATCTACCGGTCGAAGGTCACGACGGTGGTGCCGGTGGTAGGCGGCGGGCAGCGTCTGGGTACCCTGGTTCTAGCCAGGACCCAGGGACGTTTCACCGAAGAAGACCTGGTCTTAGCGGAACACGCCGCGGCCATCGTAGCTTTGGAGATGCTAAGATATGCCGGAGAGGCCAGGGAAGAGGAGGCACGGCAGCGCGCTGCCGTTCAGGTTGCCCTGGGAACCCTTTCCTTCTCCGAACTCAACGCGGTAAAGCACGTTTTCGCCGAGCTAAAAGGCGAAGAAGGATTCCTGGTGGCATCGAAGGTTGCGGATCGAGTCGGCATAACGAGGTCGGTCATCGTCAACGCCTTGAGAAAGTTCGAATCCGCCGGAGTCATCGAGTCCAGGTCCCTGGGGATGAAGGGTACCTATATCCGGGTGTTGAACCCGCTTCTCCTCGAAGAACTTCGCAAGCTCAAATAACTGAGCCTCTTTAGATGCCGGCGAGAAGATGCAGCCGGTTTCAAAACCGGCTGGTAAAAGGCCGGGGTCGTCCCTAAGCGGGGGCTCCCGGCCATTTAATTTTTAGGTCACTTTTTTCGATCACTTTTTTTGAGAAGAAGGAATTTGGTAGGGTCACGTCGAATGGGGGAGCTTGCCAAGGAAATATATACCGCGTTACCGATAAAGGCAAACCCGTCGAAAGGCGGGGACGCAAAGCTGCGGGTCTAAAGCCGTAAGGCCATGACAGCCGGGCTGCCGAAGAACGGGGTTATTTATTTGGCCTCCTGCGGTAACGCGGGGGGCTTTTGTCGTCCAGGGGGGATGACACGTGGAGTCGATTTCGTCTTTGCTGGCAAAAGCTCTTGACGCGTCTTGGACAAGGCACGAGTTCCTCGCTTCTAATCTCGCCAATGCCGACACCCCGGGTTTCAAGAGGCAGGATCTGGATTTCCAGTCTTACCTTAGATCCGCTCTGAGCCCGGGCATCGTTATGAGTACAACCCATCCGCGGCACATTTCGTCATCGGGACCGCGGCCGCTGTACGTTACGAGGGATTCTTCCAGCCTTACCCCGGATGGAAACAACGTCGACGTCGACAGAGAAATGGCCGAGGTGTCTTCGAACGCGCTCTACTACACCGCCGTCCTGCGGCAGCTTGGCGAGCACATGAGCATGCTGAGAAAAGCCATCACCGAAGGGAGGAGGTAACCGTGAGATTGTTTTCAGCTATCGAAGCCAGCGCCTCGGGGCTGACAGCCCAGAGATTACGGCTGGATCTCATCGCGTCGAACTTGGCTAACGCCGAAACCACGAGAACTCCCGAAGGAGGACCATACGTTCGCAGGGTGGCTATCGTCGCTCCCAGGAATCCGAAGTACTCCTTCCGTGAACTTCTCGCCCTGAAGTGGGGCTCTCTTCCGGGGGACGGCTCTCCCGTAGGTGTTGAGGTGGTTTCGGTAGCACGCGACCCAACGCCGCCTCGAAGGGTGTACATGCCGGGTCATCCCGATGCCGACGATGATGGATACGTCACGTTTCCCAACGTGAACGTGGTTACGGAAATGGTGGATATGATGGCAGCTACCAGGGCTTATGAAGCCAATGTGACGGCCATCGAAGCGGCCAAAGCGATGGCTACCCGGGCATTGGAAATGCTCAGAGTTTAACGCACCAGCACTGTTTTCCGGCAAGAACAGGGGGGCTTTGAAATGTATATAAGGCCGGTTGGTACCATTAAGACGCTGGGAACTCTTCCTCTTACACCTCCTCGTTCCACGGGCACATCCGCGGCGGCACCCGCCGAGAGTTTTCAAGACACTTTGAGGAGGGCGGTGTCTTCTCTCGAGGAGATGGATAGGGAACTCTTGAAAAGCAACATCGAGCTCGTGGCGGGTACGGCCAAGGACATGCACAGCGCGGTTCTTGCTGCGGAAAAAGCTTCTCTCGCGCTCGACCTGATAATCGCCATCCGTAACAAGGCCATCGAAGCGTATCAGGAAATCATGAGGATGCCCATCTAGTCCCGGGTGGCCCGAGTATGAAAGGGGACGGTGATAGGGATGGGGCAGGCGAGGCGGCTTTTGGAGAGCGTGAAAGAGATCTCGGGGAAGCTTTCCAGGGTTCAGCGGATGGTGCTCGTTGGCGTGACGGCCCTGATTTTCCTTTCCCTGCTGCTCGTCGCCATCTTCGGCTCGCGCGGAACGGAGTACGACATCCTCTGGTCCGACCTGAGCCCTCAAGATGCAGGGGCTATCGTCAAAGAATTGGAGAAGGAGGGGGTGCCCTACAAGCTCGAAGCGGGCGGCAAAGTCATAAAGGTTCCTAAAGATTCGGTCTATAGATTGCGACTTACTTTTGCCTCCATGGGGCTTCCGGCGTCGGGCGTCGTGGGTTTCGAATCCATTTCTTCAAATCAGCTGTGGTCCACCGACTTTGAGAGACAGGTTCAATATACGAGAGCGCTTCAGGGAGAAATCGTCAGGACTATCAAGTCGATGGACCCGGTGGAAGACGCCAGGGTCCATATCGTCCTTCCCGAGCCGTCCGTTTTCGTCACCCAGCAAAAACCGGCGACGGCTGCGGTTCTGCTGAAGCTCCGCCCCATGGAGGAACTCACGAAGGCTCAGGTGAAGGCCATCGTGAACCTGGTATCCAGCTCAGTCCGTGGCCTTTCTCCGGAAAACGTCACGGTGGTGGACTCCACCGGGAGACTTCTTTCCCAGGATATCTCCGGGGGAACCTTGGAAGAAGGCTTTTCATCTTTGGATTCGCTGGAGATTACTTACGAGTTCGAGCGAAATCTCGAAAAGAGATTGACGAACTTGCTCAACCCCATCCTGGGACCGGGTAACGTGGTTTGCCAGGTGAGAGCCGAACTCAACCTGGACCTGGTGAAGCGGGAAACCGTAACTTACAGCCAGGACCCGATCTTGAGGAGCACTCAAGAGATACGGGAAACTTTCCAAGGCTCCGGCACTCCGTCCGGGGGACCTGCCGGCGGACTCGACGTTCCTTCTTACGTTACCCCCAGCGCCCAGGAATCGCAGTACGAGAGAACGGAGACCATCCACAACTACGAGGTGAGCGAAGTGAAGGAGGCCACCACGGTCGCGCCGGGTACGGTGAAGCGACTGTCGGTAGCTGTGGTCTTAAACAAAGCCGAGATGGATGAAGATTTCCGCGACTCCATCGTGCAAACCGTGACGATGGCGCTGGGACTCGACCCTGCGAGGCAGGACCAGATATCCGTCATAAACATGCCGTTCAGTCCAAGTCCGTTCGAGCAGGCGCCCGCTCCGGTCCCAGTCTGGCAGAGAGAATATGTCATCTACGGGGCTGCAGCGGCGGCTGCTGTCGTGGCCGGCACGGTCATCTTGCTGCTCCTGAGAAGGCGGAGACTCGCCAGAGAGAAGGAAGTGGAGGGCGAAGAGGCCATAACTCCCGGGGCTGCGCCGACCGAAGCGGCGCCGGGCGCGACTCCGGAAATGATGGCGTTGCAGAGGGCACGGGAGGGCGTGGAGAGGCTGGCCAGGACGAATCCCGAGCTTGTGGCGCGGATATTGAGAACGTGGCTTGCGGAGGATGAGCGATGATGCTTGAGCGAAGAGGGCCCCTCAAGGGTAGAGAAAAAGCTGCGATACTCCTCATATCGCTTGGCCCGGATCTGTCTGCCGCCGTGCTGAAACATCTGAGAGAACCGGACATCGACGCTTTAACCCTGGAGATAGCGGCCACCCGCCGTGTGAGCCAGGATATAAGGGATCAGGTCCTGCAAGAGTTTTATGAAATGTGCATAGCTCAGGAGTACTTAGATGAAGGTGGGATCGAGTACGCCAAAGTAGTCCTGGAAAAGGCCCTGGGACCGCAAAGGGCGTCGGATGTGTTAGCGCGGCTCACGGCGTCGCTGGAGGTAAGGCCCTTTGACTTCACCCGCAAAGCAGATCCGGGCCAGCTAGTGAACTTCTTGTCGGGCGAATCGCCTCAGACAATAGCTCTGGTTTTAAGCTACATGAACCCTGCTCAGGCGGCGCAGGTCATGTCCGCGCTAGAGCCGGAAATTCAGGTGGATGTGGCAAGACGCATCGCCACGATGGATCGAACCATTCCCGACCTGGTGAAAGAGGTCGAGCGGGTCCTGGAGCGGAGGATCGTTTCGACAGTGGGAGGGCGGGATTACGCTCAGGCCGGAGGAATCCAGGCTATCGTGGACATCTTGAATCAGGTAGACCGTCAAACCGAGAAGACCATATTGAACTCGCTGGAAATGGATAACCCCGAGCTGGCCGACGAAATCAAACGGCGCATGTTCCTGTTCGAAGATATTGTTTACCTGGACGACAGGTCGATCCAGAGGTTCCTCAGAGAGGTCGACCTCCAGCGCGACCTGCCGCTGGCTCTGAAAAACGCTTCCGAGGAAGTCAAAACCAAGATCTTCCGGAACATGTCCTCCCGCGCCGTCGAGATGCTCAAGGAAAACATCGCATATCTCGGGCCTGTGCGTTTGCGGGACGTGGACGAGGCTCAGCAAAGGATAGTTTCGCTCATCCGCCGGTTGGAGGAGCAAGGCGAGATCATCCTCGGAAGAGGGAGAGGAGGGGAGGAGATAATTGTCTAGGGTTCTGCGCCTAAAGAGGGATGCGCGGGCCGGGATTCTCATTCCCATCGTCGCGATGCCCGCACCGCCCCAGGGCGGCCTCACGGAGTCCCTGAGGGAAAAAGCACTTTCAGGTCTGATTGACGCGGTCGAAGAACACGGGGACATGCCGGCTGCGGCAGACCTGGAAGAAGCTTCCCGGGCAGCCAGAGCGGTGCTCGAGGAGGCGAAAAGAGCTGCGGATGAGATCATCGAAAGCGCCCGGAGAGAAGCCCAGAACATCCTGGAAAGCGCCGCGAGAGAGCGGGAAGAGGTCCTCCAACGAGCCCACCGGGAAGGTTACGAGGCCGGCTATAAAGAGGGCCTGGAAGACGCCGCGACGGAAGGGGAAAGTCTCCTCCTACAGGCCAGGGAAGCACTGGAAGATGCCAGGTCTAGCTTACCTGTCATGCTGAAAGAGCTCGAACCCAGGATCTTAGCTCTGTGCCTGGAGATAGGTCGCAAGGTCCTGGGAAGGGAGCTCCGGGAAGATCCCGAGACCATCCTGGACATGGCCAGACAAGGGCTGAAAGCTCTCAAAGATGAAAGGGAATTCTCCCTGCGAGTGAATCCGTCTCTCGTCGCGCTCTTAGACGGTTCCAAGGACGAACTAATCGCGGAGTTTTCCGCCAAAAGCTTCGAGGTGATTGGCGACGAGGAGATTCCTCCCGACGGCGTAGTCGTGAAATCCCCTCACGGGCTGGTCGATGCGAGAATCGAAACTCAAATCACCAATATCGCCCGGGCCATAGGCGAGCTCAGGCAAAAGGCGGCGGCGCTGGGGGAGGGGGTGGATGAGGGTGTCAGGCCTGGCGAAGAGCCTCATTTTTGAGGAGAGTCTCTTGGAGACGGTTCGCCGCGCGCGAACGCTTTCCTTCAGGGGGACGGTGACCGACGTTATAGGTCTCACCATAGAAGCTTCGGGTCCCAGGGCGAGACTGGGCGAATTATGCAGGATTTTTCCTCGGGCTCAGACCCCCGTCCTCGCAGAGGTGGTTGGATTTCGTGAAGGAAAAGTCCTCCTCATGCCCCTTGACGGAATGGATGGCATATCTCCCGGAGCTCTCGTAGAGGCCACCGGGAGGGAGCTTCAGGTCCGGGTCGGGTGGAAGATGCTGGGGAGGGTGATAGATGGTCTCGGCAGACCCATAGATGGAAAACCGATGTGGCCCGTGGAGGCCACCTACCCGGCCGTGGCACCTCCTCCGAGGGCCATGGAGAGAGAGAGGATCAAAAGACCCGTGAGCTCCGGGATACGGTGTATAGACGCGGTGCTCACGTGCGGCGAGGGCCAGAGGATCGGCATATTTTCCGGTTCGGGGGTGGGCAAGTCCACCCTGATGGGCATGATCGCGAGAAACACCGGCGCCGACGTGAGCGTTATTGCCCTGGTCGGCGAGAGAGGCAGGGAGGTTAAGGATTTCCTGGAAAAGGACCTGGGTCCGAAGGGTCTGGAGAGATCCTGCGTGGTTGTGGCCACATCGGACCAGGGTGCGCTCGTCAGGATAAGGGCGGCATGGGTGGCGACGGCAGTGGCCGAATACTTTCGGGAACAGGGCCTTTCGGTGGTGCTGATGATGGATTCGGTGACGAGATGGTGCATGGCCATGAGAGAGGTGGGACTGGCCATTGGGGAGCCCCCAACGACCAGGGGATACACTCCTTCCGTTTTCGCAAGCCTTCCGAGGCTACTGGAGCGGGCCGGCAAGACCAGAAGGGGTTCGATCACCGGTTTCTATACGGTGCTCGTCGAAGGAGACGATATGGATGAACCGGTAGCTGACGCCGTCAGGGGCATTCTCGACGGTCACATCGTTCTGTCCAGGGAGCTTGCCGAACAGGGGCATTATCCCGCCATCGACGTGCTGGCGTCCGTCTCCAGGTTGATGCCGGATATTGTGCCGCCGGAGCAGATGGCGCTTGCCCAAAGAGTCCGGAGTATCCTGGCCACATACAGGAAATCGGAGGACCTGATCAACATCGGAGCTTACGTCCGGGGCTCGAACCCAAAGATAGATGAAGCTTTGAAATACATCGATAGAATCAATGCCTTCCTTAAACAGGGAATATACGAATCTTATTCGATGGAAGAAGCTCTTTCGGACCTGAAAGCTATCTTCCAGACGGAAAATGTCGATTAGATCCATGGAGGAGTCATGAAAAGGTTTTCGTTCAACCTCCAGAAAGTAGCGGACGTGCGGGAGCTTAAAAGGCGCATAGCCGAGGAAAAGCTCGGGCTGGCCTTGGGGGAGAAGGTCCGGGCGGAAGACGAGCTTTGGCGTGCGGTATCCGAGGAAGAGCGTGCCCGCAAGGAAATCGCGGGCATGACCCGGGGAATCGTGGATACGGTTCTCGTGTGCTACGCGTTCAGGTACAGAAGCAGGGCCGAGGAAGACGTCGTAAGATGCCGGGAGCTGGTGAGACAGGCCGAGGCCAAGCTCGAGTCCGCCAGGGAGGAAGCTTTGAAGCGCATCACCGAGCACGAGGTTATGGTGAGACTGAGGAAACGCAGATTCGAGGGATACATGGACGCTTACTGGTGGGAATACTCCAAAACTCTCGACGAAATCGGTCTCCTGCGACATGTCAGGCGCGGAAGCTTCTCTCTTAACAGGGAGAGCCGAGCGAACGGGCATGAATCATCTGGATGAGAAGGGAGGTGACGAAGACGAACGGATTGGCGATAACCGGTGCAACCGGCCAAGCCGTGGATGGAAAGCCGCCGGTGTCCTTTGCGAGAGGCGGGACGGGTTCGCCGTCGGGGCGCATCTTGCAGGATGCTCCTGTCTCCTTTCAGGCGCTGGTGATGGCCCTTTTAGGCGTCGAACCACCGGGTTCTCCGGGTTTCTCCGGCCTGGCAGGGGACGGCATACAGGGTGTCCGGACGGCGGAAGAAGTTTCAAAGGCCGTCACCCTGTCGGCGGAAGTGACCGGGTGGGGCCCCGGCGGGGTTTGTTTGGAAGGAGCGGTGCCTCTCCCCGCGCATTCCGGACCGGAAGGGCTTCTGTCCAGCTTGCCGGGCGAGTTTCGGGTTGACAGCCTTGCCGGCCTCAAGACGGAGGAAGATCGACACGAAAGCGTCCAAGCGGGGTCCGGGCCCGTCCAGACCGGGGTGGGGACAAAGGCCGCCCTGGTAGCGGAAACGGGTGGAAAGCTACTACGCCTTGCCGCTCCTGGTTCCTCTGCCCGGACACCGGCACCGTTAGAAGCGGCCGGCGACAACGTGCCAGGGGAAGATTCGGGCTCGGTGGACACGAGCGGTCCTGGCGCCGTGGACAACCCTCCCGAGCTGGTGGGAGCGCCCGGCGAAGGTTGGGGCGGAGCTATGGCGATCATGAGAGAAATCTCCCCGGCCGCCGAGACCGGGCTTTACGCGAGAGCTGCTTCCAGCGGCGTCTTGCAGTCTCCCCGGAACCCCGGGGGTAAAGTTGCTGTTCTCGCGGCGGACGGCAATCCGGGTCTCGCCGGAAGCCCCCAGACTCCAGGAGTAGCAGGAGATGGACGGTACTCTGATATTCCCGAGACAAAACCCGTTGGCGACGGAAAAGGGGCTGACGCCGGCGGAGACGAGGGACCAGCGCCGGCGGGGGAAAGGCGAGATACCCGCGGGACACCGCAGGTACCGGCGGCCGGGACCGGAATCACCCGGACGGCCCACGAGCTTCCGGTGGACAAGATGTCCGCCGTTTCCGGCA
Source organism: Candidatus Fermentithermobacillaceae bacterium (assembly GCA_012842495.1). Taxonomy (GTDB): domain Bacteria; phylum Bacillota; class Sulfobacillia; order Fermentithermobacillales; family DUSS01; genus DUSS01. Next base: position 38,864 of record DUSS01000045.1, read on the forward strand.
GGGTGACGGCGGAGAATTCCGCGAAGCTTGTGGAGAGCGCCGTGCCATCCCCGTCTGGCGAAGGCGCTCGACCAAAAGCCCTAGAGATGCAGATAGTCGATCCCGAGTTCGGCAAACTTACGGTGCTCTTGACGTCAAGAGGAAGTGACCTGAATATCCGCTTCCTTTCCCCCGATGCCCGCGTCCGGGAAGTCCTCTGGGAAACCAGGTACGAGCTTTACGACGCCATGTCCGGAAAAGGCCTCAATCTTGCCGGGTTCACGGTGGAGTCGGGATGGAACTCTCCTGGAGAAGGCATGCCGAAGGGAAAAGACCGGGTTGCGGGTAGGGCCGCTAGGGTATCCCGGCCGGTGGCACAAGCCGAGCCAGTCGTAGCTCTACGAACCCGGAGCTGGGGACTGGTGGACTACTTTATCTAGAATTCCGCCTGAAGGCGGGCACACGGAGAAGGGAGGAAATGGAAGATGGTTAGCGCGACCGGCGCTGTAGCTGGTACCCCGGTTGGGGCCATCTCTTCCCGGACAGCGGTCGAAAGCTTGCAGGACCAATTTATGACCCTGCTCCTGACCGAGCTCAGGTACCAGGATCCGATGGATCCCGTGAAAGACCGGGAGTTCTTCACTCAGCTTGCCCAGTTCACGCAGGTAAAAGAGACGGTCTCCCTGAGGGAGACGATGGACAAAGCGCTGGAGCTCCTGACCGTACGGGGGAACGCTTCGCTCCTGATGGCGGCGTCAAACCTTCTGGGTCACGAGTTCAAGGCAGCCTCGGCGGATGGCGAGTTCCGAGGCGTTGTGGAAAGCGTGGGCCTCGAAAGCGGGTTACTTTACCTGGTATCAGGAGGACGCAAGGTACCTCTGGATAAAGTGACCTGGATCGGAGGTAGGGCGGAATGATGGAACGGATTGACCCGGCTTTGCTGATCCCCCAGACGCTGGAGCGCACGGGTTCCGTTCAGACCCGCAAACCGCAGCCGTCGTCGCCGGGAGCGGCGCCAGGTTCTTTCCGGGACGTCCTCCAGAAAACCCTGGAGACGAGTTCGTTGAAGTTCTCGAAGCACGCTGCGGAGAGACTCGCCTGGAGCCAGCGTCCGATCCGGCCTGACCAAATCGAGGAGCTGGAAAAAGCATGCGCCAAAGCGGAGGCCAAAGGCGCCAGGTCAACCCTGGTGCTCATGCCGGGTGTAGCTTTCGTGGTAGCTCCCCAGTCAAAGACCGTGGTGACGGTCATCCCGGAGGAGCGTTTTAAGGAAAACGTTTTCACTTCGATAGACAGCGCGGTTATCGTGCAAAAGTAGGGCTTCCGAATGAGCTGGACCCCTTTTCGGGGAGGCTCGAGCGCGTCCGACCGGCTGAGGACGCGCCGGAACCCGGACAACCAGAAAGGGGTGTAAAACGACCATGATGCGGTCGCTTTTCAGCGCGGTTTCCGGTCTCAGGAGTCACCAGACGCGCATGGACGTAATCGGCAACAACATCGCCAACGTGAACACCACGGCTTTTAAATCGAGCCGGGTCACGTTCCAGGAGATATTCGCCCAGACCCTGAGGGGTGCCACAGCTCCTACGACCGGTGCGACCGGAAGGGGCGGGTCTAACCCCCTTCAAGTCGGCCTGGGTGTGAACCTGGCTTCGATTGACACAATCCATACCCCGGGTAACCTCCAGCCCACCGGAAAGAGCACCGATCTGGCCATCGAAGGAAACGGCTTCTTCGTCGTGAAAGATGGGGAACGCATCGTATATACCAGGGCTGGTAACTTCGACCGGGACGCCTGGGGGACCCTGGTGGATTCGGAAGGGAGAAAGGTGCTGGGATGGGCCGCGGCGAACGGAGTTCTGCCACCGGACAGGGGCGCGGGTAACCTCACTTCCATTTCCATCAAGGTAGGCGAAATGATGCCCGCATCAGCCACTAGGAGCGTGGTTTGGTCCAAGAACCTCGATGCCGAAGCTGTGGCCGGATTTTCCAGGACCATCGCCGTTCCCGTGTATGACTCGCTGGGGAGAGTTCAAAACCTCCTCGTGACCTTTACGAAGACGGCCAACCCCAATGAATGGCAGTGGTCGTGCAGCTGGGACCAGCCACCCTCACAGAACGTCGGGTCCGGGACCATACAATTCGACACCAGCGGGGCCGTCTCTAACGGCGGCACGGCGACGCTCAATCCCTTCACTCCGCCTGGGGCTGCAACGATGACCATCACCTTCAACTTCAACGCGGTGACCCAGGTTGCCGGCCCCACCACGGTCGAACCCGGCGAGGTGGATGGCTCGAGCACGGGCACGCTGGAGTCGTTCGCTTTCGATACCAACGGCGTGATCTCCGGGTTCTACTCCAACGGAAGGTCGCGAATTCTGGGCCAAATCGCCCTGGCTGACTTCGACAACCCCGGTGGCCTTCAGAAAGTGGGTAAGAACCTGTTCGTCGAGTCGAACAACTCGGGCAAGGCTAAGATAGGCGCGCCGGACACCGGTGGGCGAGGCAGAATAGCTCCGAGCGCTCTCGAGATGTCCAACGTCGACCTGGCCGAGGAGTTCACCCAGATGATCATCACCCAAAGAGGTTTTCAGGCTAACTCGAGGATCATCACGGTGTCCGACGAGATGCTTCAGGAGCTCGTGAATCTGAAGAGGTAATCCTACAGGTACGGTCCGGGCCGGCGGGACTTGGGTCCCCGGCCCGGACCGGAGACCGGGGAGAAGGTGGGCCAATTGGATAGAGCCACTATAGCTGGGATATTGACCGGCGTGATCCTTCTGGGATGGGCGCTGGCGCAAGGTGGGAATCTGCGGGTTTTCTGGGATCCCCCTTCCGTCGCCATCACGATGGGAGGTACCCTTGCGGCGACCCTGATGAGCTTTTCTCTTTCCACATTCCTTGACGTGATGAAAGTGGCTAAGAATGTATTTGTTAGAAAGCATGCAGACATCAAGGAAACCATCGCCACCCTGGTTTCCTTCGCCGACAAGGCGAGGCGTGAGGGGCTTTTGGCGCTCGACGCCGATGCGGACAGACTTGACGACCCTTTTATGCAGAAAGGTATCAGGCTTGTGGTGGACGGTACCACCCAGGAACTGGTGAAAAGTATCCTCGAAACCGAGCTCGCCTTTCTCTCTTTCAGGCACAAGGTGGGCCAGAGACTGTTTGAAACCATGGGAGCTTTCGCCCCAGCCTTTGGAATGCTGGGGACGCTCATAGGTCTCATTCAGATGCTTACCGTACTGGACAAGCCCGAGCAAATCGGTCCTGGGATGGCGACCGCCCTGGTGACGACGTTCTACGGCTCCGTGCTGGCGAACCTGTGTTTTTTGCCGATCGCCAAAAAGCTCAAGCAGGCCAGCGAGGAAGAGATCATGATTAAGGAGGCCATAATCGAAGGAGTCCTCTCCATTCAGGCCGGGGATAACCCCAGGATCGTTCAGGAGAAACTCATGTCCTTCGTATCGCCCAAAAAACGCAGCGAACTCCGGGATATCCGGATAAGCCCTTCGGGTATGGGGGAGGTGATGGGCGGTGAATCGGCAGCTCAGAGTAGAAAATGAAAATGAAGATGAGAACCTGCAACCCTGGCTCGTCACCTACGCGGACATGACGACGCTTCTTCTGTGCTTCTTCGTGCTTCTGTTTGCAATGTCTTCTCTGAACGTCCAGAAGTTCGAGAGAGCTCTCGGGTCTTTGCAGGGCGCACTGGGCATCATGCCCGGCGGCGTTTTACCACAACCTATAGAACCCCTCGAGCAACTGGACATTCAGGACTTCCAGCAACGGCTAATGCAGATGGAAATGAGAGAAATGGAGATCATCTTCAGGAGGTTTCAGGAGGAGATAGAGAAGACCGGCGTGGGCAACAGGGTGAGCGTGGAGATGGACGAACGGGGTATCGTATTCAGGTTTGCCGATACGGTGTTGTTCGACTTGGGCAAGGCTGACCTGAGGCCGGATGCGAGAAAGGTCCTGGATGAGGTAGCTTCGTTGTTGAAGTCCACCTCCAACCCTATCCGCGTGGAAGGGCATACCTGTAATCTGCCCATTCACACCGAGCGGTTCGCATCTAACTGGGAGCTTTCCACCGCCCGAGCTACCACGGTAGTCAGGTATTTCATTGAAAAGCACGGGATTTCTCCGGAGAGGCTGCAGGCGGCCGGATATGGTGAGTACCGGCCGATTGCCCCGAACGATACCGAGGAGGGAAGACGCCAGAACAGGAGGGTCGACGTGGTGCTCCTGAGGCCGTCGCTGGCCGGTCAGGAACCGAAAGCGAAGACCGGGAAATAGACGCGGGAGGTAGGGAATGATGAAAAGTCAAGGTTTGATGGTGGCGGTCGTGCTGTTAGCTCTGGCGGTGGCCGGGTACGCTGTCGCCTCAAGGGTGTACGGGTTTCCCTTTTTAGGGCTGCCGGCGCCCCGCAGCCCGGAACCGGTTCCGGGGATGTACAGTTTGGGCCTGATGATAACGAATCTCGATGACCCAGGGAGGTTCATAAGGGTTCAAATCGAGCTCGAGCTGTACGATGGTTCCAAATCAACCTTGGTTTCGCAAAGGGTCTCCGAAATAAAAACGGACATTTACGCGCTACTAAGGGCCAAGAAATATGACGACCTCGCCGGCGAGTCAGGTCTCAGAAACCTTCAAACGGAGATACTGGACAGGTTGAACAAGAAATTTCCCGGGCTCGTGAAAAACGTCTACTTTTCGGAATTTCTTATTCAATAATGACCGGTGGCCAGACCTGTGTGAGGAGGGGGGATAGTGTGAGCGCTCTATCGCAGAAAGAGATCGAAGAGCTCATAAAGGGCTTGGTGCCTAAGCCCGAGGCAGGCGGAGGTGCCCACGTGGCCAGGCCCAGGTTACGAGTATACGACTTCAAGAGGCCGGATAAGTTTTCCCGCGACCAGCTTCGGGGGATGCAGCTTATATACGATAACTTTTCCCGCCAGCTTACCGCCTTCTTATCCACGTTTTTCCGTAAAGCCGTGCACGTAACCGTGAGCCTGGTGGACCAGATCACGTACGGGGAGTTTTCGTCCGGACTTTCCGATCCGTGCTGTGTAGTGGCGGCCCAATGGAAGCCTCTGGCTTCCACGGTGCTCATGAACCTCGGCCCCGAAATGGCCATAGCCATGGTGGACAGGCTCCTGGGGGGAGAGGGAAAACCCGGGCTCTCCAGACAGCTTACCGACATCGAAACAACCATTTTCAGAAAAGTGGCGGGCTCCGTATTCGACCTATTCGGGCAGGTTATCGAGGACCTCGGCATCGGAAAGTACTCCATAAGCGTATCGGCTATCGAAACCAATCCCCTTTTCATACAACAGGCGATGGCCCCGAACGAAATAGTCCTGTCCGTGTCCATCCAGTTGAGCTTCGGGGGCGAAAGCGGCACGGTCGAATTCATAACGCCCTATGTGACACTGGAACCCATCCTGCCCAAAATATCGCAGCGGCAATGGTTCGCCAGATACCAGCCGGAGGAGTCGTCCGGGGATTCTGATCAGGCGCTCGAAGCTTTCAAGGACGTGGAGATCCCCCTTTCAATACGGCTCGGGGAAGCACTCCTCACGGTGAGGGAAGTGATGTCCCTGGAACCCGGGGACACCATCGAACTTGAGACCGTTCCCGGTAAAGAAGCTGTTGTTTACATCCTGGGAGAACCCAGGTTCAGAGCCAGGGTGGGGCGGGTCAAGAATCACCTTGCGGTGAAAATCGTGGAGCGAATAGGCGCCCCGAAGGAGGCGGATGACCATGACGAAAAGCGGTAACTCAAAAGGAAACGAAAAGCTGAAGCCCGCCGGTGAGTTCGGAACGGTCACGGAACCGGAGAGCGGCCGGAACGAAACGGACATTGAGGAACTCGAAGAGCAGGGGGAACCCGGTGATAGCGCAGCGCTGGCTTCCCGACCGGAAGAGGTTGCTGGGGGAGCAGATGCCTCCGTTCTTGAACAGCTCAAGCTTTCTCCCTCAGAGCAAAAAGAGGCAGACATGCTGATATCCAGCCTGCTTTCGGGGGGAGATGGTCCCGGAAACCCCGCTAAAAATTCCGGGGCAAACGAAGCCAAGGAGGAATCCGCCGGTCCGGTGATTCGGCCCGCGGTATTTGAGGAGTTCACGCCAGAGCCGGGCGCTCAGGCTACCATCGGAGGGCTGGACCTTTTGATGGACGTACCTCTCTCGGTCACGGTGGAACTCGGAAAAGCCCGGTGTTACGTCAGGGACATTCTGAACCTGACCGTTGGATCCGTGATCGAACTCGAGAAACTCGCGGGCGACCCGGTGGACGTCCTGGTTAACGGAAAGCTCATCGCAAAGGGAGAGGTAGTTGTCCTAGACGAGAATTTCGGCGTGAGGATTCAAGAGATAGTTTCCGGAACGGCAAAGCCAAAAAAGGAGCGCGGCCGGTAACCGGTAAGAAACTTGATATTTGGAGACGAGCGCGAAAAAAGGGGGGACCCGCCGGAGACGGCGGTTAGAAATGGGCTCGTATTCCTTGACTTTAGAGTGGATCAAAATCCTCGTATTCTTAGCGATTCTCTCTGCTGCAGCGTATGTGGTAGTGCGGCTATCGGGGCGCTCGAGGCCCCGGGGAGGCGCCGCAAAGGAACTTACCATTCTGGAGACGCTCAGTCTGGGCGGGACGAGATTTCTCTGCCTTGTCAGGATCGGTAGAAACCGCCTCTTGCTCGGGGTTACGGACCATTCTATCACCTGCTTATCCCATTATCCGGATGAAACGGGTGGGACGGACGAGAACCCCGTGGAAGGTTCCGGTTCTGCCGGCCTGGAGCAAGGGGCTTCCGCAGGCGGTCTGGACGCACCAGTCAAGAGAGGTATCCCGGGGACGTCCTTTCTCGATACCCTCCACAGGGAATTCAGATCCTCCTGGAGGCGACTCAGGGGAAAGGGACCTTTCTTTCTCGCCTTTGCTGTGCTCATCCTGGTGACAACCTTTCCCCGCTGCGGCGCATGCCAGCCCGGCGGAGCTGCTCCGCTTCCCATTCCCAACATTGAGATAAGGATCGGAGGAGAAGGAGGGGGCGGTGGACTCCTGTCGGCTCTGGGTATTCTCGCGGTTCTCACCGTGCTTTCCCTGGCGCCGGCCATCCTGATACTCACCACTTCGTTTACCAGGATAATCGTGGTATTCTCTTTTCTCAGGGCGGGGTTGGGAACCCAGCAAACCCCGGCGAATCAGATACTCATCGGACTCGCCCTCCTCATGACTTTTCTGATCATGGCCCCCGTGTGGAATCAGGTGAACGCAGTGGCCGTTCAGCCTTACGTGCGGGGGGAGATCGATGCGGCCGAGGCGTGGCAACGGGGCGTGGTGCCCGTCCGGGATTTCATGTTGAGGCAGACGAGGCAGAAAGATCTCGCCCTGTTCCTGGACATGCAGGGGGGAAATCCTCCCGCTGGACCCGAGGACCTGTCCGTATTCGTCGTCGCCCCCGCTTTTGTCATCTCCGAACTGAAAACCGCCTTCGAAATAGGGTTTATGCTGTTTCTGCCGTTCCTCGTAATCGATATGATAGTGGCGTCCACCCTGATGTCCATGGGAATGCTCATGCTTCCTCCGGTTTTGATCTCGCTGCCCTTCAAGATTCTTCTGTTCGTGCTCGTTGACGGTTGGGGGCTTCTGGCCCAATCGCTCATGAAAAGCTTCAAATAGAGTGGGAGGCAGGACGTCATGACGCTGGAAGAACTACTCAAACTCGGGCGGGAAGCTCTCCTCGTAACCCTGCTGGTGTCGGCTCCCGTGCTTTCCATATCGGTGTTGGTGGGGCTCGTCATCTCCTTCTTGCAGGCCACAACGCAGATACACGAACAAACCCTGACGTTTGTCCCTAAAATCGTAGCTGTCCTCATCGCCATCTTCGTCTTCGGAGGCTGGATGCTCCGGATGGTCGTGGAATTCGCGGCCAGAGTCTTCGCCCGGATTCCGGGGATAGGATGAAAGGTCTGCGGGAGGAGGGCCGGAAGGGGAGACGCCTGGAAATGGAGTCGTACATAGCCCTGGTTATGCCGTTTCTGTGGATCGCCCTGCGGACGGGCGGTGTTCTGGTTACAGCACCCGTTCTCGGTACCAGGTATGTACCATGGACTATCAAGGTGACGGTCAGCCTGGTGACGGCGTTCTTTTTGTGGAACGTGGTTCCCAGGGCTCCGGTGCCGGAAGGTCTTCCCGGACTTGCGGTGGCCGCTTTCGGTGAAGTGTTGTTTGGAATCGTGATCGGATTCATGGGTACCGTTATGCTGGCGGCCATCGAGATGGCAGGACATATTGCCGACGTGGAGATCGGATTCGGCATAGCTAACGTGGTGGATCCACATTACGGTCAGCCCGCGCCTCTCCTGGGGACGCTGCAATATCTTCTGGTCCTCCTGGTTTTTCTAGAACTCGATGGTCACCACCTGTTTTTGAGGGCACTCCGGCGGTCGTTCGAACTGGTTCCGGCCGGAGGGGCTTTTGTCCCCGTCCAGTGGGCTCACGCAGCTCTCGGGGGTGCCCGGGAGATGCTATGGGTCGCTCTGGGGTTGTCGGCGCCGGTATGGGTCTCTATGTTGGTGACGGATGTGTCCATGGGGGTCATCTCTCACGGGGTTCCGCAGATGAATGTGTTTGTGGTGGGGATACCCCTCAAGATCCTTGTAGGGCTGGGAATCCTCGGTGTATCCGTCGCCTTTTACGGGGCCTTCGGCCAGCGAATCGTCCTGGAGATGTCGAGACTCGTAGATCTGCTCCTGGGGGTGTTCGCCCGGTGACGGCCGCCGACCTGTTGTACGTTGATCTTCAGGTTTTTGCCGAGGAAAAGAGAGAGCCGCCTACGCAAAGGCGCCGGCAGCAGGCGAGGGAAAGGGGCCAGATTCCCTCAAGCCAGGATCTGACGAAAGCCGCAGCTCTTCTGGCGGGAGTACTCGCTTTGATATTCGCCGGAGGGCCGGTCTCAAGATACGTGGCGGCGAAGACAACTTCGTTCTTTTCCATGGATATACCGGCTGAACCCGGGATCTCGTGGGCCTTGTGGTGCCTGCGGGAGAGTTTCGTAACAGCTTTCGTCGGAACAGTGCCCGTGGCGCTGGCTGCGGTCTCGGTAGGAACTCTGGTGGCGGCGTTGCAGGTAGGGCTTAACTTCCGTCTCTCCCTTGTGATGCCCGATCTTGAAAGGGTGAATCCGCTAGCCGGAATCAGAAGGCTCTTTTCCAGGCGAGGGCTGGAGGCCTCTCTGCGCTCGGTCGTAAAAGTCGTGCTGGTAGCGTTCTGCGCCTGGAAAGCTTTGTCGGGTTTGTGGGGACAGGTCGGAGCGCTGGTTGTCCGGGATGTTCGGGACTCGGTGCTGTTGGCGACAGATGCGATAAAGGACGTCCTATTGACCTGTTCGGCGCTGCTAGTTCTGGTGGGCGGGTTTGACTTTGCATATCAATGGTGGGAAAACGAGCGCAGCCTCATGATGAGTCCGAGAGAGCTGAGAGAGGAACTCAAGGAAACCGAAGGGAAACCGGAAGTGAAATCAGCTATTCGGGCCAGACAACGCGCCATAGCTCGGCGGCGCATGATGAAGAGAGTGCCCGAGGCCGATGTGGTCGTGACCAACCCGACTCACTATGCCGTGGCCCTGAAGTACGATGAAAAGACCATGAGGGCGCCGGAGATTGTGGCCAAAGGGCTTGATCATCTGGCCCAGCGTATACGCGACCTGGCCCGAAAGTCAGGAGTGGAAATCGTGGAGAATCCGCCCCTGGCTCAGGCGCTCTACCGGGCCGCCGACGTCGGAGAAGAGGTTCCACCCGAGCTATACCAGGCCGTCGCCGAGGTCCTGGCGTACGTATACAGGAAGCGTGGCCGGAAGCTGGCGTAGCGCCCGAATCTTCCGTGACACGGGGAGGGACTGGAGTTGAAGAGACTGGAAGGGGTTACATCTATCCTCATAGTGCTTGTCGTGGCCATCATGGTGATCCCCTTGCCCTGGTATGTCCTGGACCTCCTCCTGGCCCTGAACTTCAGTCTTTCCATCGCTATCCTCCTCCTCACCATGTACATCAAGGAGCCTTTGGATTTCTCGGTTTTCCCGTCCCTTCTCCTGGTAATGACCCTGTACAGGCTCGCCCTGAATGTGTCGTCCACCCGCTTGATACTGCTGCGAGCCCACGCCGGGCGCATCATCGAAGCTTTCGGTCGATTCGTGGTGGGAGGCAATGAGGTTGTAGGAATAGTCGTGTTCCTCATTCTCGTCATCATCCAGTTCGTGGTCATAACGAAGGGTGCCGAGCGGGTAGCCGAAGTCGCCGCCAGGTTTACCCTGGACGGGATGCCCGGCAAGCAAATGTCCATAGATGCAGACCTCAACGCTGGAGTGATCACGGAAGAGGAGGCCAGGCAAAGAAGGGACGAAGTTCAGAGGGAAGCTGACTTTTACGGTGCTATGGACGGTGCGGTCAAGTTCGTCAAAGGAGACGCCGTGGCCGGACTCATCATCACGGTGATAAACCTGGTGGGGGGATTCGCCGTTGGTGTCCTCCAGCACGGCTTGACCGCCCAGGAGGCCTGGCATCGCTTCGCTCTTCTCACGGTGGGAGATGGTCTCGTGGCCCAGCTCCCGGCCCTGGTGATTTCCGCCGCCACCGGAATAATCGTCACCAGAAGCGCGTCCCAGGAGAACCTGGGTGTTGACGTAACCAGGCAAATCACATCGGACCCCCGAGCTTTGAAGATGACGGGGTTTGCGCTCATTGGATTGGCTCTCGTCCCGGGCTTACCCACCATCCCTCTCCTGTGCCTGGGTGGTGTGTGGCTTCTTTTGTCATCTTCCGTGGAACGAGCCAGGATGAGGCAGGAGGCTGCCTTGAGGGAGGCGGAATCCCAGAGGAAGTTGGACGAAACGAAAAGTCCCGAAGCGGCCAGAGCCCTTATAAAGGTCGATCCCCTGGAAATAGAGTTCGGGATAGGCCTCCTCGCCTTGGCCGACCCCTCCCAGGGCGGCGACCTGATGGACAGGATCGTCATGGTAAGGAGGCAGATCGCCTCGGAACTCGGTATCCTGATACCCATGGTCAGGGTGAGGGACAATTTCGGTGAGCTCGGACCCAATACCTACGTGATCAACCTGCGGGGCGCCGAAATCGCCAGGGGTGAGGTTTATGCCGACAGACTCATGGCAATGGCTTTCGGAACGACCCAGGATGAGATACCGGGGATAAAAGGTCAGGACCCCACGTTTGGTTTACCCGCCGTGTGGATTCCCAGAGACGCCCGGGAGGAAGCGGAGCTTAAGGGGTATACGGTCATAGAACCTTCCGCTGTGATCGCCACGCACTTCAGCGAAACCATGAAAAAGCATGCCGCCGCGCTCCTGACCCGCCAGGAAACTCAGCGTCTTCTCGATCTCGTGAAATCCGAAGATGCGGTAGCAGTGGACGAACTCGTTCCGAACCTCCTGACCGTAGGGGAAGTGCAAAGGGTCCTTCAGAATCTTTTGAGGGAAGGAATACCCATAAAGGACCTGGTATCCATAATTGAGACTATGGGAGATGCGGCCAGGGTCTCGCGGGATGTGGAATACGTTACCGCGAAAGTGAGGCAAGGACTGTCGAGGCTCATCACTCGCAAGTGGCTTTCCAGCCGCGATCCATATCCAGTAGCTACGATCGACCCGGACTTGGAGAAGGAGATCCTGGATGCGACGAAGAGGGTTGATGGTAGTTCGTACGTGGCCATTGCTCCAGAGAGATTGACGGCGATCATGAAGTCCATGGTGGAAGCGGGAAGGGAACTTCAAACAAGGGCTTCACGACCCGTGTTCCTGAGTTCGTCGGCGGTGAGGAGTCAGGTTTACCAGATCGCGTCGAGAGTGGTTCCGGACGTGGTGTGCCTGGCTTATGAGGAACTCGACGATACCGCGCGCATTGAGGGAGTGAAGGTGGTAAGAGTTGAAACATGAAGGGCGAGAGAAGCGGAAAGATTTTCGGTTCAGTCTCCTCGTGCCTGTCAGGCTCGTGCACCTGGAGGAGGGGTGGAAGGTAGAGGGGCACACCGATAACCTCTCGGCGGGAGGGTGCCTCATGGTTGTCGCCCGGGGTGACCCTGCTCCTTTCGAGCCAGGTTCTTTATGTGAGGTGGACCTGGGGCTGCCCGATGGAAAAGTATTCCTGGTGAGCAAGGTGGTAAGGAAAGCTTCTGGTCAGGACGGAAAGGAGTGCCTTGCCCTTCAGTTCGTTTCGGTAGCAAGAAAGGATCAGGATAGGATCGCCAGATTTGTATTGCAGGCTGAAGTTCAAACGAAGCGTTCGGGATGCGGGAAGGAGACGGAACCGGGTGGCGGAGGTTTCCAGAAGTGACCAGGATCTCTGGCGCGCCTATAAGCTGAACGGAGACAAGCGTGCCAGAGACGAACTGATCGTCAAGTACGCTCCGCTGGTCAAGTATGTGGCCGGCAGGATGGCGATTCACCTTGCCCGGCGAGTCGAGGAGGACGATCTTATAGGTTACGGGGCTTGCGGCCTCATCGACGCCATACAGCGGTTCGACCCGTGGAGAGGCGTCCGCTTCGAAACTTACGCCATAGCACGGATAAGAGGCGCCATGATAGACGGATTAAGAGCTATGGATTGGGTTCCCGCTTCTCTCAGGCACAAATCCAAACTAGTAGAAAAGGCCATGAGGGATCTGGAAAACAGGCTTGGGAGAAGTGCTACGGATGAAGAGATCGCCGCCGAGCTCGGGTGGACGATGGACGAGTTTTACTCGAAAATTAACGCTCTCGCAGGAAGTTCCATCCTGTCCGTGGAAGACATCTGGGCTAACGCCGATGAGCCAACTGGGCCCGGGACGCCGGATATGAGAGATGAGAAGGCGGCGAATCCCCTGGACGAGGCGGAATGGACGTCGAAAAAGGAGGAGCTTGCCCGGGCCATACAAAACCTGCCGGAACGGGAGAAGATGGTCGTCACACTCTATTATTACGAGGGCCTGACCGTGAAGGAGATTGCCCAGGTGCTTGGGGTTTCTCCTTCGAGGATTTCGCAAATACATACGAAGGCTATCATGCGCCTCAGGGCGCACCTGACATTGGGTTAGCACCGGGGGGTCTTTGGATTGGTCCAGGAGCGGAGAGTAGTGTTTGTCCCGGGTTTCGCAGGAGCTTCCCTCGGGAAACCTGCCGACACTTACAAAGTCGGTCCCGGTTTCAGGGACGCGTGGTCAGATCTTCTGGCCAGAGGGTTCTGCAGCCCGGGTTCGGTGCTGGGTTTCCTGCGGGAAGTGGAGGAACCCTGCAGGCCCGCGCTGGCGAGCATCGGGGAGAATGCGGAGATATCCGAGGACAGGACAAAAATACTGGCCCGGACAGCTGGTGTCCCCTATGTGGAGGACGGGATCCCGGGTGTCCTCAGGCGCGTGGTGATAGATGGAGATGTAGGTGTCGAGACGGGGGACATAAACTTCCCTGGTGATGTGATAATCACCGGGAACGTCTCCCGGGGCTACCGCGTTTCGGCGTGGGGGACGGTCAACGTCGAAGGCACCTGCGCAGGGGCGGTTTCGTGTACCGAGGACCTGGTGGTCAAGGGAGGCATAAACTGCCCGGGGACTCCCGTAGAGGCAGGAAGGGACGTAATAGCTAAGTTCATCGAGAATTCGGTCGTTTGGTCGCGGAGGAATGTCGTAGTGAGCCACACCATCCTCCACAGCCGGGTGGAGGCGGAGGGAGAGATAATCATCACGCAGCCGGGCGGACGGTTGGTAGGAGGTCTGTCGAGGGCGGGTGTCGGGGTGATCGTTCCCGTTCTCGGCGCGCCCATAGGCGTTAAAACCGTTGTGGAACTGGGCGTGAGTCCCAGGGAGCGCCGGATCTACGATTCGGCAGAGCGAGACTTGAAAGCTGCGGAAAAAGAAATCGATGAAGTCACAAGGATGATGAGCCCCAAAGCCAAGGGCGGGTCGGTAGACGCGTTGCGGCTAAAGCGTTACCTGGCAAGACTCGATGAAAAGAGAAAGGGCTTACTGCAGAGGATCGCGACGATGAAGGAAGAGTTCAAAGCGGGCAAGGGTTTTCTTTCGGCGGATCTGGTCCTGCCGGGATCCGTCGTAGTGATAGGGACCGAGCCTGTCGAGTTCCATGAGGAGACCCGCTTTGTGAGGATTGGGGTGGTGCCTTCTGAAACCCATTGACGCATTGACCCCGCTGCCGAGATCGGCGGATATCGCGCGTATGGTTGAGGTGCAAGGAAGGGCTCAGGAGTCACAGGCCCAGGTGGTTTCGCAGGCGTTTTCCAGCGAGATGGCCCAGAAAATAGAGCACGTACCCGATACCCCAAAGACGGTTGGGTCCCGTATTGAGGGGGACAGCGCGGGAGCAGGGGAAAGTTACGCCGGGGACAGAGGGGACAAGGGGCGGAAGAGAAGGTCGGAAGAACCGGAGGAGAAATGTGAGCACCCGTTTAAAGGGAAGATGCTGGACATCAGAGGTTCGTAGGGATATACTACCTGGGGCTGAAAAGCCCACGAATACTCACGCCGCTGGACGTTTCCGGGGGTGCCCTTCGGGGAACCGGAGGCGGATGATGGCGGCGGCGGCAAAACCACAGGAGGTGTTGGGTTTTTGTCTATCGTTTCCATGAAGCAGCTTTTGGAAGCTGGAGTGCACTTCGGACACCAGACCCGCCGCTGGAACCCCAAGATGAAGCCGTACATCTTCATCGAGAGAAACGGAATCTACATCATAGACCTTCAGAAGACCGTGGAAGCCATAGAAGAGGCGTACGATTTCGTTCGAAATGTAGCTCTTAACGGCGGTCGCATCGTATTCGTCGGGACAAAAAAACAAGCTCAGGAAGCAGTGGAGGAAGAGGCTAAAAGGTGTGGGGAGTTTTACGTAAACCAGCGCTGGCTTGGCGGGACCCTCACTAACTTCGTGACCATCAGGAAGAGAATCGAGCGGCTTCAGGAGCTTGAAGAATGGGAGGAAACCGGCTATATCGAGCGGCTGCCCAAGAAAGAGATCACCAAGCTCAGACGGGAGCGGGAAAAGCTCGAGAAGTATTTCGGCGGCATAAAAGGGATGACCGAACTTCCCAGTGCTCTGTTCATCGTAGATCCCAGAAAAGAGAGGATCGCGGCGCTGGAGGGAAGGCGCTTGGGAATCCCTGTTATAGCAATCGTGGACACTAACTGCGATCCCGATGACGTGGACATCGTCATTCCGGGAAACGACGACGCCATCCGGTCGGTCAAGCTCATTACTTCGAAGATGGCCGATGCGGTTCTCGAAGGCAAACAGGGAGTTCAGATAGTTGAGGAGGCGTAGAGAAGGCATGGCCGAGATAACGCCAGCGATGATAAAGGAGCTCCGGGCCCGGACGGGTTCGGGAATGATGGATTGCAAAAGAGCCCTGGAAGAAACAGGGGGAGACATGGATAAGGCGGTGGACTACCTCCGCAAGAAGGGGCTCGCGACTGCCGAAAAGAAGTCGGGACGCGCAGCGGAAGAAGGAGTAATCGAATCGTACATTCATCATAACCGCCGCGTGGGGGTCCTGGTAGAACTCAAGTGCGAAACGGACTTCGTGGCCAGGACCGACCAGTTCTTGGAACTGGCAAAGGAAATCGCCATGCATATCGCGTGGGCTAATCCGCAGTACATCTCGAGGGACGAGGTTCCCAGGGATGTTCTCGAACGGGAGCGGTCGATTGAGAGGGAGCGTGCTCTACAAGAAGGGAAACCCGCAAACATAGTGGACAAGATCGTCGAGGGAAGGCTCGCAAAGTTCTACTCCAGCGTATGTCTTCTGGACCAGCCTTTCATTAAGGATGATTCCAGAAAGGTGTCGGAGGTCATTGCGGAGAAGATAGCGGTATTAGGAGAAAACATCGTCGTAAAGAGGTTCTGCAGGTTCGAGCTGGGTGAATAGAGGGAATGACGGCGATGGAAGAAAGGAAACCGAAGTACCGCAGGATAGTACTGAAGATATCCGGAGAAGCCCTGGCGGGACCGTCGGGGTTTGGGATCGATGTGAACGTACTGGACAGCATAGCCAGGCAAGTCAAGGACGTTCACGAAAAGAAAGTTCAGGTTTCCATGGTTGTCGGAGGAGGCAACTTCTGGCGCGGGGCGAAAGGGGAAGCTTATGGGATGGACCGGGCCACCTCCGACTATATGGGGATGCTGGCTACGGTGATCAACTGTATGGCTCTTCAAGAAAGGATGGAAAAGCTAGGCCTTGAGACGAGACTCATGACATCTATCGAGATGAGGGAGGTGGCCGAGCCATATATCCGGCGCAAGGCCATACATCACCTGGACATGGGCCGCGTGGTCATCTTCGGCGCCGGTTCCGGCAACCCGTACTTCTCCACCGACACAACCGCTGCGTTGAGGGCGGCGGAAATAGGTGCGGACATTATCCTCATGGCCAAACGGGGAACGGACGGAGTCTACGACTCGGACCCCAACCTCAACCCGGATGCCAGGAGGTTTTCCAGGCTCGACTACATGGATTTGATTCAAAAGCAGCTGAAAGTTATGGACGCTACGGCCACTACGCTCTGCATGGATAATCGCATACCCATGATCGTGTTCGATATCGACATCTACGGGAACATCGAACGCGCGGTTATGGGGGAGGAGATCGGCACATTCGTCGGGAGGGATTAGCCATGGACGAAACCGGCCTTATGCGGCGAGCTGAAGAGCGTATGAAGAAGGTCATCGAGACCCTTAAGAAGGACTTCGCAGGCGTCAGAGCTGGGCGTGCGAGTCCAGCTTTGCTTGAAAAAGTGATGGTGGATTACTATGGAATCCCCACTCCCGTAAACCAGGTCGCCACCATCGGCGTGGCACCACCGAGAACCCTGGTGGTTCAACCGTGGGACAAGAAGATGCTGGGTGCCATCGAAAAAGCCATCTTAAAGGCGGACCTGGGGGCCCCGCCCGTTTCCGATGGGAACGTCGTACGTGTGAGTATTCCGGCACCTTCGGGCGAAAGGCGGCAGGAGATCGTTAAGCAGCTCAGGAAAATGGCGGAGACGCAGAGGGTTGCGATAAGGAACATACGAAGGGAGATCAACGAAGAGATCAAGAAAAGCGAGAAGGATGGGGAACTATCCGAGGACGAATCCAAGCGGGCTCAGGAAAAGGTCCAGAAGCTGACGGACAAATATATACAGGCCATCGACGAGATGCTCGAGGCCAAAGAGAAAGAGGTCATGGAAGTGTGACGGAAGGACCGATTGAGTCCCGAAGCTTTATTGAAGGCGACGAACAAATCTGGCTGGAACGGGCTCGGGCGGGGAGCATTCCCCGCCATATCGGCTTTATAATGGACGGAAACGGGCGTTGGGCTCAAAGGCGTGGGCTTCCGCGCACGGAAGGGCACCGGGCAGGAGTAGAGAGCTTAAGAGCTGTGATCCCGGCCCTGATCAACCTCGGGGTACCTTTCGCCACTTTCTACGCGTTTTCTACGGAAAACTGGAAACGCCCCTCCGAAGAGGTGCATTTCCTGTTCGACCTGCTGGTCCAGTACTCAAAGGAGGACCGGAGGGAATTGACGGAGCGTGGGGTTAAGCTTCGAGCTATAGGCCAGGTGGACGAACTGCCCGCGGCGGTTAGAGCGGCCATCTGGGAACTGGAAAGAGAGACGTCTCGCGGGACAAATCTAACCGTCAACGTGGCCCTGAATTACGGGGGTCGCCAGGAGATCCTTAGAGCCGTAAAGGACATAGCGAGGTCTTTCGCTGCTGGTGAAATCGATCTGGAGAAACTGTCGGAAGCCGAGTTCGCCGCCTACCTTTATACCGCCGGACAACCCGATCCAGACCTTATCATCAGGACATCGGGAGAGATGCGGCTTTCCAACTTCCTGCCGTGGCAAGGAACTTACTCTGAACTTTACTTCACTGAAGTGCTTTGGCCGGAGTTTCGTCCGGTTCACCTTTATAAGGCGGTTGTGGATTACGCCGGGAGGCGCCGGCGGTTTGGCGGGATCGAAGCCTGACTGGCCGGACGGGACCGGATATTCCTACGGGGGGAGCGGGGTGTGCTGAGGGAACGAGTATTGTCCGCGGTTGTGTTCGTTCCCATAGTGGTCGCCGCCTTTTATTTCGGCGGAGCGATGTTTTACGTTTTTCTGGGCGCGCTCGCGTTTCTCGGCGGGTTGGAATACCGCGAAATGCTCAGAAAGAAAGATGTGGAAATACACGCAGCATTTCCGTTCCTTGCGGCCATCGTAGCTGCCTCAAGTGCTGCCCGGCCCTGGGCTATCACCGTGGCCCTGGTGGGGGCAGCTATGATCGTTTTGGTGCTTGGGTTGTGGCGCGGCGGTTTCGCCTCGGCCGTAGGAGGGCTCGCCGGGCTGGTGTATCTAGGAGCCTTTGCCGCGCTTTTGGGCGTTCTTCGCGGGGCGTTCGGCGGCAGACAGTGGGCCTTTCTAGTCCTGGGCGCTACGTGGGCCACGGATGTCGTTGCCTATTTCGTGGGGTCGTTTGCAGGCAGGCGAAGGATAGCTCCGGGGATAAGTCCGGGGAAGACCTGGGAGGGAGCGGTATCGGGAGTGATAGCCGCGTCCCTGGCGGCGTACGGTTTATCGCGGCTTTGGGAGATGGACCCGTTGTTTGCCCTCATGGCCGGGGCGTTGCTGGGCGTGGCGGCGGAGCTCGGCGACCTCGTAGAGTCAGCGCTAAAGCGGTTTGCGGGAGTTAAAGATTCGGGTAAGATTATCCCCGGTCACGGAGGTGTGCTGGATAGATTTGACAGTCTTTTGTTCAGCGGCGCCACGGGGTTGTTCTTGCACTTGCTTTACCGTATCCTCATCCTGGGACGGATTCCGTGACCCAGCGTAGATCGGTCTAGGGGTGTTCCTGTTGAGCACGCGCACGATCTCCTACGTGATATTCCTGTTTATACTCATATACCTTTTCTTGCGCTTCGTTCTTCCTTATGTTATGCCCTTCGCCCTCGGCGTCTTTCTCGCATTTCTCCTGGAACCAATAGTTTCGTTTTTCGTTTTCCGGTTCAGACTTAAACGTTCCTGGAGCGCGCTCCTGACGATCATCGTGCTTCTGGCGGTTTTCTCCTACCTGGTTTTCCTCGGGGTTACGAGGCTGTTTAACGAAATAGCCGACCTTTATCAGTACTTTCCCCAATACTATGCGGACATCCAGGAGCTAACGGAGCGCGTTTTGAGCTACGCCGGAGAAGTGTCGGGACGACTTCCCGGTCCTCTGCAGGCCATACTTCAGGACCAGTGGAACCGGGTTTACGAGGTCCTGGCGAAAGTAGTGAGCGGTGCGGGGGTGGTCATTAAAGCTCTTCCCGGGGTGACGGTTTCCGCCATCTTCACGCTTCTCAGCGCCTATTTCGTCATTCGCGACCGCGCTCACATAAGCCGGTTTTTGCGTGATCTGGTTCCGGCCGGCCTCTTTCAGACCGTGAAGAACGTCGAACTCGACATCCTGCGGGGAGTCGCCGGCTTTATAAGGGTCCAGACCGTTCTCATAGTTCTCAGCATGCTCATAAACGTAGCGGGACTCAGTCTTCTGGGGGCGAGGTACGCCGTGGTCCTGGGTATACTCATCGCCCTCCTTGACTTGCTTCCCGTGGTTGGTCCGGGGGTTGTGTACGTACCATGGATGGTGTACGAGTTTGCCTGGGGGAGTGCCGCCAGGGCCGTCGGCCTCCTGGGCCTGTACGGCGGCGTTTCGGTATTCAGGCAAATCGCCCAGACTCATCTGGTGGGAAAAGAATTGGGGCTTCACCCTCTGGAAACTCTAATCTCCCTTTACGTAGGCTACAAGGTTTTCGGTACGATCGGGTTGGCGTATGGTCCTCTCGTGGCCATCTTCGTAAAAGGTCTGTGGAAGTCCGGGGCGATTCCGCGGGAGAAGTGAATCCCCTGCTGAAGGAGGGTAGCCTTTGAGGAAAGTCGTCATCCTCGGCGCTACTGGGTCCATCGGGCGGCAGTGTCTCGAGGTACTCAAGGATCAGAACGGTTTTTCCGTAGTTGGACTTGCTGCGGATTCGAGATGGGAAGAGCTCCTGGACGCCGTCGTCCGCCACCGTCCGCGCTTCGTCGCGATGGTCAACCCGGAAGCTTCCAGGTGCCTAGCTCAGGCCCTTTCTGAACGGGGGTGCTCCGGTATTCAGGTGCTCCAGGGCCAGGAAGGGGTGTCCAAACTAGCGGCGCTGGAAGAAGCGGACATCGTGGTTCACGCGATACCCGGATTTGAAGGTTTGCGTTCCCTGCTGGCTGCCGTTCAAGCCGGCAAGACCGTGGCTTTCGCGGGAAAAGAGTCGCTGGTGTCCGCCGGGGATCTCATTGCGAGGACGATGGAAGTGACAGGGGCCAGGCTCATCCCCGTAGATTCGGAGCATAGCGCTATTTTCCAGTGTCTGGCAGGTGAGGATAGAGGGGATGTATCAGGCATAATCCTGACCGCCTCGGGAGGGCCTTTCTGGGACAAGAGTCTCGAGGAGATGGGGACGGTCGGGCCAGCGGAAGCTCTCCGGCACCCGACGTGGCGCATGGGGCCGAAGATAACCGTGGATTCGGCCACGTTCTTCAACAAAGCGCTGGAAGTAATCGAAGCTCACTACTTGTTCGGAGTGGATTACGACCGGGTTTCCGTGCTAGTTCACCGCGAAGCTATCGTGCACTCTATGGTGGTTTTCAAGGATGGAAGTGTCAAAGCTCTCATGTCCTATCCGGATATGCGCCTTCCCATATCGTACGCGCTCAATTACCCGGCCCGGGGTCAAGCTCTCACTTCGCAGCTGGATTTAGCCGGAAGGACGCTTTCCTTCAGCCAGCCCGACCTCCTGCGGTTTCCCTGCCTGGAGCTGGGCTACCGCGCGGGTAGGATGGGAGGAACCGCGCCGTGCTTTATCTCCGCGGCGGATGAAGAGGCGGTGAGGTTATTCTTATCAGGGGTTATCCCGTTCACCGCCATCTATCCCGTTCTCGATTTGGCTCTTTCCGGTTACGCGCCTGTATCCCCTTCGTCCATCGAGACTTTGGAGAGAGAAGCTCGTCGGGGTAAACTGAAGGTCAGGGAGATCGTCGAGTCGGGAGCGTGGAGGGCTTAAGCTTTTGACCGGGGAGCTCGAACTAACACGGTTTTGGCTGGACAAAGCGTTTTTAAGTCTAAAGCTCGAAGCTAAGACTGATTTTTGTTTGGTCTGAGGGTGATCGGCTTGACCATGTGGGTGGTTATCCCGTTGTTGGGTGCAGCTCTATCCTTTGGAGCGGTTAACGATTCGTCGGTGTTCCGGGTAGCACTGGCCATCGTCTTCCTGGGAGTCATGGCGTTCTTTCACGAGCTCGGGCATTTCCTGGCGGGAAAGAGATTCGGCGTGTTTGTCCACGAGTTCGGTCTGGGATTTGGGCCATCTCTGGTATCATTCAAATTGGGAGAGACCAGGTACTCGCTGAAATTGTTCCCTCTGGGCGGGTTCGTGCGGTTCGCGGGAGAAGCGGGAGGCGGCCTCTCTCGTGAAGACTCCGCGGTTCCAGTGGAGAGGCGGTTTTACTCCCAGCCAGCTTTGCGAAAAAGCGTAATCGTGGCAGCCGGTCCCGTAATGAACCTTCTCCTGGCCGCTTTTTTGTTTTTCCTGGTGTTTTCCGTTACGGGGCTCGACCGGACCACGCCCTTCATAGGCGAAGTTATTCCCGGAAAACCGGCAGCTCAAGGAGGGATGCTTCCGGGAGACCGGATCGTGGCGGTGGAGGGACAGCCGGTGCAAAAGTGGGAAGATATGGTGGCTGTGGTGCGGCGCCGCCCGGGGTTACCCACGAGATTCGTTGTGGAGCGGAACGGGCGACAGCTCGAGTTGGTGATTACACCGGAAAGCGTAAACGGCGTCGGTCTCATCGGGGTACAATCGCGGCTGGAGAGATCGCGGATGCATCCGGTTGAAGGGATTGTCAGCGCTTTCAAAGAAACCGTTTACGTGGTCACTTTCTGGGTGAAAGGTCTTGTTGAAACTATTGCCGGGAAAGTACGTCCGGAGATCACCGGGCCCGTAGGGATCAGCCAAATCTTGGGAGAAGCTGCTTCGGCAGGCATCGCTCCTTTCCTGTATTTGCTCGGGGCGATTTCAGCTAACCTTGGGCTCATCAACCTCCTCCCCATTCCAGCGCTGGATGGGTCGAGGTTACTCTTCGCCGCGATCGAGGGCGTCAGGGGAAAGCCGGTAGATCCGGAAAAGGAGAATTTCATACACTTCATCGGATTTGCCATCCTCATGGCGCTTTTCGTCATAATCACTTACAGGGATATTATGAGACTCATCATGTAAACCGGCCGGAGGCGGAAACTCGTGAGGAAGGAAAAAACTCCCGTGAGGGTTGGTTCAGTCGTCGTCGGCGGGAACGCGCCTGTATCGGTCCAGGCAATGACAAAGACGGACACGAGGGATTTCGAAGCAACCCTCGCCCAGATTTGCTCTCTGGTCAAAGAGGGAGCGGAAATAATCCGGGTAGCTATCCCCGACGAGGAGTCCTGCCGGGTACTGCGGCGTCTAAAAAGAGAGGTAGAAGTACCTCTGGTAGCTGACGTTCATTTCGCTCCGAAACTCGGCTTTAAAGCTCTCGAAGCCGGCGCAGACAAGATCAGGGTGAACCCGGGGAACATCGGGGGGAAGAATGCCCTTCTCGAACTGGCCAAGGAGGCCAGACGGCGTGGAGCCGCGATAAGGATCGGGGTGAACTCGGGATCGGTCGAAAGGGAGATCCTTGCCCGGCACGGCAGGCCCTCTGCGGAAGCGATGGTGGAAAGCGCCCTCGGTCATGTGCGCTTCCTCGAAGACCACGGGGTGGACGGAATAGTCATCTCCTTGAAATCTTCCTCGGCGTGGGAAACGGTGAGAGCTTACCGGCTCATCCACGAAAAGACTTCCTGGCCTCTTCATGTCGGGGTCACCGAGGCGGGGCCGGGCCTGTCGGGTGTGGTGAAGTCGGCGGCAGGCATCGGTACTCTGCTGGCAGAGGGCATCGGCGATACGGTGAGGGTGTCTCTTTCGGCGCCGCCCGAAGAAGAAGTGAAAGTAGCTCGGGATATCCTCCAGTCTCTCGAACTTCGCACATTCGGGCCGGACGTGATCGCGTGCCCGACTTGTTCTCGCTGCCAGGTTCAGGACCTTCCCGACGTGGCGATCAGGGTGAAAAAAGCCCTGGAGGGCGTCAGAGAGCCGCTTAAAGTAGCTGTCATGGGCTGTCCGGTGAACGGGCCTGGGGAAGCCAGGGAAGCTGATGTAGGCATCGCCTGCGGCAGGGAAGGCGGGATCCTATTCCGGAGGGGCGAAGCCCGGGGACGGGTGAAAAGGGAAGAGATGGTCGAAGCGCTTCTGGCTCTGTGCAGAGAGGAGATCGAGGCCAGGAGGCGGGGGGACGCCCGGTGAGCCTCAGGTTCGTGACGCCCGGTGCTCAAATCTTCCTCGGGGACCTCTTATCGTGCGTCCCTGGAGAGGACGATGCCGGTAAGGGGCTCGAGGCGATTTCCCAACTTGTGGTTGCCGGTATCGAAGTGGATACCTCTGCCGGCACCTGGACGCTTTGTCTTCAAGCAGGCAACGGCCAACTCCCTTCCGGGATATCCAGGGAGGCGCTGGACGGACAACTAAGAAAAGCCGCGGCGAAGCTCGGGCGTTTTGTGCCGGAAGCTTTGGAGGTCAGGTTCAGAATCGAGGGAGTCTCAAGGGAATCTCGGGAGGTCCGGCGGAAGGAAGCGTCCGGCCGCGCTAACGAAGACGACGTCATCCTCGGCAGGCCGATTCGCTCAACGCCCGTGGATATCTCGTTGCTCACGGGTGGGGAGAAGGAGAACGTGACCGTAAGGGGTACCATTTGCGATGTGTCCGTGAAAAAGAGCCGTTCGGGAGATGCCGTCGTCGAAATGGTCATAACGGACAGGAAGGATTCCATTTTCGCGAGGGCATTTTTTTCCGATGAAAAGTTTTTACGCCTGGCCCCTGGTGTTTCCGTTACGGTACGCGGCCGCTCAGCTTTGGACAAGCTCTCCATGGAGCCTTTCGTCCTCTGCCACGATATTTGCCTGACTGCACCAGAAGTGAGAACGGACGACTACCCCGACAAGAGGGTCGAGCTTCACCTCCATACGAAAATGAGCGCTCTCGACTCCGTTCTCGACCTGGAAAAAGCCATTGAAAGGGCGGCCCTTTGGGGGCACGGAGCTGTGGCCATAACCGACCACGGCGTGGTGCAAGCGTTTCCCGAAGCGGAGCACCTTGCAAAGAAGTACGGAGTGAAGGTGATTTACGGGCTAGAGGGATACCTGGTGGAGGACGGGGGCGATACCGGGCCGAGTTACCACATCACGCTTCTGGTGAAAGACCAGGCCGGGTTGAAAAACCTGTACCGGATCGTCACAGAATCTCACTTGCACCACTTTTACAGGACCCCGCGCATTCCCCGGGGGCTTCTGTCCCGGTTTAGAGAGGGAATCCTCGTGGGATCGGCGTGTGAGGCAGGGGAGGTGTTTCAGACGATCCTGTCGGGGCGCGGGTCCATCCAGGACGTGGCCTCGTTTTACGATTATCTGGAGATTCAACCCGTCGATGTGAACGCCTTCCTCGTGACGGATGGTCGCGTCAGCTCCAAGGAAGAGCTCGGCCTGTTGAATAAGAAAATCGTTGAACTCGGCCGGGCTTTGGGTATCCCCGTGGTCATGACGGGCGATGCCCACTACCTCGATCCGGAAGATGAGATTTACAGGAGAATTCTACTCTCGGCCAAAGGCATGGAGCAAGGAGAAAGACCTGCTCCCCTCCATTTCAGGAGCACCGCCGAGCTCATGGACGAAGCCCGGTCGTACTTAGACCCTGACCTGGCCAGACTGGTGGTCGTGGAAAACCCCAGGCGCATCGCAGAGCAGGTAGCTCCGGTCACCCCAGTGCGCCCGGGCCTTCATTGCCCGCGCCTCGACGACCAGGATGAGCTCCTGCGGAGCATGGCTGAAGAGGGGATACGGAAACTTTACGGACCCAGTCCGTCTCCTCTCGTAAAAGAGAGGTTAGAACGGGAGCTTCAGGCCATCATCGGAAACGGATATGCTCCCATTTACCTCATAGCTGCCAAAATGGTGGCCAAGTCCGAAAGCGATGGTTACATGGTGGGGTCGAGGGGCTCCGTTGGTTCATCTCTCGTGGCGAGAGCCGTGGGCATCACCGAGGTGAACCCGTTGCCTCCCCACTACGTGTGCCCCGGCTGCTACTGGTGCGAGTTTCCCGGCGGCGAAGGAGTCGGCTCCGGCTTCGACCTCCCGCCCAAGGACTGCCCGCGGTGCGGACGGTCTATGATAAGGGATGGTCAGGATATTCCATTCGAAACCTTCATGGGGTTTGGTGGAGACAAGGTGCCCGATATCGACCTGAACTTCTCCGGAGAGGAACAGCAGGAGATGTTCAAGTTTATTGCGGAGCTCCTCGGGGAAGGGAACGTGTTCAGAGCCGGCACCATATCCACGGTGGCGAAAAAGACTGCGTTTGGATTCGTCAAACACTTTGCAGAGGAAACGGGCAAAAAGCTTAGACGGGCCGAGGAAATCCGGCTGGTCAAGGGGATAGAGGGAGTAAAGAGGACAACCGGGCAGCATCCCGGTGGTGTGATGGTGGTTCCCCGTGGCGAAGACGTGCTTGATTTCACCCCGCTTCAGTATCCCGCCGACGATAGGGAGGCCGGCGCCGTAACCACTCATTTCGACTACGAATCCATCCAGGGGCATCTCATCAAGGTGGACATTTTGGGACACGATGATCCGACCGTCCTGAAGATGCTCCAGGAGCTCACGGGCGTAGACCCGCGTAGCATACCCATGGACGACCCGGAGACTTTGAAGCTCTTTTCCGGGGAAAACCCCGATGATGCCCTGGGCATTCCCGAATTCGGGACCAGGTTTGTCCGGACGATGCTCACCGAAACCAGGCCGGCCGCCTTTGCTGACCTCGTTCGCATTTCCGGGCTTTCTCACGGGACTGATGTTTGGGCCAACAACGCCAGGGACCTGATACGGGAGGGCAAAGCTAGACTCTCCGAGGTCATCGCCACGCGAGAGGATATCTTCCTTTACCTCATGAAGATGGGTCTTCCTCCCGAGAGGGCATTTGCCATATCGGAAAAGGTACGCAAAGGCAAACCGCTGGATGACGAGGATATCTCCCTCATGCGGGAGAAGGGGGTGCCCGACTGGTACATCCAGTCTTGCAGAAAGATCACCTATCTCTTTCCCAAAGCTCACGCCGTCGCCTACGTGACCACGGCCTTTCGAATCGCCTGGTACAAGAGGCATTATCCCGAAGCGTTTTACGCGGCGTACTTCACGTTTCATGGATCCGCCCTTACGCTGGACGTTATTCTTCAGGGTCCTGACGGCTGGAGGAAGTTCATCGAGCGGGTATCTAATTCTGAAGGCGGCTCCGCCAGGGATGAAGATATCGCCGGAGCGCTGGAAGTCTGCCTCGAGATGGAGAGCCGCGGGATATCCTTCGGCGAACTCGATCTGTACGCTTCGCATCCCACGAAGTACTTGCCGCGAGGGAAAAAGCTCCTACCTCCGCTTATTTCGGTGCCAGGCCTGGGCGCGAAAGCTTGTGAGGGGATAGCAGTTGCCCGGTCCCAGGGGCGGTTCTCTTCCATCGAAGACTTAAGAAAAAGGGCGGGGCTGACGAGGCGCGCCATAGACACCCTCAAGCAATACGGGTGTCTCGAAGGACTCGGGGAAACGGACCAGCTTTCGCTCCTCGACTTCCTTTCCCGGGGAGAAAATCTTTGAGGCTCGAAGCCAACAGCGATGCAATAGCGACGCATGTGCTCGTCTTTCTCTTCAACTGACACGAGTCTCGGCAGAGTCGCAAGCACCACACAAGGAGCCGACCTTGCGGCGTTGTGTACCGTTTGTGCGCGAAAAATCTGGAGGTGGTGGCAGATGACGCTTTACCTGCGGAACGCCGGACCGGTCAAGCGTCGCTCGTATGGGCTCTCTGCCTCAACCTGAACAACGGGTCGGATACTGCATGGATGAAATAAACCGAGACGGGTACGTCCAGGACGAACGAGACGACCCTGGGGGGAATGAGCACTGGCCAGGGTAATCCGAAGAGGGAATGGAGGAAATAGGGCGTTAGTCCCAGAGAGACGGTGAGCTGACCAGCCATGACGGACAGAACCGTGGCCCAGACCTCCAGCTTTTCCCCGCGCTCTTTGCGGAGCAGCCGGTAGACGGCGCCGGGGATGAAACCGGCTAAAGCTGCCGTAATTGTGAAGTGAGGCATGTAGGAACCCATCGGGCTTAAGAAAAAGCCGGCCACGTCGGCGAGGGCGCCGGAGATGGCACCCGCGACGGGGGAGATCACAAACCCCGCGATGATGTTGGGGATCCCTCCGAAACCGATCCTTATCCCTTCAATCCCTCCGATAGCTACCCTTATCGAAGCATACCTGGTGAGCACCACGGACAATGCTGCCATCATAGCGACCAGGGCGAGGTCTCGCACCCGGTAGCGACCCGGGGCTTCGCGCCTGGGCTGTTCAGCGTAGCGTGTCATGCCTTTCCTCCTCTCCCGGCTGCAAACGTTGTTGCCGGCGCGCCCAAAAGACAGGGTTGCGCGGCTACCGTCATCCACTGTACACGAGCTGGCGTGCGAATCCAAGATACCACGGGAGCGCAGCGGCGGATAGGAGATTTCCCCGAGCTTTCCAAGGGGTGGCACTTGCGAACTGGAAATGCGGGGTGATAAGATCGTGTTGCCGAAAGGCACTTTCCCTGCTGTGTGCGTGGGTCACGGTGAGCTTGAGCCAACACCGTTGACAAGGGAGCCTGGGCTCCGTTGCGTGGCGTGCAGGCCTCCTGGTCGTACAGGAGGAAGCACATAAGCCGCGGGAGGGCACCCACCTGCGAGAGCGGGTTCAACGTCCTCCGAGATTCACGGCACGGCGGGGATTTTAGTCAGCTTATGCGAGACCGTTTTCTGTCCCGTCTCTGGTTTGTGACCAGCCAACCTGGTCTCATCTCCGCCGAAATTCCCGGTCTTATGGCTTCTGAGATGACGGTGGCCGAAACCTGAAACCTTTTGGTGCGCACGTTGTATAGGTCAGGTGGAAAGAAGGTCAAAGAACACCTGAGAGGAGGTTCTGCTATGGATCTTCAGGAAATGCTCGGTCAAGTCACTTCCAAACTCGAGCAGTTCATATCCACCAAAACGGTGGTAGGAGAGCCGATAGTTATCGGGAACGTATCAATAGTGCCGCTCCAGGCGGCGAGCTTCGGTTTCGGTTCGGGCGGTGGAGAAGGGAAAACCCCCAACAACACCGGAACCGGTGGCGGGGCTGGCGCAGGAGCGAGTCTGCATCCCGTAGCGCTCGTGGTAGTTAGGGGCGATGATGTAAAGGTGTACGGGCTCGGGCGCAAAGGAATTCTCGAGGCCATCACCGATCTAATACCCGAGGCCATCTGCAAAGCTAAACAGGCGGTTAAAGAGCGGGAAAGCTCGTCCGGTGAAGGGAAGAAGGACGAGTAGGGGAAACCCCGGGAGGGATGCCGGACCGATCCCGCTCATCCGGTGGTGAGGTCATCCCGGCCGGTTAGCGGTGGCCGGCCCCTCCCCCGTGGTTATGAGCTACCACAACGAGTTCGCCTGAGGTGTGCATACGTGGAAGATCGAGGCAAGATCTGTTCCCCCCGGATTGGAGTGGAAACGTGGAGGAAATAGATGGTGACACCCTGCGACGATGCCTCGAGGGCGACGAGGAAGCGTCGAGAAAACTCTTCCGGACCTACCAGCGGTACGTTTACTCCCTGTGCTTCGGTTTTGCACAGGACCGGGAGGAATCTCTCGATTTATGCCAGGAGTCTTTCGTCCGGATCTTTCGGGGGCTCAAAGATTTCGATTTGAATCGCCCTCTCAAACCGTGGATCCGACGGGTAGTCATCAACGTGTGCATTAATTACGGGCGGAAAAAGGAAAGGTACCCGCAGACTGTGAGTCTCCAGGCGAATTGCGGTGGAAATCCGAGCCCGGTCCCGCCTAGCTCTTCGTCCGCTACGACCATGGATTTCAGCCCAGAAAAACATGTAGAACTTTGCGAAACCATGGAAGAGGTGCGGAAGGCTCTCAAGGAACTTTCCCTTGAGGAGCGGTTAGCTCTGGTCCTGCGTCATCAGGAAGGTCTGGATTACGCGGAGATTGCGTCGGTAACAGGCTGGCCCCTCGGTACGGTCAAGACCCACCTCCACCGGGCCCGGCAGGCCTTGAAACAGAAATTAGTTCATCTCCGGGGCGGTCTTCGATGATGGGGGACGGGGGTGATACCATGGCAACCGAAAGGGTCGAGAGCCATCTGGACGAGGAGATCCTGTCGCGAATGTTTGACGGGGAGGTGAGTCCCGACGAATTCGTGGGTGTGCTCAGGCATCTGAGCCGGTGCGACCGCTGCCGGCGGGAAGCCCTCGAGTTTTGGGATGTGGTTTCCGTTCTCTCGGACCTCGGTCCAGACTTGACCCGAGATGCCGAGGAGCTGTCGGGTGACCTCGCGCCCCTCGAAGAGATGGTGCTAGCGAAGCTATCGGACCTCATTTCCATTCACTGGGCATCCTGTATTCCCGGAGTGTGCCGTTCCAGGGCGAAGATGTTGCGCTTGAAGTCGGGCATCGAGCTTGACACAAAAAGAGCCGTGGCCGTGAGGCTGGGCAAACTAAAGAGCGGGATTTTAAGCCGCATCATGCAGGGCTCTCGACCTGACCTCAAGGTACGGCCACAGCGCCGGAGACCACTGCTGCCACTACCCCTCCATGGGGAACGGTTTCACCGGTTGTTCCTGGCATTTAGAACACCCGTCCAAGCGATTGGCCCCCTGGGCAAAGTAGCTCTTGCTGCCTGGTCCGGCATACGGACGCTCGCCGGAACTTTTGCGAGGTTTATGTAGGTAGGTCGGAGGTGAGCTGAATGGAACACGTGCTTTTCATCCTAACGATTCTGTCTAAGCTCCTGGAGGTACTCATCCTGCTTCTTTTAGGCGTGTTCTTGTTCGCGCTGGCTGCCCCCGTCCGCCTGAAATTCTCCGGAGCCGGAAGCTTCGGTGGTTGGAAAGCTTTCTTGGAAGACACCCTAGAGGATGCCGGACCAGGGGTGCGAAGCGAGGGTTACTTTCAGGCACAGGCATCCATATTGGGAGGCCTTATTCAAGCTTCAGTGATGGGGGGGTCGGGTGGAGAGAAAGATTCGGGTACTCCGGGAGGTGGGATTGAGACCCGGCTCCGCCTCCTACGGTTGTTTAGCGTAGACGCCAGGAAGCCGCCGGGTAAACATCCGGATCGCCTTTCCAAGACTACGGATGCTGCAAAGCCGGCTGGCGAAAAGGAAGACGAACCAGGGTGGAAGCGGGGCCGGACTCCTAGGGCCCCGTGGCGGAGAAGGCTCGGTGAGTTTTCCAAGATTCCCGAGACTTTTGGCAAAGAAGAATTCCGCGCCGAGATCATCCGTTCGCTGAAGGCGCTACACAGGGCTCTGCATTTGAAAGTCAGAGCCGAGGCGGATTTCGGCCTGGGTGACCCCGGCACTACGGGCATGGTGTACGGTATAGCTCAAAGCTTTATGGGGTCCTTCGGAATTACAGCGCTCACCCTAACCCCGAACTTCGAGGAAGACGTACTGCGCGGCAAAGCTTCCATGGAGGCCCGGTTCATCCCTGGGGCCGTCCTCTTCATCCTGGTCAGGACCATCCTTTCTAAACCGGTGAGGCCCCTCTGGTGGAAAAGGAAGAGGACCCGGAAGGGCACGGTGCCGTGTCTCCTTCCGATGTAAGGGGCATGCGAGCTGATCATCCGCTTCATGTCAGAAAATCTTACATAAACATTGTTCTTCTCTCCGGGCGAGCATATAATTCTGGCATAGCTGAACTTGGGGCTGATGGATGTGCGGGATAAGAGGACTCCGGTATATGCCATGGGGACTGTCTCCAGGCTCACGGGTTTATCTCCGCGGCAGATTCGGTACTACGACAAGCTCGGTCTCGTAACCCCTTTCCGCACCGAAGGAGGACACCGTCTTTACTCCCAGCAAGATGTCGATGATCTCGTGGTGGTCAAGGATCTTCTCCGGAAAGGGTACTCCGTGGCGGAAATCCGGGAGGAAATGGGTAAGCGGAATCAAGCGAGGAAAAACGTGCCGAGCACGCGTCCCGTCGCGGAGATGGACGCAAGTTTCCGGTTCAACTCCATCTCAGAACCCTCTTCGGTGTTTCCGGTGCTTAAGCGTCCAGAGGTGCTAAAGAAAGTCAGACCCCGCCCGCATCCGTCCCGGGAAGCGAAAACGCAGCGCCAGGAGGATAAGGGAAAATGAATCATCTCAATGTAAAGAAAGACGTTTGCGAGAAAGTGCTGAACGAAGCCCGGGCAAAAGACGTAAGGTTCATCATGCTTCAGTTTTCGGACATCCTGGGCATCGTAAAGAACGTTGCCATTCCTGTGGAACGATTGGAAGAAGCCCTGTGTGGGCACGTGTTCTTCGACGGTTCGTCCATCGAGGGGTTCGTCAGAATCGAAGAGTCCGATATGGTACTCCTCCCCGACCCCGATACTTTCGCGGTGTACCCGTGGAAAACTAATGGAGGAGCAACGGCGCGGCTCATCTGCGACGTATACACGCCGGAAGGAAAGCCGTTTGAAGGGTGCCCGAGAGGCACGTTGGCCCGGGCAAAGGAAGAGGCCCGGCGCATGGGGTTCTCTATGATGGCCGGACCGGAGCCCGAGTTCTTCCTTTTCGAACGGGACGTCCAGGGAAAGCCATCTCTCGTAACACATGATCAGGCCAGCTACTTCGACCTTTCCCCGGTGGATACGGGGGAAGAAGCCAGGCGGGACATGGTGCTTGCCCTTACCGCGATGGGATTCGATGTAGAAGCTTCCCACCACGAGGTGGCGCCGGGGCAGCATGAAATAGATTTCAAGTACGCGGATTGCCTCACCACCGCCGACAACATAGTCACTTTCAAGTTCGTGGTCCGCATGTGTGCCATGGAGCACAACCTTCACGCGACCTTCATGCCCAAGCCCATGTTCGGCGTACCCGGTTCGGGGATGCACATACATCTTTCTCTTTACGACGAGAAAGGAAATGCCTTTTGGGACCCGGACGGAGAATATCAGCTTTCGGACACTGCCCTTTACTTCATCGGTGGTCTCATGAAGCACGCCCGGGGATTCACGGCCATTTGTAATCCCCTGGTCAACTCGTATAAACGTCTGGTGCCGGGATACGAAGCGCCCGTGTACGTGGCATGGTCGTTAAAGAACAGGAGCCCGCTCATACGGGTTCCGGCAGCCAGAGGCGACAAGACCAGGATAGAGCTGAGGAGCCCCGACCCTTCTTGCAATCCGTATCTCACTCTCGCGGTGATACTCAGGTCCGGGCTGGACGGACTGAAGAACAAGATTGTTCCCCCTCCACCAGTGTCGGAGAACGTTTACTCCATGCAGGATGAGGAAAGGGAGTCTTTGGGCATCGATGTGCTTCCCGGCAGTCTCCGAGAAGCTCTCGACGCCATGGAGGAAGATCCTCTAATCAGGGAGACCCTGGGGGACCACATCTATTTCCGTTTCCTCGATGCCAAGCGGCTTGAGTGGGACATATACCGGAAGCAGGTTCACGAGTGGGAGATCAAGCAGTATTTCACCCTGTTCTGACACGGGAGTTACCGGGAGGCCGGACGGCTCTCCAGGACCAGGTCTGGAAGCACTGGACCCATGGTCAATGACCGGCTGCGCCTGTTGCCCGTTCGCTCGCCGACCTGCAGGGGCAGGTTATCGAAACTAGGAACGGGCAATGGTGAGCCAGCGCTCCATGTTCAAGCGAGCCGCCCGCCTCCCGGCCTCGACGAGTCTCCTTATTTCTGATGGCGTAGGAAAGGGGGGATGACCGGTTTCGGGTTGTATGACAAGGGAAGCGTAGTCTGCGAGATGTCTTGACGTCGCGTCCCTCTCCATGATGGCAAAGGTACGGAGCAACACGCCAATTATGCCGGAGACCTCTTGAGGCTTATCCGATTCTGATGAAACGTCCACGGCGACCACTTCCTCGGCGCCCATCCTCCTCACTTCGTAGGCGGGAACGAGTTCCTTGACGCCTCCGTCCACCAAGATCCTTTCCCCCAGGGCTTTCGGGGCGAATACGACGGGGATGGAGATGCTGGCGCGGACCGCCTGAGATATGGCAGCGTCTACGATGTACGAGCGGCCCGGTCTCGAGAAGTAAGGTGATGGTGGCGCTTGGGACGTAAACACTACCGTCTCGCCGGTGACCAGATCGACGCTGACGATGGAAATGGGCAGCCAGACTTCGGAAAGCTTCTTCCCCCGGGTGACCTTGTGGAGGATGGCCTCGATAATATCCCCTCTGATGAGACCTGCGGCCTTGGACAGCAGCAGAGCGTGGGGACGAGGAAAATACGGGGAAAGTTCCTTTTCCTGTTCGAGGGATAGGCTTTCCATCACCGAGGCGATATCGGACAGCGGGATGCCCAGGCCATATAGCGCCGCCACTATGGCGCCGGCGCTGGTCCCGGCGATGCAACACGGACGAAGTCCGTTTTCCTCCATGACCTGGAGAACTCCAATGTGGGCAAAACCCAATATGCCGCCTCCGCCCAGGCAAAGCCCCCACTTCGCCATGGCGAGCACCTCGTTTTTGAGAGGAAAGTGCGGTAAAATTACCTTATTAATGATACTCAGCCCAGTGCGGAGGCGTTACCGTCGGTGTTCGGCAGATCCCATCGCTCGGTTTTTACGGCATTGCTGATTCTCGCATTTTTCGCTTCCCTGACGGGATGTGCCGGTAGACCACATGCGGGAGAACCCCCCCAACCCGGGAGTTCCAGCTTGCCCCCGGTTTCAGGCAAAGTGCCCGGTCCGCCGCAGAATGTGCCGCCTCCCAATCCTTCTAGCAAAGATCAGGAGCTTCCTGGGATGGTCATGGTGAGCGTCGGAAACAATGAAGGGGCGAGACCCCAATCCGGAATCAATGAGGCTACCATTGTGTTCGAGATCCCCACGGAGGGAGGCATATCCAGGTTATTCCTGGGCTTTACGAGACGAGTGGATCGCATCGGCCCTGTCAGGAGTGCGAGAAAAGCCATGGTGGAGATCGCGTTGGGTTACGCGGCTCCCTTCGGTCATTGCGGAGCTTCCAACGATGCGTATGCCCTGATCCGGGAGGCCAGGGCGCCGAGTCTCGACGACATAAAGACGGCGGGAGGGTGCTTTTGGAGGGATAAGGCCGGGGAGCCTCCGGACAACCTTTACACCTCCACGGAGAATTTGCTTAAATTCGCTGGGGCGAAGGGTTACCGGCTGCCGGCGCCACCGGAATTCCGCCGGGAAGAATCCCAGGGTAAAAAAGCTACTTACATAGAATACGACTTCTCGTGGCTTTCTCGTTACCCTAATGTCGTAAGCTACGTATTCGAAGGAGGCGAGTACAAACGCTCTCAGGCGGGAAAAGGCCATTTTGACTCTGCTGGGGTCCGCGTGGGGCCGGAAAACCTCGTCTTCATGGAGGTACATACAGATTTCGTAAAGGGAGAGGCAATTGAACTTAGGCTCCAGCTTTGTTCGGAGGGCAAAGCTCTCTTTTTCTCGGGAGGGAAGGTGAGAGAAGGTACCTGGAGGAAAAAGTCTCTTGGCTCACCGGTGGAGTTCTTCATCGGTCAAGAGCAAGCTTCATTTGAGCAAGGGCAAATCTGGGTTCACGTCGTAAGGGACATATCCCTCGTTAAATACCGCTAAACGGCGGAAAGCAAGGAGACGGAGGTCTTAACGTGGCAAAGATCAAAGTCGCTGTGGTCGGCTACGGCAATGTGGGACAAGAAGCTTGCAGGTGCGTACTGGACGCGCCTGACATGGAACTCGCCGGGGTTGTCCGGCGGAATCCAGGGTCCGACCGGTACCCCTTTCCCGTCGTCAACGATGTCGCCAAGCTCGGACCCGTCGACGTAGCTATCCTGACCATTCCGTCCCGGTCGGTACCAGAAGTGGCACCGCATTACCTGGAACTTGGGATAAACACGGTGGATAGCTATGACATCCACGGTGATTCCATGATAAAGCTTAAAAGCACCCTCAATTCCCTTGCCAGGGAGATGGGGAAGGTGTCGGTGATCGGGGCGGGTTGGGACCCGGGCACCGATTCTATGGTGAGATGCATCTTCCGGGCGATAGCTCCCCGGGGAGTCACGTACACCAATTTCGGACCGGGGATGAGCATGGGTCACACCGTCGCCGTCAAAGCGATACCGGGTGTCAAGGAAGCTTTGTCGATGACGCTGCCGGCAGGTTTCGGTCACCACAGACGCGACGTGTACGTCGAGCTCGAACCCGGGGCTGACCTCGCTGAAGTTACCAGATTAATTAAAGAAGACCCGTATTTCAAAAACGACGAGACCAGGGTCACCGCTGTGCCATCGGTTGAGGAAGTGACTGCCATGGGCCACGGTGTCGTTTTACAGCGTTTCGGAAGCTCCGGAACGGCGCAAAACCAGGTGCTGGAGCTCAGGATGAGGTTGTCGAACCCCTCAGCCACGGCGCAGGTAATGGTGGCTGCCGCCAGGGCGTCTACTAAACTCCAACCGGGAGCGTACACTCTTGTAGAGATAGCTCCCGCCGATCTTCTTCCCGAAGACAGGGAGACCATCATCAGGACGATGGTTTGAAGAGCTTCCGGGGAAAAGTTCGCGATACTTGGATAAAGGCGCAACACAGGGTACGCAAAAAACCGTTGCGGGCCGAAAAGAAGTGCGAAGGGTGGTTTGGGGCCCTTCGCACTGCCGTGGGTAATTCACCGTTTGGATCAGGTCCTGGTAACCACCGTTCCCGCCTGTCCTGATGCGGCATCGATTGCCCGGTCCAGCGAAGCGATCACGCCAGTCCGCCCACCGTTACGGAGGAAACGGATTATCGCTTCAACCTTCGGTCCCATGCTACCTTTGCGGAAGTGGCCTTCCGCCTGATAATGCTCAAGTTCTTCGAGGGAAACCTTTCCAAGCCACCGCTGGGAAGGGGTGCCGAAGTTCACCGCGGCGCCTGGTACGTCTGTCAGAATGAGTAAGGTGTCCGCACCGATATACGCGGCGAGCCGCTCCGCCGCGAGGTCCTTGTCTATGACGGCCTCGACTCCGGAAAGTTTACCGTCGGGGGACATGATTACGGGGATGCCCCCGCCTCCGGATGCCACGACCAGGTGACCCGCCTCGACCAGCGCCTTTATTGAAGGACCTTCGACTATAAACTTAGGGTCGGGGGAGGGTACCACCCTGCGCCAGCCTCTGCCGCTGTCTTCGATCCATGTTTCGCCCGCTTCTTTCATCCTCTTTTCTGCCCAGGCTCTGCCGTAGAAAGGTCCTACGGGTTTGGAAGGATTCAAAAAGGCGGGGTCTAGAGAGTCCACGATGGTCTGGGTGATTATCGTCGCCACCGGAATATCGAGCCCCATTTCCCGCAGGCGGTTTCGTATGTACATTTGCATCATGTAGCCGATCATGCCCTGACTTTCCGCCCCGGCGACGTCCATGGGCATTGGCGGCACCTGGTCCCGCGCCGCCTCATTTTGGATCATGATGTTGCCCACCTGAGGCCCGTTTCCGTGCGTCACGACGACTCTATGTCCTTGTTTCACCAGAAGGGCGATTTGCTGCGCCGTAATGTCCACGTTCTTTCTCTGTTCTTCAGCCGTTCCTCTTTCGCCTCTCTGCAGTATAGCGTTTCCGCCCAGCGCGACAACGAGCGTTGCCACGAACTTCACCTCGCAGGTTCATGCATTGATGAATATTCCTTTTTGCATATTCGATATGTCTGCCGGAGATACCTTCTGAAAGCCAGAACGGGTCTCGCGATTCTCCTGAGTGCGTGCAAGCGTGAGAAAAATGCACTCATATCATCACGTCACACGCGGCCGAAGGCCTTGAGTAGTGCTCTGACGAGACTGTCCCATACGACCCGCAGGACATTCCCCTTCGGCACATCTTCTTTAGCTATCAGCGGGGCACGTCCGACTTCCTGACCGTCCGCCGAGAAAACTACCTCCCCTACAACTGTGCCTGCCTTGATTGGGGCGACCAGGTCTTTCTTCAAAATCACCGAGTAGGTGAGAGCACCCTCCTTGCCTCGAAGAACCGTTCCGCCCATCTCGTAAGGAGCGATTGCCCTGGCATACTTGCCCTTGCCCTTCCAGACTCTAGCTTGCCCCATTTCTGTTCCGGGCTCCGCGACCTTGACGTACGTGAAATTGCGATAAGCGTAATCCAAGAGTGTGGCCGCGAGATCGGCCCTTTCACTTTCCCCGATTTCCCTCGGTTTCCCCTTGGCAGCTCCTAAGACTATAGCTATGACGTCAAAACCATCCCGCTCACACGTAGCGGCGATGTTGAACCCCGCCGCGCTGATGTGTCCCGTCTTCAAACCGTAGCAACCCGGGTATGACCAGAGGAGCTTATTGTAGCTCAAGAGGATTATTTCGTGTTCTCCCGGAGGGGTGTACCTGAACTCCTTTATCGAGTGGTATGGCTTGGCTTCGGGATGATCTCTCAAGTATGCTCTGGCCAAGGTGAGGAAGTCCCTGGGGCTCATGCGGTTTTCCTCGGATAGTCCGTGGGGATCGACGAAGTGAGTCTTGGTAAGACCGAGCGCCCTGGCTTTCTCGTTCATCATGGCTACGAAACTTTCCACGTTGCCGGCCACGTGCTCCGCCACGGCTACGCACGCGTCGTTCCCAGACGCCACCGTAATCCCTTTCACGAGGTCTTCGAGTTTGACCGTGGAGCCAACCAGGACGAACATCTTGGATCCCTGAGTGGACCAGGCTCTTTCGGATATCTTCACGTCGTCGGAGAGAGAGACTTTGCCTTGCTTGATCTCATCGAAGAGGATATAGAGAGTCATGATTTTCGTGAGACTGGCCGGGATAAGGGCCTGATCCGGGTTTTTCTCTGCGAGTATCCGGCCGGTTTTAAGATCTGCGAGGATGTAAGCATCAGCGGGGATCTCCGGTGGAGCCGGCTGGGCCACACTCCACCCGGGTTTGAGAACAGTGAAGGCCAGAGCAATGGCTAAAACCAACCCTGAAAACTTGAAATGACGCATCAAAAACCCCTCCGTATCTTCGCAGGTAATATTATCATTGAGACGAGGAAAGAAAAACAAAAGGGAAAAAAACAAGAGGTAAGAGCACAAAGCAAGAAGGTCGAAGCAAAAAGCAAAAAGCAAAAAGCATAAGGCGCATGTTAAGGGTAAGGAGCGTTTCCACATGTATATCGTCTCTTCGTGTCTCCTGGGATATCCGTGCCGGTACGATGCCAGGTCGTGCCCTTTTGAATTTCTCACCGGAAAGGGCATCAGAGAGTTTTTGATCCCCGTGTGTCCGGAGGTCCTGGGTGGCCTTGGCATTCCGAGACGCCCTGCTGAGGTCCGGGGAGGCGACGGCGACGACGTGCTGGCCGGTACGGCGAGGGTTCTGGACATCTCCGGGCGGGACGTAACGGAGGAGTATCTGAAGGGAGCCTGGATCTCCCTGGGAATCGCTTTGCAGTCGGGGGCGAAAGCGGCGATACTCAAAGCCAGGAGTCCTTCATGCGGACCGGGTTCCATCTACGACGGCACATTTTCGCGTACGCTCCGTCCGGGAGACGGGGTTTTTGCGGCGCTCCTGCGGAGGCACGGAATCGAAGTTTACTCGGAAGAGACCGCCCGGGAGGTCCTGGGACAGTTGCGGCGATCATCATGGTCGTGACTCTCCCGGGCGATGGGTAGCACCATCAGGACCGCGGTTCGCCCTGGTCCGGTCCCGTTTCACGCTCCACCGGAATCCGGCGCATTCCGTCGCTGTCCGAGAGACGCTTCGGGGCCGTGATCTTCAGGACGCCGTCCTTGAAGGCAGCTTTAGCCTTATCCGCTTGGACGGGTGTGGGGAAGCTCACGGTCCTCGAGAATTCCCCGAACTGCCTTTCCCTTAGATAGTAGTCGTCTCTCTGGATGTTTCCTTCTTCGGTCCGCCTTCCTCTCAGGTGAACTCCGTGCGGTCCCACCTGGACCGTAATATCCTCGGGACTGTATCCAGGTACTTCGGCTTCGACCACGACGTGGTCCTCGGTCTCGTACAGATCAATGCTGGGGCCTCTGCCGAAACCCCAACGCCCCCAGTCGCCCGTGAGGTTCCAGTCCAGGAGATCGTTGAAGAGACGTCCCCAGTGAGGCCACTGCCGACCCCAGGGTTCTATGTCCCTACGTCTTTCCAGCATGATTTTCCCTCCCCAGCAAAGGATTCGCCGAGACTAGGGTGTACATGAGGAAAAGCCCTTATCCGCGGTCAGGACCGTTTTGCTGAGTAAGAGGACGCGGGGGGCGAAGAAATCGCAGACCGAAGAAAAAGAACTGGTGCCGAAGGTGGGAGTTGAACCCACACAGGCGTAAGCCTACGGCGCCCTGAACACCGCGTGTCTGCCATTTCCACCACTTCGGCACCTTGTGCAGCCAATAGTCTAGCACAAACCCGGCCTCACGCCAATACCCGTGTCATTCTTCCTTTGCGGCCCTTCCCACGTAGTCCCTTATCAGGGCGCCTGCCCACATTGCTAAAATCACGAGAGCTATGTGTCCGAGCCACCATCCCAGGGTAAACCTTGCGGACAAACCCTTCTCTTCGTCCACACCGGTCACCTCCAGACTCTATGATTCCCCGAGGGTTCGAGATATAAGAGACGTTTGCCTTCGCCGAATTCGGCTTTCTCCCACGGCTTCATGGCTCAGGCTTGTATGCACGAGGGGTTATTGACATATATTCAAAATCCGATAGAATAGCTGCGGAAGACAAAGATGCCGGACCGGTTGTTTGATGAAAAGGGGGGAACTAAGTGTGCCGAGACCAATCAAGCCGAGATGGGTCGAGTTCCTTCCCAATGTGACTTACTTCAAGCCGGCGGGCATACCGTTATCGGTTCTCGACGAAGTGTCCCTTGGAATCGATGAGCTCGAAGCTCTCAGGCTCAAGCACGTGTTAGGTCTCGAACAAGAAGAGTGTGCGCAAAGGATGAAAGTTGCTCAGAGCACTTTTCAAAGGATCCTTTCGTCTGCTCATTCTAAGGTGGCCCGAGCCCTTGTGGAAGGGAAGGCAATCCGCATTGCCGGAGGGCATTACCGCTTCCCGTTCGCGTGGGTCTCGTGTCCAAAATGTGGACATCGCTGGCAGGTTCAAACGAATGCGTCTGTGCTTACCTGCCCTTCGTGTGGGAATCCCGTTACGGGGCCGGATTCGAATCCGGAGGTGACAAACACCGAGCCGGGTGAGACGGTTGTCCGCGAGGAACCTTTCCACGTACCTCCTACCGGTTCGATGGAACCGGGTCACGGGCGATGCTGGCGAGGAGGCCGGGGGAGAAACCGCGGGAATGGCTGGTAATGAAACTCTCAGGAGGCATAGACAATGACATCCAAGGCAACGCGGGAAGAGATAGAGGCAAGAACACAAGAGCGCGGGCTGACTAAGCTCGGGCAACCTCCGGAAAGCACCATCCGGTATGTGGTGGCTGTCATGAGCGGGAAAGGGGGGGTGGGGAAATCATCGGTTTCGGCGCTTCTCGCTTCTGAAATCGCGAGAGCTGGGTACCAGGTCGGTATTCTTGACGCCGACATCACCGGTCCGTCTATCCCGAGATTGTTTGGTCTCAGCGGAACTCCGCCGGTCGTTGGTTCGTACTTCTTGCCCGAGAAGAGCAAGCTGGGAGTTCGAGTGATGTCCGTAGGTTTCTTCCTGGAGCATCAAGACGACCCGGTGATATGGAGGGGACCCCTTATCGGTGGTGCAATTAAGCAATTCTGGACAGACGTGCTTTGGGGTGACCTCGACTACCTTGTGGTAGACCTTCCTCCAGGGACCGGTGACGCTCCCCTTACGGTGTTGCAGTTGCTTCCCGTGGACGCCGTGGTAATGGTGACTACGCCTCAGACGCTTGCTCTCAACATCGTTAAGAAAGCTGTGACCATGGCCCAGCTTTTGCAGGTTTCTGTCCTAGGATTTATCGAGAATATGGCCTACATTACCTGCCCCGGGTGCGGAAAACGCATTGAGCCGTTTGGGGGCGAGAGGGTACAGGAGGCATCTTCCTACCTGGGGGTACCTCTGATTGGGTCTCTGCCCATGGATCCCCGAATCAGCACGCTCGGCGATGAGGGAAGGATCGAGGAGTACCGCGCGGAGTTCCTGCTCGAGGTTGCCCACATGCTGGAACGCAGGAATGGAAATACGTCGAATGAGACGGTGAGGGGGCACGAGACATGAAAGTAGCCGTATGTTCCCAGGGAAACACGTTGGGTTCTCTCGTTCATGAAAGGCTCGGACGTTGCCCGTACTTCGTTGTGGTGGACACGGAAACGGGTGCGTTCGACGTGGTGCGTAACGCCGGGGTAGATTCTGCACATGGTGCCGGGGTGGGCGCGGTGCAGGTCTTATCATCTCAAGGTGTGGATGCGGTTTTGGCGGGTAACGTCGGTCCGAACGCTTTCGAAGCTCTGGCAAGGGCCGGAATCGAAGTCTACGCGGTTGACTGCGAGACGGTGGGTGAGGCGATCGAGCGGTTCCGAGCGGGGTTATTGAAAAAGCTCGAGACCGCCAGTAGGCCTTCTCCTCGACGGTTATGAGCCGGAAGCCTCTCAAGGCGAGTTACGGTTCGATTGAGATGGGATCCAGCTCCGAAGAGTCCGGAGGTATGTTAGTCCTAAAATGGAGGTTTGCCATGAAAATCGCAGTTGCATTGGACAATGGTCAGATTTCAGCTCATTTCGGAAGGTGCGCGGAGTACGCGCTGTACGATGTGGAGAACGGGAAGGTCATCCGGAAATCGGTGGTTAAGAATCCGGGTCATAGTCCCGGCTTTTTGCCCCAGTTCCTAGGAGACCAGGGCGTAAACTACGTGATTGCGGGTGGTATGGGGCCGCGGGCGCACGAGATTTTCGAGCGTCGCGGAATAACTGTGGTCACCGGCATTGTGGGAAATCCTGACGAAGCGGTAGAGCGTTTTTTGGCAGGGTCTCTCGGTCAAGGGCAGGAACTTTGTGACCACCAGCACAGCCGGTGTACTGAGGACCACGATAGGTAACTCTGTGCGGACTTCTCCAGGGTTACCTGTGGTATGAAGGACAATCCCATTGAGGAAGGGAGGTGAAGTGCGATGCCTCGAGGTGATGGAACGGGTCCCCGGGGTCTTGGTCCCATGACCGGGCGAGGACTCGGTTACTGCGCGGGGTTCAGGACGCCCGGTTATCTCAACCCTGGTCCGGGATTTGGCCCCCGCTGGGGATGGCCAGGATGGGGCAGACGTCCAGGTTTGGGACGGTGGCGCACCTGGCGTGCGCTGTGGGGAGCTGCGCCGTTCGCTTGGCCGTACTGGCCTCCGAGGGGTGTATACCCCTTTTATTACGGGAGCAGTACGGACGAAGAGGTTCTCCGCCGGGAGGCGGAAATGCTGAAAGAAGAGATGGAGGCTCTCCAGGGGCGGCTGGCGGAAGTCGAATCCGCCTTGAAGACCCGCCGGGGCCGAGCAAGCGGGGAAGACGAGGAGGAAGAGGCCCCCGGTAGGGACAGCGAGGCGCGCTGAAATCGCAAGGGCGAGGAAAAGGGAGCTTTTCCTCGCCCCGGCCCTCTACCCGATTCTATACTCAGCGCAGGTTGCCGTCCAGCAGTCTCGTAGGTCCATCCGTAGATCCTGATGCCGGTCATTTTGCGAGCTATCCCGACCGGGTGGTAATCCCGACGAAAGCGCCGCCTGGGTAGTAGTTGTGCTTCGGATGGAAGCGGGGGGTTTGGTATGGTCGTATCTGTGGCGAGCGGCAAAGGGGGAACGGGAAAGACCACCGTTGCGGTTAACCTGTTTTTGGCATGTGCGTCCCTGAAGTCCGAAGAATGTCCACATCTCGAGCAGGAAGGTCGGGAGCTCTTGAACGG
Organism: Candidatus Fermentithermobacillaceae bacterium; assembly: GCA_012842495.1. Lineage (GTDB taxonomy): Bacteria > Bacillota > Sulfobacillia > Fermentithermobacillales > DUSS01 > DUSS01. The sequence goes on from DUSS01000045.1 coordinate 81,839, forward strand.
CGAGATAACCTTTCTCGATTGTGACGTAGAGGAACCGAACGCTCACATCTTCTTGAAGCCGAAAATCGACGAACGTCTGATCGTTACGACAATGTTGCCTCGGGTTCTACCCGAAAAGTGCTCCCACTGCGGGACATGTGCTCAAGTATGCTCCTTCAACGCAGTATTGGCGACAAAGCGTACCACGCTGGTTCTTGAAAGACTTTGTCACGGTTGTGGAGCTTGCGTTCTTTTTTGTCCTCAGAAAGCAATGGTCGAGGATGGAAAGGAGATCGGCACTATCGAGACGGGAACGCTCGGGCCCGAGCTCGTCTTCGCTCATGGAATCCTCAAGACAGGTGAAATCTTAACGGCAAAGGTCATCGCCGAGCTAAAGCGAAGGGCGAAGCGAGAGGGGCTAACGATAATCGACGCCCCACCTGGAGCGTCGTGTCCGATGGTCGAGGCGGTAAAGGGTTCCGATTTTTGTATCCTCGTTACCGAACCAACGCCTTTCGGGCTCCATGACCTTGCCATTGCGGTCGAGGTAGTGGAGAAACTCGGAATCCCCGCAGGAGTGGTGGTAAACCGTTCCGACGCCGGGAACCGGGGGGTTTTCGAGTTCTGCCGTGAGCGCCAATTACCCATCCTGATTGAGATCCCGTTTGACCGGGAGCTGATGGAGGCTTATGCTGGCGGACATGCCGCTGTGCGGTGGTCCGAGCACTACCTTGGTTTGTTTAAGCTGCTTTTTGAACGACTGGTTAAGGCCTGGCGAGGCAAAGCGACCAGAGAAGAGATGAGATATGGGACGGTGGGTGTCGATGGCCCGAATCGATGAGATCAAAGAAGTGGTAGTGCTCAGCGGCAAAGGCGGGACGGGAAAGACGACTGTTGCGGGGGGAATGGCCTGGTTGTGCCCGGAAGCTGTGCTTTGCGACTGTGACGTGGATGCGGCAAACCTTGAACTGATTCTTGGCGCCGATATGATAGAAGAGCATGAATTCCGAGAGTCAAGAAAGGCCCGGATAAACCCCGAGCGCTGCGCCGGATGTGGTCTTTGCTCCAAGCACTGCAGGTTTGACGCTATCGCGGATTTTCGTGTAGACCCCTTTTCCTGCGAGGGATGCGGGGTATGTGCCCGCATCTGTACACTAGGGGCCATCGAGATGACGGTAAATCTTTCGGGTCATTGGTTCATTTCGAGAACGGATAAGGGGACGTTAGTTCACGCCAGGCTCGAACCGGGCGAGGAAAATTCGGGGAAACTGGTGTCGCTCGTCCGTCGCGAAGCCCGGCTTATCGCAGGCAGAGAGGGAAAGAAAGTCATCATAAGCGATGGGCCGCCCGGAATCGGTTGCCCGGCGATCTCCGCCCTTGTGGATGCAGACCTCGCCCTCATCGTAACCGAGCCAACGCTGGCGGCCGTGCATGATCTGGAGCGAGTTCTGGATGTGTGCAAGCATTTTGCAGTAGCTGCGCGGGTCTGCATAAACCGGTATGACGTCCATCCGGCAAATTCCGATCTGATTGAAGATCGCTGCCATCGAGAAGGGATCCCGGTGGTGTCCCGGATTCCCTACGACGAGAAGGTGGTCGAAGCTGCGATAAAAGGACAGCCGGTGACGGCGATGGATTGTCGGGCGGGGGACGCGATCCGGCAGCTACTCGACATAGTACGACGAGATTTGAGTGTTCAGTGTTTATCTCCCGAACTTTGACTTGCGGTATGCGTCCAGGTTATCCGCAACCCTTCTGAATATTTCGACGAACTCTTCGATCTTCGCTTCGGGTATTCCGGACGAGGCGGCGACCACGAGGTCTTCGTAGTGCTTCTGGATGAAAGCTTCTTCCTTGCGGGCCTTCTCGGTAAGCAAGATGGTATACGAGCGCTTGTCATCTTGGTTATGAACTCGTTTCACGTATCCTTTCTTCACGAGGGACATGATGGTACGAGATACCGCCGGCTTGCTAACATCGACTCCAGCGACGATGTCTTCCTGGCGGACGCCATCACCATGGGTGTATAGGAACATGAGGATATTAGCTTCTGCGCTACCCAGCTGTTTTTCGCGGAGAGCGCTGTTGAGGTACATCTGACCTGATTGTAGTATTCTTCCTGCTAGGCTTACGACGAGCTGAAAGCGAGTCATCCGGTGACCATCTTCTTTCAAGGCAGTTCTGTCCCGCGTTGTAACCGTCCTCAGGTTCGGGTGCTTTGCCATGAAGGACTCCAGGCGCGAAAAGCCAGACCCGGTAACAGTCAGTTCAGTATGGTCTTTCGCGACTTCCTAGTAGAGTTTGAACGATATCCCTGAGGATTTCAACACCCGGTGCCCCTACCTTTCAAGTAGACCGGCTTCTTTGAACCACTCGACGGTCTCCCGGATGGTATCTCTTATCGGCCTTGGCGAATAGCCTAGTTCCCGCCTGGCTTTTTCGCTCGAAACCAGGGAGTTGCTCATCAGGATATCCACCGATTCTCTGGTGAGGAGAGGCTTCTTCCCTGAGGCCCGGCTATAAAGCATGGCTAGGGAGGCCAGCGCGCCAGCGACTCCGGCGCCGAGGCGCAGGTGAGGTACCGGAACCGCTGTGGCTCGCGAAAGCTCTTCCATAACCTGATCGACGGAGATCCACTCTCCCGAAAGGATATACTTTTCACCTGCTCGACCCCTTTCCGCGGCGAGGATGTGCCCCTGTGCGGCGTCACGGACATCGACGAAATCGAATCCCCCCTCCAGACGGGCGGGGATTTTTCTTCGGGCGAAGTTGAGGATGAACTGGCCAGCTTCGGAGGGCCTGAAATCATAGGGCCCGATCACGCCGGTAGGAAAGACGACCACGGCGTCGAGACCTTTTGAGGTTGCTTCCAGGACCTCGAGGGTGGCCATGGCCTTGGACTTACCGTATTCAGTGCGTATTCTCGCCGGGTCACAGGGCGTTGATTCATCGATCACCGTTCCGTGGGGTGGCTCCACCAGGGCGTGGATCGAGCTCGTATAAACGAGGCGTCGCACCCCGGCTTTGAGACAGGCCTCGGCGACATTGCGGGTACCTCTCACGTTGACTTCCTCTAGAAGATTCCAATGGCCTGGTGTGAGGCTTATCACGGATGCGAGGTGATATACGGTTTCCGCCCCATCGAAGGCCCGGCAAAGAAACGAGATGTCTCTTACGTCTCCCTCCACGACTTCGACATCGAGTCCTTTCAGCGAAACAAGGCTCTCGCCTGGGAGGGCCATCGCGCGAATGCGGGCTCCTGCTTTTAGCAGGGCCCTAACCAGATTGTTCCCCAGGTGTCCCGGAGCTCCTGTAACGACTACCATGCTTAAGCACCTCCGCAGGCCTTAGGACGCCTCACACTCTCCTTGAGAGATAGTTGATCTGTTAACCAAACTATATCCCTAAGTAGTTAACGCGTCAACTATTTTGGTGTTCGCCGGAATCGTGAGGTCAAGGCAGGCGATGGACCAGAGTGTCGCATGACCTGAACGAGTACAAACCGTTGACGACTTGTCCCAGGCGGTCATATACTCGTGCCGTGAGTATATTTTGGTTTGTTGGGAGTGGATCTTGTTGCGCTTAAGTCCCCGACGGTACGCGTTTCTCGAGACCCTTTTCCGTCTGGCCCGTTCCGGTGGCGGCCCTGTTCATTACGCTGACCTGGCCAAGGAAATGGGCGTTTCGAGGTGGACCGCTTACGATATGATGAGAGAACTTGCCAAGGACGGCTTGGTCGCTGCGGTGTATGCGCGGTCTGACCCCGGGTATCCCGGGAGGTCCCATGTCCTATTTGTAACGACGGAAAAAGGGGCCCGCTTAATCGAGTCCCGAATGGAAGCCTCGAGTACCGCGACGGAATGGTCCAAACTTAAACACAATATGCTATCGAAGTTCGGTGTCGCCCTGGAACAAAAGAAAGGGTTTGAGTTTTTCAGAAAGGAACTGGCCTCGAATTCACCTGCGCTGTTCTGCGCCGCAGTCGTTACCGCGTTGATCGTTGAAGCAAGGCGAGCAGGGCTTGATCTGGTGCTTGCCGGGCGCTTGTTGAGCACGGGAGCCGACCTGGAATCGGCCCCTTTGCTTTTTGTAGGGTTCGTAGCAGGAAGTCTTCTGGTGAGAGGCCTCACGCGAAAACTGCCCGCTATCGGGTCTCTGCTGGAAAGGTTTGCTGAGGAGGTCCGGTCTTTCGGCGGGGAAGAAAGGCAGGCACTTGCGGGTTTCACGCGGGAAGTCCTAGGGAAAGCTACTTTGTCATAGCTATCTCAGGAGGTGGTCGACCGCTTTACAGCCTTTTTTTCGGCGGTTTTTTGGTCTTTTTGGTCAAATGGCCTGTTAATCTGGATGATCCTTCCACGGAGGTGTTTGAGATGGCTTTCGAATGGGCCAAGACCGCTATAGGTGAAGCTGCTCTCCGGCAGGGTCTACGTTACCTGGCCGGAGATCCTGAGAAAAACCTGTTAAACCTGGCCAGGTGGGCCGAAGCGATCGCCAGGGATGACAAGCACAAAGAGTACGCTAGGAACGCCCTTCGCGTTTTCTCGGAACCGGACAATCCCTGGCGCAAGTTGGCGCTGCGGGTATTCCGGCAGGTTTCGCCGGCGGTGCGGGAGAAGCTCGGGGTGAACTTCTTTGTCCACGCCGGGATGCTGGGAATTCCCAAACAGAGGGAAATGGGGAAGAAGTACGGCATCCACGTTCCCTGGGCGATGCTGATAGACCCGACAGGTCGGTGCAACCTTCGCTGCAGGGGGTGTTGGGCCGCGGAATACGACAGAAGTCTCGATATGGACTACGCCACCCTGGACCGCGTCATCCGTGAGGCAGAAGACCTGGGTATTCACTTTATAGTAGTGTCGGGCGGCGAACCCACCGTAAGGATGGATGATCTCGTATCCCTGGCGGAAAAGCACGATGAGTCCGTTTTTCACGTGTTCACTAACGGTACCCTCATCGACGAAGCTGCCGCCAGGAAATTCGGGGAACTGGGCAACGTAACGTTCGCCATAAGCGTCGACGGGTTTGAGGAGGCCACCGATGCCCGACGAGGGAAAGGGGTTTTCTCCCGAGTGATGCGGGCGATGGATAACCTCAAAAACGCAGGGGTCGTGTTCGGGTTCTCCGCGACATACACCAGGGACAACACCGAACAAGTGGGCAGCGATGCATTTATTGACTTCATGATCGACAAAGGCTGCGTACTCGGGTGGTATTTTACTTACGTGCCCGTCGGTGGCGGCCCCGACCTCGAGTACATGGCCACGGTCGACCAGAGAATGTTCATGTATAACCAGGTGCGCAGGTGGCGACAGGAAAAGCCGATTTTCGTGATAGATTTCTGGAACGACGGGGAACTTGCCGGTGGATGCATCGCTGGGGGAAGAAACTACTTCCATATCAACGCCATGGGGGACGTGGAACCCTGCGCCTTCGTACACTACGCTAACGTGAATATCAAGAATACAAGTCTCGTGGAAGCTCTCGGGTGTCCGCTGTTCCGTTCCTACCAAGACCATCAGCCGTTTAATCACAATCTGATGAGACCGTGTCCCATCATTGATAACCCGTGGGCACTGGAAGAGATCGTGACCTCAACCGGTGCTTACTCCACTCAAAACAACCGGATTTCCGCGGCGGACCTTTGCAGGCCGCTTCACTCTTACGCGCGTGCGTGGGGCGAGAAGACGGACCCCATCTGGTTCGAGAGGCATCCGGCGGAAGCTGCGGCGACGCGGTCTGGCGGCGATGGGGAGAAATAAAGCTCGATTAAGGGTGACTTAGGTCGGGACGAGGCTCGGACCGGGGGCCGTGGTTGGGTATACGGAACAGACGGCGGTGGGATTCGCCCGCCGACGGAGGCGCGGAATGCGGCAGGTTACAGATTGGCTGCGCGCGGATGGCTTCCGGTGCAGCGATGGGTCGGAGCCGGGGATGGAACTCACCGGGAGACCGTGAAAGGAAATCCCGTTGAAATCCCCGGCTCCTTCAGTTTTTGATAGAAGGCAGTGCGGGAAATGCCCGCGGAGAGTCCCTAGGCAGCCACAACTCTCCTATAGCAACAAATACCGAATGCATCCCTCAATAAGAACACAAGAAGGAAAAGTCTTTCTTCCGTAGAAGTAAACTCCCAGACTTTCCACTGGGAGGGGTTTACAAATGTCAACCCAATCGGTCAAGGTGTTGTCCGTACTTGTCCTCATTGTGCTTCTCCTGGGTCTCGGGGGATGCGGGGGGAAAGAGGCAGTGGCAACGGATTTCAAGATCGGTGTGGTTACAGGGACGGTCTCTCAAGGGGAGGACGAGTACCGCGCAGCCGAAAAAGTTAAGGCGAAGTATGGTGACAGGATCATCCACGTGACCTATCCCGACAACTTCATGCAGGAGCAGGAAACCACCATCGCGCAGATAACGGGTCTTGCCTCGGATAAATCGGTGAAGGCCATAGTGATCTGCCAGGCCGTTCCCGGCACAGCGGCAGCGATTGACAAGATACGCAATACCCGGCAGGATATAATCATCCTCGTAGCGGTCCCTCACGAAGACCCGAAGATTATTGCGGAAAAAGCTGACCTCGCGTTTGAAACGGACAACCTGGAACGCGGCCGCACCATTGTAAGACTGGCCAAGGACATGGGGGCCAAGAAGTTCCTTCACTACTCCTTCCCGCGGCACATGTCCATGGAACTCTTGGCTCAACGCAGGGACATAATGAAGGAAGAATGCGAGAAGCTCGGTATGGAGTTCGTCTTCGTCACGGCGCCGGACCCGATGGGACCCGAAGGGATTCCAGGAGCTCAGAAGTTCATATTGGAGGACGTGCCCAGGCAGGTGGCAGCTCACGGTAAGGATATCGCCGTTTTCTCCACCAACTGCGCGATGCAGGAGCCTCTAATCAAAGCTGCTCTTGAGGCGGGCGCCATTTTCCCCGAGCAGTGTTGTCCCAGCCCGACCCACGGATATCCCGGGGCTCTCGAGATCGATGTTTCCGGAATGGCGGGGGACATGAAGGCCATCCTCGCAGCTATCGAAGAGAAGATAGTGGCCAAGGGGGGCGCCGGCAGATTTGCTACCTGGCCGGTTCCCATCAACATGGTGTTTATTGAGACCGCTGTCGAGCTCGCCTTAAAAGCGGTAGATGGGAAGGTCAAACTCGACGACATGGAAGCTGTCAAGGCAGCTATGAAGGAAGTCGCTGGCGTTGATATTCAGATGAAGAGGTACGAAGAAGGCAAGAACATGTACCTCGTGGTATCCGGGTCGTACATCTTCGGAAAGAAGTAACCTTGTTCTGAGGGATCGAACCGGGCGGGTAGGCCACCCGCCCGGTTCAGTGTGCTTTGGTGCGTTGGGATGGAAAGGAGATGGATATCTTTTGCCATCGGTTCCGGTGGTACTCAAAATGATAGGGATTACCAAGGAGTTTTACGGTAACCCCGTCCTCAAGAACGTGAACCTCGATGTAAAGCAAGGGGAGATTCACGGGCTTGTAGGAGAAAACGGTGCTGGGAAGACCACTCTGATGAACATCCTGTTCGGTATGCCAGTGATTCAAGAGACAGGTGGTTTTTCCGGTCGAATCGTATTTGACGGCAAGGAGTTTCTGCCTCGAGAACCCCGGCAGGCGATGGCGGCCGGCATCGGTATGGTTCACCAGGAGTTCATGCTCATCCCCGGGTTCTCGGTCACCGAGAACATAAAACTGAACCGGGAGATCACCAAAGAAAACTTCCTGAGCAGGATGTTTTCCAGGAAACTCGAGACCCTCGATATGACCACGATGGCGGCTCATTCCAGAAAGGCCATCGATGCGCTGGCCTTCGAAGGGATCGACGAGTGGGCCCCCGTTGCGGGGATGCCCGTAGGCCACAAACAGTTTGTGGAGATCGCCCGGGAAATCGACAAAGAAAACGTAAAACTTCTTGTGTTCGATGAGCCGACCGCCGTTTTAACCGAGTCCGAGGCGGCCATCTTGCTCGACGCTCTAAAACGGCTAGCTCGCCGCGGAATCGGCATCCTCTTCATCAGCCACCGGCTAGACGAAGTGCTCGCCATCTGCGACAGGGTCACCGTCCTGAGGGATGGCGAAATCGTGGCGGAGAAGAAGGCTGGGGAGACTACGGTAATCGAGCTGGCCGAACGGATGGTAGGGCGGAAGGTGGGCGGGCTTCGGGTCCCGGACCGGGTGAAGCTTCCGGAAACAGGCGAAGACGTTCTGGTTGTAGAGGATCTGGCGGTGAACATGCCCGGAGAAAGAGTAAGAGGGGTAAGTTTTACCGTAAAACGCGGGGAGATCCTGGGTATCGGGGGGCTTGCCGGCCACGGCAAGCTCGGGATAGCCAACGGAATCATGGGCCTTCAGCCCGCGTCCGGTTCGGTAAGGTTCCTGGGAAGGGAAATTTCCCTGAACGATCCCGTGTCGGCATTGAGAGCTGGGCTTGCCTTCGTGTCAGAAGATCGTCGCAACATAGGTCTTCTCCTGGATGAAGCGCTCGAGGACAACCTCGCGCTCACGGCCATGCAGGTCCACGGGCGGTTTTTGCGCCGGGTCGGACCCTTTACGGTGAGGGATCCCGGGAGCATCCGGAGGTACGCCCTTGAAACCATAAAGGAGTTCGACATCAGAACCACCGGCCCCAGACAGATCGTGCGGCGCTTAAGCGGAGGGAACCAGCAAAAAGTATGCATCGCCAGGGCCATCTCCCTGGAACCCAAGCTCTTGCTGGTATCGGAGCCGACGAGGGGCATCGATGTAGGGGCCAAGCAAAAGGTCCTTGAGATTCTGCACCGCCTCAACCGGGAAAAGGGTCTGACCATCATCATGACTTCTTCAGAACTCGTCGAACTCAGGCGCATCTGTCACAGGATAATCATCATGTACGGCGGCATAATCGCCGGTATCCTTCCTCCTGATGCGTCTGACGCCGAGTTTGGTCTCACCATGTCAGGGGAGAGGAGCGCGGAAAGGAGCGGGGAGCATGAGACGACTCGTTGAAAGGGTGGGTGTTCCCAGGCTGCTGGTGGGACTTTTCCTGCTCATACTGTTTGCCTTGGCGGGATTGCAGCGACTGCCCGTGAAGATGCTTATCTCCAGCGCCCTGGTGAGGATAGGAATGAACGGCGTGTTAGTCCTGGCGATGTTGCCGAGCATAAGAGCGGGTCTTGGGTTGAACTTCGGGCTGCCTCTGGGTGTGATCTCAGGCATCGTGGGAATGCTTGTCAGCCTTGAACTTCGCCTTAGCGGACTGGCCGGTTTCTTCTTTGCGCTGCTCGTCGGGGTTCTTCTGTCTCTACCCGCAGGGTACGTATACGGCCTCCTCCTAAACCGGGTAAAAGGGGAGGAGATGATGGTCGGGACCTACATGGGGTTTTCCCTGGTCGCGGGCATGTGTATGTTCTGGTTACTCGCTCCGTTCAAAAACCCGGAGATGATATGGGTGGTCGGTGGTAAGGGCCTGCGCGTGACTATTCCCATAAGCCACCGCTTTGGAGGTGTTCTGGATAACCTCGGGAAGTTCAGCATCGGAGGAGTTGAAGTGCCCGCAGGGCTTCTTTTGTTTTTCGCTTTTCTATGCGTTCTGGTCTACCTGTTTTCCTTCACCAGGACGGGGATGGCCATGAAGGCCGCCGGCATGAACCCGGCTTTTGCCCGCGCTTCCGGTGTGAACGTCGAAAAGATGAGGATACTCGGGGCGACGCTGTCAACCGTTCTGGGGGCGGTGGGCATCGCAGTTTACGCTCAAAGTCTCGGATTCGTTCAGCTCTATCTAGCTCCGCTGATGATGGCGTTCCCCGCGGTAGCGGCTGTCCTCCTGGGCGGGGCTAGCACCAGCCGGGCGACGGTGTTCAACGCGGTGGCCGGAGTAACCTTGTTTCAAACTCTCCTTACGATTTCCCTGCCGGTTACTCAGAGCGTCATCGGGGGCGACATATCCGAAGTCGCCAAACTCATCATCTCCAACGGCATGATCCTGTACGCTCTTACGCGCAAGGAGGCATAGCGATGAAGGTCTGGCGCAAGATTCGAGAATCGTTGACAAGCAGTCCTATACCCCTGGTTTTCGGGATCCTTTGCCTCTTCGGCGTTGTCGTGAGTGGTAAGAGCTGGAGCTTCCTGTTGCAAGAGGTGGTGACGAGACTAGCCCGAAACTGGATACTGGTTCTATCTCTGCTGGTACCCGTTTCCGCGGGCCTCGGTCTCAACTTCAGCATGGTGCTAGGCGCGATGGCAGCCCAAACGGGAATCATCGTGATGACACACTTGAAAGTCCCGGGTATTCTGGGGTTTCTTGGAGCATTTATCGTGTCGTTCCCCATCGCCGTTGTCCTGGGTTTTGTCGCGGGGAACATCATGAACAAGGCGAAGGGTCGAGAGATGATCGCCGGGATGATGTTAGGGTTCTTCATGAACGGGGTGTACCAGCTGGTCTTCCTGTTCATGGTGGGAACGGTGATCCCCATGAAAAACCCAGATCTCATGCTACCGCAAGGTTTTGGTCTGCGAAATACAGTGGAGCTTAAGTACATGAAATACGCGTTGGATAACTTACTGAACGTATCCCTTTCGGGACTGGTGATCCCGCTGGCTACTTTCGCCCTCATCGGTCTGGTTTGCCTGGGCCTCAACCGCCTCTACAAAACCAAGCTGGGTCAGGACTTCAGAGCGGTGGGCCAGGATATGCACGTCGCCTCGGTCGCCGGGATCGATGTGAACAAAACGAGGCTTTTAGCCGTGGTAATCGCGACGGTTCTGGCTTCCTTGGGGCAACTTGTCTTCTTGCAGAACATAGGCACTCTCAACACATATAACAGCCATGAGCAAGTGGCGACATTCGCCATAGCATCGCTTCTTCTGGGTGGGGCTACAGTTACTAGGGCCACAGTGGGTCAGGCACTCGCCGGCACGTTCTTGTTTCATCTCCTGTTCATCGTTTCCCCTTACGCTGGACAGAGCCTCATGGGAAGTCCGCAGGTGGGTGAGTATTTTAGAGTATTTGTGGCGTACGGAATAATCGCGGCCGCCCTCGTTGTGCACGCATGGGAAGCTCACCGGCGGGCTTTGTCGGCGGCAAAGCGAGGTCTGCCCGAGGGGGAAACTGACCGGGCCGGGTAGCACGACTTTATCCGGGCGTTCTGGAGGCCGGCGGGTAGCAGGCCCTGTTCTTGCCCTCCCTCTTGGCTCTCGAGTTAGCTTCCTCCACTTTGCGCATGAGCTCTTCTTCGTTGTCTGCATCCTCCGGAAACGAAGCCACCCCTACGGAGATCGTGACTGGGTAAACCCACTGGGTGGTCGCCTTGGCCACGCTCTCACACAGTTTTTGGGCTCGCCTGAAAGCTTCAGCCCTCCTTACGCCGGGAAGCACTATCATGAACTCGTCGCCGGAAAGCCAACGAGCCACCGTTTCACCGGGGAGCGTTTCTCCGGCAAGGATCGACCCGAGTTTCCTGATGAGCTCGTGTCCAGCCTGGTAGCCAAGGTTTTCGTTGTAAACGCGAAGGTGGTCGCCATCGACGAGTAGAAGGCTCAGAGGCCGGTTTTCCGGGGTCTGGCACCGCAGGGCACGGCGGATGGCATGCTCGGCGGCCCGGTGGTTGGGGAGTCCGGAGATGTCGTCAGTATAGGCGAGTTCCAGGGCTTCTCGCAGGAGATCGATGGTCTCACGGATTCTTCTGGACAAGGTCTTGGTAGCTCTGTGGGGAGAGTAGGAGCTGTCGGGCTGGAGCCGGTAGGCAGCGACATCCAAAACTTCGATGACGTCCTTAACGTCCGAAGGATAGTTGAGCCTGAATGTCCAAGCCGAGATGCCGTCGGTGAGTTGGATGGGGTCTGCGACGGTGTGCTTCGGGTATTCGGGAGTAGGAGGAGAGTTCGGACGAAGAGGAGAGGACGGTATCACCGCTACGAATTCATCCCCTCCGATGCGATAGACCTGTCCCTCCGGGCTTGCCCGGTACGTAATGTCCTTAAGGTGGGAAGCTACTCTTCGGACGACTTCGTCTCCTTTGGATTCGCCGCAAGCTAAATTCACCTCACCGAGACCTTTTACATCGACGACCATGATGGTCCCGGTCGTCCTTTCCATTAGCTCTGGAACCTCGAGGAGGAAAGCGAAGACGTTGGGGAGTCCAGTTAAAGGGTCTTCTTCCACGGAGGGCCTGGTAGAAGAGGAAATGCGAGGCGCACCTCCCATCATTCATCACCCATGTATATGAATCGATAAGGGTTTCACCGCGGTTTAGCTTTCGAGCCGGGTTTTCACCTGAAGGAGCGGCTTCGATCCTTGGTGAATACCAAAGAGTACGTGGACTGGTCCCGGGCATCTGGCGGGGGTGGTTTAACTGGCGGGTGTTCATTTGGCGTCCATATCAAGTTCGAGCGTACACGGTAACGCGTACATAGTGTGGGACGACTCATCCGGACCGGTTCTCTTCGACTGCGGGACGCCCCTGACTAAGCTTTTGCGGGGGCTCGAGGCCCTGGGTTTCTCGCCGGGAGATATCCGCGCTGTGTTCATAAGCCATGAACACACCGATCATATACAGGCACTTTGCCTGAAGCGACCGTTTCCCGAGCGTTTCTCGATCCCGGTGTACGCGTCACCGCTTTTTTGGAGGTGGTATTTCGGGTGCGGGTACAGTCTCGACCGGGACCTCGTGCGTACCATACAAGATGGGGAGCGGGTAAAGGCAGGCGGCTTCGTGATCGGGGCTTTTTGGAAGCCGCATGACTCGGTGGACCCGTTGAGTTTCTTGGTTGAAGGAAAGGACGGAAGAGCAGCTCTCCTTACAGACCTCGGGCACGTCCCGACCCGGATAATCTCGCTCTTGCGCGGGGTAGAATATCTGGTCCTCGAATCCAATCACGACGTGGAGATGGAGAGATCCTCGGGGAGGCCGTATGCTCTGGTCGCGCGGGTCCTTGGCGACTATGGTCACCTTTCCAACGTCCAGGCCGGCGCAGCCCTGTCGCGGATAGCAACGAAGAACACACGCAAAGTCATCCTGGCTCATCTCAGCGTAGACTGCAACACGCCGGAAATGGCCATCCGGTCGTGCAGCGACGCCTTGGACGGATGTGGGTTTGCAGGGGAGCTGAGAGTAGCTCCCGCTAGAGAGCCGGCGATATATTGTTGACAGGAGAAAACCCCGTACCTAGAATTGCATTGATGGTCTTAAGGGGGTCGAAAAATCGCTTAAAGGGGGCTGGGAATGAAATGGAAGGGCTGGGCCGTCACATTCTGGCTGAGGTCTACGGATGCGATTTTGACATCCTGAACGACCTCGATAGAATCCGGGAGATCTTGGTCAGTGCGGCTCTGTCCGCTGGAGCGGAAGTCAGGGAGAAAGCGTTTCACAGGTTTTCCCCTCAGGGTGTCAGCGGAGTGGTGGTGATTTCCGAGTCCCACATCGCCATACACACGTGGCCCGAGTACGGGTACGCTGCCGTGGACGTTTTCACTTGCGGCGACCACGTTGACCCTTGGGTGGCGATGAACAAGATCTTTAAGGACTTCGGTGCCAAGTCGGTAACAGCTTCTGAGGTAAAGAGGGGTGTCTTCCAAAAGCCCCTTGCGTGCGCGGATTGAGCAAGGAATCCGGGGAAAGGTGATGTCTTATTCTATCCCGTCAAACTTGCGACGGAACCAGGTTTCAGTAGAGCCCTGCGTCCGGAAGGTGGCCGCAGGGCTTTCATTTTGGCGCGAGACAATATAGCGAAGGGTATATGTAGCTCAAAAGATGACAGGAGGAGTGTTCCTTGGAGAGAACGCTGGTACTGGCAAAACCCGATGCGGTAGCGCGAGGGCTCGTCGGAGAAATCGTTTCGAGATTGGAACGAAAAGGACTGAAGCTCGTCGCCATGAAGATGGTTTGGATGGATAAGGAAATGGCCGGACGTCACTACGACGTTCACAGGGGAAAAGCTTTCTTCGAGGGACTCGTCGAGTACATAACGTCTCTTCCCATCGTAGCTATGGTGTGGGAGGGGCCCTCCGCTGTGTCCAGCGTGAGGGCGGTAATGGGTGCCACGGATCCGGCCAAAGCGTCTCCCGGAACGATCAGGGGCGATTTGGCCCTGGATATCTCCAACAACCTCGTCCATGGCTCGGACTCGGTAGATTCCGCCGCAAAGGAGATAGCTCTCTTCTTTAAGCCTTTCGAGATCTACGATTGGAAGCGGCCGGGAGAAGAGTTCATCCGAGGTAAGTAAGCTCGACCAGGGGACGCGGGTACGGGGGCTTTGAAGACGCAGTTGAACGTGATTAGGGTGGGTTTGGTCAGCCACCGCGCGGCGCTTTTCAAGGCCTGGAGCGGGGAAGGAGGAACCCGGGATGATACTCGTTGGTACGGCCGGGTTTAGCTATTCGGATTGGCGAGGGGTGTTTTATCCCGAGGGGATGCACGAAAGGGAGTTTCTAGCTTACTATTCCAGGGAGTTTCCCTTTGTAGAGCTGGACTTTACTTACTACACCCAACCCAGTCCCCGAACCCTCGCCGCTATGGCAAAGAAAGTCCCGGATGGCTTCAAATTTTGTGTGAAGGCCCACAAAACCATGACTCACGAAATCGACGATGGTCAAGGGGTCAAGAAGGAGTTCGAGACCTTCCTCGAGGGAATTTCTCCACTGGTTCAATCGGGCCGGTTAGGATGTGTACTGGCGCAGTTCCCCTGGAGTTTTAAGCCATTCGCTGAGAACCGTGAGTATGTTGCTTCTTTAAAGGAGAGGCTTCGAGGGCTGCCTACGGTCGTAGAATTCAGAAACAGGGCGTGGGCTCAAGAGGATACCTTTGAATTACTGCGCCGCTCGGGCCTGGGATTCTGCTGCGTAGACGAACCGCGCCTTCCGTCGCTGTTTCCTCCGGTGGCCGTAGCTACCGGACCTATAGGCTACGTCCGTTTCCACGGTCGAAATGCAGAAAAGTGGTTCAAGCACGACAAAGCTTGGGAAAGGTACGACTACATGTACAGCGAGGAGGAACTGCTCGAGTGGATCCCCAAGCTGAGGGATATGGAAGCGAAGACCAAGGAAACGTACGTGGCGTACAACAACTGTCACCGGGGGCAGGCCGCCCTCAACGCCCGAATGCTTCAAGAGCTCCTGTTTAAGTCCGGATAAACTGCTGTTCGAATGGGGCCACCGGCACCGGTACTCATCCAAACCACTTCGTTTCGTTGGAATGAGAGCCGGGTACGGTAACTGAACGCCGCGTGAGTTTTTCGTACGTTGGGTGCTAGACAGCTCTATGCTAGAATTATTAGGCACCAGAAATATTCTATGCGGCAGGTACCGGGAGGAAAAATGGGCAGCGAAAATAACGAAGAACGCGAATCCCCGGTCGGGGAAAACGACGGTAGCTCTGGGGCCGGAGCTGGGCCGGGGTCTGGGCATGAATCGGAGTCTGAATATCCCCGCAAATCTCACCCCGCTCTGGAGGCTCAGCCCTTACGGCAAGCCGCAAACGGCCTTACGCTACCCCGGGAACGGGCCCAGGACGAAGTTGCCGTACCCTTTGACGCCCGAGGAGCTGTGATGAAGCTCGCGCTTCCCGTTCTCGGGGAGATGAGCCTCATGACCCTCGTATCCTGGCTTGATATGATAATGGTGGGTGCTCTCGGTACGTGGGCCATCACCTCTGTAGGCCTTTCCAACCAGCCCATGTTTCTCGCTATGTCCGTATTCATGTCATTTAACGTAGGAGCTACCGCTCTGGTGGCGAGGTTCACGGGAGCAGGTGACAGGGAAGGCGCGTCGGCGGTGGCGAGGCAGGCCCTCACGGTAGGAGTGTTTCTCGGAGTTGTCCTGGGAGTTCTGGGATTCACGAACGCCAGGGAAATCCTTTTGCTGATGGGTGCCAGAGAAGACGTCATTGGTCCGGGTACCGGTTACCTGAAGGTCATCTGCGTCGGGTTCGTTTTTCAGGCTTCAGCCATGAGCCTATCCGCCACGTTACGGGGGGCGGGAGACACCACCACTCCTGCCATGGCCAACGCCGTGGCTAACGTGACCAATCTCGTGGGAAACCTATTGCTCATCCACGGTTACCTCGGATTTCCCAGATTAGAGGTGCTGGGAGCCGGAATCGCCACTGCCATTTCCAGAGGGGTGGCGTGTCTCATAATCCTGGGAAAAGTGATCCGGGGGGACGGACGCCTTCGCATATCTCTCAAAGACTCATTTCTCCCCGATTTCCGGTTGATCAGGCGCATCCTGAAGATCGGCTTGCCTGCCGCGGGAGAGCAGATGTTAATGAGGGCGGGCCAGATGGCCTTCGCCCGGATTGTATCGAGCTTCGGGACGACCGTGTATGCAGCTCATCAAATTGCCCTCAACATAGAAGGTTTATCTTTTAACATAGGCATGGCATTCCAGACCGCCAGCACTTCTCTGGTTGGGCAGAAGCTGGGCTCAAAAGAGCCGGAGGTGGCGGAGAAAGCTGGGTGGGCGGCACGGAACCTGGGGATGATGTTTGCGGGTTCTGCCGGGCTCGTCTTCTTCTTCCTCGGGCGATACATCGCCCTGGCTTACACGCGTGACCCCGTCGCCGTGGACATGAGCGCTCAGGCGCTGAAGATCATAGCCGTCGCTCAGCCTTCTCTCGCTACCGCGTTCATACTGGCCGGTGGACTCCGAGGGGCGGGGGACACGCGATGGACCATGTTTACAACTGCTACCGGGATCTGGGGGGTCCGGGTGCTTGTCGGGTATCTTCTGGCGGTGAAAGCTGGCATGGGGCTGGCAGGCGCATGGATCGGGATGGCTCTGGACATGACCGTCCGCGCGGTGCTCATAACGCTCAGGTTCAAAGGAGGCCGCTGGAAAGAGATCCGCGTCTAAACTAACCGGAGCTTTCAAATTCCGTCGCGGTGTCCTCGGCCAGGTGAATCTAACCTCGAATGGCGGTTCGCAATCCGGGCTTTCAAAGTCGCATCTGTTCCCGGATCAACTCCCCATGGCGACGTGTACAGCGTACAGGACCATCAACAAGACCGGTCCCACGAGGGTGGGCCAATACCGCTTGTATACGTCTATCTCGCTGACGTCGAAGAACTGGCAGGTGAGGATCTGGCAAAGATGAAGAGGAGAAACGAGGTAGGACAAGAAACTTGAGATGTAGATGGCGGAGATCGCTGAAAGCTTTACCCCCGCCGGGGCTCCTTCAAGAGCTGGCATGAAGACCGGGATGAGCACCCCTAAGGATGTGGTTTGGGAAGCGCTGACGAAGCCAAAGGCAAGGGGTACGGCGACCGCCAAGGCACCTATGCGTCCCACGTTCCCCCCGATGGAGCCGGTCAACGCCGGGAGGGCCGGAGATTCGAGGATGAAAGCCCGGAATACCATTATCCAGAACATGGCGGGGACCTGTGACAAGTTGGAATTGCGAAGAATCTCTTGAAGCGGAGGGATTGACCTGGTTTTCCAGTACCCGAGTCCGCACGCCAGGAGCGAACCCACGAGCAAGCTTGCCCACAAGGGTATCTGAAGCGCTAAGGAAATCCCCAGGGCGACGATGAGCGGTGAACCGTAGAAGAGAAATGTCCGGAATGCTTCGAGTTTGAGTCGGGACGGGAACGGGGTTTCCACGTTTTCGACAAGTTCAGGCATCCCGTCACCACTGGGCTCGACGGCCACGGCGCGAGAGAGGGCGTCGCTTCGCCGGGTCTTAGGGTTCCCAGGACTTAAAAGGACTGCATACCCGATACCCCACAAGAGCACCGATGCGGGCCACAGCCGTGAAATCAAGGTCCAAACCGCAATACCCGTCATCTTCGATAGCAAAATCAAGCTGGGGGAAAACGGAAACAGGAAAAACATTCCATGTCGGAAGATGATGTTAGCCGCCGCCTTGGTGACGCGATCTAGGCCCAGTTTATCGCCGGTCTTATCCACCAAAGGCGCGGAAACCTGAGCCCCTCCCATAACCGGCATGGCGCCGATAAGCGCGGGTACGAAAGCTGAAACGGTCCTGGCGCTGAATGCGGTTTGCAGGCTCGAGGACATTTTCTCGAGAAAGTTGAGATGATTCATGATCGCGGCGAAGACGCCGATGGCGAACACCGTTCCGGCCAGCTCCAGGGTGCTTCGATCGATAACAGCCGCGATCGCTATATCAGCTACCTTCGCGGGAGGTAAGGTCGAAGTCACCGCGACAACTAGGGCTGCCACGAACATAGTCTGAGAGAAGGAGCGCCTCTTGGCGGAAAGGTACATGATGACGAAAAAGGACAAAGCAAGTCCGACGTAGTGCACCGGGTTTCTTCTCCCTTCCTGAGCGATTATACACTACCACTGCCGCTCGCTACCTGAAGAAAAAGGATGTTTTGAAGCGAGCTGCGAAGACTTTCGTGGGAATCAAGGGGTGAGATTGCGGGATGAGGACCGGAGATTTTGGGGAGTACGTTGCGTTCGACCTGGAAACCACCGGGCTTGACCCTGAGACCAACGAAATACTGGAGATAGCGATGGTGAGATTTCGCAATGGCAAACCCGACGAAGAATGGTCTTCTCTAGTGAAGCCGTCGCAAAAGGTGCCCCTGTACGTTTTGAGGCTCACCGGAATAGCTGAGGCTGATCTAGCAAACGCTCCGGTCCTCGAGGATATCCTTTGGCGGATTAGAGAGTTTATCGGGAACTTTCCGCTGGTCGGGCACAATTCCTCGTTCG
Organism: Candidatus Fermentithermobacillaceae bacterium; assembly: GCA_012842495.1. Classification (GTDB taxonomy): domain Bacteria; phylum Bacillota; class Sulfobacillia; order Fermentithermobacillales; family DUSS01; genus DUSS01. The sequence goes on from DUSS01000045.1 coordinate 100,477, forward strand.
ATATCGCGTTTCTCGGAAAGATCATAACCGATATCGGTCTAAGACCGTGTCACGATACGCTTGAACTTTCGAGGATCGTTGTTCCCGGTCTTGCGAGCTACAAGCTTTCAGCTTTATGCGCAAGCTTCGGTATCCCGCTGGTGACCGCGCACCGTGCCCTCGATGATGCTCGGGCCAGCGGAATCCTGTTCGGTTTGCTTCGAGAAAGGGCCAGATGGATCCATCAAAGGGCGTCGTCGTTCATCGTGACCGTGATGGGGGACAAGTGGGCCTCGAGGGACGTGTTCGGCCGCGTAGACGCTCGGGATGCGGGTCAGCCGGCGGGAGAGTCGCTGGTAGAGTCTCTGGTTGGTGAGAGCTGCGGTGGGAGCTCGGGTACTCCAGGAAACCCAGCAGGAGTCGGGGAGAAGAAGGAGACGCAGCTGCCGGACACCGGTGGGGAAACGTCGTCTCAGGGGTTAGTCAAGGCGAAGTCACCGGAGCTTCTCCCGCCGGAAGGGATTACAGCTCGTCTTCAGACCGGTCCCACTTTGTTTTCCCGGCCCAACGTGGAACGAGCCATATATTCGGCGCTAATGGAGGAACCGGCAACCGATTCCGGAGTCAAACCCGCGGTGTCTGGCGAAGTATGGGAGAAGGCGATCCTAGTCCAGGTGCCGGAGACCGCAGATGCTCTGGCGGGAATGCTGGCTGCCGCCGTTAAAGCCTCCTGCGACATGAAGGACAGAGTGGCCGTGGCCTGCCTGGATGGCAGGACGGCCTCCAAGCTGGAAAGGGTTCTTGTTGCCTCAGGAGGAAGTCCCGGTGCTGTGGCTGCGTTGCTCCAGTCGCCTCGCCGTCGTGTCTGCCTTGCGCGGTGGCGAGCTCTCGAAACCCTCGTCGCGGGCCGAGCTATTGGCGAACTGGACCTGGAGACCCGTCAGTTTTTGGCCATGATGGCGAATTGGTTGTCCAGTACGAAAACCGGGTCACCCCGGGAAATCCAGATGTTCGGCGGCGGCTGCCAGGCCTTTGCAGAGCTCCAGGCTTCGTGGTATCCCGGGTGCTTCGAGGGTTGTGCTTATTCCCGGTATTGCTTTTGCCTAAGGCAAGAAGGGCACGACGCGCCCGGCGTTTCCATAGTGTATCTGGAAGACCTCCTTTCCGATGACTTACCAATGCGCTCGCCTTTCGCCGCCGTCGTTGTACTGGGTTACCACAAGGTTTTGGACTGGTGTGACAGGAGAGCGGATGTTCTTGAGCCGCGTCAGGTTGCTGAGCTCATCGGGGCTACCGAGGGGGAAGTTTTCGTCGAGCTGGACAGACGTCTCGGCGAGGCCCTTTCCAGGGGCGAAAGGGTCCTCTGGTTTCCGGGTCGAATCGAGATGCCCCCTGACATACGGCGGCTGCTTCGGGAAGGTAGAGACGTCCTTGGTGAGTACACCAGGAGAAGGTCCCGTGAGGATGACGACTTCAAACTCCGGCTGTCCCTGAGCGAGATCCCAGGTCACCTGCCTATTCTCGGAAGAGACATCTCCGCCGCTGAGAAATTTCTCGATTCTTTCGAAAGGATGTTGAGCGAGGGACCAGAAAAGGTGCTTGTCGTCGATGGGAGATACAGGAGCGCCGGGCTTGTTCCAGTGATGAAGCGCCTGTGGGTTTGCCCGGGGCAGGAAATCAAGAACGGTCTGGGTACCCGCGCTCGGAAAGTGGTCTTGGTGTCGCCCTTTGCTCAAATCCTTGCCGGCAAGCGGGGTTACGAAAAACTCCTCGCGATATCCGAGACTCCAAGGTTGATCACCGCGGGGACGTATGAAGAACCCGCCGGTATCCTTACTGTGTTTGTGGATGGGTTACCCAAGACGACGGACAAGGAGGCTTTTGACCAGCACTGCGCTTGGTTCATCGTGGAACTCGTCCAGGCTGTTCGGACCGGATGCCTGGTCCTGAATCCATTTTCATCCAACGCGGAAACGCTCTTAGAAAAGATCGCTCAGCCCCTGGAGTCCCGAGGCATCCTTGTAGTGTCCGCGGATGGACCCGGAAAAGCGTTGGAATACCTTGACCAGCCGGACACCGTCGTCCTTTGCAGATTCTTTGCCTTTGACGAGGACGATTTTTCCGGGGCGAAGTGCGTCATAATACCCAGGTTACCTTTCGGAGTACGAAGACCAGAGGACTGGATAAGGGAGACGGAAGTCAGAAAAGCTGGGGGAGACTACTTTAGGGACATAACGCTCACCGGGATTTTGTCGAGACTTAGTCAGGTCGTGGACGTTCTGAGGAGCGAAACGGGTAGGCGGGTTCTGGTTGTGCTGGATTCCCGGGCGCGGCCTGCGGGAAGCAGTTATGGTGCCGACGTATTTAAAGCGCTTACCCCCGGTGAACATGTGGTCTGTCCTCCGCTCATCGCGGTCAATCGCATAAAATCGTGGCTGTCCTCGCAGGTGGGGGAGATGGTGCCGTGAGGGAAGATGTGACTATGGGAAAGTCAGGCGAGATCCAACGGGTGCTACTCACCAATGACGACGGCGTTCTCTCCGAAGGCTTATGGGCTCTCGCGGGTGCGTTCCTGAAACGCGAGGACACGGAGGTCTGGATAGTGGCGCCTGATAGAGAGAGGAGCGCTTCGGGCCACTCCATAAGCATACACCATCCAATTGAGGTTTGCCAAAGACCGTCCGGGTCGCCTCGCCTTCACGTTTACGCCACCAGCGGTACTCCCGCGGACTGCGTGAAACTAGCCCTGTCGGGACTTTTGCCGGAGAAACCCGCCATAACGGTCTCGGGGATTAACCGGGGTCCTAACCTGGGACAAGATGTGTTTTACTCGGGTACCGTTTCTGCAGCGTTGGAGGCAGCCCTAGGGGGTGTGGACGCCATTGCAGTGTCCGTAGCTGCCTTTGAGCAGGTAGAGTACGGTTTTGCAGCTGATTTTGCGGTGATGATTACGGAAAAAGTTTTGGAGGGTGCTCTAAACGGTGAGGTACGCCGTGCCGGGAGCCATCCGCTCTTACTGAACGTAAACGTTCCTGCTGTAAGGCCCGAAGATATCGCGGGTTTAGCTATTACCCGTCTTGAACTCACGAAGCCGAGGGACTTTTTCCGCAAACGTCAAGATCCGTTCGGAAGGTGCTGGTACTGGATGGCCGGCGAAGTTTATCAGGGAGATGCCCTCAGTGACACGGACGTTTCAGCCGTTTCGAGGAACCTGATATCGATAACCCCTCTCAAGCTCGACCTCACCGACACCGAAGCTTTCGTCGAGCTCTCGGAGGTCACTCGCGATCTCATGCGCCACGACCAGCTCGGGGCCGGCACCGGCGAATAAGGCCCACCCCTCGCTAATATACGAAAACCGGGGGTGTTGAAGATGCCCGATCCCGATCCCAGGAGCCGTACCTGGACTTTGCGAAGACATATGAGACAGGAAGGGTTTTCACTCAAAACCGTGTTTTTGGGTGCGCTTAGCGCGCTGGGTCTCGGTTTGCTCTTGGCGCTGGGTTCCGCTGTTGCAATCCAGTTGTCATCGCTGGACGAACGGATTCCCGAGTACTTGGTGGACGTTGGAAGTTTCCTAGTGTTGGGGGTTACGGCGTTCTTTGTGGGAAGGCGCGTGAGAAACCACGGCCTCGCCTACGGAGCCTCGATAGGTGCCGTTTATTGCCTGGCCGGCACGTTGTTGGGGCTGGCCTTTCCATCCGGGTCTTTTCACATTGCGGGTTTCCTCGTCAGGTTCGTTTTGCTTGTCCTGACCGGCGCCGTCGGTAGCATACTCGGGGTCAACGTGTAGACCGAATAGCTTTCCCCTTAGCGCGGATACCATAGTTTCTGCACAAGCTAAGGGGGTATGGGGTTTGAGGCGACGGCGGACGAGCCTGCGCGCGCTTTTTGGATTTGCACTCCTTTGTCTCGTCTTCTCGGGAAACTCATATGGAGCACCATCCCCGGTAGAAGAACTGACGGTTCTCAAGGGGAAAATCCTGAAGGAGGATTCAAAAGGCCAGTCCGTTCTCGTACTGCAGCGAGTTCTTGGCGCTCTGGGATACGACCCCGGGCCCCAGGACGGTGTGTTCGGCCCCAGGACCCTGGAGGCGGTTAAACGTTTTCAGAAGGACTCCGGTATCGCCGTTGATGGCGTCGTTGGTCCCCGAACGGTGGAGTCCCTTGAGCGGATTTGGGCGAGGAAATTCCCTCCGGAAACCTATACCTTGCAACCGGGGGAGACCCTTTCCCTGGTGTGTGCTCGATTTGGGGTGAGTCTCGAGGAAGTCGTGCGAGCCAACGGCATCAAGGATCCTGATCTGGTCTACGCCGGACAGACACTGATCCTCAAACCATCTGCGCGAGAACAACCCGGCCAGGACGGACAGGGTGGTCCCGGGGGGCCGGAAAGACCGATGCCGGAGGATTCTTCCGAGCCTCCACCAGCTTCGCGCACATCCTTTCCCATACCTGATAAGAAGATATGCCTTACGTTCAACGATGGACCCGACCCTACCACAACCCCCGAAATCCTAGATATTCTGTCCGAGTACGGGATACCCGCTGTGTTCTTCGTGATAGGAAAGAACGCTGAACGCTATCCCGAACTTGTTAGAGAGATTCACGAGCGCGGGTACGCTATTGGCATCCACGGATACGAGCACGTCCCACTAGCTGGTCTTTCGCGTCAACAGGCGCTTTCGGATTTATCCAAAGCGCTGCAGGTGGTGGAGAGGATCACAGCAGCTCGTCCAGCTCTCTGGAGACCTCCGGAAGGAGCCGTTGACGACATGACCCGCGACCTCACAAGGGAACTGGATCTCACCCTCGTAATGTGGACGAACATCTGCGGAGGGGATCTTCCAGCTTCGGATGCCGACGGGGTTCTTCGGGGTGTCCTCAATTATGCCCGGGACGGTGCTATTATCCTGCTCCATGAGGGTAATCCCCACGTATTAGCGGCGTTGCCTCGCATTATCGAAGAACTGGCCAAAAGAGGTTTCGGGTTCCAGGGTCTCCGCTGAGGACCAACGTGGGTAGGTTTGCAAAAGGAGCGGCCGTCTGCCGGCTTGCTACCGAACTTCACCGCAAAGGGACGGCCGTTCCTTTTCCCTACTGGACCTGCCCGGGGGCCATCACGTCTTTGACGATCTGGAGAGCGCCGGAAACCTGTTGCGCAAGCTCGCCCAGGGTCATGCTTTGAAACATGGCGTTTTGGGCTTCCGCCAGCGAGGATACAGCCTGTTGCAGGGATTTGGCTACCTGCCGGTCAGCTTTGGACTGCTGTACCTGGATCTGGGTTTGCAATTGCGAAATGAGATCCGAGACTTGCTGGGCGTTGGCTCTAAGAGACTCATTACCCTGGGAAACGATGCTCGCTACCTGCTGAGAGATGGCGAAAAGCGTGTCTATGGCCTGTGAATCGGCTACATGGGTCGAGGCCTGACTTAAGCATTGCTGGAGATTCTGCTCGCTAGCCATTTGCTGCTCCCTGATCCCATTTTGAACCAGGGACAGGGCACTTTCTATCTTCTCCGCCGGCGTGGTGGGAAGCCCGGCCCCCGGTGGTTTAAAGGAGCGTCTGAGTTCGTCCACCACGTGGCTGGCGGGGTTTTTGTCCACGTCTATGCTTCCCACGGCGTAATCTTCGTTCTTAGGCATGAGATCTCTCCTTTCTCTCCGGGCAGACACCCCGGGACGAAATTTTCAATTCCCGTGCGATTTCGCTCGGGTACTCATCAAGATTAACTGCGGGCAACACGCTTATGAGAGCGGCCCAAGGCATCACCTCCTCGAAATCATTGTTCCGCGCTGGAAAGAGCGTTATTAGAGCAAGAATGGCCTGTCGGATTCGGTCGAAAAACCGGAGGAACTCCGTGGCCTTGGGAGGAATATCCCATGTGGGGTGGTCTTATGGCACGCTTTTTGAGAGTAGGGGTCTTCCAGGACAAACTTGACCGGATCATCGAATTATGTTCGAGTCTTCGGGTAGAGCCGGAGGTAGCGAGAAATGCCAGGATGAAACAGGCGCTGGATGAGATAGCCGGTCTTGCCCTAGGAATCAAGGAGTTTATGAACTCTTTTCCATCAGAACCGCTCATTTGGACCGGGCGCGGTGATACCGACGAGGTCATCGCCATGCTCGAGTCCCTGGTGGCGGCGGCGGAAAGCGCCGGGCAAGTCCTTCGGAAAGCCTAAGAGAGCTGAGAAACTTGAAAGGCGGTTGTGGCGGAGTTAGACTGCGAGCTGGAGGTGAAGAAGGTGCCGATATTCGAGTACAGGTGCCTTGATTGTGGGCAGACCCACGAGTTTTTGAAAAGAGCTGGTGAGGAAGCTAAGTGTCCATATTGTGGATCTACGCGTCTTACTAAACTGATGTCCAGGTTTAATTCTAACGTATCTGGTTCGAAGGCGAGCTCAACCTGTTCGACGTGTTCGAGCGGGCTGTGCTCGACTTGCGGAAAGTAAATAAACCTAACAAAACCTCTGCAGACCACGAATCGTAGAACAGGCCGAGCCCTGATATGCCGGGGCTCGGCCTGTCTTCTTCGCGCTACGGGTCTGACTGCCTATGCAGGAGCTTATGTTCCCCGTGAAGAAGGATTAACCATGTTTGAAGCGGCGTCGTTCCTTCTGGTTCGAAGGCCGCATGGTTTGAGAAGAGGAGGTCTATGAATTGACCGGTCTCAGAATCGAGGAACATCCCGTCCTGGATTTCCCCAGGCGGAAGAAGGTGAAATTCTTTTTTGAGGGTAGGGAGATGGAAGGTTACGAAGGGGAACCAATCGCGGCGGCTCTGCATGCCGCCGGCGTAAAGGTCCTTCATCATAGCCTCAAACTGGGACGACCCAGAGGATTTTTCTGTGCCATCGGTAACTGCTCTTCGTGCCTGATGATAGTGGACGGGGTCCCCAACGTGAGAGCTTGCACCGAGAGACTTCGGGAGGGGATGCGCGTAGAAAGACAAGCCGGACGCGGACCCTCCCTTGCGGACCGGTGAAGGAGGCTTGATTCATGGAGTACGAGTTAATCGTGGTGGGTGGCGGGCCTGCAGGGTTGTCGGGCGCGCTCAAGGCGGCTCAAAACGGGGTGCGGGTTGCCGTCATCGACAGGCAGGAAGAGCTCGGCGGTCAGCTGGTGAAGCAGACCCACAAGTTTTTCGGTTGGAGTCGGAGAAATGCGGGTGTACGGGGTATCGAAATAGGCAGGAGGCTACGGGATGCTGTTCTGGCTGAGCCACGCATTACGGTTTTCACAGGTACTGAGGCGCTAGGTTACTATCCTGACAACTCGCTCCTGATAGAGAGCCCTTCTGGAGTAAGCCGCATTACGGGCAAGACGTTTCTATTTGCCACGGGTGCCCAAGAGAGAATGCTTTTGTTTCCCGGAAACGACCTCCCGGGTGTGTACGGCGCCGGAGCCGTGCAAACTCTCATGAACGTATACGGGGTAAGACCCGGACGGTCGGTCCTAATGGTGGGGTCAGGCAACATAGGACTCATCGTCTCCTATCAATTGAGGCAGGCAGGAGTGATGGTGAGGGCAATCGTAGAGGCATTACCTCAAATCGGTGGTTATGCAGTTCACGCTTCGAAAGTGCGAAGGCTCGGTATCCCCATCCTTACCAGGCACAGCATCAAGGAAGCCCACGGAAGAGAGTATGTAGAAGGCGCCACCATCTGGGAGCTGGATGATAAGTTCCGCGGAATCCCCGGGACCGAAAAGGACATAGATGTTGACGTGATTTGCCTTGCGACGGGTCTTACACCGCTCGGTGATCTCCTGTGGCAAGCGGGGGTTTCTATGACGTACGTCCCGGAACTGGGAGGCTTCGTCCCGATATACGACGGAAACATGGAGACGGAAAGATCCGGGATTTTCGTAGCGGGAGATGCAGCGGGAATTGAAGAAGCTTCCACAGCGATGCTTTGCGGAGAAATAGCTGGTCTTGCGGTTGCCGCAAAGCTGGGCAAGATCCCCCGCCACCGCTTCGAGGAGGAGCGGAACGTTCTGGCCCAAGAACTCTCGGCGTTGCGAAGCGGACCTTTGTCGAGCAAAGTGCGAACCGGTTACGAGCGCATAAAAGCGCTGGTTCAAGGGAGGCGGGGATGATGAAGAGCCTTTACGGTGACTTGCCGGAGAAAGACTCCCTTTTGAGCTCGGGAATACCATCCGTGCAGGATCTCGACGGAGTTCTTCCACCGGCGGAAGCAAGGAAAAAGGGCCCTGTAGCTGTTCTCGAATGCTTTCAGAAAATACCCTGCGACCCATGCGGGCAAGCCTGTAAATTCGGTGCTATTAAGGAGTTTTCAGACGTCAACGATCTTCCGGTCATCGACTGGATGAGGTGCACCGGCTGTGGTCAGTGCGTCGCAGCTTGTCCGGGCCTGGCCATCTTCGTAGTGGACGAGACATATTCACCCGAGGAATGCCTCATCGCCATGCCGCATGAATTCGTGCCTCTACCCGAGCGGGACCAGGTTGTTCTCCTCTACGACCGCGCAGGGCGGCACGTCGGTGAGGGAGCTGTCCATCGCGTGGTCCGGGGCAAAGACAAGCTCGCCACGCCCGTCGTCTGGGTTCGAGCCCCCAAAGCTCTGGCATACGTTGCCCGAGCTCTCGGCTTACCCGAAAGCCAAGGGAGGTCTGGAAATTGAAGCGCTCCGTAGAGGAAAAAAACTGGCTCGAGCAGCAGAACGTGATCGTATGCAGGTGCGAGGACGTAACCCTTGATGAAGTCAGAAGAGCTATAGCTCAAGGGGCCACGACGTTGGATGAGCTTAAGAGGCTCCTCAGGGTGGGAATGGGGCCCTGCCAGGGCAGGACCTGCAGGGAGCTTTTGGCGAGGGAGCTTGCGGAGCATCTCGGGAAACCTGTGGGCGAAATAATGCCTCCGACGTTCCGTCCTCCGGCGAAGCCGGTGAAACTCGGGCTCGTGTCCCGGCTGGCGGAAGACGTACCCCGCGCCGGCGGGGATTCATCTCTTGAGGGAGGTGAATCCCGATGAGGTCTACGGCCGATGCCGTGATAATAGGCGGAGGGGTTATCGGATCGTCCATCGCTTATCACCTTGCCAAAGAAGGCATGAGAAACGTAGTGCTGCTCGAGCGCTACTCGTTTTGCACGGGCTCAACCGGTCGTTGCGGCGCCGGAGTTCGGGAACAGTGGGGGAGCGAGCGAAACTGCCGGCTGGCTCAAGCGAGCATAAATGCTTTTGAGCATCTCGCGGAGGAACTGGGTTACGAGGGAGACATCGAGTTCAAGCAGAAGGGATATCTCATCCTGGCTCATACTGAAAAGGAGTGGGAGCAGTTCAAGAAGAACGTCGCTCTTCAAAATTCCCTGGGCATCGCCTCGAAATTACTGACTCCCCAGGAAGCCAAAGAAATCGTCCCAATTCTTAATACCGACGGTATGCTCGGGGCCACCTATAACAAAAGGGACGGGCACTGCAACCCGTTTCACACCACGTGGGCATATGCTCAGGCCGCCCGGCGCCTCGGAGTTGAGCTTCAGTACTTCACCGAAGCTACGGGGATCCGTCTAGAAGGCGGCAGGGTGGCGGCGGTGAATACGACGCGGGGAACTATATCCACTCCCGTGGTCATAAACGCGGCCGGACCGTGGGCAAAGCCCGTGGCGCAGATGGTGGGGGTAGATCTCCCCGTCTACACCCAGAGACACCAGATCCTCGCGACGGAACCTACCGGTCCGATCATTGACCCTATGGTAATGTCCTTTTCCATCGGCATCTACTGCCAGCAAACGCCCCACGGAAGCGTCGTCATGGGAATGGGAGACCCCAACGAACCAAAAGGGTACGACATCGGGTCGAGCTGGGAATTTCTCAGGGAAATGTCCCGGATTATACTGCGTCTCTTGCCAGCCCTGGAAAGCTTGAAAGTGGTCCGGCAGTGGTCGGGGTTGTACACGGTCACGCCCGACGCTCACCCGATTCTCGGGGGGGTTCCGGGTATCGACGGTTATTACCAGGCTGTAGGGTTCAGCGGCCACGGGTTCATGCTCGCGCCTGCCGTCGGCCGCATTATAAGCGAGCTCGTCGTGGGCAAGACGCCTTTTATAGACATAACCGGCCTTGATCTCGGAAGGTTCGAGCGAGGGGAACTTCAAGTGGAGCCCTCGGTAGTCTAGATAGCGGTAAGGCTGGTCTTCCTTATCTCATGTAAACTTGCGGTGTCCGGGCGGAATTGCGGTTCTCCGCCCGGACATTTTCGTTCTCCTGGATTACTGAACTGGGGCGGGTGCAAGCTTTACGCCCTTCACCGATTTGAAAAGCTCCGTCCATCCGTCCTGCCCCATCAAGCCCAGACGCCACAAAGCTACTCCCGCCAGGCGGTATTTCCGGGCGAGAGATAACTTCGAGTCGATGGTAGATGGGCGATCGACGAAAGCGTAAACATTCAAACTCTCTTCGTTCCAGCTGAGCACCCATGCGCCGAGCTCTGGATCCCACTTGGGAGGATTTCCGGCTCGTTGTTCCAGAGACGGCCAGTCCTTTAACGCTGGACGGGCTTTCAGGGTCACCGTGCCGGATTGGTCTTGACAATAAAGCGTACCGTATAGAGGAACACCCAGGAGAATCTTCTCCGGTGGCACTTGGGCCGTTTCAAGAGAAACCGCTTCCTCTACCTGCTTTCTGGGAGACGTCGGGCCCATCCTCCCCGGTTCCTCGTACCCGTAGGCCATCAGCACCACCTTGTCGGCGATTTCGCCGATGGCTTTGTGGTCATATCCCCGGTAATGACCGTTCAAAGGAGGCACCGCCACGATCAGGCCTTTTTCGGCAGGAAGGAGATTCCGCAGATACTTTAAGAACTCGGTTAGGTTACCCGCATCTTCACCGGTTTTTTCCGGAGACGAACCGAGCCCTTCGAAATCAATGGCTACTCCATCGAATCCCCGCGCAGCTCTCTCCACTTCCAAGGCCAAGCTGGTTCGTAAGACCTCGTCGGCGAGGAGATTAGAGAGCGCCTCGCCGCCGTTGTTGGCGTAAAACATGGCGTAAGGCGAGACGTTTCTGATCCTGGAGTGGATGAGAACGGCAGGCCAGCCCGAAGGGCGGTTAAAGCCGGACGGATTCCCCTCAGCCCAGACGGTGCCGTCGGGTCTGACCGAAAACCACCCGAGGATGACACCGGAAAACTCATCCGCAGGAGGGGAGAGCGCAATCGCCGGGTACGTATCACCAAAGAAATCCGTCCAGCTTGAGTAGTCCTGGGATCCCAATGCGTAGAAGCCCCATATCTCCATGGGAGAGGGCGGGAGGACAACGTTAACGACAGCCGACGCTTCATCCAGCTGTACTTCGCAACGGAAAACCTCCTCCAGTACGGAGGAGGGGACGAGGAGAGCTCCATCCCGGACCGATATCGCCCTGGTGAGAGGAAACTCTTGACCCGCAAACCGGAAATAGAGCTTTCCGTAGGGAAGCTCGAGAGCCTGTCCCATCCAGACACCGACCGCAGATTGAGTCGATTGATCCCACGTCAAGGTGAGGCCCAAAAACTCCGATACGGCACGGATCGGGATCATTATGACTCCGTCCTCGACGGAGGGAGCGACCGGAAGATCAAGTTTAAGGTGGTTTACGCACAAGGCGAGAACAGGAGAAAGTTTTCCCGCTTGGCCGGCGGGGGTTTCAGGAGCAGTGGAGCTTACGGCAGTCCCGCTTTCAGGCCCCGAAGCCACGCACGGCCGAGCCGGGAACGAAGCTGTAAAGAGTAAAAGCGCCGTCACCACCGGCAATATCTTGTTTCTCAAAGCGCTCATTCGCAAAGCCCCCATTCATCGAGCCTGGTTCAAAAAATTTGACGGCTTCTACCCGTAGTCAAGATGGTCTCCCGACCAGGTGCTCGCCTTCTTTCGGATATTTGATTTACCTCAGAGGCTCGAATTTCCTCTACGTTTTGCTTGTGCAAGTGCCTTGGGTGGCTGGTGCCTCCGACCCCGATAAGGTGAAAGCCGGACAGGATAGAAGGAAGAACGCGGTGGGTGTAAGAATGAGTGACAGGGTATCCGCCACTCTAGAACAGACCGTACAACCGGGTCGGAGGAGGTCATCCAGATGTCTGCGGTCGTGATCGATGGGAAAAAGATCGCCGCCGGGATAAGAGACGAGGTTATCCGGGAAGTCCAGGCTCTTAAGGAAAAGGGCATATCACCGAAGATGGCTGTGGTACTGGTGGGGGACGATCCCGCGTCCGTGGTTTACGCTCGAGCGAAGGAAAAGGCATGCCAGAAAGTGGGTATCGGCTACGAACTGGTCCGCTTTCCCGCTTCAGCTAGCGAAAAAGAGGTAATCGGGAAGCTTCGGGAGCTTTCCGCCGATCCAACGGTCCACGGCATCATGGTTGAACTCCCGGTTCCTCAGCACATATCCAGGGAAAAGGTGACGCTGGAAGTAGCGCCCCTGAAAGATGTAGATTGCGTGAACCCCCAAAACCGGGGATTCCTTTTCTCGAGGAAAGAGGGCTTATTCCCGGCCACGCCCATGAGCTGCGTGGAGATCCTGAGGCGTTCGGGGATAAATCTCGAGGGCAAGCACGTGGTACTGGTAGGACGAGGCGACACCGTAGGTAAACCCCTTATTTTCCTCCTGCTTCAGGAAAATGCAACCGTGACGATTTGCCATACCAGGACGCGGGACCTCGGGTATCATACGAGACAAGCGGACGTATTGGTGGCAGCGGCGGGGAAGGCTGGGCTCATCTCCGGGGATATGATTAAGCCCGGAGCGTGCGTGGTGGATGCGGGAATCAATGAAGTGGAGGGCGGTGGCATTACCGGGGACGTCAAGTTCGAAGAAGCTTTGAACGTTGCCGGTTACATAACACCTGTTCCGGGCGGTGTGGGTGCCTTAACGACGGTGCTTATCCAGAAGAACCTCATTAAAGCTTTGCGGATGCAAAGAGGGGAGGCGTGAGCGATGGGCGATCTTTTCTCCCAGCCCTTGCGGGAGGTCCTGAGAGTTGCCGCGTCCAGCGAGCCTGTTCCGGGCGGAGGTAGCGTAAGCGCCATCGCCGGGTGCTTCGGAGCTGCCATGGCCTCGATGGTCGCCAACCTGACGATCGGAAAAAAGAGATACCGGGATGTGGAAGGACAGGCCGTAGCCATACGAGACCGGGCGTTGTCCCTCATGAACAGGCTAGAGGCCCTGGTAGATGAAGATATGACAAGTTTTCAACGTTTTATGGAGGTTTATAAGATGCCCCGGGAGACTCCTGAACAGGAACACACCAGAACGCTTCTGATGGAGGAAGCTCTCAAGGCATCCACCGAGACTCCTCTGCGGATAGCCCGGGTGTGCCTGGAGGGGCTGGAGATTACCGCCGAGATAGCTTCCATCGGAAGCAAGATGGCCATAAGCGATGCCGGCGTAGCAGCAAACCTTCTCGAGGCAGCTGTTCAGTCAGCTCTGCTCAATGTCGATATAAACCTCCCATCCATTAAGGATGAGGAGTTCAAGAGAGCCTCCCTGGAGGAGAGGCTCTCTCTATCCCGGAGAGCGCAGGAGGTCAGGGACCGCTGCCTTTCTCTTGTCCGTGAGAGGATGACTTCCTGAAAAGGCGGCGGAGCGTGGCCTTCGGCGGTCCCGACCGGCCCTCGTCCTTCTCGTCAGTGGGCGCTTGAGCTTCGTCCTCCTGCCCCTGCTTTTCTCCAGTCAGAGTGCGCATCCGCATCGGGGACCTGGGCCGGCCCGTATATACGTCGTAACTGTGGGAGTGGCCATGGGCATACGACGTCAGGCCCTGGATGCGGTGGACGTGGCCCAGGGGCGCGCGAGTCTGCATTTCCGACGTGCCGGTAATTCTATGACTGTGGTCTTGGGTGACGGACGTCTCGGTGGCGTAGTCGTGAACGTGGTTTTCGTTGGTGAATACCGGCGCCCCGGTGACGTCAGCGAACGTATGGTAATGCCCCATCTCCGTGGACGTCCTACCGCGATAGTTGTGAATGTGTTCTCTTCGGTAATCCATCTCCGGATTCCCCCAAAACTGTCGCGTCTACAGGAATATATGAGGGTCACTTTGTTGACGTGATTGTGTACTCGCCGCCGAGGTCCGCCCAGTCGAGGTTCAGATCGACGTTTTTTACCGCGACGGTGACGCCCCTGGGGTCGATGCTTATTCCAGAGATTTCAAGACTCCTCACCCAGCCGCGGGAAAGCTGAACCAGGTCGATTTCTACGGTATCGCGACCGCTTCCCGCCGCACCGGGGATCCCGCGTAGCAGTTCGCCGATAGTATGGCTGACCGGCGTAATCGGGGTCAAAGGCCGCATCTGGAAGCGGACCTTACATCCGGAATGACTGAGGAGTTCGAGGCGGATTCGGGCCGGCATCGCCAGACTGCGGCTCACTTTGACGTAGAGATCGATGGTTTGGCGGCCCAGCAGAACATCATATATGGTGACTCCCGCCGGCATTCTGGCGGAAAGAAACGCCTGGCGGACTTCGGGAGCTTCTATAGACAGGGCGAGCGACTCTAGTTTCAACTGTGACCCCCTCGTATCGCGTTTTACCCATGCTATGCACCAAGCGGGGAAGAGGTTAACCGGAAAATGGCGCGGCGGTGCACGCCAGATGGTTTCCCGGCAGGCCCTTGCTTGAACTGGTCTGGGCACGCCGCCGCATCATCCGGCTCGGCCTGTCACGCCCTCGGGTTACGCCTGTCGCTCAGGGACGCAGGGGATTCGATGCGCTGGGGTTGGCCGGGTCGGTAAAGCTTCCTGGGTCGACGAGCGGGTCTTCCCAAGATGGCAACAGATGTTCCTCGCTTACCCGGTCGAGTGGGGGAACGGTTAGGGAGTTCCTCGACCGCGACGTCGTAGCCACCCCCAGGGTCGCATCCGGTTTCAAAAGATGCATTCAGGACAGCTCTCTCCCGGCTTCTTTGAGCTTCGCGGGCCGCGTAATCCTCGAGGTCGAGGGATTCCTGTGCCCGTTTGAGGATTTCTAAAGACCGCCGGAGTCCGGTCGCCTCCTGTCCTGTCACCGGAAGCTCCAGGACCTGCATGACTCCTTTTCGTCCTACTATGCAGGGCATGCCGGCGAAGACTTCCTGAACCCCCTGACAGTCTCGGAGGAGCGTGGAAACGGAGAACACCGTGCGGGAGTCCTTCAAAATGGCCTGGGTCAGCCGGGTGAGTCCCAGCGCTATGGCGTAATATGTCGCGCCTTTGGTGTCTATGATGTGGTATGCCGCGTTCCGTACTTGTTCGAAAAGTTCATGTCGCTTCTCCTGAGTTAGGCTGGCAAAAGAGTTGAGAGGAATTCCCGCAACGTTGCCGAGGCTCCACGCCACCGTCTCCGAGTCGCCGTGTTCGCCGACGACGTGGATGTGAACGCTTCTGGGGTCGATGTCGAGTTCCCCTGCGATGCTCCATCTCAACCTGGCGGTATCGAGCAGGGTACCGGAACCCATCACCTGATTCGACGGGAGTCCCGAAGCTTTCCATGCCACATAGCCCATGACGTCCACGGGATTTGTCACTACCAGCAGGATGACACGGGGGTTTAAGCGACCCACTTCCCGGGCAATCTCCCATACGATCCTCGAGTTTTCCCGAAGAAGGTCCATCCGGGTTTCTCCGGGTTTCTGGGACGCTCCTGCGGCGATGACGACTATGTCGGCGCTTTCGGAGTCATCGATAGTCCCGGCCCAGACCGTCGTCTTTCTGGCGAAAGGAACGGCATGCCCAAGATCGAGAGCTTGACCAATAGCTTTTTCTTTGGCTATGTCCACAATGCATATCTCGTCGGCGACTTCTTCAACGAGAAGGGTATAAGCGTAAGTGGAACCGACCAGCCCCGAACCCACTACGACCACCCTGGACGGCTTCGGCGAGAAACCGGATTCACCGACATCCTTCTGCAGCGTGCGGTGATTATGGGCGGTCTTGCTACCGGATTTACGGTTATTCAGTGGATTCATCTATTCCACCTCCAGGTGAAGCTTTGCCGGCTGGAGGCAAGAGACATTCACAAAGACGGATTTCTGCTTTGAAAGCTGGAACGGCCTAATCCGCCGCCGGGGGACCGGCAGCTCAAGGGGTAAGGGTGAGTGGCGAGGAGTTACAAGCGGCACAAGGCACGTCCAACTACCGCGAAAAATGGCACGCACGGAGGAGGTTTTCGTAAACATGTTCCGTTTGAGCCACCATAGAATCGACGGAGTAACTGCGGGCAACAAGGTCTCTTCCGTAACGCCCGAGACCTTCTGCGCGGGCGGGGTCGTTGAGCACCATCTGGACGTAGGCCGCAATGGATGGGGCGCTCAGGGCCTCTGGCGCGTCTCTGGACGTGAAATTCCTCAACGCCAGGAAGGGGAGAGTCTTGTTTTCCACCAGTCCCGTGACGCCCCCGGGACCAGCTACGATGACGGGTTTTGCGCACGCCATCGCTTCCAAAGCTACTCTGGACATTCCGACTACCAGGGAGGATACCCAGTAAACGGGGGGCATGTTTTCCACCAACCCGAGAACGTGTACTGCTTTCCGGCGGAGGCTGGAGTTAATTTTGGCAGCTTCCGTTTCCACTACCGGGAGATGTGACCCATCGCCGGCGACCAGCAGGGTGATCCCGGGAATTCCTTTCGCCAAGATGCTCACAGCCTGAATGGTAGCTACGGCTGCCTCTGCAAGCTCCGGGGTGAGTCTCGAAGCATAGGAAAACACAGGCCCATCCGCAGGCGAAAGGCCGAAGAGATTCCTCGAAGCTTCCACTTCCTCGGCGGAAGGTGGACGAAAGATGGTAGTGTCGATACCGTTGGGTATCACGACCGTGGACTCGGCGGGTATTCCGAACTCCCTGTCTATGTACCTGCGGATATCTTCGCTCACAGCTATGGTGACGTCTCCCGGCGGGCTAAAGAATCTCCATGGGAAACCGCTCTTGAACGGAAAGTGGTACGTCATCACCAGTGGTATTCCGCATTTTCGGGCGACCACTCTAGACAAAACCCCCGGAATGCGGGCATGAGCGTGGATAAGGCCGATTCTCTCCCTTTGAACCAGGTCGCTCAAGCGGACCAAGCTTTTCCTCATTTTGAGAATGGATCTTGAATCAAGTGGGATCTGGACGTGGGGTATGAGCTCCCGGTCGAGTTCGCGAACCTGGTAGCCTCCAGCAGACGCTACTATCACTTGCCAGCCTCTTCTCTTGAGTCCTGTGGCAAGACTCACGACGTGTGTCTCGGCGCCCCCAAGGCCCAAACTCATCGTGGCCAGGAGCACGGGAGGACGTTTCGAATTGTTTTGTTCCCCCATGCTTTAACAACCCTCTGTTCTCGGTTGATTGGTATGTCCACCGGGTGGTCTGTGGCTCTGTCTTCACGAAAGATTGTATCAAAAGTTTTGCTTGACCTGTTGTCTCAAGGTCCCCTCCGTGCTATATTCAACAAAACTCCCGTTCCCCCGTTTACGCTGCTACAACGGGGGTAGCGGTATCTGGAGATGAGAGACAAACCATGGCACCATCTGACGAGGATCTCCCATTGCAACTTTACCCCGGGATCGAAGTGGGCCCCGGTGGTGAACTCCTGGTGGGAGGACTAAAGGCGCTCGATTTAGCCAGGACATTTGGAACACCCCTCTACGTATACGTGGAAGACGCTATCCGCTGGAAGGCCCGGGAATACCTTAAGGAATTGCGTCGCATCTCGGTTCCGGCTGATGTGGCGTACGCCAGCAAAGCTTACCTGTCTTTGAGGATGGCCCGCGTCGCCGGGGAGGAAGGTTTGTGGCTAGACGTAGCTTCGGCGGGGGAGTTCTTCCTTGCGACGAAAGCCGGCTTCCCTCCGGAGCGCATTCTGTTTCACGGCAACAACAAGAGCCCGGAAGAGCTGAAAATGGCGATAAAAAACGGAGTGGGAAGGATCGTTGCCGACAGCTTAGCTGAAATCAAGCGAATTCAGGAGATTGCCTCTGCTTTAGGACGGACCCAGGCAGTGCTCATACGAGTTGCCCCCGGGATCGATCCTCACACCCATAAAGCCCTGGCGACCGGGCGAATAGATTCCAAGTTCGGTATCCCTGTTTACCGGGGTGCTCACATCGAGGCGGTTCGCCTGGCTCTAAAGATGAAAAACGTCCGGTTCATGGGTTTTCATTGCCATGTCGGTTCCCAGATCTTCGAGAGAAGGTGGTTTGAACTGGCGGGCAAGACCATGGGTGCGATTTACGAGGACTGCCTTAAGGCTGCGGGCGTCTTTCCGGAAGAGTGCGATATGGGAGGAGGGCTTGGTGTAGCTTACGTTCCAGAGGACAAGGAGCTTTCCATCGGAGAATACTGTGAGGCGCTGGTGGGGTCTTTCCGGGATCGTTTGAGTAACCTCGGGTTGCCCATGCCCCGAATCTTCATTGAGCCGGGGAGGTCAATAGTAGCTCAGGCGGGGATAACTCTGTACAAGGTGGGGACCATAAAAAGACTGCCCTCAGGCCAAAAACTTTTGGCTGTCGACGGGGGCATGGCCGATAACCCCCGGCCCATGCTCTATTCAGCTAAATACCGGTGCCTTCTTGCGCGTCAGGCCCGGGAAGGCCAGCTATCCTACAGGGTAGTGGGGAAGAATTGCGAAGAGGGTGATACCCTCATAGAAGAAGCGTTTCTCCCCATGGTGAGAACCGGAGATATCCTCGCGGTCATGGTGACCGGTGCCTACCACTACTCCATGTCGTCCAACTACAATGCGCTTCCGAGGCCTGGTGTGGTGCACGTTTACGAGGGGAGAGCTTTTCCGGTGGTGCGCAGGCAAACGTACAGGGACCTCCTGGACGAGCAGATTGAAGGGACGGACCGTCTTGCCCTTGCCTCCAATATGGGACAGTTTTGAACATCTTCCGGTCGACTGGGCGGTTTGCGTTGGGTACCATGGGTTGGGTATAATCGTGACACGTACGGCAAAGGATTCCAGAAGGAACTCCAGACCCTGGATTTCGTCAATATATCTCGGAGGCGATGACGGTGAAAAAGAAAGCTGCATGGCTTTCGGCAATACTGGTCCTGTGTTTTTCGGTTTCTCTCGCGGCGTGTGCGCCCAAGGACCTGGCTGCTCTGAGCGGCGCAAGCAAAGGGAAGATTTATGTGGGCGATATGTGGGGGAACAGCGTGCCAGTCCCCGAGCCTCAAGAGCTCCTGAATGCTTTGAAAGCCGCCAAACCCGTAAAGGGCTCCGAAGATGCCAAACCGGAAACCGAGGCCGACTACGTTATCACGACAACCGACGGGAAAATCTACTACGATGCCGGACGGAAGTATCTGACCTTTGTAAGCTCCCAAGGGGCTCGCCGGGCGTTCCAGGGAGATCTGTCGGCTGTCCTCACGTCCCTGGCCTCTTTGCTTCCTCCGATATTCACCCCGGGCGTCGATGACAAAGAACTGGAAAGCTGGCTCCCTTCGCTTACCAGGACGACCGATCCCGTGGCGATGTTCTTTGAGCGGGGAGGGAAGTATTTCCTGGTGGTATGTGCCGGGGAGGTTCCCACTACGGGTTATTCCCTTGAACTGACGGGAGTGGCATGGGGAACGTCGCCAGGGTGGAACGTCAACAGGGCTTTGCTCAAGTTCAACCTCAAACCCCCTGCCGGGAACGAGGCGAAGGTAGTGAGCTATCCTTATCAGGCTTACACGGTGTCAGCTAAGGTACCGGTCGAAGTGGAGTTCGAGGTTCCTACCGGCACCGGCGAGAAGGTCGTGCGGGTTCCCATGGCCTCCGTGGGGCAAAATGTCATCCTCTTTCAGCCCGAAGCGGGCTCTGTGCTGACGGAACGGGTCAGACTGGTAGGTAAAGCGCGGGTCTGGGAAGCCACTCTGATGGTGGAGATCGAGGACGGTCACGACGTCCTTGGAAAGAAATCGGTGACAGCCTCGGCAGGTGCACCGGAGTGGGGAGACTTCGACGTATGGATGGATTTGAAGATGCCGACGAACCCGTTCGGCAGCATCATCTTCACTACTTCTTCTGCTAAAGACGGCTCGAGAGTGGAGGAACTCCTGGTACCGGTGACATTTGGAGGCAAGTGACAACTGCTATCACCGTAAAGCCATGGGTCCGGCGGGTCGAAGTTTTCTCGCCGGACCCTTTCCTTTAGTGACCCCAGTGGATTCGCCGCACCGCCGTCAAGAGAAGCCCTGACAGAAACAGGAGACCTGCAACACCCGCAAGGGGATAAACTGTTCGGACCAGGGTGGAAAAACCGGTTCTCGCCACCAGGAGTGCTGCCAAGGCCGAGGCGAACACCACCAGTTTGAAAGCGGGCGTGTCTTCAGGCCTCAAGCGGGAGGCCAAGCCGAAGAGATCGGCGACGGCCGTGGTGTAGACCTCCAGCAGGAAGACGGCAGAGTAAATGAGCTTCCCCGAAGGGTGGATGAGTTCAGCGAAGCGGGCCATGGGAACTTCGTACCTCAACGAGTCAGGAAAGTTCGAGACCAGCGCCAAATAGACGGCTAGAAGGCAGAGGCCGAGGCCGGAAGCTCCTGCTAAAGACGACTTTCGGAGGTCAGAGGATGTGCTGGTCCTGGCCCCCATTGCGGCCAGCACAGGCACGGCCATTATGATGTTGTAGGAAACGTAAGCTGCCCCAGATACGAACCATCCCGGCAGCACTGGACCATACCCGGGGGGAGGAGCCGGCAATTTTAACCCCCGAGCGGATGTGGCTTTCATGCTCACGAGAATCACTGCTCCGATGAGAAAGGGCGCGACGGCGCTGAGAGACGACACCACGCCCTTAAGTCCGAAAACTACCGTAAAGACGCTCGCCGCGGCCATGGCCGAGGCTCCCCAGACCCACGGCAGCCCGAATTCCTGTCGTAACACCGAACCTGCGCCTGCGAACATGGCACAGGTAGCGCCGAAGAGAAAGAAGGTGACTACGAAATCGACAAAGGGTGTCAAAACCTTTCCCACCGCCGACCTTATCACCGGGAGGTGGGAAGTAGCTCGTTCAATCCGACCGAGGTCCATTATGACGTAGCCGAAGAAGGCGAACCCCGCAGCGGCCAGGACGATGCCTGCGATGCCCGGCCGGCCCAGAAGACCGAAAAACTGAAGGACCTCCTGTCCGGACGCGAAACCTGCCCCTACGACGGTTCCCACGTAGGCGAGGGCCATGGCTAACCACGGGATGCTTGACGTTGTGGATGTTTCTTTGCCATGCATTAGTCGGCCCGGCATCGACACCTTCCCACCAGCGCCCCGTCTCCTTTCGCCCCGACCGCGCGGTCTCCGGAGTATTTAGGCGCTAGGATAGTGTTACGACGACCGGGAACCTTTCATGCTTTCTTCCACCCACCGGCATACCTGACCGATGATGCGCAGCCCCTCTTGGACTTCTTCCTGAGTTTGGACTCTCCCCGGCATATAGTAGTAGACGCCGTAGTGTTCGATCCTTAGCGTACCGGGGAACTCCTTCATCGTGCCGAAGAACTCCCTCACCGGGGGCGTAAACAGGGCTTCGGCATCGGACGACTGCGCGCCCGACAGGAAGAACCGGGAATCGAAAGAGTCATCCCCTGTGAGGAAGAGTTTTTTCGGTTGGCGGGATGCCCGGCGTCTCTCCACGAGCGTGAGGGTGTTGAACGGTATCTTTCTAACCGCTGCGAAACAGGTGGCCTCCGGGGCGCCATAGTCGAAGTCGAGAGCCTTGGGTACCCTCACCACGTAGACCCAGTCCCCCTCCTTCTTGACGAGGGCTGGGTAGGTTCCCCCCACTTTCCATTTGTATATGTCCTTATCCAGCCATTTCTTTATGTTAAAAAGGTCAGGGTCGGATGATTCTTCTTGAGGATTATGGATAGCCCTCATGCCGACGGTATCGGCGAAGAAGGAGAGGGCCCTTTCGTGCCTCTTCACGCTCAGCGCGTAAAGGATGCCGTAGCTCAGGAATCCTGCGATAATCGCGCCCAGCACGTAACGGCCGACCCAGGGGATCTTGAGGGTTGAGACGACGGCGGCGACAACCACGGTGACCATACCCACTGCTATCCCCAGGCGCCTGTACGGGTGCAACGCTTTCCAGTCTCTTGCCTGCCGCGCGTAAAAGAAGAGGGCAACGGCTCCTAGCACGATACCGCTCCATACCTCCGTATTACGCATGCACAACACCTCCTTGCGGGGTTCACTGCCCAATTCGGTTCTGCCTCCGGGAAATCCTCCCGTTCTCACCTGCGAATGGGGAAAGATATAGCACCCCTGGTTGTGGTTACGCGCCTCGAATCCCAGGCGGACGGTTCACTAAATGACATCTGTATGCTATTATGACGCCGAAAGCTGAAACGGAGCGGTGCATACGACCTGCCTGGGAGGAGACCGTTTATGAAGAGCAGTCTTAAACTGGGACTTATACTGATGATCATATGCGCTGTTGCCGGTGGCGGTTTGGCAGCTGTCTACGCTATGACCAAGCCGGTAATCGAGCGGCGCGAGAAAGAAGATTTGTTAAACGCGGCTAAAGCCGCCATCCCCGGTGCCGAGCTTATTGAAGAGGCTACTGACGAAAAGGGAAATACGTTCTGGATAGGCAAAGCAGGGGAAGAGATCGTAGGCGCCGCTATGCGCGTGAGCGCGTCCGGTTTCGGGCAATCGCCGATTCAGATAATGGTCGGAGTCGATAAGGAGGGGAAGATAGCTTCCCTTTCGATTTTATCCCTTTCGGAAACGCCCGGCATCGGTTCTCGAGTCAAAGATCCCGCGTTTCTTCAAAGGTTCATAGGGAAAAAAGACACCTCGAGCGTGGATGGCATTTCCGGAGCGACGGTTTCCTCGTCAGCTGTGAAGGCAGGCGTAACCCAAGCTCTGGAAATCCTCACTCCCAGGGTTGCGCCATCGGAGGAACGCCCGATCGACCTGGCTTCGATTCCCGACGGCACTTATAAAGGCACCGGTAATGGTCTCTTCGGCCCTATCGAGGTTTCGGTGACGGTAGCTGGCGGCAAGATAACCAAGATTGAGGTCATCAGTCATTCCGATACTCCGGATATAGCGTCGCAAGCCGTAAAAGGTGTTCCCAAATCCATGATCGAAGGGCAAAAGGTGGACGTGGACGTTGTCAGCGGCGCCACGTTCACCTCGAAAGGCATTATCCAGGCGGTGAAAGACGCTTTGTCAAAGGCCACGAAGTGAGCAAGCAGAGTCCTGTGAGGGGAAATCGTGGACAGGATCACGGTGCTCATATGCGATGACCATGCCATTGTTCGCGAAGGGACGAAAAAGCTTCTGGAACAGGAAAGCGACATTGAGGTGGTCGGGGAGGCCCGGGACGGTGCGGAAGCGGTAGAAAAGGCCCGGTCTCTTCGGCCACGCGTCGTCGCGATGGACATCGCGATGCCGGGTATGAACGGCATCGAAGCTACCAGGAAAATCAAGTCTATCTTGCCCGAGACGGCAGTCATCGCTCTTACCGCGTACGATGACCTGCCGTATATCTCCGCGATACTCGAGTCGGGTGCGGCTGGATACATCCTGAAAAGCGCGAGATCAGAGGAGCTCATACTTGCCATTCGAGCTGCCGCTACCGGCGACGCGGTACTCAGCCGGTCCGTAGCTCAAAAGGTGTTTTCCCGCGGGATGCGTTTGACATCGGCGGGGCAGGTTGGTAGCGGCGCGACAAGGAGCCCTGCGGCGGGTCACTCCCTGACCGAAAAGGAAATCGAAGTTCTAAAGCTGGCATCGAAGGGTCTTTCAAACAAAGAAATAGCTTCGGAATTGGGCATCAGCCCCAGAACCGTGCAGTCTCATATGGCCAGCATTTTCGGGAAGATGGCGGTGGGATCGAGAACTGAGGCGGTTTTTGAGGCCTTGAAGCGCGGGCTCATCGCTCCTCCGGACGTAGAGATGCGCTGACTTGGGTAGCAGGGGAACTCTCGCGCCGCCGCGCTGGTATAGCTTCCCTCCGACCGTAGAGGTGTCCTGACTTGGGACGAAGTCAAAACCCGGAACTGGAAAGGAAAATCCTTTTGAAAGCCCTCTCTTATCTCGCCGGTCGCGATAGGGCGGAAGGTATTTACACCTCCATATGCCGGACGGTCGTTGAAGAGCTCCCCGTGGATTCATGCTCCATCTTTCTCTACGACAGCAAGTCCAATTCCCTGCACCATGTGGCCTCCGATGCTCGGACGGCAGGGGCTTTACTGGAGACAGAGGATATCAGGCTAAAAGTCAACGGTGATTCCCGTTTTTCCCGGTGCCTTCGAGGCGATTCGCGGCCGGTGGTTCTTGAGGAAGGGGACGTGGACCCCCTACTTAACACGTCCGGATTTAAGCGAGTGATCCTGTTTCCTCTGACAAGCCGCGGCGAGACGTTAGGCCTCATGGCCTACGCTTCGCTGCCCGGATCCCCGGTTCCGGAGGAAGGTGATCTGGGCATCCTCGGCGCAATCGCTGCGGTAGCAGGTGCGGTTGCGCTCCAGTCCCGCCTCGAGGATGAACTGGAACGTTCCGAAGAGCGTTATCGGGTGCTGATGGAGGGAGCTAGAGACCTCGTTTTCGTCCTCGACGGTGGCGGGCGGTTCTTGTACGTAAACCCGAGGTGCCGCGACATGCTGGGCTACGAGGCCGAGGAAATGCTTGGCAGATATTTCGGAGAGTTCGTCAGCGGTGAAAGTTGGGCCCAGACCGTGTCGGCGCTGAGGAGGGTCGTTTCCAGCGGAGAGAGGTTTCTCGATTATCAGTGGGTCATAGCTCGAAAGGACGGCCGCCCGCTGACCCTCGATGTCCGAGCTTCGGTGGTGGTGTCCGGGGGCGAAATCTTGAGGCATCAGGGTATCGCCAGGGATATCTCCCAAGAGAAAGCTCTTCACGAGGAGCTGCTTCGACGCGACCAGGAACTGGATGAAACGAGGTCCAATGAGGAACGGATGCGGGGGTACCTCACCGTGGCCACGCTCGCCCAGGAAGAGGAAAGAGCCCGGGTGGCACGGGAGCTTCATGACGGCCCCGTACAGTACCTGGTAGCTTTGAGAAGGCAGCTGGACCTCCTCGAGAAACTGGGGAACCGGAAAGAGCAAGTTGAGGTCTTAAAGGAAATTGACTCCCTGGTGGAACGGGCGATCCAGGACCTAAGGGAGTTTTCCCGCAACTTAAGGCCGCCCATCCTCGATGATTTCGGACTCAGCTATGCGGTCGAATGGTTGGTGGAGCAGGTACAAAAAGCCGGGATCGACGCAAAGTTCACGGTTGAGGGAGAACCGCGCAGACTCGACCGGGACATAGAAGTCGCATGCTTCCGGATCACTCAGGAAGCCCTCGCCAACGCCATGAAACACTCTAAAGCATCCACGGTGGAGGTCAGTGTCGCTTTCCGAGAGGATGTGGTGGAAATCCGCGTCGCCGACAACGGACGGGGCTTCTCGCCTCCGGATTCTCTGACATCTCTGGCCAGGGCGGGCCAGATGGGTCTTGTG
Source organism: Candidatus Fermentithermobacillaceae bacterium (assembly GCA_012842495.1). Taxonomy (GTDB): domain Bacteria; phylum Bacillota; class Sulfobacillia; order Fermentithermobacillales; family DUSS01; genus DUSS01. The sequence goes on from DUSS01000045.1 coordinate 125,861, forward strand.
GGGATGTATGAACGGGCCGAGCTCCTGGGCGGAAGCATCCGCATCGATTCGGAACCAGCAAGGGGCACCACGGTAACGGCGAGGATTCCTCTGCGAAAGTCACGTTCCTGATACTTCTGGTGTCTCGTATTTGGCTTCCTGCAGTTCGTACCCAGGATAACAAGGCCAGAAGACTCTCGACGTCGGCTCCTGTTGCTCCGGCATTCTCCTCCGCCAAAATGCCTAGGCAAAAAAGATCACCCGGGTTGCTTTTTTTGCCGATGTGGCGCCGTTTTCCAGGCCGTACGATTGGGTCGAGAAAGAGACCATGAGTACGCTGGAGGGATAAGCCGTGGCGGGGGAACTCGAAACGGTCCGTATGGCGCAGTCGGGAGACGGGGAAGCTTTTTCGGCGCTGGTGCGGAAGTACGAAAAGCAGATTTTCAGGCACGTCCTCAGGATGGTGCGGAATGTAGAGGATGCCGAGGACCTTACTCAGGAGGTATTCTTTAGGGCCTACCAGTGCCTGGGATCTTACAACGGGGAAGCTTCCTTCGGGCGGTGGCTTCACCGGATCGCCACCAACGTTTGTATAGACAGGTCGAGGAAAAGGAGGATTTCCACGGTCCCATGGCCCGAATGGAACGACGGAGAAGAGGAGAAAGCCGTCGAGTTTCCGTCCGGAGATCCCGGCCCCGAGGAGATCCTCGAAGAACGCGAATCTGTTGGCAAGATCTTGGCCGCGGCAGGGCGCCTTCCCCGGCACTACAAAGAAGCTTTTCTATTAAAGAACATTTCTGACCGGTCGTATGAAGAAATCGCCGGGTTTCTGGGCTGCCCCGAGGGGACGGTCAAGTCGAGGGTATCTAGAGCTCACGGCATGCTCCGGAAAGAGCTTGCGCTCCTCGCCCCGTGGAATACAGGAGCGCTCCCGTCGAATATGTTGGGACGGGAGATGGCTGTTTCTTGGGGATCCGGGGACTGAAAAAAGCTTGGATTTGCCTCGGGCTCACTCTGATTACAGCAGCAGGATACGTTGTATCCTGTTCCTTCGGGCCGTTGCCGCCGGGTACCAGCATCGGTGGAATATCGTGCTCCGGTTTGTCAAAGAGGGAGCTTGCCGCTTTTCTCGAGAAGGAACTGGACTTTTCCGCACGAACGGTGGAGATAACGCCGCCTCAGGGCACCCTCCTCGGAGGCACCATGAAGATTCCCCTGGGCGCCCCTTATGGCCTCGGGATCGTTCCGGATGTAGAGAGCACCGTTAAGTCCCTGGGCCTTCTGTATGGTCCGCTCTCCCGGCCGAAAGCTGTACCCCTCGTAATCACCGTTGACGAAGAGCGATGGGCTTCCGCAATCACGGCGATATCCCGCTTCTTTGAGATACCCCCGAAGGATGCCAGTTGGGAAATCTTGCCCGGAGACCGCGTGGTCGTGATTCGCGATGAACCGGGATACAGGGTGGATGCAGAGGAGCTCAGGCGGAGGGTGGTGGGAGACTTCAGGTGGTCCTGCATACCCGTCTCGGTAGAGGTGCCGCTGGTCGAAGTGAGAGCTGCGGTCACCAAGGAGAAGTTGGAAGCTGCCGGCATCGACGGAGTCATCGTAGCTTTCAGTACGAGATATCAGGACAACTGCGACAGAGCTCATAATGTGGCGCTTGCCGCCAGGGATCTAGACGGAGCTGTGATCTGGCCGGGGGAGGTGATTTCCTTCAACGAAAGGGTAGGTCCGCGTCTCCCGGAACGCGGATACCGTAAGGCCCCCATTTACGTTGGCACGAGACTCGAAGATGACTACGGTGGAGGGGTTTGTCAGGTGTCGTCTACGCTGTATGGCGCGTTGTTGCGGGCCGGGTTCGAAGTGGTGGAAAGGCACAACCACGGAATGCCCGTGGATTACTTGCCCATGGGAGAAGATGCCACCGTCGCGTATGGTCTCCTCGATCTCAAGATGAGAAACGTTTTGGCCGGCCCGGTCGTCGTCAAGGCCTATGCCGAAGGCGGTGTTTTGACCGTAAAAGTATTCGGGAGAAGGGAGCCTTTGAAGGAGATAAAGATCGAGACGAGCGTCGTAAGGGAACTCGGCGGCGATGAGCCGGGTAGTAAGAGATGGGTGGTTCGGACCCGGCGGATTTTCCTCTACGGCGGGACTGTAGTAGAGGTAGAGGATTTGGGAACGAGCGTGTACACGTCGCTTCCGAAAAAGGGTCCTGCTCCGTCCCTCTAATCCGTTCTTCGTTCCTCCTTTATCCTGCGAGCAGGAGGATACTCATGCCGCCCCAAATTGGTTCATATTCTGTAAGTCCCGGTTATTACCCCCCCTTGACTTCTTACGAACAAACGTTTTATTATTAAATCAAACAAAAGTTCGAGGTGAGTCCCATGAGAGGGCCGGTCGGCTACGGAATCCTGGTGGGCTTCGAAAGCTATCTCGAAGCTCAAGCGAGGAGTATTTCCGGTCCAGTGGCCATCCTCGACAAGGGAGTGGTTTATGACTGCTCCAGGGTAGCGTGGGAAAAGGGGATAAGACCAGGAGATAACGGATCCCGGGCGAAGATGGCTATGCCGGAACTCCATCTCGTTTACCGGTCTTCGGGATTCTCACGAGAAGCTCATGATGTCTTTTCCCGGATGGCAGAGGGGTTGTTAGCTATGGAACCCGAGGACCAGAGCAGGATTTTTTTCGAGATCCCCGGTACGGAGTATGTACAGGAAACTATACGCACTCTCTTAAAAGAACTTCAGGGAAAGTCTTTTCATTGCATATTCGGGATAGCTTCTACGAAGTTCACGGCCAAGGCAGCTTCGCTCTGGCTGTGGGATAAGTTTTCATCGGGTAAATGTCCTAAAACCTCGAGATGGGGTAAGCTTTTCCGGGATAGCGTTCATACAGCATTTTTCCTCGAACCCGGGATGGAAAAGGGTTTTTTAAGGGAACTCAACCTCTCTTACCTCTGGAAACTTCCTTTGGAATTGAGGACCGTTTTAAAAGAATTAGGTTTAAGGAGCATAGGAGATGTTCTTAATGTCCCCCGGGATGATCTTTCCGCTCATTTAGGAGATTGGGCTCTGTGGGTGAGGGAATGGGCTCTTGGGAAGGATTGGGAACGAGTAAAAAGAGTCTACCCGGAGGAACCCATTGTATTCCAAAGAAACTTCGTTCAACCCATACCGGGCCTTTCAAGAGAGTTTTTATGCGTAGCTGCCGGTGAGCTTCAAGCTGCGCTTATAGAGAAAGGTGCTGGCCCGATGGGGATCGAGGTATGCCTCAACGGTGATTTCCCCGAATACCGCCGAACGAGGCGCCTTTTTTCCCCCGTTTCTTGCCGGGAGTCCCTGCTTATCATCATCGAAAACCTCTTGAACGATTTTCCCGGCGGCGAAATCCATTCGTTTTCCATAAAGCTTTTCGATATCTTGCCGGTACAACGAGTTTCCATGCCCCTCTTATGGTCCCTTGCTCCCGCCGGTAAAGCCCGTCTGCCTCTCAAACTCGAAATCGCGGTGGAAGGTATTCAAAAGAAATTCGGGGATTGTGCCGTTTACTGGGGGCGGGAAGAAACCGGTGGAAAATCCATTCCCCCCGAGATCCTCTGGCATGAAGAAATGATGATGCTATGGGATCCGGTAAGAAACCAGGGAGGTAGAAGCCATGTCCAAACTCGTTCTTGAGCCGGTGCTGGTGGTCATGGACAGGCAAAAGCCGGCGAGATTCTTTTGGGGGAAACACTGGGTTTACGCGGAAAAGATAACGGATCGCTGGCGGGCGACGGGTCAGTGGTGGGCGGGGGAAACGGAAAAGATGTTCTTCCGCATTCAGTCCAGGGAAGGGAGGCTGTACGAGATTTATACCGATGGCAAGGGGTGGCGCCTTTACAGGGTCTACGATTAAATCTTCCCGTGGGTTTGCGCACCTCCACGTTCACAGTCCGTTTTCCTTTCTCGATGGGGCATCCCATATAAATTCCCTTCTGGAAAAGGCCGCAGCCCTGGGGATGGACTGCCTCGCGATCACCGACCACATGAGCCTCTCGGGTGCCGTGAAGTTCACACGGGAAGCTTTAAAGAGGGGCATAAAGCCGGTGCTGGGTGCCGAACTCACGCTGGAAAACGGTCATCACTTGACCGTCCTTTGTAAAGACGAGAACGGTTACAGAAACCTTTGCCGGATCCTAACGGAATCGCACCTGAAAAGCGAAAGACGCTCGCCTCAAGTTAGCATGGACTGTCTTATTCGCTACAAGGACGGATTGATCGTCCTTTCCGGCTGCAGGCGAGGGGAGATTCCCTGGCTCATACTGAGAAAACGATTTTCCGAAGCTAAAGCGGCATGTGCAAAACTAGTGAGTGCTTTCGGGCGGGATTCCTTTTATCTGGAGATGTCCGAAAGCGCCCTGCCGGGGTCCTCGGGGTTAAATAAAGCTCTTGAAGAGCTCGGCGCCGAATTCAAGATCGGCGTCGTTGCCACCAATAACGTACACTACGCGAACAAAGAAGACTTTCCCGTCCACGACGTTCTCACCTGCATAAGGACGCTCACGAAAATCTCGCAGGTAAGCCCGGAAAGAAGACTTAACGCCGAGAACTACTTGAAAAGCTCCGAGGAGATGGCGGCGGAGTTCCGGGATTACCCCTGGGTGCTGGAAACATCCAGGAGAATAGCGGAAGAATGCCGGTTTACGCTTCCGTTGGGGAAAACCAATTTCCCTTCATTTCCCGTCCCGCCCGGTATGTCTTCGGCGGAATACCTGCGAAAACTCGTTTACGACGGGGCTGTGGAGCGGTACGGAAGGATAACCGGGGACATTTCACGGAGGCTCGATGGGGAGCTCCACGTCATCACCAAACTCGGGTACGAAGATTACTTCCTCGTTGTGTGGGATTTGGTGGAATTCGCCCGAAAGAGCGGCATCCGTCACGCGGGGCGTGGTTCGGCGGCAGACTCAGCGGTAGCTTATTGTCTCGGCATAACGGACGTGGACGCCATAGGCCAGGGACTCCTGTTCGAAAGATTTTTAAGTCTCGAGAGGGGGGAAAAGCCCGATATCGACGTAGACTTCGATGCCAGGCGCAGAGATGAAGTGACGAGATATGCCTACGAAAAATATGGGCAAGACCACGTGGCGTGCGTAGCCACTTACAACACGTTCCAGGCCCGTGCTGCCATCAGGGAAGCCGGCAAAGTTCTGGAGTTCCCCCAGGAATTGCTGGATGTTTTCGCCAAACGCCTTCCTCACATATCTGCGGAGGATATAGAAAGAGCGTTGGACTCCGTGCCTGAACTCAAGGCCCTTCATCTTTCCAAGGGAAAAGTAGGAAAACTGGTGGACATCGCAAAAAAGCTCGCGGACCTTCCGCGGCACCTCGGAACCCACCTCGGCGGCATCGTGATTTCCCGGGACCCTGTTACCTGGATTTCCCCGGTTCAGGTTGCTGCCAAGGGAGTGACCATAGTCCCCTTCGATAAAGAAGACGTAGAAGAACTGGGTCTCGTTAAGATAGACCTCCTGTGCTTGAGGACTCTCGGTGCAGTAGACGACGCCCTCGAGTACATTTCGAATGCCAGGCGTTCCCGGCGCGAAAACCCCCTGGATTATCTCAGCATCCCTCTGGACGATGCGGCCACATACGCGCGCCTCCGGACCGGTGAAACCGTGGGTGTGTTTCAGCTGGAAAGCCCTGCTCAAAGGGCTCTTCAAACCAGGCTTGGCGCGGACAACATCGAAGACATCGTTGCCAGCGTGGCGCTGATACGTCCGGGGCCGATCAAGGGCGACATGGTTTCCCCGTTCATCTCCAGGCGAAGAGGGCTTGAGCCCGTAACCTATCTGGATGAGCGGCTTGAGCCGATACTCAAAAAGACGTACGGAGTGATTTTATTTCAGGAGCAGGTCATAGAGATCGCGACAGTAATCGGCGGGTTTACGCCGGGCGAAGCAGACAACTTGAGGAAGCTCATGACCCATAAACGTTCGGAAAGAGAGATGGCGGAAATGGGGGAGCTGTTCGTGGAAAAAGCTGTAGCGAGAGGAACGTCGCCGGAGGTGGCGAAAGCTGTTTTTCAAAAGATGCTTGGTTACGCCAGTTACGGATTTTGCGAAGCTCACGCCCGAGCTTTTGCGACTACCGCGTATAAGACGGCGTATCTGGTTGAGCATTATCCCGCCGAGTTCTTCGCCGCCATTCTCAATAACGAACCCATGGGGTTCTATCCGGTTTCCACCATATGCGTGGAGGCGAGAAAGAGAGGGGTGAAGATTCTCGGACCCTCCGTCAACAAATCTTTTAAAGACGTGACGGTCGAAGGTCGCAGCATACGGCTGCCTCTGAAAATGGTGAAGGACGTGCCATCTTCTCTCATAGATTGCATAGTCACATCCAGGTCAAAACGAGGGGAATTCAGGTCCTTTCAGGACTTCGTGGAAAGGACCGGAGCGCAAAAGGATGCTCTGCGTTCCCTCATCCTGGCCGGCGCATTTGATGAGCTCGGTTTGTCCAGAAAGGGGCTTTTATGGAGCCTTGAAAAGACTCTGGCGGTCGAAGAAGCTACAAAAGCTGCAGGAGGTATCGCGAGGCCGCTCTTTGACGAAATCGAAACCGCCGGGGATGATTTCAGTTTGGCGGAGAAGATCGCGTTTGAGTATCAAACCCTGGGAACAGGGGTTTCGGGGCATCCGGCCGAACTGTGGAGACCTTTGTTGCGGCGAAAGGGATATAAGAGTTCCGGAGAACTCGAGGAAGTTGAACCCGGTGCTCTGGTGAAAGTCGCAGGCATTCCCGTGAGACCGCACAGACCTCCCACAAAAAGCGGGAGGACGGTGGTATTCCTGTCCCTGGAAGACGAATCCGGCCTTATCGATGTAACGGTTTTCGAGAACGTATATCACAGATACGGAAAATACCTGTTCCCCGGGGAACTCATCCCGCTCGCGGTATGGGGGAAGCTGCAAAAGCGAGGGGAAGGTTTGAGCGTCCTGGCCCAGTGTATAATGCCCCTGAACGATGTCCTTCGCTGAAGCGGACGATCTCCCCAGTCCTGAATACCTTTGTTTGCTGCTGGCAACCGCACGGGCTTAACTATTCTCTGTTTTCCGCGCCCTGAGAGGACTTACACATATGTCTAACCTTCTTACTCCTTATCGTGAGCCATATAGAGGGTAAGTCTGGTTTCACCGTACTTGTAGGTTCTTAAAGCTTCGAGCGATCCCGTCTTTAGGACCGGCGTTTCGTGGCGGTGCTGCTGAAGCACGACTACTCCTCCGGGCTTAAGGGGAGGATGGTCCCCTAGTCTTGACATGGTGGAAGCGTCCAGTCCGGAGAAGTACGGCGGTGCCACCACGATCACATCGAAAACCCGGTTTTGCCGCACCATCGCTGACAAAGTCTCCAGAGCGTCCCCCTGGATCACAGTACAGAGGTTCTCGATGCCCAGACTTTGGATGTTCTCCCTCATGGTTTTCACGGCAACGGGGCTATTATCGACCAGGACAGCTGACTTCGCCCCCCGGCTTAAAAGCTCGATGGAATAGCTCCCAGTTCCCGCATACAGGTCGAGGATATCCGCACCGGCGAGGACAGGGGCGAGGATGTTTCCCAGAGCTTGCCTCACCCTGCTGAGCGGTGGGCGGGTAGAATCTCCTGGAACGCTCTTTATCAAGCGGCCCTTGAAGCGACCCCCGGCTATCCTGAGCAAACATAATCCCCCCGCCGGTTGTGACCATACCGTGTGTTGCCCGGTGGTCACGAGACCCTGTTCGAACTATGCTAAGCTGAAAGCAATGCGGAAGTCAACGGTGTCCGCAAGTCGCAACCGGACAGGAGCGCGGGCGCCCGGGCGCGTATCAAAGAGAAGCGAAACAAGAGCTGAAACGGTACCTCCGGGACCGTGAGATCGCTCCAGAAGACTGCAGGTAAGGATAAAGGTGATGCCAAAGTGGATACCAGCCGGCGTTTGTCTACCGGGAAGATCGAAACCGCTTTATTGCGCGACATCGTGTTCCACCGTACCGGTGCTCCTCGGGCAGAGATGATCGTGCCCCCGAGCATAGGCGAAGACAGCACCGTCCTGGACCTGGGACCGGAACTGGTGGTGGCGAGCATCGATCCGATAACCGGTGCATCCAGAAAGCAAGGGTGGCTGGGCGTGAAAGTTGCCCTGAACGACGTCGCTGCCAAAGGGGCCGAACCGGTAGCGGTTCTCGTCACGATCCTGTTACCTGAAGGAGCCCGTCTTGAGGACCTCGAGGAATTGCTGGACGAGATACACCAGGCCTGTCTCGAAGAAAACGTGACGGTGGCGGGAGGCCATACGGAGGTGACTCCAGGTCTCGACCATCCCATTCTCGCGGTGGCGGCCATCGGTAAGACAAAGGGAAGGGCAGTGCTGCGTTCCTCCGGCGCGAGGCCTGGTGACGACATCGTGGTCACAAAGTGGGCGGGTCTAGAGGGTACTGCCGTGCTGCTGATGGACTTTCCGGATAAACTCGCCCGGTTGTTGCCCGGGCGAACAAACGACGAGAAGGCCCTGGTCGTTGAGGGTGAGAGGCTCTTTTCGATGGTGAGTGTGACGAGGGACGGGATGGTCGCCGCAGGGAACGGGGCTACTGCCAGTCACGACGTCACCGAAGGAGGGGTTCTGGGGGCCATCTACGAGCTGTGCGAAGCTTCGGGGACCGGCGCTATCGTGGATGCGAGGGCTGTCCCGGTACTTCCGATCACGACTCAAATCGCCTCCGTAGCTGGTATAGACCCGTTAAAACTGACCTCGTCAGGATGCCTAATCGCCACACATCCCGACGGCGATTCACTCGTAACAACTTACCGCCAAAACGGAATCAACGCCGCCGTTGTAGGAAAGATTATCGCTGGTACGAGACGGGTGGTCCTTAGGGAGTCCGGGGAGGAAGCTTTAAATCCGCCGGGTACGGACCACCTGTGGTTGGCCAGAGCTTTTTTGAGCGAGAAATGATCGGATAACCGGCTGAACCGGCTTCATGGGCGGCAGTAACTCCTCGCCGGCGTATCGCTCGAAAAGAATGCGGACGAAGCATTTTTTGCGGTGGCGTTTAGCGAGGATGGCAGATCGACGGGCGGGTTATTGCTTAGTGCAGCCGGTTGCAAGCTAGATGATAGCTGGGTTTGGACGGGGGTTTCCTGGGAACCATGGTATAATGAACCCCGAGGATGGCTTTCAGCGCTATAAAGGGGGGGGGCACAGGATGTGGATCTTCTGGGTTCTGGCGTCCCTCGTTGTGGTAGGATGGGGGACCGTCACCTGGGTCCAAACCCTCAAAGCCAAGTTCGAACACACCCCCGAATCCAGGCTACTGTTGCTTGTGACCGCCGCCATCGCGCTGGCGCTGGGATGGCAGACCGCCCGCATGTTCGGGCCAGGATGGTCCGCAAAGGTTCAGGCCGTCGCAGCTATCGGCGTTGGGGTAGTATACTTTGACATACTCTCTATTGCGCTGGTATCGATCTGGAAGGCGATTCTCACTCTCGACATCGACGAAACCATATCAGGGCTGGAAGAAGAAGAGGAACGTCTCCGCCGCAAGCTGGATTCCCTCCGGTACGGTCGCTTCGCCGGTGACGTCATGGGGGCCGCGGGGGGCCCTGTGTACCCTGTCAGCCGGGTCGAAAAGGTGGAGGGGCCTGATGAGGAAATCTCGAGGCTCAGACGGATCGTGAACCGCTGGTTGGAGAGCGCCGGGATGACGAGGGTTCGCGCCTTGAAGCTTGAATCGTGGAAAGAAGAATACGCGCGGATGTCTCTGGACGAACTCGTGCGGGAAAAGAGACGGCTTGGGGAAGAGCGTCCGGCTGAACCCGGTGTCCGCGAACAGACCGAGGTCAGGATAGCTCTGATTGAGATGGAAATTCTTTCGCGTCAAGCTCGCCGGCTAGATGAAGGTACCATTAGCTCCGCCGGAGACCGGTCCTCTACCTCGTCAACCAGCCCGCTGGAAGGTGGCGGGGAGGAATCCGAGGAACAGCTGAGGCGGAGGTTGGAAGAGATTTCAAGACAGGCCGCCCGGGCGCGGGCGGAGAAGGAAGCGTTCCTGAGAAGGAAGATAAGGCTTTCCTGGAGGGAGCGGGGATGAGTCTCATAAGCTCCTATAAAACCGATATCCGGCTGACACAGGCCCTGTCCGAAGGGAAGTCTGTGGAAGAGGATCCCGGGTGGGATATCTTACACGAGGCGGTTTGGGCTGCAGCTGACGAATTCACGGGCGAGGTCTCCCACAGCGTCAAAGATTTTTACGGGAGGACCTTTTACGCTGACTGGGCCATTTCTACGCCGGAGATCCCCCGGGGCATCGGCATCAACGTCGATAGGAAGACGGGCCAGGTGATGTTCGTATACGATTCGTACGGGCTAGAAGGGTACGAGCGCCGTATTCAGGAAATCAAGGACAGGGTCCTTCAAAACTACTCGGCTATAGCTGTGTCGAAAGCGCTATCGCTACTAAACTATGAGGTTGATGTGGTAGAAGAAAAACATGCGACCGGCGGCAAGAAGGTGATCGTTACGGGGGTCCTCTAAGATGACCAGGACTATTCGCGTGGAGATCTCGAAAAACGGACGGATCGAAGTGGATTTTCTGGGTTTTCCGGGAGAAACTTGTCTCGATGAGGAAGAGAATCTCACGGGGATATTGAAGAGTCTCGGTCTGTGGGCGGTACCGATTACCATCGATAGAAAGGATACGGAACGGATAAGGCGGGAACTCGGCGCCGAGGAGGAACGGCGGAAGGAGGTCAAGGCCGAATGAGGAAGGATTTGCCTCGAGCTGTGGCGCCAGGTTCCAGGCACCGTGAAGCCGACCGGTGTGTCGGCGCGTCTCCCGGGGGTTCCTATATGGAGGTGTGGATATCCGCCAGCCGCATAGACGTATTCGAAAGACAGGGAGACGGGAAAACCGCGCGGCTAATCGAGGCCCTCAGAAAGCTCGGTCTCGAGATGCGGGCACGCACCGTATCCTTCTGCGGATAAACGGGGTGGCAAATGAAAACCGGGGGTTATCTCGATGATTCCTGGATACAGAAGGCTCTCCTAAAACGAAAGGCCAATTACTCGCCTGTGATGTGCTTTGAGACGGTGGACCCCAAGCGCATCCTCCAGCTTAAGTCGTATGTGCTCACTTCGGAGGAGTTCTCCGGAATAGACCAGGTGTTCATCTACGATCCGTGGGACGGGCTGGGGTTGTTGAAACTGTCTCCGACGGGGCCAGTCACGGAGCCGTACAGGAAAAAACTCCAGTCCGAAACCCCGCTTGCTTCAAGGATCCGTCCGGATGGGCTGGTAGAGCTCCAAAACCTTAAGGCGGTCCTCAAAGAGGTGGACAGGTTTCTCAGGCAAAGAAGGACCGTGTTCATAATCCAGAACCTGTCCGAAGCGAGGGAGTTCGAAAGCGGTTTCCAGTCGGCCATCCGGGCCTGGGCCATAGATCCCCAGGTGATTTCCAACGGGTCGTCTGTATTCATCCTCACCTCGGACGCGTCCAAGATCATGGACGACTTCACCAAAGACTTCGTGGTCATCATCCCGGTGGACCCATCCAGCGACGAGGAGAGGAGGCGTTTGGTCCAGGCGGTAGCTGCTGACCTGGAAGTACCCTGCGATTCGGAGAAGACGGAGCAGCTCGCGGTGGCCCTGGCCGGGCTCAACCTGCATCAGACCGAAAGCATTCTTCTGGAATCGTACCAGAGGACCCGCGATTTCGATCTCAGAACAATAAAGGATCTCAAATCTGACATGGTGAGGAAATCCAGGGTGCTCGAAGTCCGGGATCCTCAGTGGAGGTTTACCGACATCGGCGGGTATCACGCCGTCAAGGAATTCGTGTCCAAATACATCGTGAACGTGCTCAAGCACTCGGACAGGGCGAGGTACTTCGGCCTATCTCTTCCCAAAGGCTTGCTCTTTTTCGGCCCTCCTGGCACCGGGAAAAGCCTATTTGCCAATGCGCTGGCCAGCGAAGTTCACCTGCCTTTCATATATCTGGTCACGGAAAACATCTATTCAAAGTGGTTGGGAGAATCCGGCCAAAACATGAAAAGCGCCATTACAATGGCGGAGAAGATGTCGCCGGCCATAGTGTTCGTGGATGAAATAGACAGGTTCGGCAAGAGAACAGGGGTCGCGGCGGGTTCCGCGGAAGAGGAGACCCAGCGGGTGTTCTCGCAATTCCTCGAATGGCTGGGCAATCCCTCCAGGGAAGCTATCATCGTCGGGACAACGAACGTGCCCGAACATCTGGACGAGGCCTTCACCCGGGCGGGTCGCTTCGACTATAAGATTCCCTTCCTCTACCCGGGGCCGCAGGCGCGGTTGGAGGTTCTCATGGTTCACCTGGGATTCGCCGAAGGTTCGAGGAGGCCGAAAGTGCCCCTGTCGATGGGACGAGAAGAGACCGCGGAGTTCTTGCGGGAACGCATAGTTCCGTTGACGAGAAATTTCTCTTGCGCCGAGCTGGAGGAGCTCGTGACCAGGGCGAAGAGGATCGCCTTCGACAGGCAAGCCGAGGCGGTATCTGAGGAGGACCTTTTGAAAGCAACCCGCACATTCCGAATCGACCACGCTCACCGCAGGAGGGTTGTTCAGTCCTGCCTGGCCCAGGCCAGAAGGTTTACCGACGACCAGACGTTCCTCGATGCCATCGAGGAAGAAATGGGTTCGGCGGAATCGGACGAAGAGTGGACGAGGAGCTCCCGGAACGCGTCTGCGACGGAGCCCGAGACGGGCCCGGGATAGAGCTAGAAGATGGAACCTAATAAAAGCCGAAGAGAGGGATCAAGTATGAGAGAAAAGGTCGAGGCCGTGTTGGAGAGCATACGTCCGCAGCTTCAGGCGGACGGAGGCAACGTAGAGCTTATCGATGTATCGGAAGATGGAGTCGTTAAGGTGAAGCTCACGGGGAGCTGCGGCGGTTGTCCCTTCGCCATGCTTACGTTAAAGGCCGGAATAGAGCGTGTGCTCAAACAAGAGGTACCGGGGGTCAAGGCGGTGGAGGCCGTCGGATTAACGACTCGTTGAGATAGCGTTCGAGGATATCCCATCTCCTGGCCGACGCAGCGCCAATTCTCACAGCTCCTTCGAATATCCGCGTGGGGGATTTGTTGTGGAAGGTTTCGAGGGCTTCCACCGAGTCCCCCATGATGCATTCAGCTATGCTTTCTGCGTGGCTTATATCCTTTTCTCTGGCCCCAAGAAGCCTGTGGTCAAAGGACGAGCCTATTTTCACGATCAGGCCCTTTTTCACGGCCAGGGCCTGTGCGAGAGGGGGTATGGCAAGGGCCTGCAGAGGAATGGCTTGGAGAAATTTCCGGGACACGCACGAAGGACCGTGGGACATGGAAGCTACACCCAGGTCGGCCCTGCCGATTCCCTCGTTCAAAAGGCGGCGGGCTTTAAGGACCTGTGCGGCCAGCCCCGTTCCCGGCAGTCCTTTGGGATAGCAGTCGGTCAGGGCGAGATCGTATCCCCAGGCCATTGTGCCCGCGAGCTCCGCGAGACACTTTGAGATGGGACCGGAGAGGTCACCGTCACAAAAGAGAAGCGAGTCCGCGGCGCCGCGAAGAGCTTCGAGAGCAGATATCGCTCTGGGAACGTCCACCCCTAGAGGTTCTTCGAATACCAGCGCTCTTACCCTTGTGTCGCCCAATTCCCGAACCAGGGTCTCTGTACGATCCCGGGACCCGTTTATAACGACAAGCACGCGGTTTAAGCCGGCACCCAAACAAGATTGGATGACGTGAAGGATGGTTTTCTCCTCGTCTTTTGCAGGGACAGCTGCCCACATTTCCATAACCCGAAAACCTCCTACACATACCCTGTATATGCTTGGCATTTGCTAAAGCTGCGTTACATTTTCGGTTTCACCACGATTCCGGCCTGAGCATATAAATGTGCTAGTCTCGCTCCTTTTGGAAAGGAGGGGAGGAGGTTGGACGTGGACGCCCTCGAAGTCAGAAAAGAAGAGCTTCGCCTTGAAGAAGTAGTGGGCGAAGGTACCTCGCAGATCGTTATCTCCGAACCTGTATCTGTACCCGAGCCGAAGCCTGTAGTAGCATCCGTCATCGATTTCGCGGCGAGAACCCGTATCACCAGAGTAACCGTGCTGCCGGGCAAGGTAGTGGTGGACGGAGTTGTCTCCTTGTCCATCATTTACGAAGCGCAAGTCCCGTACCAGACCGTTCACGTGTTCCATGCAGAAGTGGCGTTCAGCACGTTCGTGGAGATCCCGGGTGCCGAGCCGGGTATGGTCGCCGTTCCCGTTGTCACGGTAGAGCACGCCGCGTTTGAAGTACTGCCCGACGGAAGGACCGTCGTAGTTCGCATGGTACTCAGTATGTACGTGCGAGTGGTACGAACCGCCATCGTAGAGGTGGTGACCGACGTCTCCGGTATTCCGGGTCTGCAGGTCACGAAGGAGATGATCAAGGCCGAGACGGTTTTGGGCGAGGTCACGGCGCAGGCGGTGGTAAGGGAGCAGCTTACGGTTCCGGAAACGAAACCCCCGGTCGTCTCCATCATAGATTACGTGGCGACGGCCAACGTGACTACGACTACGGTGCTGCCCAATAAGGTGATAGTGAACGGTGTGATAAGTCTCCGCGTGATTTACGAAGCCAGGACGCCCTATCAGACGGTGCACGTGGCTCACTTTACGATACCTTTCGAAAGGTTCGTTGAGATCCCCGGCGCGCAACCCGGCATGGCGGTGGTGGCGGACGTGGCTGTGGAGTTCGTCGCCCTGGATGTCACGGCGAACGCAAGAGGCATCACAGCTCGAATCGTTATAGAAATCACCGCCAAGGTCGTCCGAGTACAGACGCTGCAGGTGGTCACAGGAGTCACAGGCGTAGCCGGCCTCGAGGTCGAGAAGGAACTGGTACGGGTTCAGGAGGTGCTGGGGGAGAACACCGCTCAAGCTATCGTGCGCGAACTCGTGGATGTGCCGCCCGAAAAGCCGCCTGTCGCCGCTGTACTGGATTACTCGGCGACTCCGGAGGTCAAACGAACCATCGTTGCTCCCGGGAAGATCATAATAGATGGCGCCGTTGCTCAGCGCATTATCTACGAGCCCCTGATGGAACCCACCCAGACGGTTAGGACCCTGCACTTCACGGTGCCGTTCTCCGAATTCGTTGTGCTGCCTGAGGCGAAACCGGGTATGGTCGCCCGGGTATTCGTTCAGGTTGAGCACGTGAACTTCGAAGTGCCGCCTGCCGGGGAACCGGTGATGGTGACCAAAGTCCTGATGCTCACGGCCAGGGTCTTCAGAACCAGGCAGGTTACCGTGGTTACGGCCGTCACTATCGGAAAACCCGCTTGCACCGGCGTGATCACGGCGAATTTGGTGAACGTGAGAGAAGGTCCCGGGATGACCTACCCTGTCATTACCCAGGTCAACGTCGGGACCCAAGTATCGGTGCTCGAAGTAACTTCGGACTGGCTGCGAGTAAGGCTTCCTTCCGGGCAGGAGGGATGGGTATTCGCCCAGTTCGTGCGGCATGACTGCATGCCAAGGGGTTGAGGTTGAGGGGTCATACGTGCGGGTCCCGACGGAGTGTACGAGCGAGGGAGGCCGGCTATATGGTCTCCCTCGTTTCCTTGATTACAAGAGAATCATTCGGATGAGAAACCCAGGTCGGACCAAGTCGGGGTGAGGCGGATGGGCGACGTAGAAAGACTTTACCCACGCAGGTTCCCTTCTAAAGATAAAAGTTGGTCTTCCGCCAGAGTCCTGCGTAATGCAGGTCTACAGGGAGTATTGACCGCCGTCGCGTACGACGCTGGAGTCGCTCTGGCCGGAGGCCCTCCCCTCACACAGCTGGAAACCATGGCCGACACATTCAGCGGCTTCATCGGTGGAATGGTCACACCCATTCTCAGCCCTTTCGTTGGCGCCAGAGCTGCGCTTGCGGTCAGCGCTGTACTGACCGGTTTCCTGTACCAGACCTACATTACTCAGACCGGCGGTGGGTCGGCGGAGCAGCCACACAACAAAGCCCGATCAAGGTCGCTCATGTGGATATCCGTGACGCCTCATCTTCGCCGGGAGGAAAAGAGCACTCGACTTGCGAAGACATCCAGAACCGGTTTAAGGCGTTGGAGGTGTTCGGATGAGCGATTGCATCAAAACCCACGGCCTTTTCCGGGGAAAGGAACGAGAACTTCTCGATCTTTTACGACCGGCCGGCGGGGAGTGGGGTATTGTCATCGACGATCTGGAAGGTAAGGGCTTTCTCGAACTCAATGGCAACAAGAAGTTTCTTGCAGCTTCGGTCATCAAACTCCCCATCATGATGGCGGCTTTTAACCAGGTGCGGCTGGGACGCTCGAGGCTCGACGATACTATCGTGCTGAAAAAAGAAGACAAAGTCGGGGGCTCGGGCGTCCTCCTCGAGTTTCACAACGGCTTATCGCTGACGCTTCTCGATGCCATACATCTCATGATCGTTGTGAGCGACAACACTGCAACCAACCTTGTAATCGACGCTATCGGCGGCATTGACGTGGTAAACCACTACATGGCTCAGAGGGGGTTAAAGGACTCCAGGCTCGAAAACTACCTTATGAAGCCCAAGCCCCAGGGTCCCAGGAACTCAGTAACCCCGTCGGAGGTGGCATATCTCCTCCGGGGAATAGCTACCCGCTCCATCGACAACCCAGGCGACTGCGACACCATGTATGAGATCCTTAAACGCCAGCAGTACAACGAAAAAATTCCCTGGGACCTCCCGCCCGAGGTCGAGTGCGCTCACAAGACCGGCGAGCTAAAAGGTGTAACTCATGACGTGGGGATAGTGCGAGGTTCCGGAGTAAACTTCGTCATCGTCTGTCTCTCCCAAAATCTGCCCAGTACAAGGGAAGGTGACAGGACCATAGGACATATAGCGAAGTGGGCTTATGATATCCTAGTTCGGAACCAACAAGCGTGAGGGCGAGTTTTTTACGAGCACGCGCTTCCCTGGTTCGGCCCGATCAGCCGGTATATTCCCGCGATCCTGAAGCGGAATTTCCGCAGGGGCGTTATGGAGCTCGGTCGGTCTTTCACGACGTGGAGCATGTTCCTTTCGTCGACCATGACACCCAGGTGCACGTAGCCCCCGGGGAAGCGCATGACTACGATGTCGTCGGCTTGGGGATTTGATACCGGGCGAGCTATCCGGTTGAGGGTATCTAGAGCTCGTTTCAGGTAGTCGGGGTGAGCTTCTTCCTCTATCGGCAGGCCGTCGCCATCCGGAAACCAGACGCCCTTAGAGCGGAAGTATAGCCAGACGAGACCTAGGCAATCCACGCCGTCGAAGTCGCGCCCCTTGAATTTGTAAGGGATACCGACGAGGTTTTCCAGGGTGAAAGCACCTCCCGGTGGCCGTCTCAGCTGGCTTAGACATTCTATGCGTTCTCACGATAATGTGAACATAATGTGCTAGTCCCCGAGAGGGTTAAGCTCCCAGATGATACCATCACCACCTTAAAACGAGATCGCGGAAGTAATGAGGAAATAGTACACGATAACTTCGAATGCAGGGGATCCAGTGCAATGAGACAGATTTGTGGTTTGTGCTGCAATAACTCTAACATAGAGGCAAAGATACACAAGGAGACTAAGATGTGCAAACGGGAGGTGAAGCCGTACACTCACATAGTTCAAACACGAGGAGGGGCAATATGAAGAGAATCAAATTCCTCGCCGTTTTTCTGGCCGCAAGTTTTACGGTGCTCGTATCAACGGGTCCGGCCATGGCCGGAGGTCAAACTTATCAACGCCTGTACATTTCGAAACCTGACTGGACTCGAGTGTTCATATTCACAACTCCGGGTAGACCGGGTCTTGACCGGCTGCTCGAGGAGATCTTCCGGGGATGGCGCGGCGTTGGGACTTTCCCGGGAAGGACGGTTCCGAAACCGGTTCCGCCCGTGTCACCGCCACCGTCCAAGAGTGAGCCGCCTATCACGTCACCGCCCGAAAGCCAGCCTGATCAGCCCCTGGTGCCACCGCAAGAGGATGGTTCACCGGCTGTCGAGGAGGGCAAGACACTGGCGCCTGAAGAAGCCAAAATGCTCGAACTCGTCAACGCGGAGAGGACGAGCAGAGGACTCAAACCTCTGACGGTGGATTTCCGCCTTGTGGAACTCGCGAGAAAAAAGAGTCAGGACATGATAGACAAAAACTATTTCGGCCACAATTCCCCTACATACGGGTCTCCCTTCGACATGATGAAGTCGGCGGGGATCGAATACCGTCTTGCAGGGGAGAACCTGGCCGGTGCCCCGGACGTGGCTACCGCGCATAAAGCCCTCATGAATTCCGAAGGACATAGGCGCAACATTCTCAATCCGGGCTTTACCAAAATCGGAATTGGAGTGGCCAAAGGCGGGCCCTATGGGATTATGTTCACTCAGATGTTCATAGGCTACTGATTCCGGTAGTCTGAAACGATGGGTGAGCACGAAAGCCGCAGAAACCCTTCGGGGTTTCCGCGGCTTTCGTGCTTGAAGGCGATTACATAGTCGGGAACACGAAAATCAACAGTATGATGATGAGAAAGAGAAACCACCACCACCACATCCAGGCCATGGCCACGAGGGTTCACCTCCCGTAAAGACGGTTTAGCCGTTAACATGTTATGTGGAACCCTCGTTCGATGACACACGACTCGGTTTCCTGGCGGGTCTCGGTTGTTCACGTTCTTTTCCGGATCATGGTGGTTGTGGCTTCACTCGTTGGCGCGGACGTAGTCCTTAAAGACCCATCCTTGCTTTCCGTCGTAAAGCTGTATGTTCACCCAGTTCCCTTTCCGGTCCATGAGGATGCAGCCGGTATCTTGTTGGAGAGTTAAGACCACCGGAGAGGTGGTGCTGGGTCCCTCCCTCAGATTGACCGAGTCATCCGTGACTGTTCCGAACGTGATGAACCGTTCGGGGACCCGACCGCTCTTCAAAAGCTCGAGCGCGTCCATTTCAAACTTCTTTTGCCTCAATATCTTTCCAAGGAGCTCGCGTTCGGTCGCCCTGGTAGCCCTCTCATAAAGCTCCCTATAGTCCTGGGTGAGCTGGGTGACCTGCTTGATGGCGCGGTCTAAGATTTCTTCCACCGCGAATCCCTCCTGCCAAACTGTGTCGGATAATGTTTATGTCAGCTTCGGCCGGGAGATTCCCGAAGAGAACCCGCGGTCTTCCCAGCGCTGGTCCGGTGTGCAAGAATACTTGAAGGAGGGAGGAAGAGCTTGCGACAGGCGCCAGGAAGAGGAATTCGAAGAGAGCACGCCGTGAAAGCACTGGCCGATAGAGGGGTGGCCGTGGAAGACATTGCCCAGTTAGTACTGGAGATTCAAAAGCGGTATGTCCCGGACTTGACTCTGGAGGACGCCCGCGAGAGCGTCGAAAGAGTTTTGGACAAGAGGGAAGTTCAGAACGCCATCCTTACGGGGGTGGCTCTGGACGTGCTCGCTGAAAAGGGCGCTCTTCCCGAACCCCTCGGTTTCACCGTAAAAACGGACGACCCCTTGTACGGCATCGATGAAATTCTAGCTTTGTCCATCGTTAATGTGTATGGAACGATCGGGCTGACGAATTTTGGTTACCTGGACAAACTAAAGCCGGGTATCATCGGCAAACTTAATTCTCAAAAAGACGGTAGGGTGAACACATTCATCGATGACATAGTAGCGGCGGTCGCTGCCGCTGCTGCTGGTCGGGTCGCTCACCGCGCTCGCGACGGCACATTGAGGGAGACGATTCCTCCGGAGTAACGTAAATACCTGGGGACAGCGTAGACAGATATGAGGACGGTAGTTTGCTCGGCATAGGAATAGGCAGAGACAAGGACTCCGTGTTAACAAGTTCCTGACCCGGGCCGTTTTCCACGGGCAGACGGCGGTTTGAGGCGGTGAGGGAGGCAGTGAAATTCCGCCCGAGATGCGTCTTGGCTATGGGATTATGGAGAATGGCGGCTTTAGATGTCGGGTACGGAGGCAGTGAGACTTATGGATAGGCTCTATCGCCGCGATACCGCGTCAGATGAGAAGGGACCCCCTAGGGGTGCCGGGATTCTGGACCTTAAAAAGATTCTCGTAGGCGCAGGATGGGCTCTAGGGCTCAGTATCGCTGCGGTGTGGCTTCTTTTAAGATACACCGGGATCGAGAATTTCTCTCGTCACCTCAGCCAGGTTCGGGTCATCTTTCTCGTCCTCGGGGTATCGATGATCGCTCTGAGCTGGTGGTTTGACACCATCAGGCTAGTCGTCCTGTCTCGTAGTCTCGGGCGGAGGCTTTCTTTGACAGGAGCGTTTAAAATCACGATGATGTCGTCGTTCATGGCCGGCGTGACTCCCTTCGACACCGGGGGAGAACCTTTGAAGGTGTATCTTCTACACCGCGAGGGGGTTCCCCTGGGCGAAGGCGCTGCTATCGTAGCCCTCGCTGCCCTTCTCCACGCCACATCTAGACTGTTGTTGTTTATGATCGCACCCTTGATAGCGTTAGCTACCGGTGTAGCATGGGCCGCTCTTCCAGGCGTTAAAGCTGCGCTGGGGCTAGGCTTGTTCATATATCTTGTGTTTTTAGGTATCATGATAGCTTCTCTCATCCGACCCGAAATCGCGAACAATTTGGCAAGAAGAATATGTGCGTCTGGAGTGGTAAAGAAGATTACCTCGGAACGGACGCGGGAGGAAATAGTCCGGAGGGTAGCTATGCACGTCCAGGAGTTTCGCGACGGAGTGCTCAGGTTTTCCAATATGCATCTTCATGCAGGGGCGGCAGGCCTGTTGAGCGTGGGATACTGGCTCTCGTTAACCCTGGTGCCTTTCTTCGTTTTGAGGGGCGTGGGGGTGGGGGTTTCCTATCCCGCAGCTTTCGCTACTTCCATGTCCCTCTACCTGGTCATGGCATACGTGCCGACCCCCGGGGCAAGCGGAGGCGCTGAGATCGGCTCGGCGGCTCTTTTCGCGACCATGATTCCCTCCCGGCTCATCGGCGTGTTTGTCCTGTTATGGCGTCTGGTTACTTTTTACCTCACCATGGTGGTGGGCGGACTTTTTGTCGCATTTGAGGCGATATCCTGGTCGTTCAGAAAACTTGCCGCCGATTAAGAACTCGCGCCGCGCTCCTTTAGCAGTAGCCATTTGTGAAGAAGAGCAGCCCCCTGTGCTCTCGTGAAGAAATCTG
Source organism: Candidatus Fermentithermobacillaceae bacterium (assembly GCA_012842495.1). Taxonomy (GTDB): domain Bacteria; phylum Bacillota; class Sulfobacillia; order Fermentithermobacillales; family DUSS01; genus DUSS01. The sequence goes on from DUSS01000045.1 coordinate 147,026, forward strand.
ATGGTCCGACGCGGTTGTCCCCGTAGCCGTCAAACAGCCCTTGCTCCCGACCCCAGAGAAACGCAGCCCGCTTCTCGTCGCTGAGGTCAGCTGTGTCGGCGAAATCCGGTATCCCGGGGGACGCGGGAGATTTTCCCGCCGTCTTCCACATCATCAACGCGACTTCCGCTCGGGTAAGCGGCGCCTTGGGGTCGAAGCCCGGCTGGGCCGGTGGGAAAACGCCCTGCAGACACATGTATACCAAATAGGGATAAGACCATCTTTCCGGAGTCACCAGAGAAAAACCAGCGGGTGCGGCTAGCTTTGTTAATTCGTCCTTTGACATTTCCGCCGAGGCCAAAAGACAAGCCCATTCTTCTACCGTTAAGGGATCGTTGGGCCGAAAAGTACCATCAGGAGTACCGTTTACGATGCCTCTTCGTTCCAGCGACATGATGTAGGTCACTGCCCAATGACCGGACAGGTCCGAAAACCGCCTTTCCCATATGTTGCCTTCCGTATCCACCTGGGTCGCAAAACGCTGGGACAGGGTGTTTAGTGAGGAAAACACTTCGGCCTTCTTGGCGGGGTCTTCCAGAAGGGTTGTCCTTCCCCACGTTATAGTAGTGGGATAGAGTTTGGCTGACTTTACCCCTTCACGAGTAACGGTGAGCTTTAGAATCCCTCCTGTCTGGCAAAGAGGAACCTTGGGGTTGGTGATGAACACGAAATTACCCAGGCTGAATGCGGTAAAGCGCTTTCCGTCGTATGAGAAGCCCTGAAGAACGTGGGGATGCGTTCCGATGATAATATCCGCTCCTGCATCCAGCAAAGCCCGGCGGAGTTTAAGCACCCAGTCCTCGGGTTCGAGAGTGTACTCTGTTCCCCAGTGGACGAGCACAATGACTACATCGGCCCTGGCTTTCATCGCCTTGACCTCGGAGACGATGGCTTTGTTCCAGGTAGAGAAGTCGGCGGCGAGACCTGGCTTACCGGTGTCGGCTCTCCACCATCCCCATGGGATGAGCATCGTGGTTGCGAGAAAACCGATTTTGAGGCCCTTCACCTCGATTATCCGCCCTTCCCAGGCCGAAGCCGCATCTTTGCCTGCTCCTACGTGCAAGATACCGTAATCATCGAGGTGCTTAAGAGTTTCAAGCATGCAGTCGACTCCGTAATCGAGGGTATGATTGTTGGCCAGCGAGACGATGTCAAACCCGCATTCCACCAGACCCTTCAAAGACTCAGGGCGGGCGCGGAAGGTATATTCTTTGCCCTTCAGCGGTTCTCCGGTTGTGCCGACCGCGCACTCCAGGTTACCAACGGTGAGATCTGCGGAAAGCAGAATGTCCTTGACGCCCCACCACGGAGCCATGGGACCTTCTTTAGCTATGAGGTCACCTATTCCGTGTGCCAAGAGCACATCACCGACGAAGTTGATGGTCACTTCCGGGGAGCCCGGCGGAGACTCCTCCGGTGCCGCCGAACAGAAAGGGAGGACCGGTGCGAACACTGCGGCCGTTGCCAGCATCACCACGAGCACCGGTACACCCCAGAACTTGAGCACGATCCTTTTGGATACCCTGACCATCGCTTCATCTCCGTTCTTCCGACTCAAACTATATTGCAGGCAGCCTAGTTGACTAGATACTCGTTTCTCCCGGAAAATCCTGCTAGTGAGGCAAGCCGCACGGAAGACCGGAACCCTTTGTTCTTGAGCGAAATATGATTTGACGACCAGCGGCGGGTTCGCTATACTATCCCTTGCTGGAGAGATCAGGGCGAATAGCTCAGTGGGAGAGCACCTGCCTTACACGCAGGGGGCCACAGGTTCGAACCCTGTTTCGCCCACCATCGAGTTCACGCGGAGGCGTGGTGTAGCCGGTCAAACATACGTGCCTGTCACGCACGAGATCGCGGGTTCAAATCCCGTCGCCTCCGCCATGATTTGCCGCGGTAGCTCAGTTGGTAGAGCAGCGGACTGAAAATCCGCGTGTCGCCAGTTCGATTCTGGCCTGCGGCACCATTCTCGAGCGGAAGTAGCTCAGCGGTAGAGCATCGCCTTGCCAAGGCGAGGGCCGCGGGTTCAAATCCCGTCTTCCGCTCCAGTTCTTGATCACCGGGCGACATAGCCAAGTGGCAAGGCAGGGGTCTGCAAAACCCTTATCCCCGGTTCGAATCCGGGTGTCGCCTCCAAAAGGATATGGGGCGGCTAGCTCAGTTGGTTAGAGCGCCACGTTGACATCGTGGAGGTCAGAGGTTCGAGTCCTCTGTCGCCCACCATAAGTTTGAAGCCTCCCAGAGGGGAGGCGCTTTGCTTTATAACCCCTGTTTTGCATGGAATTCCCCTGGGATCGCACCTGACATACTACCCTTGGAGGTGAAGGAGGTGAAGCTCATCTCCGTTTCGGCCAAGAGACCCTTGCAGAACGTGAGAGAAGCTTTGCGTTCCGAGATAGCCTCCATGAGGAAGGAGGGCATCCGGGTCTTTCTCCGGGAAAACCACCGCGGGTCCGTCGTGGCCCTTAGATGCGACGCCCGGGGGAGCGACCGCAGCCCTGTGGAAAGACTTTCTTCCAGACTGAAATCGGTCGTGGCGAACGCTCTGGCCGACGTGATAATCGACGAGTACGAGGAGACCCTCGTAAGCTGCCTGGTCGATGAAAACTACGAATTTCTGTCAGGGAAGGACAGGGTGGCGCTTAAACGGGCCGTCCTGAAGAGGCTCGATGATGGGACGGAGCTCGGTCAAGGCCTCTCCAAAAGGCAACAGAGAAAGAGCATGGTATGGGCTAAAATAGTCGAATACCTGGATAAGGAGGATGACGTCATACTTGAAGGGTTCGTCACTTTCCGGCTGAAGGAGTATCTGGAGTACCTAGCTGACACGGTCCAAAGCGTCGCCGAAGACTACCTCACCAGGAGAGAGTATAAGGAGTTTCTCAAATTGCTTCGATACTTCATGAATCTCCAGGAAAAGCCCATTCCAATGCTGAACGTGATTCGAAAGCCGGCCGGCTACGATCTTCTGGACATAACCGGGGAAAGGCTTCGTGGGGAGGTGGAGAAACTTGCCCTGGTCAAGTCTCTTCACCCGGAGCTTACCTCCGACGAGCTGCTTGTCTCCATCGCCGTTACGCTTTCTCCCGAAAAACTGGTCTGGCACGGACCGACGGACGGTTGTCAAGCCTGCGACCTCTTAAAGGACCTGTTTGGGGAACGTTTCACGGTGTGTGCCGGGTGCGCGTGGGATGAGGAAAGCTAGGTTCCTCACGATAATCACTGGAAAGTGGGTCTTGCCCGGGATGTAAACCTCTTGGGACGGTCAACGCCGGCAAGAGGCTTTCTTCGAAGGGGTGGCCAGGTTCTTGTTCTCGCTCGCTGATTGGGGGCTTACCGGATAGCAGCTGCATCCTTTCCTGCGAGATGTACGGAGATGTGCTGTCATCCGGCGGGTTCACCCCTCCCCGACGCAAAGGAAACCGGCGGTCCGGGGCCGAAGTCTACCGATTCGGGAGGGATAGTTGCATGAGAAAGACCGTCCGGATGCTTGGTGTCCTCGCGTTGGTCGCGGTAGTACTGACGGTCACGCCGGCCCGAGCGGAGGGGGCTGCCTATGTGGGTCAGCCGATCGGTATGGTCCGCTGGTCCGACGTAAAAGTGGACATCGATGGTATGCCCATAAGGGCCTATGAGTTGGCTGGGTGCCACTTAGTGGTCTGCGAAGACCTTCCGGCCTACGGATTCTGGGTGAGCTGGGATCCGAACGTGCGTGTTGTCGATGTGAGGACGCTGGAGATGCCCGAGAGGCCGCCTGTCCCGGTGGACAGCGGGGGTGAGCCCGGTTCCTTCGCCGCGACTATATACGCCAGTGACATCGTAACGTACGTCAACGGTCGCAGGATCGCGTCATACAACCTGGGGGGCAGGACCGCCATTGCGGTCGAGGACCTTGCGGCGTGTGGTGTGGGCGGCCCGTCCCAGCCCGGGAGCGGGTTCTCGGCTTACGGCTTCTCCTGTGTGTGGAACCACGGCAAAGGGACGATGAGTCTGCGCGCGCTGCGCCCCGGCGCCCAATTCGATTGTGACCTCGGGCGATGTACTCTGTCCCGCGTCGTAGATAACGGCGACTACGGCTACTCGCTGCAGCTCCGCCCCCTTAGGCTCGATGGCGTACTGCTTATTCCGGACATGACCGTCGTGACGTTGCCGACAGGGAACCAGTACGCGCCTTGGGCTGAGGTTGCGGGGGCTTTAGGCCTCAAGTGGCAGTGGGATGCCAAGCACAACATCATCTCCATAGATGCACGCACACTGTCCCCAGTTGAGCCAGCTTCGGGTGAGCCCGACCGGCCCATGCTTTCTTGGAACGTGCGTGGGGACTCCTTCGCCATTGAGATTGGGTTCTCCGTTGCCGGGCAGATGGTTGAAATCCCGCGCGATCCCTGGAAGTATGTGCCGCCCGACGCGATTGTGTGCGAGGGCAAGGTATTCGTCCGCTTTGAAGCTATAGCTACGGTGCTCGACCTAATTCCGGTGGCGGCCGACGGCTTCTACAGGAAGGCCAATTCTGCTGTGTGCTGGGACTACACCTTCATTCCCTACACGGGCGGCGAGAGTGAGTGGCTGGCCTCGGCGAGCCCATCCTACTTGGGTGTCGGCAGAGGAATGATTGGAACCGTGGGTCACGAGCGGACCACTCCGATTACGCTAACGTTCTCCCGCAAGATGGACGCGACTACGTTGACGCCAGAGAACATTCCCGTCGTTTACAAGAAGGTGTTCGCCAACGGGCGGGTCGAGTACGGCGTGATATCCGGTTACTACGTTTACACGTTCGACGAAGCGACCAACACGCTGACTATTTCACCCGTCAGCCCAATCGAACTGCCTGCCGGCACCGATGTCATCGTCGCCATAAAGCCGTCAATCGCGGACGCGGAGGGACGCCATCCCTCTGAGGGCATGAAGATCGGTTTTTACATTTCGCCGGATCCCGACGTGAAGACCGGTCCGTGAAGTCGGTAGTGTTTTAGTCTTCGCCAACTCGTGCCGCTGGGTTTCCTTTGTCATTTTTTCCGCCCCTCTATGGTGAGGCTTTTGCCTAGCATGAGTAGGACGTTCTGTTCGCTGTTTGGTTCGCTTCCGGCCGCTCTAGAGGGAGTACTGAAAGCCTTGGGAATCGACCATCACATACCCAGGCGGATGAAGCGAGTGGGAGCGAGGCACGGTTCTAGAACCTGCAAGGTCTTGATCGACCGTGCTCTGCGCTATAAGATCTAGACCATAGGAGACCTGAATAGAGGACCGTTGAACGTGCTGTGACGGGGAGAGTACCGAAAAGCTCTCCATACAGAGAGAGACGGTCGGGGCTGAAAACCGTCTCTGGAAGCTTGAGGGAAGACCGCCCCTGAGCACCAGGCCGAAAAGCGCCGTTTGCAAAAGGTCTGCGGGCTTCGCCCGTTACAGCGAAGACGAGCCTTGACGGAAAATAAGGGTGGAACCGCGAGTCACAAGCTCGCCCCTTTGGGGCGGGCTTGGTTTTTTTAGAGCGCTATCTACTGCGCGCTAGGAGGTATGACCGTGAACGGCTCGACAGAATTCATCGTCAGGTGCGAGGGCGAGGAATTAAAGGTACGGCAGGGGGAGACGTTTCTGGATCTGGCGGAAAGAGCGGGATGGTCCCGGGACGTCCTCATGGTTGAGGTAGACGGTGTTCCCCGGGAGCTCCGCTGGCCCGTGCCCGGACCGTGTGAAATCAAACCGCTCGGATTCGGATCCGCCGCCGCTCGCGAAGCGCTTCGCCACAGCGCTTCTCACGTCCTAGCTCAAGCGGTGAAACGTCTTTACCCGGATGCCGAGCTGGGTATCGGTCCGGCCATAGAAGACGGGTTCTACTACGATTTTCGGTTGGGCCATTCGTTCGAGCCGGAGGATCTCGAGAAGATAGAACGAGAGATGGAAAAGGTCATCGAGGAGGACCTGCCCATCACGAGGCACGAGGTATCCCGCCAGGAAGCTTTTAGCATATTTTCGCAAAGGCGGGAGCCGTTAAAACTAGAGATCCTCGAGGAAATCCCGGGGGGCGAACCGGTTTCCATTTACAAACAGGGGGAGTTCATCGACCTGTGTGCGGGTCCTCATGTGCCGAGCACGGGTTACATCCGTGCGTTCAAACTCACGTCGGTGGCGGGTGCCTACTGGCGGGGGGACGAAAAGCGCGACATGCTCCAGCGCATATATGGGACGGCGTTCTTGACCAGGGCGGAACTGGACCAGTACCTGAAGCGCCAGGAGGAAATCAAGCAGAGGGATCACAGAAAGCTCGGCAAGGAGCTGGGTATATTCAGCATCCAGGAAGAGGGAGGACCCGGCCTGGTTTACTGGCATCCAAAAGGCGGAGTCATCCGCCAGGTTATCGAGGACTTCTGGAGAGAGGAGCACCGCCGCCGTGGTTATGATATCGTATATACTCCCCACATAGCTAAGCTCGACCTATGGAAGACCTCGGGTCACTGGGACTGGTACCGGGAAAATATGTACTCCCCCATAGTGGTGGAAGGGGTAGAGTACCTCTTAAAGCCAATGAACTGCCCGTTTCACATACTAATGTATAAGAGCTCCCTCAGGAGCTACAGAGATTTGCCTCTGAGATGGGCCGAACTCGGAACCGTTTACCGTTATGAGCGATCCGGTGTGCTCCACGGCATGTTGAGGGTGCGGGGATTTACCCAGGACGATGCCCACATATTCTGTCGCCCGGATCAGCTCGAGGACGAACTCGTCGGAGTCCTAGATCTCGCCCAGTTCATGCTGAAGAGCTTCGGCTACGAAGAGTACGACTGCATGCTATCGGTCAGGGACCCGCACGACAACAAGAAGTACATCGGTGAAGACAGCGTCTGGAACCAGGCCGAGGCCGCTCTGGAGGCTGCTCTCAAACGCAAAGGGCTCCCTTACGCCCGCGATGAAGGAGAAGCCAAGTTCTACGGGCCAGCGATCGACATCAAGATAAAAGACGTGTTCGGCAGAGGCTGGCAGGGGCCTACGATCCAGGTGGACTTCAACCTGCCGGAGCGCTTCGACCTCACGTATATCGGCGAGGACGGAAAGCCTCACAGGCCGGTGATGATTCACAGGACCGTGCTGGGGGCCATGGAACGCTTTGTCGGCGGTCTCATCGAGCACTATGGCGGGGCATTTCCCGTGTGGCTTGCGCCCGTACAGGTAAAAGTGATACCCGTTACCGAAGGGCAGGAGGACTATGCTGCGGAAGTTGTGAAGACCCTCAAAGCCGAAGGAATCCGTGCGGAAGGCTTCTTCGGGCCCGAGAAGGTTGGTTACAAGATTCGCCAGTGCCAGCTGGAAAAGATTCCATACATGCTGGTGGTAGGTCCCAGGGAAAAGGAATCGGGGACGGTAGCTGTAAGACACCGGTCAAGAGGGGATCTCGGTCCCCAGCCCCTTTCGGAGTTCAGTCAAAAGGTGAAAGAGCAGATATCCGCGAAAAGCCTGGACTAGAAAGGGATGTCCGATCGCCGGGGGATGTGTGCCAATCTGACGCAGATCGTCCGAGTAGACCGTACTCAAATCCCTGTGGTATACTCGGAGTCGTTGAAAGAAGAAGCCATCCGCTTCTCACCTTACGGCATCGCCAGTAAGGTTCGCACCACGACGAGAATGGTTGTCGTTCGGACTAAGAGGCGGGTGGAACCCGCCTTTTTTACGTTGAGGAGGTGTATATCAATAAGTCAGGATCTCAGGGTAAACGAGGAGATCAAGGTCCGCGAAGTGAGGCTTATCTCACCGGAGGGGGAGCAGCTGGGCGTCGTGCCGATACGCCAGGCCCTGGAGATGGCCCGGGAACGCAATCTCGATCTCGTTGAGGTGGCACCTCAGGCTAAACCGCCGGTATGCAAGCTCATGGACTACAACCGGTGGAAGTATGAGCAGCAAAAGAGGCAGAGGGAAGCTAAGAAGAAGCAACGAGTTCAGGATGTGAAAGAACTCAAAATGCGACCGGTCATCGACGACCACGACTTCAACGTCAAGGCCAAAAGCGCCCGGCGCTTTTTAATGGAAGGCGATAAGGTGAAAGCCGTCATCATGTTCCGGGGCAGGGAAATAGTTCACCTTCAGCTCGGCCAGAGGGTGCTGGAGCGGTTGTATGACAGCATCAAAGATGTAGGCGCCGTCGAACGGCCTCCCAAGCTCGAAGGACGCAACATGGTCATGGTTATCGCGCCGAGGCCGGTTCATAAGCAACCTGCACCTGGCAAGGCCGAAGTGCAGGAACCCGTTCCGGAGGAAAAGGAGTTGTGAAAAGTGGCCAAGAACAAGATGAAGACCCATAAGGGAGCAGCTAAGCGCCTCATGGTGACCGGAACCGGAAAGATCAAGCACTACCATTCCGGACACAACCACAGGCTTGAGGTGAAGTCGACCAAGGCCAGACGACGGCTGCGGAAGTCAACAATTCTCACTCCCGTGCACGAAAAAGCCGTACGCCAGCTCATTCCTTACAAGTGAGTTGGTCTCGGGTAAGGCCAGTCTGTTGGAAGGAAGTGTGATATCATGCCGCGAGTAAAAACGGGGGTTATCAACAAGAAACGTCATAAGAAGATATTGAAACTGGCCAAGGGATATTGGGGCAAGAGGTCGAAGACGTTCAGGGCAGCTAACGAAGCTGTCATGAAGGCCCTGTACTATGCCCGCAGGCACCGCAGGGAGAAAAAGCGCGAGTGGAGAAGCCTCTGGATCTCCCGGATTAACGCTGCGGCTAGGTCCAACGGGATGACCTATTCCAGCTTTATCGCTGGTCTTAAGAAAGCAGGCGTCCAGGTGAACAGGAGGATCCTCGCAGATCTCGCCATCACGGATAAGAAAGCTTTTGAAGAGCTGGTAGAGGTGGCAAAAGCAAACCAGACCCGGCCCGAGAAGCTTTAAGCTCTGAAGGAGCATAACTCATGTCGGACAGATCTTTTCCTAGGCGTCTCACCCCCGTCCGCCTTCTAGTGATGGGGTTCGCCTCAGTGATATTGGTCGGAGCGGTCGTTTTGACGCTGCCCGTTTCGAGCGCTCGGGGAACATTCACATCTCCGGTGGATGCTCTGTTCACCGCTACTTCTGCCGTATGTGTCACGGGGCTCATCGTAGTTAACACGGCTTCCCACTGGAGCACGTTCGGCAAGGCGGTGATCCTCTTATTGATCCAGGCTGGTGGGTTGGGCATCATGACTATAGCTACGGGGCACGCACTGGTTACCGGAAGGCGTGTAGGGTTATGGGAGCGTATGGCCATACAGGAGCAGACCGGCTTCTGGACGTTGCAGGGTTTGGTCCTGCTCGTCAAGCGGATAATCCTGGCCACTGCCCTTTTTGAATCGGTGGGAGCGCTAATCCTGGCGCTGGTTTTCCGTTTTTCTGGTGGGTTGCCTGTTGGCGAATCCATCTGGTTTGGACTGTTTCACTCGGTTTCAGCTTTCTGCAACGCCGGTTTTGACATAACCGGACGGAGCTTTGTGGACTTCGTGGACAACGCGACGCTGGTCTTGACCGTGACCTCCTTAATCATAGCAGGAGGGATCGGCTTCCACGTTCTGGTTGACCTGTACCAAACCAGGGGCAGGTTCCGGGAGATGAAGCTTCACAGCAAGATCGTGATCAAGACGACCTTTTGGCTCCTCCTGGCAGGCACAGTGCTGGCGCTTTTATTGGAGCACGGAAACCCAGGAACCATGGGGAATCTGGATGCGAAGGGGAAAATTCTGGCTTCCTGGTTTCTCAGCGTTACGCCCAGGACCGCTGGGTTTAACACTGTACCCACGGAAGCCCTTCGAACTGCCACTGCCTTCGTGGTCATTCTGCTCATGTTCGTGGGGGCCTCGCCGGGAGGTACAGGCGGCGGTATCAAGACCAGCACCTTTGCCATCCTCGCGAGAAGCGTGATCGGGTTCGTAAGGCGGGAAGCTGATGTTACATTTGGTGGCAGACGCATTCCCGAATCTGCCGTAATGAAGGCCGTAGTGATCTTTGCGGTGGCCTTGGGACTTGTTATAACCTCGACTTTGGTGCTATGCGTCACAGAAGAAGCCGAGTTTCTGGATATCTTGTTCGAAGTGGTATCGGCTTTCGGAACCGTGGGGCTTTCCCGGGGGATCACCGGGAATCTGACGATGGCGGGGAAGCTCACTCTGATCCTGACGATGTTTGCAGGGCGAGTAGGCCCTCTGACCCTGGCGATGGCGCTTTCGACGCCAAGGCCGTCCGCGGACATCAAATATCCTGAGGAGAAAGTGTCGGTTGGGTAGTCGGACCCGAGTGTATATGGGGTGGTATGACCGCATATGACTAAACAATGTTTGGTGATAGGTATTGGGCGCTTCGGAAGTTCCGTTGCCGAGACTCTTACCGAACTTGGAGCCGAAGTCCTGGCGGTGGACAAGGTAGAGGAGCGTGTCAGGGCTATAGCCCCCCGGGTGACTCAGGCCATCGTGGCGGACGCAACAGACGAAACAGTGCTCAGGGAAATCGGAGTGCGTAACTTCGATGTGGTCATTTGCTCCATGGGCGAATCCCTTGAGGCCAGTCTTCTCGTCACGATGCTTCTCAAGGAGCTCGGGGCAAAGCGCGTTATCGTGAAGGCCGCCAACGAGATTCATGGGAGGATTTTAGCCAGGATCGGGGCGGATACGGTGGTTTACCCCGAAAGAGATATGGGCAAAAGGCTCGCCTATTCGCTCCTGTCCGGAAGTATCATAGACTCGATAGAGCTTTCCAGCGACTATCGAGTGGTAGAAGTAGTCGTGTCGGGTGGCCTCGTGGGGAAGACCTTGCGGGGTCTCAACCTTCGCAACAAAATCGGAGTTAACGTCATGGCCATCAAGCGTGGGAATTACGTTAACGTGGCGCCGGACCCTGACCATCCGCTCGAGGAAGGCGATATTCTGGTTGTGGTCGGGCCGAACTCCGGAGTTGCGCGGTTGAACCAAATCGTCGAAAGAGGTTGAAGCAATGCTTCAGGCAATGGTGACTTTGCCCACAACCCTGGGACTGATACTCGAAGGAGGACGCACGGGGATTGGCATCTTCAAACGACCGTGACGTTCCCTGGAGGTTCGTAAAATCCCTTCACCTTAAGAAGCACCGGGATGAAGTGGGTCTGTCGCTAGCGGAAGGGCTCAGGGTAGTAAAGGTTTGTATTGATGCGGGAGTTGAGATTCAATCCCTATTTTTGTCTCGCGAGTTCGTCGAATCGACTGCCGGAGAAGCTTTTCAGTGTGAGGTTGAAGCGTACCGCCGGGTGGCGGCGGGGCTTTCCGGCCGGCTCTTCCCCGTCTACACAGTGCGGGACGAGTTGTTCGAAAAGATGTCTGCCACGGAGGCTCCCCAGGGTGTTCTCGCGGTCATTCCCGTTCCCCCCAGATTCATCCGGGCCCAGCCGCGAGGTTTGTGGCCAGAACCGCTCGTCGTGGTGGGTTCCGGCATACAGGACCCGGGGAATGTGGGTACGATGGTGAGAACGGCCGCGGCATTTGGGGCCACCGAGGTCATTTTCGGGAATGATTCGGCCGATCCGTTCTCGCCCAAAGCGATCCGGGCTTCTGCCGGTGGTTTCGTCCAGGTAAAGGTGACTCGTGTGAGATCCGTTGAGGATGAGCTCTGCCGTTGGAGCGAGCAGGGGGTAACTCTGTGGAAGACTCACCCTGCTGAGGGCACCCTGCCGTGGGAAGCGCCGCTTACAGGTCCGGTAGCCATCGCCTTCGGAAGCGAGGCCAGAGGCCTACCAGCCTCGCTGGACCGTCTCATCCCGTTGGCGCTCAGGGTGCCGATGCCCGGCGGAGTCGAATCCCTCAATGTCGGGGTATCGTGTGCAATTATCCTTTACGAAGTTTTGCGCCAGCGCTCCCTGCCCAGAGGACTGAGTACTAAAACGGTACCAAGTCAGGGGCCAGTATGACTACAGCGGTGAGTGTGAAGCTTAGGGCGAAAAACACCACCAGCACAACATAGGACCAGCTCGCAAAAAGGGTCTTGAATCTCTGCCCTAAAAGCTCATCCTGGCGGAGACTTCGGAACGTTTTGACCGCTCGTGTCCACAAGTCTCGTACGTCACTGCGGAAAGCCAGAAGCGGGACGAGTCCAGCTACCCGGACTACGACGCAAGGCAACCACTCGGGCAGTCCCGGAAATACGCCATGCACTCGTGAGTGAATGGCGTCCAACCCCAACACGCACAGGTTGGCTGCACCATGCAAAACGATAGCTGGCCAGAGGGATGCCGTCTTCAGGACTAAGAGGGCAGCGGAGAAGCCTAACACGAACGCGTATGCTACTCCTAGCGGGCCGTGATATAGGGCGAATATCGCGCTGGGGAGAATGACCGCCCATCCCTGGCCCCAATCGCGGAAACAGTAAAGGCCAAACCCGCGATAAAAGAGCTCTTCCGAAAGCGGAGCTACTACCCCCAGAAGGACAAGCTGAGCGAGAAAGCCCGGTGAAATCGCGCTCCCGATGACCCTTGTCATCGCCTCACTGAGGTTGCCTCCGAGGAGAAAGTCGACGAGCATCAGGACGAGTGAACTGGCCGACTGGATGCCCAGGGCGAGAATGATCGGGAAGGCCAAGCTCCCAGCCTTCGCCCGTCTTACCATGAATGCCTCTTCCGCGGGGAGTTTCCTTCTTGTAACTACGAGCCATGCGATGACGACGAATCCGACTTCAGCGACAACTGAGGATAACAGGGGTTTACCGAATGCCGTAGCAAGAAACGAGAGACCCGCTCCGTAGACGCACGCCCTTCCCAGGTCCTGCGGGCTCAATCGGCCTTGCCCATTGTTATGAGACTCTACCTTCAATTTGCTTTCCTCCAACAATTCCAAGGTCCGGGTGGGAGGTTGTCTGTCAAGTGGCAGGTCCACCTGCTAAAACAGAAAGTAGCCTTCGCTCCGGCATCGAGTTACACCACGTGCTGCCCGCCTGCGGCAAACGCTGTCACTTTGCAGATTGATTCTCCGGCTTGAGCACTTTGCTTCTTTGTCAAATTCCTCTACAATCTTGCCAATCCCTCCCTCAAGGAAAGTGATAATTTCTTTTCAGCTTCCTGTAGGAGAAGAATGACTTTGCAGATTCTGTGGAGAGCGTGCATGTCCTATGCGGCCCTGGGAAATAGGGTCCCCTTTCCGGTCCCTGGCGAATGCCCGGTTTGCCGGAGGAAAGTGAATCTGAAGCGCCATGGATGGTACCTGCGGTATGCAGCGAGAGAGGACCTCGAAGTACAGGTTTGGATTCCGAGGCTTCCGTGCCCTGGACCCGTCGATCTTTGAGCCCCTCTTCCTTCGAAGAGAAATCCGCAAGGTGCGTCACGACTCTACGATATCCGTGCAGAACGAGAAGAAAACCTGGCCCGGATCAGGTACCTGGTCGGAACAGAGAGGCATTGGAGTGATTCTCGGCGAGCCGGGCTGGGGCGAAACCTACGCTTTGAGGTCGGTCACGGAAAGTTTGAATCCCTCGGTCTACAGTACCGTCTATTTACCCTTTCTACGGGAACCACCATGGACATGTACAGGGCAATTGCAGCCCGGTCTGGGAGAAGAGCCTCGCTTTCGGAAGGTGGACCTCTTTGGCCAGATCCAGAAGGCCGTCGGGCATCTGTACTATGACAAGAAGATTACCCCTGTCTTCATCACGGACGAGATGCACCTTGCTCGGTCAGACTTCCTCCTCGACCTGGCCATGATTTTCAACTTTTCCATGGACTCGAAAAACCCCTTCGTCCTCGTATTGTCGGGCTTGCCTTTCTTCCAATCCCGCCTCAGGCTCAACCAGGCACAACCCCTGGCGCAGCGGATCATCGTCCAGTACAAGTTCGAGCCCCCGGACAAAGATGAGGTCAAGGGCTATCTCGACCAGAGGCTGAGACTCGCCGGTGCCGTGACCCCCATCTTCACCGTCCAGGCCATCGAGGCCATAGCTTCTCGCACGGGTGGATGGCCGAGACTCATGAACAACCTGGCATCTACAGCGCTTCTCTATAGCGCTCAACTGAAAAGAAGTCCCATCGAGAGCGAAGAAGGAGCAGACAGGATGGCGGGACTCCTGTCGGCCAAAGCGAACGGCGAGTTGAGCAGGTACACAAGAGAATGGTGCGAGCCATGGAAACCGGTTTGCGCGGCGTCGCCTCGGATGGAAGAGTTGAGCGCTACCGAGCTGTTTGGCAATCCTCGTCCCTCCTGGTGACGTGTCGATTGCACACCCGATCTACCAGAGGCAGGATGGCCTTTCCTGCTGGTTAAGGGCCATACCCCGTCAAGTTTTTACACCAACATACCGGACACTACTCCGGATACCTTCCTCGGTAAGGATCGTTTGGCCCTTGTATCTGAACCTAGCCGGTCCATCCGTCTCGTGGTGAATTCCGACCCTCCGTTCGAGCTGCCCGGCGGAAATTCCATTGCAACGTTCCACGGATTTGCAAAGTGCGACGGTTACCCGTGTCCGAACCTGCGGTTTATAGCGTGGTCCGAGCTGGCACACGGATTGCTTCAAATCCTCCGACGGGTGTAGATTCAAACCATTTCGAGAGGAGGAGTACCCGCACATGCAATGTGAGGCCGTAGGCGAGTTCATGTCGGAATCGCTGCTGAAGGAGGTACGAGACAAGTTTTACTACGTGAACTGGAGCCCGCACGATGGTCAACGGATATTCCTGGATAACGCTTCGGGCTCACTGAGACTTAAAGAAATGGTCCAGCGCGTGGAAAGGGAGCTTTCTTTGCCGGACCAGCTCGGGAGAGCTACTTCAGGCTCGAAACATGCAGGCCAAGTGAAATCCCGCGGCGAGTATGACGTCAGGTTGTTCCTCGGTGTAGATGGGGGAGTGGTGATGCCCGCTCAGAGCGCAACGGCGGCAGCATTCCGCGTAGTAGAAGAGGCGGTAGCTAACTTTCGCGGGTCGAATGTCGTGACTACCGCTCTCGAGCATCCCTGCATTTACGACTCGACGCAGATATTTGCCAGGATGTATGGCAAGGAGTGGCGGGTCGCGCCCTTTGACGTGCGCACCGGTCGCGTGCCCGTACAGTCCGTGGTTGACATCGTCGATAAGGAAACGTCGGTTCTTGCCATAATCCATGGATCTAACGTGACGGGAGCTTACAACGACATTGGTGCGATCGTCACGCAAGCGAGGAAGAAAAACCCGGATTTATGCATCATCGTAGACGGCGTTCAGTACGCTCCTCACGCGCCGGTAGACCTGACGGAGATTCGTCCGGACGCTTACATCATCGGGTGCTATAAGTCTTTTGCCAAGAAAGGTATAGCTTTCGCCTGGTTGTCGGACCGCTTTGCCGCCATCCCGCATCGCAAGTTGATCGGTAAGAAGCCACACGAATGGGAATTGGGAAGCATGGACCAAGCAGATTTTGCGGCATGGTCTTCCGTCGTGGATTACTGGTGCTGGCTCGGCAGCCATTTCACGAAGTCCTCCGATCGAAGGAGCCAGCTGGTAGCGGGGATGAAAGCTGCCGAAAGACACGAAACAGCGCTGCTTGAGAGACTTATGTATGGCACTCCGCAGCGGCGGGGGCTCAGAAGCTTGACCGGGGTAACTGCCTACTGTGTGGACGATGGTCTTAGCGAGAGAGCCTGTCTTGTGTCTTTCAACCTGGCAAACATGCCGGCACCGGCTGCCGTGGACGCCTACGTCTCTCGAGGAATAGCTATCTCCGCTCGGGTATCCGACGCCTATTCCAGGCACATACTGGAGCGCATTAGAGTAGACTCCGTCGTACGCTTGTCGGCATGCCATTACACCTCGCCTGAAGAGATAGATGCTTTTCTCGACGTTACGGAGGACTTGATAAAAACACGGTAACAGGGGGTGCGAGAACATGAAGTGGTGGTTCGGTAGGCCGTTGTACGTAAAGATCACGATAATGCTCATCCTCGGTATAGTCGCGGGTGCCGCGCTTGGGGAAAAAGCGTCATTGTTGAAGCCATTAGGGGACGTCTTCGTAAACCTTCTCAAGATGCTCATCGTCCCACTGGTATTTTTCACGATCTCCGCCGGAGTCACAAAGATGGAGAGCCCGAAAGAACTCGGTAGGATCGGGACGGGTATCATGCTGTACTACGTTGTGACGTCTACCCTTGCCGCGGCGGTGGGAACCCTTATGGGGTTGGTCATTCGTCCGGGTCTTGGTGCGCAAGGGTTGCTGGCTGGCACGGTCGAAACCAAACCGGCGAGTTTTTCCTTCGTGAACCAGATCGTGTCGTGGGTACCCACCAATCCGGTTCAGGCGATGGCCGAAATGAACATGATGCACATAATCATCTTCGCCGTTCTGGTCGGCGTGGTAGTTCTGTTGCTCGGCGAACGAGCCAAGACCGTCCGGACCGTACTCGCCGAAGGTAGCGATTTGATGATCCGCATGACCGAGATCATCATGGAGCTGGCTCCGTACGGCATCTTCGCACTGGTGGCTGTCATGGTGGGTACACTTGGAGGAAAGATGCTCGCCGCCGTGGGAAAGTTCCTTGTGGCTGACTATCTCTCCATGGTGACGCTCCTCGTTCTGGTGTATCCAACGATATTGAAGTTTGTCGCAAAGAAAAACGTCTTGGCCTTTTACCGTGACATAAGCCCGGTCATCGTTGTGGCAGCTACTACCACTTCGAGTGCTGCTACCTTACCCGTGTCGCTTAGAATCGCAAAGGAGCGTCTGGGTTTGCCGGAGAAAGTATATGGGTTCACCCTGCCGCTGGGCAACACGGTTAACATGGACGGTGCTGCAACTGCATTTGCCCTGATAGGCGTATTTGGTGCCGACTTATTCGGCGTACCAATTACCCCAGCTCTGGTCGTTCAGTTCGTGTTCCTCGGGCTCGTGCTCTCTATCGGCGCAGCGGGGGTAAAAGGCGCGGGGATCGTCATGTCATCGGTACTGCTGCAAACACTTGGCATGCCTCTTAGCCTGGTGCCTGTGCTCGCGGCGATATGGCCCTTGATTGACCCGGGCCATACTGTATGTAACAATACGGGTGACTTGGTGGGGACGGTTGTAGTTTCGTCCAGAGTCACAGACTAGTTTACGTGCGATCGGGGTCTAGGCGCCTCGCTCGGTCGGAATCACGGGGCGGGGCGCCGCCACCGCAGGCCGGACGCTGTGCTCTTTTCAGCTGTTATGCGCGGTCGCGTGGGGAAGGGGCGGGAATCAACCGGGGTTGGAGCAACTTGAGCGGAGGCTAGGCTTATGAGCGTGCAACTGGTGGGGAACTACCTTCCCATACAGAGACTATGTGATGGCCTTGCTTCCGGCGTGGGAGCCGAAATTACTGTTATAGCATTAAATCTTCACAGAGTTGCAGGTACGGGTCCGTTCAGGGATTCCGTAGGTAAATGCGTCCCGGATTACTATCTTTCCTCAAAGGCAATACGTACCGGAGAAACGCTAGTCGTGGATGCTCCTGGGCGACATAGGCTCTGTGCTGACTGCAGAGTACGAGACGGCTGTACAGAGACCATAGCCATCGCCACTCCGATAGTCCGAGGAAGCAGCATCATTGGAGCCATAGCGGTAGTAGGCACGACGGAGCACCAACGGGCTCGTCTTTCGAACAACGTGGATGGTCTTAGATACATGTTTAAAGAGGTCTCTACAGTAGTCGGTGCTCAACTGGTCGTTCCGGCAGAACGGTCGAAACATCGAGCCATCACATTTGACCACATCATCGGCGATTCGCCCCCAATGCTGGAAGCAAAGCTGACAGCGGCGAGGGCGGCAGGGTCGCATGCGAACATACTCTTGTTGGGGGAAACTGGAACAGGAAAAGAACTATTTGCTAGAGCAATACACGCTGCAAGCGACAGATCACATGGTCCTTTCATCGCTGTAAACTGCGGTGCCATACCTGAAGGGTTATTTGAAAGTGAGCTATTCGGCTACGAGGAGGGTGCGTTTACTGGAGCACGTAGAGGGGGCAAACCTGGAATCATCGAGTTAGCACGTGGTGGGACACTGTTTTTGGATGAGGTTGGCGATTTGCCGTTACAGGTTCAGGGCAAGTTACTGAGAGCACTCGAGCAAAAGGAAGTCTTGAGGATCGGGGCTAAGGCACCCGTTCATGCTGATTTCAGGCTGATCACGGCCACGCACAAAGATCTGCAAGAGCTGGTTGATCGTGGCTTATTTAGAAGTGATCTGTTCTACCGCATTAACGTCGTTCCCATCAGAATTCCGCCCCTCCGAGAACGGGCCGAGGATATACCGTTGTTGATACAGCACTTCATGATGAGGCACTCTTGGGAACGTCGAACTCCGCTGAGCTTGACTGATGAAGCACTCAGAGCGCTGATGACATACCCATGGCCGGGAAACGTCCGCGAACTTGAAAACCTTGTTGAGTACTTCGTGGTCATGGCAAAAGGTTCTCGAATCGGTCTCAAAGACTTGCCGTCGATTTACCTTCGCCGAGGAAGCACTTCAAAGCTGCAGGGAGGCGTCATTCCCTTGAAGGAGCTCGAGCGAATGGCTGTCGAGCAGGCACTGGAACTGTACGGAAGATCCGGTGAAGGGAAACGCGCAGCGGCGAGGGCGCTGGGTATCGATGTCAGCACCCTTTACCGAAAGATCAAACGGTATTCAATACGCTTATCCTAGTCTCCCCGTTTTTCGGGTACCCGTTTAAAGAAGTTCCAGCCTATCGGTGCTCACACGAGATCGGCCATCACCCTTGCCAGGACAGATCTCGCCAGTATGACGGATGTCCCGGTGAGGTATGAGTAAAATCTCTGTGGGTCGGTAGAAGGCAAAAAGGGCGAGAAGGCATCCGGAAAGGCACCATTGCCACGTTGCTCGGGGATGTAGAGTATTGCCGGAGGTATTACTTCGACAGAAAGACGGCTGGATACGTGTATCTGTTGGACGAAGCACTGGGGGTTGGCAGGGGAAGGGTCGGCCCCGGTTTGGCCGTAGTGGCTGCAATTCAGGCGGTGATCGGGCCTTCCTACCGGGCCGCAAGAGACGCACTGAAATAGTTCTACGGGCATCAGGTAGTCAGTTACGAGACCATTCGGCAGTTGATATTGCGGCTGGGAGAGTTTCTGGAGAAAGAAGAAGCGGGCAAACGGGAAGAACCTGAGGCACCCTGCCATCACATGAGTACCAGTATAGAGGGGCGTGGCTTCTCATCCACAACCACTTGACAGACTCTAGAGCCTGTTGCTCGTTGCCATCCGGGTGGCAGGATGGTATCATCATGACAACCGACCGGCAGCCTACCCCGGACGACGCGGGAACTCAACGGGCCGGCGGCCGTCAAACGCGATAACACCAGGGCGAGAGTGCGATGAAGGAGAGGTTGGGCCGGTAGAAGCTGACAGGGCGAGGGGGCCGCGACTGAGAGCCCCTTTCTGCGGAGCCGGCTGAGATTCGCTCCTGAGCATCCGCGCTGAAAGAGGGATAGTTTAGGTACGGGTACCATCTTGGGTACCCTGTTTCCCCCTGGTAGGTGCGGCGTATCTCCGCGATAAGGAGACACGAGGTGGGCGGCGGTTCTCGTCGCCAAGGCCAGGGTGGTACCGCGGAAGCTTTAGCTTTCGTCCTAGGGACGGAAGCTTTTTCTTTTGGCGCATGCTTTCAAATGTGGCTGGTCGCTGGTGCGCTCGTAAGAAACAGCCCGCTACAAGATGCGCGCAGGTAAGGGGGAAGAAGCGGCGGCAAGTAAGTAAATTACAGATTGGGAAGATGATGTAGACACCAGAGATGGGGGGTTACAGATGGGTGAAGATGACGTAGCTTTGTCTCCAACCACGAGGAATCTTATTGATGAGATCGGAACGATAGAGAAAAGAGCTTTAGAAGAGCTCGAGGCGGTGTCATCCCAACAGGAACTCGAAGAGTTCCGCACGAGGTACCTGGGAAGGAAGGGACTGCTGACAGCGGTCCTCCGGCGTCTAGGGGAGCTTCCTCAACGGGAGCGACCAGCGGTGGGACAAAGAGCCAACGCCCTCAGGCAAAAACTCGAAGAGGAGATAACCCACCGGGATGAAGCGCTGAGGCGCGAGGCTCTCGCCAGGACTCTCGAGCGCGAGCAGCTGGACGTCACTTTGCCTGGCCTTCCTTTCCGCCGGGGTACGCTGCATCCTCTGACCCTTGCGCTAAGGGAAATCGTGGATATCTTTGCCGGCATGGGGTTCAGTGTTTTCGAAAGCCGGGAAGTGGAGACGGACGAGATGAACTTCGTATTCCTCAATATCCCGCCGGGACACCCGGCCAGAGACATGCAGGCGACGTTCTACGTCAATCCCGAGGTGGTGCTGCGAACTCAGACGTCTCCCGGGCAAATAAGGGGTATGCGCACATACGAAGGCCGCTTGCCCGTCAGGTTCATTGTGCCGGGCAGGGTGTACCGGAGAGATCCTGCCGATGTTTCTCACCATCCGGTATTCCACCAGATCGAGGGAATAGCTGTAGATCGGGACATAAGTTTCCGCAACCTGGTATGGGTCCTGGAGGAGTTTGCCAGAAAGTTTTTCGGTCCTGATACTCGCATCCGGTTGCGTCCGAGTTACTTCCCGTTTACTGAACCCAGCGCCGACATGGAAGTGTCCTGCACCATTTGCCGCGGAAAGGGTTGCTCGGTTTGCAAGTACTCCGGGTGGCTGGAGGTGGCCGGAGCAGGGATGGTCCATCCCGTGGTCTTGAGAAACGGGGGGTACGATCCCGCCGAGGTGACAGGCTTTGCCTTCGGAATGGGCCTCGAACGCCTGACTATGCTCAAACTGGGAATCGATGATATTCGCTTGTTTTACTCGTGCGACACGAGGTTCCTCAGCCAATTCGCTTAAGGTCTGGTTAAATCGTCACCTGAATATTTAGGTCGCTATCCAGACAGTGTTAACTTGTGCAAATCGAGTGAGAAAGGGCGGATGAACTGTGAAAGTACCGTGGAAGTGGCTGACGGAGTATTGCCGGTCTCCGTGGTCGGTAAAAGAGACCGCGGAGCGGTTAACGATGGTAGGTGTCAGCGTCGAAAACGTGGTACACGACTCGTTTGAGGGAAAGGGCCTTGTCACAGCGAAGGTGGTTTCGGTGTCCCCCCATCCAGAGAGGCCCGGGCTCAGCGTCGGTTTCGTCGATGCTGGCGGCAGGACCTATACGGTCGTTTCGGGTGCGCCCGGGTTCAAGCCGGGGGTCGTAACAGCCTTCGCTCCGCCCGGATCCAAGATTCCTCGGAAGGGAAGTCAAAAAAAGCAAGGGCCGGGTGAGGACGGTTCCTCCAGGTCGGACTCAGAAACTTTTGAGGTGGTGGCCCGGGACATACACGGGGTTCTTTCGGAAGGAATGGTGCTTTCTGTGAACGAAATCCTCACGGGCGAAGGGCCGCGACCTGGCGAAGACATAGTGATCTTCCCCGAGGGCACTGCTTCAGGGCTTCCCCTTGACGAGTTTCTGGACCTCGATGACTATGTTTTTGAACTTGAGCTCACCCCGAGTTTTTCCCACTGCCTGTCCATCATAGGGGTGGCCATGGAGCTCAGCGCCATCTCCGGTGTTCCCGTACGCCTTCCCCAAACGCTTGCCTCGTGGTCCTTTCTCGATCCTGCAGGCTCACGCCAGGCAGAGGACGACCGTTCCGCCGGAGCTCACGAGAGCAAGGGCCAACGAGGGATGATCGAGGTGGTTCTGGAGGATCCGGACCTGTGCCCCTATTATGCTGGCAAGACCATCCTCGACGTGAAGTGGGGGTATTCTCCCATCGAGGTGGAACGGAGGCTCTACCTGGCCGGAATGAGACCCATAAACGCGCTGGTGGATGCCACCAACTACGCCATGCTAGAGACGGGACAGCCGCTCCACGCTTTCGACCTGGACAAGCTCACGGGCGGCATCATTCAGGTGCGCCTGTCCCGTCCGGGGGAATCCATAATGACGCTGGACGGAGTTCTGCGAGAGCTGCCCCCGGAGAGTCTCGTGATAGCTGACGCCCGCGGTCCCGTAGCTATCGCAGGTATCATGGGAGGCAAGGAAACGGAGGTTTCGGAGGCCACGCGCAACGTGTTTCTGGAATCGGCCTGGTTCAACCCAAAGAGCGTAAGGGCGACCTCGGTGCGCTTGGGGCTGCGGACCGAAGCTGAGATCCGGTTTGAAAAGGGTGTAGACCCCACGGCGCAGGTAGCTTGCGTCGAACGGGCTGCCGAGCTTATCACGCGGGTCTCGGGCGGTAAACCGGTGCCCGGCTGGTCACAAGCTCGGGCCGCCAAGCCACCTCGAAGGAAGAGCATGCTGGACTTAGGCTATCTCGAAAAAGTCCTCGGCAAGAGCATCGAAAAGGACCGGGTTGCAGGTGCCTTGAGGCGGCTCGGGTTTTCCGTCCTGGATAAGGGGGACGGCCTCGAAGTCTCAATCCCTCCCCGGAGGGTGGACGTCGCCGGACAGGTGGATCTGGTCGAGGAAGTAGCGAGACATCTCGGTTACGGGAATTTCCAGGGGCAGCCTTTGAAGGTGACGGTTTCACCCAAAGTCCCTGCCGGGGTCATCTATAAAGAACGCGTCCGGGACCTCCTTCGCTCTCTGGGAGGGAGCGAGGTGATGACCAATTCCCTGTGCGGCCCCGACGACATCGCCGCTATGGGATGGGAGGCAGACGATCCTCGCGCGAACCCGGTGAAGCTGGAAAACCCCCTCACTTCGGATGAATCCTTGTTGAGGACCAGCCTGTTGCCTGGCTTGCTGAAAGGCCTGGAAACCAACAAACGGTATAAGGCTGCGGGGGCGATCATTTGGGAGATCGGGACGGTGTTCTTTCCTTCCAAAGAGGAGCTGCCCTTAGAGAAGCTTCAACTCGCCATCGCGGCGAGTGGCACTCTCGCGCCTAAAACGTGGAATGCGCTTCCCCTCGAAGCTGACTTTTACTACATGAAGGGCCTTGTCCAGTCGCTTTTGGGCGGCCTCGGGGTTGAGGATGTCGTGGTGGAAAAACGTGCCGGCATGCCTTTCCATCCCGGAAAGTCCTGCAAGGTATTATCAAATGGCGTGACCTTAGGAGAAACGGGAGAAATACATCCCGTGGTCCTCGAAAAGTATGACCTGGACCGGAGGACCGCTCTCGCGTGGCTCGACGTGGAAGCTCTAAGGGCCATGTCGCGGGAACCGCGATACCAGCCCGTTCCGAGATTCCCCAGAGTCGAGCGGGATTTGGCGGTCATTGCACCCGAGGAACTGGAAGTGGGTGCAATCGAGCGTCTGGTGAAAAGGGAGGCCAAGCACCTGGTGGGCTTCAGAGTATTCGACCTCTGGAAAGGATCTCCCGTTCCTGCCGGTAAGAAGAGCATCGCGTTTTCCATGACCTTCGGGGCACCGGACAGGACCCTGACTGACGACGAGGTAACTTCGGAAATCGAGATGATCGTCAAGAAACTTGAGCAGGAACTAAACGTTACGTTACGGTAGTGGTGTATGGGAGCCCATGGCATGGACAACTTGACCGTCGCCAGCATGTTGCGGGAGATCTCGGCGCTTTTGGCGGTGAAGGGCGAAGACCCGTTCAAAGTCCGGTCCTACGAAAAGGCCGCCGACAGCATCGAGTACCTCAATCGCCCTCTTTCCGAGATCGTGGCTGAGGGGGGCCTTTTGGATATACCGGGGATAGGCAAAAACCTCGCTCCGAAGATCGAGGAAATGGTCAGGACCGGGAGATCAAGCTTTCTCGAGAAGCTCAAAACCGAAGTCCCCGAGAGCGTCCTCGAACTCCTCATGGTGCCAGGTATCGGTCCCAAGACCGCGCACATGCTGTTTCGCGATCTCGGTATCGTGAGCCTTGCCGGGTTGGAGGAGGGGCTTACCCGGGGTTCCCTCCATAATCTGCCGGGACTCGGGCCGAAGAGGGTGGAGCTCATTTCGAAAGGCGTTGCGGAGGTTAAGAAGTATTTGGGCAAGACCCTTCTGGGCATCGCCCTTCCTCTGGGAGAAGAGTTAGTCTCCCGCCTGCGGGCGGAGGGATTTCGCTGCGAAATGGTGGGTGAGGTGAGGCGAAGGACGCCCGTTGTGTCCCGGCTGGAGCTGCTCCTGTGCGTGAACGGTGGTGAAAAACCCGCTTGCTCCGGAGAACTACGGGATCGGTGTTTACCCCGCGTGGAAGAGGTCCTCGGTGTGAGGCTGGAATGGCAAAGGGATAATGACGGGCTCATTCGGGGCCGGTCCTTGGGTCCAGGTTTGAAAATGGAGGTCTCCTTTTGTCCCCCGGAGGAGTTCGGGCTATGGACGCTGATCCTAACTGGAGAAGAGGGATACGTTTCCCACGTCAAGGACGTTCTGGCGGAGAGTGGGTGTGCCGTCGTCCGCGGTGGGCTAAAAAAAGGCAATGGCACCGAGGTTCTTCCGGTCCCTGATGAGGCGACTCTGTTCACCATTGCAGGTCTTCGCCCCGTACCTCCTGAAATCAGGCACCGCCCGGAGATGTGGAGGGAAGTGGAGGACCGGGGATTCAAGCTGGTTTCTATATCTGACATCCGTGGAGACCTGCATGTCCATACGACCTGGAGCGACGGGGTGATGAGCATAGAGGAAGCCGTCGGGGAGTGCCGGCGTCTCGGTTACGAGTACGTTGCCATCACCGACCACGCTACGAGGATTTCGTTTATTCAGGGACTTGACTCCGTCCGGATCCGTCTCCAGGCGGAGGAAATAGCCCGCACAAGTTGCCTTTTCCCCGATATTTCGCTGATCAGGGGAGTCGAGGTGGACATTTTAAAGGACGGCAGCTTGAGCTTGCCCGAAGAGGAGCTCAGGCAGGTCGAGTTGGTAATAGCTTCGATTCACCAGGGGTTTGAGCCACCCGACGTCTATCTCGAAAGGCTCAAAGAGGCGGCCTCTAATCCCTTCGTGCACGTCATCGGGCATCCAACCGGCCGGAAAATGGGGAGGAGGCCGCCGGCTATCGTCGACATCCAGCCGCTTCTTGAGATATGCAGCAAGACGGGAACTTGCCTCGAAGTAAACGCTTCCCCCGACCGGCTGGATCTGGACGAGGAAGCTGTGCGGCTGGCCTGGAAAGCTGGGGTCAAGCTGGTGGTTGCCACGGACGCCCATTCGGTTCGGGGGCTTTCGGATATGCGCTACGGGGTGGATGCGTGTTTCAGAAGAGCCGGCCTCCCCCCCGATGCAGTGATCAACTCAAGACCTTTGAGCGAATGGTTTCCCCTCAAAAGCTGACCGGGTTCCCTCAACTTCGCGGGCTGGGACGGCCTTGATGCCCGATGTGCCTCACACTCACCTTACCTGTGTCTGCGCCGATGCTTCCGGCCCCGTCGTCGAAGCCCCGTGGGATACGTAATGGCATTGTCGGCTCGACCGGCAGCCTGTAGCGGGAAACTCTTATGAATTAGCACGGCGTCTTCCTCGGAATACCTGATCCTCGCCGTTCATAGATTTCTCTCGGACCTGCCCGGTACGGATTGGTTCACTGGAATCCGGGTGGAGTCGCGCGAGCATTCCCGCACGGTGCCCGGCCCAAGAGCCTTCAGAGCGCCGTGGCGGGACATTCCAGTATCTGGAGGACGGGCGCGATGAGGCGGACGAGAGGTTTTCTGCTTCCGACGTTCTGCAAAGGGTTGTACCCCATATCCCGCTATAAGACTTTGAAGGTTGCGCTCGTGATAAGCCTCATGTTTAGTATCTGGGCAATCCTGGGAGCGTCGGGCCTACCCCGGAAGGTCCCGGACTACCTGGCGGTGCATGAAACGGACGAACCTCTGGTCCCGTCGAAACCGCCAATGGTTCGTCACGACGTGCTCGAACTGAAGATCCGTCTCAGGGACCTGAACTTTTACTCAGGACCTATCGATGAAGTGTACGATTCCCTCTGCGTTTCCTCGGTGAAAGAGTTTCAAAGGAGGAACTGGCTCGATCCCACGGGGGTTGTGGACCGCAATACCTGGAAAGCTTTGGCCGCGGGGATCAAAGCTCCCCCTGTTCAGGCAAGGGCACCCTTTCGCGAGGGCGAAATCAGCCTGTACATCGACACCGAAAGGCTTGAACTTACCGTGCTCATCGACGGTCAACCCTGGAAAACGTACCCGGTGGCCGTAGGAAGGTGGAATTCGATGACACCGGTGGGCGAGTGGAAAGTGGTGGACAAGGGTTATGAGACGGGTGGGGCTTATGGGACCAGGTGGATGGCTTTGGATGTTCCCTGGGGAGGATATGGCATCCACGGGACCAACAGGCCCTGGTCGATAGGGAGCTATGCGAGTTTAGGTTGCGTCCGGATGTTTAACGAGCACATCGAAGAGATCTTCGACATAATTCCCATTGGTACCAGGGTCAAGATAGTCGGCTTCCGCCCGCCGTTACGTTTTGAAGGGCCTCTGCATCCGGGATCCGTAGGGCCAGAAGTCGTAAGGCTGCAGGAAGCTTTAAGGGAATTCGGCTTCGATGCCGGACCACTGGACGGGCGGTACGGGCCCATGACAGAGGCGCAGGTTAGGGATGTAAGGTCTCTTTTCGGGCTGAGTTGGGGAGGCGGGGCCGACGGGGACCTCTACGTGCTTATCGGAGTCGAAAACTAGAAAGCAGGGCCGCACGAGGGGTGCTTTGGGAGGGGGGTGTGAAGGCGGTGAACTTCCTGGTCAGTTCCGGAAGGAACCGCGGGCCCCGTTTCGGTCTCGCCGTCCTTCTGGCAGTGAACCTCCTTATTTTGATATGCCCTGGGTGTGCCAGGCAGATGCCGCAGAAGTCAGAGGGGCAGGTCCCGGTTCTGCCTCCAGGACAGGAGATCGTGGTATGGGAAATGAAGCAGCCGCACTTTCCAGGGTCCAGGCCGTACGAAGAGGAAGTTCAAAGGGTATGTGAACAATTCCAACAGAAGACGGGCATACGGGTTAAGCTCGTATTCGTAAGCAGGTGGGAGCTTCCGGATGCTCTCCTGAAAGCCAGGGAGGAATCCAAACTTCCGGACGTACTGTTCAGCGGCGAGTTTCCCTGCCTGACGGGGCTGGAAAGGGACTTGGCCGGTATTTTAGATGCAGGGCAGTATCAGGAAACGGCTTTAGCCGCGTGGACCCGGGGCGGGCGGATCATGGGGATTCCTTCTGCGATTCTGTGGTTCGGCATAGCCGCGCGGAAAGACGTTTTGAATTCGCAACAAGGGGAGCCCGGCGACTTCCGAACCGATCCATCGACCCTAAACGGTCTACTACGATCCCTGGGAGTGCTTCCCACTTCCGAGGCGTTCATGCAGATCGCGACCCACGAGCTTTCGGGCCGGCACCGGGCTCCCCGGGAAATCGCCTCCTTTGTGTCGTGGATAAAGATGAACGTTTCCGAATCCGAACAGGAGTTTTGTCTTCAGCGCTTCAAGCGCGGGGACATTCAGGGCATTTACGGGGTGACCCCTTACATTTTTAAGTGGCTCAGAATTTCCTCAGAGCCCGGAAGTTCTGGGGAGCCCGTGCTTGTTCCCCTGATTTTCGAAAAGGGAGATACTGGCTTCGGGTTTACTGTGCCGGGCTACCTGATCCTTAGTGGCGCCGAACCGAAGCTTAAAGCGTCGGCGGAACTTGGTAAGCTCCTCGCCCAGAACTACGGCCGGTGGGGGGCGCGCGCTCTAGGCCTGATACCTGCGAGGATTGAGGATCTGCCCATTTTCACGCTGGAAAGCGGGTTCACGAGAGAGGAAAGATCCCACCTCCTGAAAATCCTCGATTTAACCGGTATTCCCCTTTCGCCTCAGGACGCCGGGGTAGAGGGGGTAGCCGCGGATGCTGGTCTTGACGATCTCTTTACCCGCTACAAATGTCTTGAGGAACTTGCCGGGGTACTTTCCAGCTACTTTTCCGGCAACCTGATCGACGATGGACTCGCCGAAGAAATTGCCCACGCACTCGAAGGCAATACTAGTCGTTAGAAGCTCAGGAAAGGCCGTGGTCTAGTTTAGTACGAAGGAAGGACGCTTTTGGGTTGGAAGTACTCAAGGACATACCTTTAATGGTCATGCGGTCTATCGTCATGTATCTTCTCGCGCTGGTAGCCGTGAGGTTTATGGGGAAACGGTCGATAGGACAGCTCGCTCCGTTCGACCTGGTAGTCATAATCATCATGGGCTCGGTTGCCGCTCTTCCTCTAGAGGAGCCATCGATCCATCCGATCAAGGGCATAGTGCCGATAATAGTTATGTCCGGGCTTCAGTACATACTCAGCGTCATCAATATGCACTGGCGAGAGGCGGAGAAGGTGACGCAGGGTATGTCGACCCCCCTCATAATGAACGGGCAAATCCTCCATGAAAACTTAAAGAGGGAGCGGGTTTCCCTTGCGGACCTGCACATAGTGTTGAGACAGCAAGGCGCCGATAGGGTGGAAGACGTGGCCCTGGCAGTGCTGGAACCCACTGGGGAAGTGAGCGTGATCAAGAAGAAAGAAGCTCAGCCCGTGACGCCGAGGGATATGGATCTCATGACGTTATCCCGGGTAGATACGGTGCGACAGCAAATGCACGACCGGCTTGTCGTGCAGTACAGGGACCTTTCGCGCGATTTCACGAGGACACGGAAGCTCCGGGGTCGAACTTAAAGCCTCGGAGGTGAAGCTGTTTGATTCCCCAACGGTTTCAAGAGGGATTATCCTTCGAACAGTATTTAACCCATTCTTCTATGAACGTGCCCACTATGCGGGAAAACTTCAACGAAACAGAGCCCGGACAGGCTTCTGCCCAGTATTTCGAAGGACTGTGCCGCAAGCTTGAGCCGGCCGCAATCCGGGTTCTGGCTTTGTCCGAGGACTGGTGCGGCGACTGCGTGGAGAACGTGCCCATCGTGGCGAAGCTGGCCCACCTATACCCGGTTTTCGAGCTCCGAATCTTCCCCCGGGACGAAAATCTCGATATCATGGACCAGTACCTCACCGAAGGGAAGAGGGTCATTCCCGTATTCGTGTTTTTCGACGAGGCGGGGGAGGAAATCGGCAGGTTCATCGAACGTCCGAAGGGGGCTCACCGTTTCCTCCAGGAATTCATGCAAAGTCACCCTGCTCAGGAGGAAGCTGAAAGAAGGCAAATCATTTACAGGGCCCGGAGCGAGCTCCGCAAGTTGTACAAGGCGGGGCTTCGGGAGCAGACCATAGGGGAAATCAGGTCGATCCTTGAGAAGCGTTATCCCTGATGAGGCGGCGTGCGCGTCCAATGGACAGGTACGGCGCGGACAACGCAGCCGGTCCCATCTAAACCCGAAACCACTCCGCTCAGGACAGGAGCGGGTCGTAAGATGGGGAGACCTCCGGGCCTCGACCGTTTTAGGGAGAAAGAGGAGACTTCGACTGATGAATCGCAAAGCCTTGGAAATACTGGACTTTCATGAGATACAAAAACTGTTGGCCCAGGAGACTCTCACCCCCATGGGGAGAGACCTGGCCATGTCCGCGTACCCTTGCACCGCCCGGGAAGCAAGAGCTCGTCAGCGTTCCGTGCTGGAGGTTCACAAGGCTTCGGCAAGTGCACCGTTACCCTCCTTATCCGGTGCCGGAGACCCGAGACCGGCCCTGGAAAAGATCGATGCCGGTGCCGTCCTGAGCTCCGCTGAGCTTTCCCTCATGTTAAGGGTCTTTTCCGTCATGGACTCGGTGCGATCGTGGCTTTCCCGATTCGATGCCGGTGAATATCCCGAACTCCATTCCCTCGGTAAGAAGATTCCCCCGGTAAAGGGGATCGTTGAACTCCTCGAGCGGACCGTGACACCCGAGGGGGAGATAAAGGATTCCGCCTCGGATCTGCTGAGGAAGATTCGCCGGGAGATAAAAAGACATCTTGATGACATGAGGGCACGCCTTGAGTCCCTGTGCAGATCTCCTCAGATGGCTCCTTATCTTCAAGAACCTGTTGTGAACTTACGTTCGGGAAGATACGTTCTCCCGGTTAAGCAGGAGTACGCATCGCGCGTCCCGGGGGTCATTCACGATCAGTCCGGGTCCGGGCAGACGGTGTTCATAGAGCCTTTGGTTATCGTGGAGATGTGGAACGAACTCAGAAAACTGGAGCTCTCGGAACGGGATGAAATCGAACGGATTTTGAGGGAAGCTACATCAGCTATTCGAGCTGTTCCGCGATTGAGGGAGGCCGCAACTGCTCTGGGCGAACTAGATTTCGCCTTCGCAAGGGCGAGCTTGATGGCCAAATGGCGAGGGGTGTTGCCCGAGCTCAGGGATGGTCACGACCTCGTTCTCAAGAAAGCCAGACATCCCCTGCTAAGGGGAAATCCCGTTCCTTTGGACGTGGCTCTGGAACAGTCGGGAGAAGCTCCGCGGACGCTCGTAATAACCGGCCCCAATATGGGTGGCAAAACCGTCGCCCTGAAGACAATTGGTCTTCTTACGGCCCTCGCCTTGTCCGGATTTCCGGTCCCGGCTGCGGAAGGAACCGTTGTGGGGGACTTCTCGGATATCCTGGTGGATATCGGAGACGAGCAATCCATTCAGGAGAACTTGAGTACTTTCTCAGCTCATATTAAAAACATCATCGCCATATTGCAGGAAGCAGGGCCTGGAAAACTGGTCCTTATTGATGAGCTGGGCGCCGGGACGGACCCGAAAGAGGGTGCGGCTTTAGGTCTGGCAGTTTTGAGACGACTCCATAACTCTGGGGCCCTGGTCGTGATCAGCACTCACTATTCCGAAATAAAGACCCTCGCGTACGAAACCCCCGGGATGGAAAACGCATGTATGGAATGGGATTCTGTCAACACGGTACCCACCTACAAGCTTGTGGTGGGGCGGCCTGGACGGTCCAACGGGCTGGATGTGGCGTTGAAAATAGGCCTCCCACCTGAGATCGTCCGGGAGGCGCGGGATCTCATGCCGCGGGATCTCGTGCGCCTCGAGGACATGGTTCGCGAAATGGAGGAAAAGAATCGCGAGGTTGAAGGGGAGCTTTTAAAGCTGAGAGAGGAAGTATCCCGGTACGAAAGGCTTCGGGCAGAGATGGAGACAATGGTCAAAACCACGGAGGGGGAGAGAAAGGAGATCCTCGCCGCGGCCAGGCGGGAGGCCCAGGAAATCGTGAGAAGGGTCACGGTTGAAACGGAGAGACTCGTGAAGGAAATCAGAAAAGCATCCCACGCGCCGGACAGAGAAGCGCTTATAGCAAAGGTACGGGAAGAACTCGACGCGTTGCGCCGGAGTGTGGGTGAAGAGATGCCCGAAACGGCCGAACTTGGATTCACTCCTATACCGCCCGAAGAAATCACGCCGGGAACCTCTGTGCGGGTTAGGGGGTTTACCGAGCCCGGTCGGGTTCTGCAAACTCCGGGCGAGGACGGGACGGCCCTCGTCCAGGTAGGCTCCGTTGCAGTGCGGGTGAAAGCGGGGGATCTCGCGGCTCTCTGCGGACCCGGCGAGAAGAGGTTCACGGAAGCGGAATCGAGGCATCCGCGGGCAAAGCTTTCTCTTCCAAACGTGGCTGCGAGTAAAGCGGTACAAGTCCGGTCGGAGATAGACCTCAGGGGTGTTCGGGCGTCCGAAGCCCTGGAGCTCCTGGACAAATACCTGGACGACGCCTATCTCGCCGGTCTTAAGACCGCGCGGATAATCCACGGGAAGGGTACGGGAGCCCTCAGGAAGGCAGTAGTAGACTTCCTCCAGAACCACCCTCACGTAAAGGAGTTCCGGAGCGGCGAGCTCGCCGAAGGGGGTCACGGGGTCACGGTGGTCGCCCTGAAGGAGTGAGCATCGCCTTCTTATGCTGACTAGGGACCGGACGACGACGGTGGTTGGGTGACCGGTGGCTCACCGAGAGCCGTGTGGTATGTGCAGAATTGAGTCGGCTCCCGTCCCTTGATAAAGAGGTCTTCGCCTATATCCGAAGGTGGACAGAACGGGCCTGGTAAAAGCCCTGATTTCTTGCAGAATTTTGAAGATACGATGTTCGCGGGAACTGGAAAATCGGAGGGAGGTACGTCCTTGAGTATTTGCTTCATCATGCGGTTCCAGATCATCGCCGGGTAACTTCCGCCCGTGACTTTCCATTGGGACATATTCTTGTCCTGATCGAAACCCATCCAAACGACTCCTACCATATCCGGCGTATAGCCGCAGAACCAGGCATCTGTATAGCTCGAAGTCGTCCCGGTTTTTCCCGCGCAGGGCCTGCCAATGTTGGCAAGCTGGCCTGTCCCACCGGGTTTCGTAATGACGTCCCTGAGCATGCTGGTCATGAGGTACGCGACCTGCTCGGACATGACAATGTTTCGTTTGGGTTGAGTTTCTTCCAGCACGTTACCTTCCTTGTCCTCAACCCTCAGAATCGCCACCGGCTCCACCTTTATGCCCCTATTAGCCAGGGCGCTATAAGCTTCGGCCATCTCGATGACACGCACACCCCGGGTGAGCCCTCCGAGGGATAGGACCATAGTGTAATCGGTCTTGCCGTCGTCGGATGAATCCTTATCTAGTGTAGTAATGCCCAGCCTTTCGCAAGACTCGACCCCGATCTTGGGCGTGATCTGCTCAAGCACCTTGAAGGCTACAACGTTCACGGATTCCCTGACGGCGTCCCGGATAGTAATCAGGCCTCTAAAGGTACCTCCGTAGTTTTGGGGAGAAAACTCTTCGCCTGTGTAGGGATCTTTCCAGGTGTACGGAGAGTCATCCACCACCGTAGCCGGGCTCATGCCCATTTCGAGAGCAGGAACGTATACCGCCAGCGGCTTGATAGCGGAGCCTGGCTGCCTTGTTGTGTCCACCGCCCGGTTCCAGGAGAGCATTCCTTTATGCTCTCTTCCTCCGACCATGGCCAGGATGTGACCGGTTCTTGGATCCATTACGATTGCGGCCGCCTCAACGTGGTCCTGGCCTTCCTTGATTGGAAACACGGGATCGAGTACTGACGCTACAGCTTCTTCCACCGCCTTCTGAGCGGCCGGAACGTAGGTCGTGTAGACTCTCAGACCGCCCCCGTATACCTGTTCCTCGGGATACCGCGAGAGGAGTTCCTTTAACACGTAGTCGAAGAAGTAGGCGCCTTCGGGTATCACCATGCCGCCCTTGTAGGGAATGGGCCGGAACGGTTCAGCTTTTGCGCGCTCGGCCTCTTCCCTGGATATGAATCCATATTCAACCATTTTATCCAGAACGTCGTTTCGAGCGGCGATGCACTGATCCGGTCGCTTCTCAGGATCGTATAGCGAAGGACCGCGGATGAGGGCTGCCAGGAAAGCTCCCTCTCCCAGCGACAGTTCGGAAGCGGATTTTCCAAAATACATGCGGGCAGCAGCTTCGATACCGTAAGCGTTTCTTCCGAAGAATACCTGGTTCAAGTACATGCCGAGGATCTCGTCT
This sequence comes from Candidatus Fermentithermobacillaceae bacterium, assembly GCA_012842495.1. Taxonomy (GTDB): domain Bacteria; phylum Bacillota; class Sulfobacillia; order Fermentithermobacillales; family DUSS01; genus DUSS01. Next base: position 180,334 of record DUSS01000045.1, read on the forward strand.
TTGGTGAAGCTCCGTTCGAGCCTGACCGCGAGGATCACATCCTGGATCTTTCGCTTGAGGGTTCTAGCGGGCTCCAGGAAGGCGGTTTTCGCCAACTGCTGAGATATGGTACTTCCGCCCTCCCGTATGGACTGGCTCCTTAGATTCACGTAAAGTGCTCTGAAGATAGCTTTTAAATCGAAGCCTTTGTGCGTATAAAACCTATGGTCTTCTTGAGCTACGACGGCATCCCTCACATACTTGGGCACATCCTCCAGGTCGATGGGAATTCTGTACTCGCTCGACCGCAATTCGCTCCAGAGATTGCCGTTGGCGTCGAAGACGTAGGATGCCTGAGTGGGTTTGGGTTCCAGCGACGAAAGAGTGGGAAGCGTTCTGACCGCGTCGAAAATGAAAAGTCCTACCGCAAGAGCTCCGGTAAAGCCTACGATCAATATCGCATAGAGGATTATGTCCAGTCTGGAAGTTCTCCGCTTTGTCCTCCGCAAAAGCCATACCTCCGTATCACCCAAGGTTACCTAACAGAACGAGTTCACTCTACAATACGACCGCGGCCCAGTCAGCGATGCAGGTAGGTCGAGATTCGCAGTTATTATATCACCCTTGCCTCGTAGACCGGTATGTCACGTATCTACTGGACGGTCCTGACGCCCGATGGTGGTCATTTACAGAGAACTGCGTCACCGTCCCCGGCTGTTTGCGGTTGCCCGGTAGATGACAGTTCAGCCTGCACTCCCGGGGGAGACAAGGATAGGGTTCCGTGCAGGTTACTAACTGGAAGAGGTAACTCCCGCGGTAGACAGTCTCATCCGACGATGCGATAATCAAGAGCATAAGACGCGGGGGTGGACAGGTTGAATCGTACAGACGAAGACATCGCCCGTGAAACAGGGCGGCAGATGGATTTGCTTTGCCGGGGTGCCCTGGAGGTTGTGACAAAAGAAGAGCTTTCCGCCAAGATCCACCGGTCGATCGCGGCGGGAAAGCCGCTCAAGGTGAAACTCGGGGTCGACCCCAGCGCTCCTGACCTTCACCTGGGCCACGTCGTCGTTATGAGAAAGCTCAGGGAGTTTCAGGAGTGCGGTCATGAGATTTACTTCGTCATCGGCGATTTCACCGGGATGATCGGAGATCCTTCCGGGCGGTCGGAGACCCGACCCCAACTGTCCCGGGAGCAAGTGGAAGCTAACGCCGAAACATATCGCAAGCAAGCTTCTGTGATTTTGGACCCTGAGAAAACCCACACGGTTTTCAACTCTCAGTGGTTATCCAAGCTCGATTTTTACCAGGTAATACACCTGGCTTCCAAATTCACGGTGGCGCGCATGCTGGAGAGGGATGACTTCCAAAAGAGATACGCGCAAGGATATCCCATCGCCATTCACGAGTTTCTGTACTCCCTGGCCCAAGCTTATGATTCGGTGGCCCTGGGGGCCGACGTCGAGCTCGGGGGCTCGGACCAGACCTTTAACCTGCTGGTGGGGCGCCACATACAAAAGGAGTACGGGCAGGAGCCGCAGGTGAATATGACGATGCCGCTTCTGGTTGGCCTCGACGGGCGTAACAAGATGTCGAAAAGCCTCGGCAATTACGTCGGAGTCACGGATAGCCCGGGGGAAATGTTCGGAAAGATTATGTCGTTGCCCGACTCCCTAATGAAGGACTACTTTGTGCTTGTGCTTGGGGATGACGTCAGCGTCGTCGATGCAATTATGCGCGACATCGCCGCAGGTAAATCCCATCCCATGGATGTCAAACTGACGCTTGCCCGAAGGATCGTAGCGATGTTTTACGGTTCGTCGCAGGCGTCCTGGGCCGAAAGGGAGTTCCTTAGGGTGTTCAGGGAGAAGGAACTCCCCAGCGACATCAGTGTGGTAACGCCGGGAGAACTCAAACCCGGAGAAAGCGTGGGAGTAGCCCGGCTCTTAGTTTTGCTGGGTCTTGTTCCCTCTTCCAGCGAAGGCCGTCGTTTGATCGCCCAAGGTGGAGTGAGGATCGACGGGAAGACGGTAACCTCCGAGTCCGATTTCGTCTCGGTGAGAAACGGCATGCTGGTCCAGGTCGGCAGGAGAAAAGCTTGCCGGGTCAGTTTCAACCGGTCATAGGCCTGTCCGCTGCGAAAAAGAGGACCGCCCGACGGTTCTTTCGTCGTGCCGGCACCGGGCGCCGAAGCACGCCTCGGGCCTTGGGTGAATAAGTATGAAAAGCCCTGCCTTTGAGGGAGTAGTGCCCTGTGTTCCGCCGGCGTTTTGTAAGACGGCGACCGCCGCGAAGAGGTCTTTTTTGGCCGCTCTTGTTTCTGGCAGCGGCCGTCTTCGCCTTTGCGTTTGTAGAACGCTCGGTGGTTCCTACCGTTGTAACGCTGGCCGAATCGGAAGCTTCCGGCGCCGCAAACCGGCTCATCGTCGATACGGTGCGTAACGAAGTACTACCGCTCCTCCAGGGCAAAGACCTCGTCGAGTTCGTGACCAGCGCGTCGGGAGAAATCGTGTTCGTAAGGGTCAATTCTGCATATCTCGGTGAGGTAGAAGCTATATCCCTTCGCGCGCTTCAAGAGGGGCTGGCCAGAGTCGGGGAGTTCAAAGTGTACGTACCGCTGGGTCAGTTGGTCGGGTCGCGGATACTGGCGGCGTCCGGACCGAAGCTCCCCGTGACGCTCATACCCGCCGGGGTAGTGAGCACGAAGATCGCTGACAGCTTTGAGGTGGCAGGGATAAACCAGACCAAGTATACGCTTTTCCTCACGGCGAAAGTGTCGATTAAGGTGGTCATACCGTTGGTGTCCTCTTCGACGGTGGTCTCCGCGGAGGTCCCGCTTGCGACCGTCCTCATCCCCGGGAAAGTTCCCGACACGTACCTGTCTTTGCCATTGCCAGCAAGCCCGTGGTCGTCGCAGGAGCTGGGGAAATGATGTCAGGGCCGGAATGGAGCAAACTCTTGTTGAAGCTCGTCTGTCCGCGGCGTATTCTGTTGCTAGGACTGAGTCTTTGCCAATGGGAAATGTCTGTGCCAGGCGGACCGCCTGACGGATCGAGGATCTCCTAAGACGAGGTGGAGGAGTGGCCCGACCTAGGACGGGGTTTCCCCTGGGGCAATGGAGGGGTCTCTCGTGGATGCCGCCAAAAAGGCCAGCGAGATTGTGGAATGGATGAGGGAGGCCGGAAATAGAGCGGGGACGGACGGCGCCGTGGTGGGAGTCTCCGGGGGCGTGGACTCGGCGGTAACTTTGATGCTCTCCTGCCGAGCGTGGCCGGGAAAGACCTTGGGCCTGGTTCTACCCTGCCATTCCAACCCTAAGGACGTGGAAGACGCCCTCAGGGTTATCCGGTTTGCCGGGTGCGAGTACAGGGTAATAAATCTTTCCCCTGCCTACGAGCTCCTGGTAGCCTCCTTCGATGCGGGTGATTCGAGCGGGTCGGAGCTGTGGGACAGAGCTTCCCTGGAACGGCAGAAAGTTGCCCGGGCCAACCTCAAGCCAAGGCTCAGGATGCTCACCCTGTATTACCACGCAAACGCCTTGAACAGGCTGGTTGTGGGAACCGGAAACCGCTCTGAGATTTATGTCGGGTACTTTACCAAGTACGGTGATGGAGGAGTCGACATCCTGCCCCTTGGCGACCTCGTGAAGCGGGAAGTCAAGGATATGGCGAGATATTTCGACCTGCCTGAAGACATAGTCGAACGAGTCCCTTCAGCGGGACTGTGGCCCGAGCAAACCGATGAAGGGGAAATGGGCGTCGAGTACAGGCACCTCGACGGCTACCTTAGAGGCGAACCGGTGCCTCCCGAAGTTGTCAGAAGGGTCGAAGAGATGCACCGGAAGAGCGCTCATAAGAGGGAAATGCCCGCGACGCCCGGTTCCGGTCGAGGGGGATGAACGGTGTCAGGACATTCCAAGTGGGCTAATATCAAAAGGCATAAGGCAAAGATGGACGCGGTCAGGTCCAATATCATATCCAAAGCTTTGAGGGAGATCATGCTCGCCGCGAGGCACGGAGGAGGCAATCCCGAGGCCAACCTCCGGCTGAAGGTCGCCATCGAGAGAGCTAGAGAAGCTAACGTGGCGATGGATAGCATAAACAGGGCCATAAAGCGGGGGACCGGTGAACTCGAAGCCGGGAGCCTGGAGGAAGTCACTTACGAAGGTTACGGTCCCGGTGGCACCGCCGTTCTCGTGGAGGCCGCCACGGATAACCGGAACAGGACCACTTCGGATCTGAGATATATCTTCTCTAAACACGGCGGCAAACTTGGAGAAGTCGGTTCAGTGGCGTGGATGTTTCAACAAAGAGGCTATATTTCGCTGGAAAAGACCGGGTTGTCCGAAGACGAGGCCCTGTCTCTAGCCGTTGACGCCGGCGCTATCGACTTCAAGGTGGAAAAGGAATGTTTCGAGGTGTACACCGAGCCCGCCGATCTGCTAAAAGTGAAGGAGTCGCTGGAAAAGGCCGGCGCCAAGGTGACCACCGCCGAGGTGACTATGGTACCGCAGACGACCGTGTTTCTTACGGGCGAGGATGCTCAGCGGATGCTCAAATTGATGGACGCTCTGGAGGAACACGACGACGTCTCAAGGGTGTACGTCAACTTCGACATACCTGAGGAAGAAATGGAAAAGAGTGTGCTTGAGAACACAAAGAGCGACGAATGAGTGAATAGTTCCCCCCTCCTCGTGGAAAGATAAATTGTCCGCAAGGAGCGTTTACGCCCTTGGAGTGGACAAGGACATCTGAGGGGAGGAGGGGACTGTGAAACGGTCTCTCCCCGGCGTGTCGTGGAAGGCCATCGGCGTGCTGGCGCTGGTGACAGCTTTTCTCGCCGCGATAACCTGTTACGCTCTCGTGTCGAAGCGAAGGTCTGGAGCGGGGGAAAACGCTCCTCCTGAACGGGCGGCCCGGGCGGTCTTCGAAACCCGTTACTTACTCTGCGGTTGCGTTGTGGTGGAGGAACGGGAACTGGAAGGGGGCAAGATCGATGTGTTGTCCGCTTCCGGTGCCCCGGTCTGGCAGCTTGCCGGTGCCCGGGAAGGGCTGCAGTGCTTTTTCCGTGTGGTCAACGATTACTGCCCGGAGCACTCCCGCTTCCGCCTGATAACCCTCAAAGACGGCGTCGTAGCCGTGTACAGGGGGAAGAGAGCCGTCGAGGGTTTTCTTCTTAAGAGCTATCCTGAACTGCAAGAGGGCCTGATGACTCCCGGTACCAAGCAGGCCCTGACAACGGGGGTTCTGGTGGAAGGTGACCCCCGCGAAGTGGACCACACCGTCAAACTTTACCTTGAAGGGATCATCGACTGACTGGGACAATCGCCGAAGGCGTTGGACCACAGGCTGCTACCTTTGTTGTTTGTTGGCCGGCGCAGAGGTCAGGCCGCGGACCCGTCCCGGGGCTGACCGGCCGGCCCTGGCGCGATTGTACAGAAGTACCCGGCGCACCGGCTGAAATCCCCGAAGGAAGTGCGGCGCGTCCTGTCGAAGCCCTTTCTGGTGATGCTGGTGAGAATATTGGGTATCGACCCGGGTACCGACAGGACCGGCTACGGGATGATAGAGGTTTCCGGCCAGTCTCTCACATGTCTGGATTACGGATGCATCATGACAGAAAAGGGCATCTCCCTGCCTGAGAAGCTCCTTTGCATTTACCGGAGGGCGACAGATGTCGTCGCAAGATGGAGTCCTGAGATCATGGCCGTCGAGCAAGTGTTTTTCTCCCGCAATGCGAAGACGGCGTTCCAGGTAGGTCAAGCCAGAGGTGTTGTGCTTCTGGTGGCGGCCACCTTCGGGATGGAGCTGGATGAGCTGAGCCCCGTCGAGGTGAAATCCAGCGTGGTCGGTTACGGAAACGCTTCCAAGGAGCAGGTGAAGGCGATGACCCGGATGATCCTGGGTCTTGACCGCATGCCGGAACCGGACCATGCCGCTGACGCGCTTGCGTGCGCCATCGCTTCTTCGGTGAAGAGGACCTTTAAAGCTCACCTCGAAGGGGTTGAAGGCTGAGTCTAAAAGGGAAGAAGGCTGATCCGTTTGATATCCGAGCTTCGAGGGACGGTTCTTGCCAGCCGCGGATCAAAAATCGTCCTCGACGTGAACGGAGTCGGGTTCGAGGTTAACATGGGTCCCGACCGGGCCAGTGCCTACCGCCCGGGGCAGGAGGCCCACGTGTTCACCCGGCTCATTTTGCGCGAGGACGGGCTTTATCTTTACGGTTTTGAAGCTGAGGAACAAAGGACGGTATTCGATCTCCTCCTCACCGTTCGGGGGATAGGCCCGAAGCAAGCTTCCAGCCTGGCAGCTTTTCTCGAACCCTCCGACTTTTACAAGGCGGTGCTTTCCCAAGACGACGCGACACTCTCGAGGTGCCCGGGAGTGGGGAGGAAGACTGCTTCTCGCATCCTGATGGAACTCAGAGACAAAATCGGATTAGCTGCTGAGGGAAGATATGCCCCTAGAACGGGTCAACCGGGAGATCTGTGGGAAGATGCGCTGGAGGGTCTCGTAGCTTTGGGCTATACTCGAGAAGAGGTTCGTCCCGTTCTCGACGAGGTCAAGCGGGAGGGCATAGCTTCGGACCTGGAAGCGGTCCTGAGGGAGGCGCTGAAGAAGATTGCCAGACGACGGTAGGAGAACTCTCGAGGAAAGGATAACTTCAGCCCAAAAGCTCCCTGGGGACGAGGGTTTCGAGGAATCGCTCAGGCCCTCTTTTCTTACCGAATACATCGGACAGGCCCGGGCCAAGGAAAATCTAGGCGTTTACATCGAGGCAGCTCGAATGCGTAAAGAGCCTATGGACCACGTGCTTCTCTCAGGTCCCCCCGGTTTGGGAAAGACTACCCTGGCCCACGTTATCGCCAATGAACTCGGTGTGGGGATAAGGGTGACTTCGGGGCCCGCCATAGAGCGGGCGGGGGATCTCGTGGCCATTCTCACATCCCTCGAGGATAGGGACATACTGTTCATCGACGAGATCCACAGGCTGAACAGAACCTGCGAAGAAGCTCTGTATCCCGCGATGGAGGACTTTGTTTTCGACTGGGTTTCTGGGAAAGGACCCTCCGCCCGAACGTACAGGATAAAAATACCCAGGTTCACCCTGGTGGGCGCCACCACCAGGCAGGGTCTTCTCACCTCGCCTTTGAGGGACAGATTCGGGATAAACCTGAGGCTTGAGTACTACAGTTGTGACGAATTACTACAGGTGGTGTTGCGTTCGTCCCGAATTTTGAGGATTCCGGTGGACGAAGAAGGCGCCCGTGAAATAGCTTCGAGGTCGCGCGGCACTCCCAGGGTGGCGAACCGGCTCCTGAGAAGGGTCAGAGATTACGCAGAAGTGAGAAAAGACGGCAAGATCACCAGGGAGGTAGCGGGAGAGGCCCTGGACTTACTGGAGATCGATGAGGCGGGCCTCGACAAGCTGGACCAGGAAATACTCCGAACCATAGCATACAAGTACGGAGGTGGCCCGGTGGGGCTGTCCACTCTCGCGGCTGCTCTTTCAGAAGATCCCGAGACTATCGAATACGTGTATGAACCATATCTCCTTCAGATAGGGTTCCTGGAGCGAACAGCTAGAGGGCGAGTGATTACGCCGCTCGGCTTAAAGCACTTGGGTTCGAGTCCGGCCCAACCCGCTCAGGGGAGGTTGTTCCCCCAGGCATGAGAGTACTTCTTCACACCTGTTGCGGACCATGCGCAATTTTCCCTGCGTCGCTGCTGGAAGCTGAGGGTTTCTCGGTGACTCTGTTTTTCTACAATCCAAATGTATTTCCCCTGGAGGAAAAGGTTAAGCGCCGGGATGCTCTGGCATCGCTGGCGAAAGAAGAGGGTTGGACGGTTGTGTATGACGACGCGCCCTACGAGGCTTATGAATCGCGAGTCGCCATGCTCGAAAGGCCCCGGCGTTGCCAGGCGTGCTATTTGATGAGACTCGAGAAGACAGCTCGGGCGGCTTCCGACGGCAGATACGATGGGTTTTCCACCACGTTGCTGGTGAGCCCGTATCAAAGGCACGAAGATGTCCGCCGGATCGGGGAAGTCCTGGGGAACAGGTTCGGGGTCTCGTTTATATACAGGGATTTCCGGGTAGGTTACCGGCGAGGACGAAGCGCTGCCAGAGGAAAGCACATATACATGCAGAATTACTGTGGATGCGGGTGGAGCCTGGAAGAGCGCGTTATGACGGACGCGTCTTCCCGGACTTCTCTATGAGAGAGGGGTGCACATGCTGGGGTTTTCGGATTTCGGCCGGATTTTGATGGTGTTCGGGGTAATCCTGCTGGTGCTGGGTGCGTTTTTGACTTTCAGTGGCAGGTTCTTCTCCCTTGGTCGCCTGCCAGGAGACATCTTGATACGCCGGGGAAACTTCACATTCTATTTTCCCCTGGCCAGTTCGCTGCTTTTAAGCATAGTTCTGACTCTGGTGTTGTGGCTGGCGGCAAGGGGGAGGTAAGGGCCTAAGGTGCGCGTAGACGAATTCGACTACGAGCTGCCCCCCGAACTCGTAGCTCAAGAGCCTCTGGAACGCCGGGATGAATCGCGTCTTCTGGTCCTGAACAGGGCTACCGGCGAGGTGAGGCACAGGGTATTCCGGGACGTGCTGGATTACTTGACTTCTCGAGATGCCCTGGTCGTCAACGAAACCAGGGTGATCCCGGCGAGGCTGTTCGGAAGGAGGTCTTCGGGCGGCAAGACCGAGGTACTTCTCCTGAAAGACTTGGAGGGCGACAGGTGGGAGTGTCTTGTTCGTCCCGGCCGGAAGGTGCGGACCGGTGACCGTATAGTAGTGGAGAAAAACGGCCGTCGAATGGAAGGAGAGGTCCTGGCCCGGACCTCCTACGGAGGAAGGATAATTAAATGGAGCTACCAGGGCAATTTCCAAGAAAACCTTGAAGCTCTGGGGACCGTTCCCTTGCCGCCGTACGTAAAAAGGCCCATTCAAGATCCCGAACGTTACCAGACTGTTTACGCCAGAATTCCGGGGTCCGCCGCTGCCCCCACTGCGGGTCTCCACTTCACTCCGGAACTCTTGAGCCAAATCGAGTCGAAGGGGGTCCACGTGGTGAAGATTCGTCTCGACGTGGGCTTGGGTACTTTCCGGCCGGTCAGAGAGACGGAAGTGGAAAAACACGCAATGCACGAAGAGTATTTTCAGATCAGCGAAGAAGCTGCGCGCACCATCAACCGGGTGAGGGAAAGCGGTGGGAAAGTCGTCGCCGTCGGCACGACGGTGGTGAGAGCTCTAGAGACGGCGGCTTCTCCAGATGGGAAAGTGAGACCGAAGGCGGAAGAAACTCGTCTTTATATTTACCCCGGGTACGAATTCAAGGTGGTAGACCGCCTCATCACCAATTTTCATCTGCCTCGTTCAACCCTGCTCATGCTGGTCTGTGCTTTCGCAGGAAAGGAGCTCGTCCTGAAAGCTTACAGAGAAGCTGTTAAGGAGAGATACAGATTCTACTCCTTCGGTGATGCCATGCTGATCCTGTGAGGACGGGTTCTGAAATGGGTAAATTTCGATTTACCATCGAGACTAAAAGAGGTCCGGCCAGAACCGGGCGGCTTGATACCCCGCACGGGCAGATTGAGACCCCGGTTTTCATGCCGGTCGGGACCAAGGCAACCGTGAAGTCCCTCACCCCGGACCAGGTTTGGGAGACGGGCGTCAGGATCTTGCTGTCCAATGCCTATCATCTTCATTTGAGACCCGGGCCGGAGGTGATCGAAGCTCTAGGCGGACTTCACTCGTTCATGGGGTGGCCTGGGGCTATTCTTACCGATAGCGGCGGCTTTCAAATCATAAGCCTTGGAGGCCTTATTCGCATAGAGGACGAGGCGGTGCGGTTCAGGTCTCACATAGACGGAAGCCTCGTCATATTCACACCGGAGCAAAGCGTGAGAACCCAGGTGGCGCTAGGGGCGGACATCATTATGTGTCTGGACCAACCGGTCCAATATCCGGCCACCAGGGAACAGGCGGCGGACGCGGCCCGCCGGACGGTACTGTGGGCTAGGCGCTCGAGGGAAATCGCGGTCCCCGACCACCAGGCCCTCTTCGGAATAGTGCAGGGATCGGTGTATACCGATTTGAGGGAGTGGTGCGCCCGAGAGCTTTGCCGGCTGGACTTCCCCGGCTATGCCCTGGGGGGGCTCTCCGTAGGGGAGCCGGCCGAAGAGTTTTACCGGGTCATGAGGGAGACCGCTGCGATGCTTCCGGAGGACCGCCCGAGATATCTCATGGGGGTAGGCCATCCCCTCGACCTCGTAGAAGGTGCCGCAGCCGGGATAGACATGTTCGACTGCGTACTCCCGACGAGAAACGCAAGGCACGGCAGGGCGTACACTTTTGCCGGGTCCTTAAACCTCAAAAACGCCGTCCACCGAAACGACTCGTCGCCGCTGGAGGAAGGTTGTCCATGTTATACGTGCTCTAAATTCAGCCGGGGGTACATCCGGCACCTTTTGCAAGAAGATGAGGCGCTCGGTAGGACCCTTTTGACCATCCACAATCTCCGCTTCTTTTTTCGTTTAATGGAAAAGATCAGAAATGGAATACGGTCAGGTTGTATGGAATCTGTGAAAGAAGATATACGCCGGGTTTACCCGAGAAAAGGGTACGGAGAGGCTGTGTCGAAGGATTAGAGGGTATACCGGCAAGACACTCATGTCTTAAGGAGGGAAAAACCGTGGCGGAAACAACAACCGGTTCCTCGTATTTCCTCTTCATCTGGATTGGGCTTCTCTTGGTCATGATGTACTTCTTGTCGATCCGTCCACAGCAGCAGGAGCAACGCAGGCGGGCCGAGATGCTGAGGAACCTCAACCCCGGTGACAAGATCGTGAGCGAAGGCGGCCTCGTGGGAGTGATCACGAAGGTTGAGGACAATGTGGTAAAAGTCCGGGTCGCGGAGAAGACCGAAGTGGAGATCTGGAAGACCAGGGTAGCTCGGGTGCTTAAAGAATAGGGGGTACTGAGAGAGCAGTAATTCGAGGTTCCATGGGTGGTTCTAAATTGGACTCGGAAGATGATCCAATCCGGGCGGACAACCGCCCGGATTTCGTTTACGTGTAGGAACTATATGAACCAAGTAAGCGCATAACACCGGGAATTTATCGGCGATCGAATTGGACCAAAAGAGGAATTCAATTAGCCTCAAAGAATAGATCCATTGCTATAATTGGATTGGCCTTTAGGGGACGGGAAGGAGGCGAAAGGTCGTTGCGGAACCCTGCGATCGATTTGCCGCTGGAAATCGAACGTCGGGGAGGCCCTCCCATATACATTCAGGTTAAGCGAGGGCTGGAGAAGCTCGTGGCCAGTGGCCAGTTAAGAAAGGGGCAGCGTTTACCCACCGAACGGGCCCTTGCTCAAAAGCTCGGTGTGAGCCGAAACACGGTGAGTTTGGCATACCGCCAGCTGGAAGCGGAAGGACTCATCACTTCCAGGCAGGGGAAGGGGACTTTCGTCACGGAAGCCGACGATATAGTCCGCATCGAGAACAGGCGGGAAAGGCTCAAGCGAATCATCGACTCTTCTATAGAAGAAGCCATTTCCCTCGGCATCAGCTTGGACGAGTACCTGGAAATGGCCGCTAAGAGGGCTGGCGAGAAGAAGGAGATCCTGGCCCGCCTCCGGGTAGTTTTTATCGAATGCAACCGGGAACAGCTCGACTATTTTTCCAAAGAGCTTCAACTGGACACCGGTGTGAGCGTGGTACCGCTCATGATAGACGACCTGCGCGCGGGCGGTGAACGAGTGACGGAGATCATCGCCGGCGCGGACCTCATAGTCACCACGTTCTTTCACCTGGATGAGGTGAAGTCGCTTCTGTCATCCAGAAGCGAAGATATCGTGGGAATCGCCCTGGATCCCGTCCTCGAGAGCATCGTGAGGATAGCGAGACTCCCGAAAGGAGCCAGAGTCGCCCTGGTTTGCATTTCGGAAGCTTTTGGCGAGCGAGTCCTCAAGTCCGTAGAAAACGCCGGAATCGATGGGCTTGACATAACCCTGGTTACTTCCAGAGATCCCGACGAGGTGCGAGCCTCCCTGCGCGGTAAAAGGGCGTGCATCGTTTCACCGGGGAGATTGAAAGAGGTCCAGGCTCTGGCAGGAAGGGGAACCGAGGTCATCGAGTTCATCTACAAACCCGACGCCGGTTCGGTAAACTTCCTTCGATCATTGGTCCTGGAAAGAAAAAACAGAAATAGGACGGGGGTGGGGATGGTTGGAAGGAAAAACACGTCTCTGGGACGTGAAGATTAACTCGAAGTGGTGCAAGCGATGCGGTCTTTGTGTCGCATTTTGTCCCAGGGGAGTCTTGAAACTCGACGACGAGGGGAGACCAGTCGTAGTGGACATCGCGCATTGTACCGGCTGTCTTTTATGCGAGATGCACTGCCCCGACTTCGCGATCGCTGTGAAAAGGAGTGAGTAAGGTGGCGGAGTCAAGATCCAGGCTCTATCAGGGGAATGAGGCATGCGTGGAAGGGGCGATAGCTGCCGGCATGAGGTTTTTCGCCGGGTATCCGATCACGCCGTCTACCGAGATCGCTGAACTGTGCTCGGTTCGTCTTCCCCAGGTAGGGGGCACCTTTATACAAATGGAAGATGAGATCGCCAGCATGGCCGCGGTATGCGGTGCTTCCCTGGCCGGCCTCAAAGCGATGACAGCCACGTCCGGACCGGGATTCTCTTTGAAGCAGGAGAACATCGGTTTTGCGGCGGAAGCGGAAATCCCGTGCGTGATCGTAAACGTCCAGAGGGTAGGTCCTTCCACGGGAATGCCTACCTCACCGGCTCAAGGCGATTTAATGCAAGCCCGGTGGGGAAGGCACGGGGATCAAGAAATCGTAGCTTTAAGCCCGGCGTACGTAGAAGAAGTCTATTCTCTCACGGTGGAAGCTTTCAATATTTCCGAGGAGCTGAGGACACCGGTAATTCTCCTCATGGATGAAGTCGTCGGTCATCTCAGGGAAAAGGTGACTTTACCGAAGCCAGGCGACCTGGTTATCAAGGATAGGAAGAAGCCGGCACCCGGTTCGCGGTATCTACCTTACGCTCCGGGCGAAGGTGAAGACGGGGACATTCCGCCGCTGGGAGTGTTCGGAGATGGCTTCAGATTTCACGTGACAGGACTCACCCACGGGCCGGAGGGTTTTCCCACGAACAGCCCGAACGTCGGTGAACCCCAGATCAAGCGGATAAACTCGAAAATATCTTCGCGAAGGGAAAAACTTTGTAAAGCTGAAGAGCTTTTCACCGAAGAAGCGGATGTACTCGTGGTGTCCTTCGGTTGTTCGGCCAGATCCGCGAAGAAAGCCGTGAAAGACCTGAGAGCTATGGGGGTCAAAGTCGGGCTTCTGCGCCTCATCACAGTGTGGCCTTTCCCCGAGCATCTCATCCAAAGAATAGCAGCGCGACAGCTTAAAGCGGTCGTAGTTCCCGAGATGAACCTCGGGCAACTAGCCCGGGAAGTGAGAAGATGTCTCGACGGCAGAGCTCCCGTTATCGGTGTGAACCGGGTGGCCGGAAAACTCATAGAACCCGCCGATATCATCCGCGCGGTTCAGGAGGTGAGGTAACGTGGGTTCGGATCTAACCAGGTACCTCAGGGTGGAAAAGCTTCCTCACATCTGGTGCGCGGGGTGCGGGCACGGGATCGTCACCCAGGCGATAGTGAGAGCAATCGACGAACTCGGGCTCGACCCGGTTAAAGTGACGATCGTGTCGGGTATCGGCTGCTCGTCGCGAGCCCCGGGTTACATGAACTTCGATACCCTGCATACGACCCATGGACGGGCTATAGCCTTCGCGACCGGGGTGAAGCTAGCTCGTCCCGAACTTAAGGTCATCGTGATTACCGGGGACGGGGATGCAGCTGCCATTGGAGGTAATCACCTGATCCACGCTGCCAGAAGAAACATCGACTTGACCGTCATTTGCTATAACAACACCGTTTACGGAATGACTTCAGGCCAGTACTCTCCGGTTACCCCGCTAGGGAGCTTTGCTTCAACTGCACCTTACGGGATGGTCGAGCGTCCTTTCGATCTATGCGAGCTCGTGATGGGCGCAGGGGGTACCTTCGTAGCCCGCAGCACTACTTACCACGCTCGCCATCTCACCAATGTCATAAAGCAAGCGATTCAGCACAAAGGGTTTTCCTTCGTAGACGCGTTCTCGCAGTGTCCCACGTACTTCGGCCGGAGAAACAACATGCGGGACGCCCTCGCGATGCTCAACTGGTACAAGGAAAACGCCGTGTCCCGAGATGATTGGGCGAAAATCCCCCCGACCCAAAGGGGCTCGAAGTTTCCCATAGGGGTGTTCAAAGACGAAGAAGCCCCTGAGTACTGCGAAAGTTACCGGAAAGTTATCGAGAAAGCGATGAAAGAGGGGGACGCGAAGTGAGGAAGGAATTCAGGCTGGCCGGTGCGGGAGGCCAAGGTCTCATCAGCGCGTCTATAATCCTTGCGGAGGCCATCGCTTCCCGGACCGACCTGCACGTCGCTCAAACTCAGTCCTACGGTCCTGAGTCGCGAGGTGGATCCTCCCGGGGTGACGTGATAATATCCGATTCTCAGGTAGACTATCCCGAGGTTACAAAGCCCCAGTACCTTCTGGTGATGACTCAGGAAGCCTGCTCGACGTACGCGAAAGGCCTCGCTCCCGGAGGCGTGCTGATCGCCGATTCCACCTACGTAAAGGAAATTCCCCCCGTGGATGGAACGGTCAAGTCTTACCCCATCAGTGAACGGGCCAGAGAGATGGGCAGGGAAATAGTGGCCAATATGATTGGTCTGGGTATCCTCGCCGGTTTCACCGGCGTGGTTTCTCCTGAGGTCCTCGAGGAAGCCGTGATGGAAAGGCTGCCCAAGAGCACATGGGATCTCAACAGGAAAGCTCTTCGTCACGGTTTCGAAGTAGGAATGCAAATGGCTGGCCGGGGGGAGGTGGTGACTGAAAGGGCACGAGCCCAAAGGCCTGGTTTGGGCGAGTTAGAGAAGTAGATCGCGTTTTCAAGAAGGCAGTGATTGTGAGCAGTTATGGGGGAGGTTTCTAAAGAATGGCGGAGAAGACGTTAAATCCTTTTGAAATCGTCCAGGGTCAGATTAAAAGGGCTTGTGACCAGCTGGGGCTGGAACCCGCGGCCTACGATATCCTGAAGCAACCGGAGAGGGCCATAGAGGTTTCGTTCCCGGTGGAAATGGACGATGGCACGGTTAAGGTGTTCACAGGATGGCGCTCTCAGCACAATACCGCATTGGGTCCGGCTAAAGGAGGACTCAGGTTCCATCCCAACACCAACTTCGACGAGGTTAAAGCGCTCTCCATGTGGATGACGTTTAAGTGCTCCGTAGTAGGTCTTCCCTATGGCGGGGGTAAGGGGGCGGTGAGGTGCAACCCCAAGGAACTTTCGCCCAGGGAGCTGGAGAGGATTTCCCGCGGCTTCATCAGAGCTCTAGGCGACTTCATAGGTCCTCTTAAAGATATTCCGGCGCCGGACGTATACACCAACGCACAGATCATGGCGTGGATGGTGGACGAGTTTTCTGCAATGAAGGGATTCCCCAACCCCGGGCTACTGACTGGAAAGCCCATATTGCTCGGAGGTTCCCTTGGGCGCAATACCGCAACCGCGAGGGGTTGCACTTATGTTATTCGCGAAGCTGCGAAGAAAATCGGTCTCGATCTGAAAAAAGCTACTTACGCCGTTAACGGCTTCGGGAACGCCGGGTCTTATTCGGCCTTCTTCATGAAAGATATGGGCGCCAAGATGGTGGCGTGCAATGACTCCAAGGGTGGTGCTTACAACCCCGAAGGAATGGACCCGGTGGCAGTCTCCCAGTGGAAAGCCGAGCACGGCACGGTGAAAGGATTCCCCGGCTCTCGTGATATTTCCACCGAAGAGCTTTACGCCCTTCCGGTGGACATACTCATCCCGGCAGCTTTGGAGAACACGATAACCCAGTCGATCGCCCCGAACGTAAAGGCCAAAATAATTGGGGAAGCTGCCAACGGGCCCACCACCCCAGAAGCCGATGAGATCCTGAACAAGAAGGGGGTCATGATTCTCCCGGACATCCTGGCGTCCGCCGGTGGGGTGACCGTGTCCTATTTCGAGTGGGTGCAAAACCTGATGAACTTCTACTGGACGGCCGAGGAAGTAGATAGCCGTCTGGAGAACATCATGGTGAAAGCTTTCGAGGAAGTCTATGCCATGCACAAAGAAAAGGGAGTTTCCCTGAGGGAAGCTGCGTTCCTGGTGGCCGTCAAAAAAGTGGCCGACGCCATGAGGCTCAGGGGCTGGCTCTCCTAAGGCAAAGCCACCCGAGATACTTAGGCCCATCCCCAGTTCTCGGGGATGGGCCTTCTCTGAAACGAAGGGGGAGTGCATAGTTGTCGCAAGAGAAAAACAGGGAACTGGAGAACGCAAAAGCTTCCTGGGAGCGTTCGACCCTCGCGAGGGTCGTTTCCAAGTTTCCTGAAAGACAATCCTCGTTCAAAACGGACTCGGGTATCCAGCTGGAGCGGGTGTTTACCCCGGTCGAACTCGGAGACTGGGATTACCTGACCAAGCTCGGCTTTCCCGGTGACTACCCCTTTACCAGGGGAGTCCAGCCCACTATGTACCGGGGAAGGCTCTGGACCATGCGTCAGTATGCCGGCTTCGGAACAGCCGAAGAGACCAATAAACGGTTTCGTTTCCTGCTGGACCAGGGTCAGACCGGTTTGAGCGTAGCCTTCGACCTTCCGACTCAAATGGGGTACGATTCGGACCATCCCCTGGCCGAAGGAGAAATTGGGCGCGTCGGGGTGGCGGTAGATTCCCTGGAAGACATGGAACTGATATTCCAGGGTATCCCCTTGGATAAGGTTTCTACCTCCATGACCATTAACGCTCCCGCTGCCGTACTCTTGGCCATGTACCAGGTGGTAGGCGAAAAGCAAGGGACGAGCCCGGACAAACTCGAGGGAACGGTCCAAAACGATATATTGAAGGAATACGTGGCGAGAGGCACGTACATTTTCCCACCTGGGCCATCCATGCGCCTCGTCACCGACGTGTTCGAATACTGCTCGAAAGCGATCCCCAATTGGAACACGATTTCTGTCAGCGGTTACCATATAAGAGAAGCGGGCGCTACCGCAGCTCAAGAGCTGGCTTTTACCCTGGCCGATGGCATCGCTTACGTCGAAGCGGCCATAAAGAGGGGGCTCGATGTGGACGCGTTTGCGGGGCGACTGTCTTTCTTCTTCGCGTGCCAGATGAACTTCCTCGAGGAAATCGCCAAATTCCGGGCAGCCAGAAGACTTTGGGCCAGGATTATGAAGGAGCGGTTCGGGGCGAAAAGCCCGAGGTCGTGGATGCTCCGATTCCATACCCAAACGGCAGGTTCTTCTCTTACGGCGCAGCAACCCTTCGTAAACGTCGTTCGTACGGCCATAGAAGCGCTTGCGGCCGTCCTCGGAGGGACCCAGTCTCTTCATACCAACTCGTGGGATGAAGCTCTGTCCCTTCCCACGGAAGAGTCGGTGAAGATCGCTCTCCGCACCCAGCAGGTAATCGCTTTTGAGACGGGTGTCGCGGATACCATCGATCCCCTCGGAGGGAGCTATTGTCTGGAGCGACTTACCGACGAACTCGAGGCCCTTGCCGAAGACTATATTCGGAAGATCGACGACCTGGGAGGAGCGGTCGCCGCGATCGAGTGCGGCTTTATGCAGCGCGAGATCCAGGAGAGCGCGTACCGGTATCAAAAGGCCGTGGAAAAAAAGGAACGTATTGTAGTAGGGGTTAATGCTTTTACTGAGAAAGAGGAGCCTCCCAGGGAGATATTGCGCCTGGATCCGGCCGTGGCCGAGTCCCAATTAAAGCGGCTCCGGGCTCTGAGGATGCGGAGGGACGGCGCCGCTGTGAAAAGGGCACTAAAAGAGATAGAGAGGGCGGCAAAAGGGGAGGAGAATCTGATACCCCCTATAATCGAAGCGGTAAGAGCATATGCCACCATCGGAGAGATCTGCGATGTGCTCAGGGGCGTGTTCGGTACCTACCATCCCGCGGCCGTATTCTAAGACCCCGGGCGACCTGCTCGGTGGGCAGAATGCTGCAGGCGCCGTTGGTTGGGCGTCATGAAAGAGACTGGGTGCGGCGAGGTATGGCAGCGTCCTGGTGGTCAAGGTGAGGTTAGAGGCTGTTGTACCGGAGATTGGAGGTGGTTTTCTGTGATAAAGAAGATCGATCACTTGGGGATAGCTGTGAACGATGTGAAACAAGCTGCGGAGGACTTCGCTCGGGCTTTCGGCATCGCACTTCGAGGAGAAGAGGAAGTTCCTTCCCAGAAAGCGAAGGTTGGCTTTCTGCAAGTGGGTGAGGTGCGGCTTGAACTCCTTCAGCCGCTTGAAGGGGAGAGCCCCATCGGGAAGTTCCTGTCATCCCGCGGAGAGGGGTTTCACCACATAGCTTTTGAAGTAGATGACATCGAGAGCGACCTTAGAAAGGCGGAAAGCGCCGGGTTGACTCTTGTGGACAAGACGCCGAGACCCGGTGCTCATGGTACGAAGGTCGCTTTCATCCATCCTAAGAGCGTCCATGGTCTTCTGGTAGAGCTCGTGCAAAAGTGAAAAAACAAGACGAATCTAGGGATTCTTATTCCATCGAAAGCTTCAGTATCTTTTCGCGGAAGCTAAGAGGAAATGACCTCTCCGAGTGAGAATAATGTAAGATGAAAGGCTGTGTCAGGCCCAACGAAACCCTCTAAGGGGGCTCGGGGATGGAAAGACCACCTAGGATCGTCGAGTACATCTGTCTCATGTGCGGAGCTCA